>CAMTUN010000018.1:0-53919 GCA_947084915.1 uncultured beta proteobacterium | reverse complement strand
CCGGGCGGGCAAAGGGGCAACGCCCGGGGCGACCTGCCGAGTTCGTCCATGAATGCGACGGACGTCATCTGGGAATTTTTCAGGGCGCATGCGAAACAGATTCAATGACCGCCGTAACGGATAAATGCATGTGCCGTGATGTCATTCCCGCGCAAGCGGGAATCCAGAACTGCGCTGCAACTCTGCTGGATCCCCGCTTGCGCGGGAATGACAATTCCTTACCACAGGAGCAGCGACAACCATGCCCCAAGCCAATACGATCTTCTGGCCCGAACTGCATCCCGCGCAGATGCCGCCGCACTTCAACAACTATTCGCAATTGCTGCTGGCGGAGGGGGATTCGTGGTTCGCCTGGGCCTATATGGGCCTGGACGTTTCGCCGAGCATCCTGAATGCGCTGACATTCAACCGCAGCACGGCGACACTCAGCTATGCCTATTCCGGCCACACCATCGGCGACATGGCGGCAATGGCGATCGGCGCCGGGTTCATGCAGGAACTCTCCGCGCGGCGCTTCGATGCGGTGCTGCTGAGCGGCGGTGGCAACGATCTCTTCAACGCGCTGGCTGCCGGCAACATCCTGAAGCCGGCAGGCACCGCCGATCCGAACGATCCGGCAAGCTACATCGATGTGGCCGAGCTGGATGCGCTGAAAGACTACGTCACGCGGAACTACAAACAGGTTCTCGCCTGGCGCCTGCGGGCGATCTCGATGAACAAGACGACGCCGGTGCTGCTGCATACCTACGACTACCCGATGCCGCGTGCGGCGCCGGCGAAGGTCTTCGGCCAACCGGCGGTGGGGCCGTGGTTGCTGCCGGCTTTGCAGGCCGTCGCGGCGCCAGCGGCGCTGCATTTCGCGATCATCAAGGAAATCGCCTCGGACATGCTGGATTGCATCCGCGCCTTTGACGATCCGGTTGCGGGCATCCATGTGGTGGACACCTGCGGAACGCTGACGCCGGCTGCAGCCAGCTCGGTTGGCGACGACGCGGACTGGGTGAACGAGATCCACCCGAACGCCGCCGGCTACGCAAAGCTGGCGGCGAAGATCAAGCCGCAGCTCGCCGCGCTCGGCATCACCTGATCGCCTCAGCCGGTTTTCATCCAGATCACCGGCTTGCCCTTGGCCGTCGCCGCGGAGGGCTTGGCCTCCTCGTAGGCCAGCGCGGCCTCGCGCGTCTTGCGGATGGCCACCCTGAGCGCATCGGCGCCCCGGGTTACCGCCTGCTCGTTCTCCACCAAAGTGTCGAGGATCTTGACGAAGGCCTCGCGGCTCTTGCGCCAGGTTTCGCCGTAGCCGCGCACGAGTTGGGCGCACTGGACGATCTCCAGCGCCAGATCGGCATCGAGGGCGGCGAAGCCGAGGCGCTTGATGGCGCCGAGCCAGCGCTCGATCAATACCTGTTCCTCGGCAAAGCGCACGCTGCGCCGACGCAATGGCTTCATCGCCGCCATCAAGCGCATGGCAAGAAAGCCCGAGATATCGCTGGTGCGCAGTTTCACCGCACGGCCCGTGCCGGCGTTTTTTCGAAGGCGCGCCGCCCATGACGGCGGCAGGATGTCGGCGATCTCGCTGCGACTCGGTTTGAGGTAGTCGATGACGACCACCGGCTGATCGTCCTTCGCGCCGGCTTCCTTGCGCACGCGCGCGAAGCGGCTGGCGCGCGTCTTCAGGTCGGCGACGCGGATGACGTCCTCGTAGCTCATCCACAGGGCGAGCAGGCGCGCCGCTTCCTTCGAGAGTTTCCAGCCGCCCGCTTCGCCGCCCGCCTCGCGGTCGACGGCGAGCACACCGCGCATGCGGTCGAGGTAGAGGTCGGCGTAGGCGGCGTCCTGGTAGTCGGCGAGTTGCGCCACGGCCTGTTCGAGCAACTCATGCAGCGGTTCTGGGAATTCGCGGTGGACGCGGTTTTCCTCCCCCCTTTGCAAAAGGGGGGCCGGGGGGGATTCCGCGGCCGTTAAATCCCCCGGCTCGCTGCGCTCGCCACCCCCTTTTGCTAAGGGGGTTGAAGAAGCAGCGGCATAGCCCGAGGCAAAGCCGCGCAGGCTGGCTTCCGCACCCTTGCCGGCGCCGCGAATGGCGGCTTCGCAGGCTTCACGCGAGAGCGGCAGTGCGCCGCTGCCGGCCATGGCGCCGAAGAGCACGGCGTTGATCACGGTGCCGGCCTCCTGCGCCAGGCGCGACATGTCGAAAAGCACGGCCTTCTGCGCGACTTTTGGTGCGGCCTCGAGGATTTTCTGTGCGTCATAGCGGCCGTCGGAGGGCACCATCTTCTCCGAGGTGGCGTAGATGCGGTGCGTAGAGGCGACCAGCGTGGTGCGTTCAGGCGTGATAAAGGCGTTCTGCATGGCGCGGCCGGCCTCGACCAGTTCGGAGGCGGCCATCAGGTCGATGCTGCCGGGGCTGGGCACCAGTGCCATGACGGGCGGGCGGGCGCCCTTCTCCGGGTAGATCTCGACGTAGTAGGTGGTGGCGCCGGTGCGCTGCGAGACGCCGGGAATCGAGGTCTTCTGCGTCGGAAAGCCTTCGTGCTGCGCGGCCTCGATGAGCCAGTCCGCCAGAACGCCGCCGCCTTCGCCGCCCAATGCCGCAACCAGAATCGTGATGGGCCGCGTCATCGTGCCTCCCCTGTAGGAGCGGGCTTGCCCGCGATCGCAGCGGCCGATTTCGCGGGCAAGCCCGCTCCTACACCGGCAAGCGCACCGATCACCGCCTGTCTTATGCCGTGCATGAAACGGTCCCAGCCGTTCGGGTTCTGGATCACCTCGATGCGGTGGAAGCTCGGACACAGCGCGGCGGCGTGGGCCGCCTCGCCGCACAGGCCGCAGCCGACGCAACTGCTGTTGATGGTCGTCACCGGCTCGCTGCGCAGCGGATCGGGGTTGTCCTTGATGGTAAGCGAGGGGCAGCCGGAGAGGCGGATGCAGGCGCGGTCGCCGGTGCACACGTCGTCGTCGATGCCGAAGCGCGTGCGCACGACGCGCTCGCCCGCGGCGAGCTGCTGCGCCTTCACCGGCCGCTCGCGCCGCGTGCGCTCGAGCATGCATTCGCCGTCGGCGATGATGACCTTGAGGCCCTTCTGCTCCGTCGTCATGGCGCGGCGCAACGAATCGGCAACGTCGCTCACCTGGTAGTTGGGCACGCGCTCCAGCCACTTCACGCCAAGGCCGCGCAGGGTGGACTCGATGCTGATGCGGCTGCCCTCCCGCGCGGAGAGGTCCGGCGAGGAGGCTATGTTCTGCGTGCCGGTGGCCGAGGTGTAGCCGTTCTGCATGATGACCAGCACGCCTTCGTCGTTGCGGAAGACGGCGTTGGCGACACCAGTGGTAAGGCCCTGGTGCCAGAAGCCGCCGTCGCCCATGACGGTGATGATGCGCTTGCCGAAATTCGGCCCCATGGCGGAAGCGGCCGCCAGCGACAGGCCGTAGCCCAGCACGGTGTTGCCGAGGTTGAAGGGCTGTAGCGTGGAGAAGGTGTGGCAGCCGATGTCGGAGCTGATGTGGATGCCGCCGAGCTCCTTCTCGATGAGCTTCAGCGCGGTGAACACCGGCCGCTCCGGGCAGCCGATGCAGAAACCGGGCGGGCGCGTCGGCACCGGCGCGCCGAGCAGCTCGGCGGCGCGGGCCTTCGCCTGCGCCACGCCTTCGCGCACCGCCTCGACGGCATCGAGATCGACGCCGTCGGGCAAAGTCAGCCCCAGGAAGGCGGCGAGGCCGTTGAGCAGCACCTCGCCGGTGTACTCGCCGGCCACCGGCAGCACGTCCTTGCCGATGATGTGCGGGTCGTTGATGTCGGCGCGGCGCAGGATGGAGTTGATGGCCTCCTCGATGTGGGCGGGCTGGCCCTCCTCCACCACGAGCACGGCGCGCTTGCCCGAGCAGAAGCGCGTGATCTCCTCGTGCACCAGTGGATAGGTGACGTTGAGCACGTAGAGCGGGATGCGCGATTCGCCATAAGGATCGGCCAGGCCGAATTGCTGCAGGGCGCGAATGGTGGTGTTGTACATGCCGCCCTGCAGGACGATGCCGACCTGGCGCAGGTCGCCCGCGAAAAATTCGTTGAGCTGCTCGCGCTGGATGAACTTCAGCGCTTCGGGCAAGCGCACGTCGATCTTGAGCTTCTCCTGCGTGTAGTTGTGGGGCGGCAGGGGGATGCGCTCGAGGTTGAAGACCGGCTTCTGGATGGGGTTGCGGCGCGAGTACTTCGGCGCGACGTTGTCCTTCGTCTCGAAACTGCCATGCACGTGGCAGGCGCGTATGCGCAGCTCGAGCATCACCGGGGTGTTGCTGGCTTCCGACAGTTCGAAGCCCTTCTCCACCATGTGCGTGATGGAGGGCAGATTCGGCCGCGGATCGAGCAGCCAGATCTGCGATTTCTGCGCGAAGGAGTGGCTGCGCTCCTGGATGATGGAGGCGCCCTCGCCGTAGTCCTCGCCGATGACGATCAGCGCGCCGCCGATCACCCCCGCCGAGGAGAGGTTGGAAAGCGCATCCGAAGCGACGTTGGTGCCGACCACCGACTTCCAGGTGGCGGCGCCGCGCAGCGGGTAGTTGATCGAGGCGCCGAGCATGGCGGCGGCGCCGGCCTCGTTGGCGCAGGACTCGAAATGTACGCCGAGCTCGTCGAGCAGTTCGTGCGCATCGGCCAGCACGTCCATGAGGTGCGATACCGGCGCGCCCTGGTAGCCGCCGACGTAGGAGACGCCGGACTGCAGCAGCGCCTTGGTGACGGCGAGGATGCCCTCGCCGGTAAAGGTTTGGCCGGCACCAAGCCGCAACTTGGCGACTTCCGCCTTGAAGGATCGTTCCATAGTCTCTCTGTCGGCGGGCCGGCGTACCGGGACCGCTCTAGTTATATGAATCGCAATTCGTCATTCCCGCCTGCGCGGGAATGACGCCTATTTCACATCGAACCGCTTCACACCGGCGCGCTTGGCGGCCTTCATCATATCCTCGTCCAGCGTCGCCAGCGGCAGGCTCTCGCGCAGGGCCAGTTCGAGGTAGGACGCATCGTACGCAGACAGTTTGAAGCGGCGCGCCAGTTGCAGCGTGCTGCCCAGCGCCTGCGCGGAGGTGGCGCCGTCGATCGCGATGTCCATCCGCTGCAACATCCCGACGAAAGCCTCGCTGCGCGCCTCCGTGCCCAGCGCCTTCGCCTCGGCCCGGGCCAGGACGTTGGCGACTTCCAGGCTCCAGATGCCGGGCACGACCGCCTCGGCGCTCTTCATGGCGTCCAGCACGCGCGAAGCATAGGCCAGTTCCTGCGGCTTGCCGTCGCCGAAATACCAGCGCATGGCCACCGAATTGTCGAGCACGAAGGTCATTGGACCATCCCCCCGCCCTCTTCCCCGGGAAGGGGGTGACGGTCGCTCGCCGCTTTGCGGCTCCGCATCTTTGGCTGCGCCCTCCTTGGGACGGCCCGGCGGAGGGCACTCACGAGCGGCCCTCCTCGATCAGCGCCTTGATATCGACGCCCTTGACCGGCCTCTCGGCGGCCATGAAACGCTTCATTTCCTCGACCGCCTCGGCCGCGTCGTGCCGCCCGGCTCCCTTCGCGGGAACCAGGTCGGCAATCGCCTCTCCGCGATGCGTGATCGTGTACCGCTTGCCGGACTGCACGCCGCGCAGCAGTTCCGGGAGTTTCGTCTTGGCCTCGTAGGCCCCCACTTCGATCTTCATGGCCGGCTCCTTTCCGTTGCCGACCAGTATATAGACCAGTCGTTTAGAAATCAACTATCATGCCGCCCGACCGGACATGGCCTGCGCCATCGCCGGGTGGCGGCCTTCGGCAAGACCCTTGATGAAGCCAGCGTTCTTCTCCACCGTCGCCTGGATATGCGCCACCTGATCTTCGGACAGGTGGCGGTACTTGCCCAGCGCCTTGAGGTACTCGGCGATGGACAGCGGCTGGTCGATATTCCGCGTCAATTGCAGCCCCTCGCGCGGGTTGAATTCCCATAGCATGACGAAGTTCGCTTCGACAGCCTTGCGCGCCACTTCGATGTTCTCGTGCGAGGGGAAGCGCCAGCCGGTGGTGCACGGCGAGTAGATGTGCAGGTAGGCGAAGCCGCGCCTGGAGGCGGCGATGGCCTTGTCGAGCTTGTCGTAGAGGTCTTCCATGAAAGCTGTGGAGGCCGTGGCGACGTACTCGCAGTTGTGCATCATCATCAGCAAGGGCATGTTCTTGGCATCTTGCGTCTTGCCGGCGCCGCGCTCACCGACCGGCGTGGTGGAGGTCCACGCGCCGAAGGGCGTGCAACTGGAGCGCTGCATGCCGGTGTTCATGTAGCCCTCGTTGTCCACACAGATGAAGAGGATCTGCTCACCGCGCTCGGCAGCGCCGGAGAGCGACTGGAAGCCGACATCGGAGGCGCCGCCGTCGCCGGCCAGCGCCACGGCGTTCACATCGCGGCCCTGCCGCTTGTAGTGGCGCTTGACGCCGGTGAGCATGGAGGCGGTGTTGGTGAGCAGCGGGTGGAACACCGGCACCTTGGTGCCGGTGAGCCCGTTGTAGCCGACCGAGCCCATGCCGGGAATGCAGCCGGGCGGCGTGGCCAGCACGGTCTCCGGCCCGATGCGGCGCATGGCGTGGCGCATGATGAGTTCGGTGTTGCAGCCCTGGCAGCCGGCGAGGCCGGGCACGAAGAGGTCTTCCATGTCGCCCACTTCGTTGTAGATGTTCGCCGTGGTGAGGTAATTCAGCGCGCCCCGGTCACATACCTTGACGCAGATCGGATCGCCGCCGCAGGTGTCGCACTTGACGACGTGGCCGGCCGCGGCGTTGTACACGATGCCGCCGAAGGCGCAGCCGACGGTGCACAGCAGGCAGTTCACGCACTTCGAGCCGTCCCACGCGATGACGCCGTCGCCGGCGTCCTTGGCCAGCGCCGCCGCCGGGCAGTTAGAGACGCACTTCGGGTCGCCGCACTGGCGGCACATGGCCAGTTCGAAACCCTCGCCGTCGGCGACGATCTGGATGCGCGAGTCGAGCATGTCGGCGCTACCGGTCTTGGCCGTGGCGCAGGCCGTCATGCAGGCATTGCAGCCGTCGCAGTGCTCGGGCTTGAAGGCTATCGTGTTATATGCACCCATCGGTTTCTCCTGTAGGAGCGGGCTTGCCCGCGATATCGGCCGCTGCACCCCAAGGGTATTTCCTGCGGGGCACAATCGCGGGCAAGCCCGCTCCTACAATCTATCTCCATGTTTTCGACATGATGCCGCGAGCGGTCTTCTGCGGCTCGGCGATGAAGGCCTCGCGCACGGCAGCGAGGTCGATGCGGCGCAGGACGATTTCCCACATGACGCCCGGGTCGAAGGGCGCGTTGATGCCGAAGATGCCGGTCAGATGGTTGCCTTGCATGACGATCTTCAGGTAGCGCTTCGCGTCGGCTTCCCTGCGCACCACCTCCCCACCACTTTTGCCACCCTCCTGACTGCCGACGGAGACCGCCTGCTGGCCGAAGAAAGTGTAGGTGTTGAGCGGGATGCCGCCCGGGTAGGGTTTCACCGCCGAATCGCCGGACATCGCCATGCCGGCGATTTTCCCCTGCTCGACGGCTTCGGGCAGGATGCCGTTGAGGATCTTCTCGCCGTTGTAGAAGCCCTTCGCCTGGGCGACGTCGCCGGCAGCCCAGATGCCGTCGACGCTGCTGCGCATGGTGTCATCGACGAGGATGCCGCGGTCGATGGCGATGTTCGTGCCGGCGAGGTAATCGGTCACCGGCGCCACGCCGGCGGCGACGAGCAGCAAGTCGGCTTCGAGCGTCGCGCCGCCGTCCGTCGTCACCCGGATGGATTGTCCCGCCGTCTCGCAGCGGCTGACTTTCGCGCCGAGCATCAGCTTGATGCCCTTGGCGGCGAAGGCGGCCTCGATGATTGAGGAGGCCTCGGCGTCGAAATAGCCGGCGAGCACGCGCGGCTGCATCTCCACGACCGTGACCTGGGCGCCAGCCTTGGCGAGATTCTCGGCGGCGTGCATGCCGACGAGTCCCGCGCCGAGCACCACCGCCTGCTTCGTCTGCGGCAGCGCCTGATGCAGCCCGATGGCGTCGTCGAGGCTGCGCAGGACGTGGAACTTGACGTCCTTCAGGCCGGGGATCGGCGGCAGCAGCGGCGCAGCACCGGTGGCGAGCAGCAGCTTGCCATAGGCGATTTCCTCGCCGCTGGACAGGCGCGCGCGTTTTGCGACTGCATCGACCGCAGTCACGGCAGCGCCCCGGATGAAGCCGACCTTGTTCTGTTCGAACCAGTCGCTGTCCTTCAGCGCCACGCGCTCCGGCGCCGAGCGGCCGGACACCACGTAGGGCAGCACGGTGGGCGAGTACGGCAGCGCGTCGTCGCGCGTCACCATCGTCACGCTGCCCTCGGCGTCCTGCATGCGGATGGCTTGCAGCGCAGCGAGCGCGGCGTGGCTGGCGCCGACGATGAGGTATTGGGTCTCTTGCATATCAGGCCTCGCAATGCTCGTCATTATTCCGGACGCGCGCTGCGCGAGCCGGAATCCAGTGTGGGTGCATTTCATGGATTCCCGCTTTCGCGGGAATGACGGGAAATTTGTCGCCCATGATTTTCAATCCTTCTCGTTCAGCCAGACGGTCTCGCCGACCTGGCCGTCCCTGGCCAGCGCCTGGATGCGTTCGATGACGCGGCCGAAGTGGTCGGTGGTGATGTCGGCGCCGGCCAGCCCGCCGATGAAACTCATGGCGGCCGGCCGCTTGGCGGCGAACTGCAGCGCGCCGATGACGTCCTGGAAGAGCGGGCCGCTGTTCCAGCCGAAGCTCACCGAGCGGTCGACCACGCCGACCGCCTTGACGCCGGACAGCGCCTGGGCGATGGCCTGCACCGGGAAGGGGCGGTAGGTCTTGACCTTGACCAAGCCGACGCGCTCACTGCGGTCGCGCGCCTCATCCACCGCGTCCTTGCCGGCGCCGGTCATGGAGCCGAGGGTGATCAGTGCGGTCTCGGCGTCGTCCATGCGATAGCTTTCCACCAGCGGCGCATGGCGACGGCCGACGATGCGCGCCCAGTCCTCGTGCGCGGCTTCGATGGCGGCCAGCGCGTTCTGCATGCCGCTGCACTGTCCCTTGCGGTAGCGCACGAACATCGCCGGGCCCGGCCCGCCGGCGCCGCCGGTGAGCGGGTCGACGGCCATCGGCCGGTCGGGATCGAGGGCGGCATGCCAGTTGGTGGCGGGCGGCGGCAGAAAGGCATCGACTTCTTCCTGCGACGGCAGCTCGACGCGGGTGGCGCCGTAGGAAAGATAGTTGCCGTCGTGGCAGACGTTCACCGGCAGCATGACGTCGCGGTGCTCGGCGACCTTGTAGCCCATGATGGTGGTGTCGAGCACTTCCTGCACGGTTTCGCAGTACATCTGGATCCAGCCGACTTCGCGCACGCTCATGGCGTCCTGGTGGCCGCCCCAGACGCTCTGCGGCGTCAGGGTGTCGCGCGTGACGATGGACATCACCATCGGCATGCGCAGGCCCGGCGTGCGCAGATACGGCTCGAACATGAAGGCGAGGCCGGGTCCGCAAGTGCCGGTGTAGGTGCGCGCGCCGGCGAGCGTGCCGCCGTGCAGCACGGAGAGCACCGAGTGTTCGCCCTCGACGTCGACGATCTCGGCATTCAGCTTGCCATCGGCGACGAACTTGGCGAGGTACTCCACCAGCGAGGACTGCGGCGTGATCGGGTACACCGCCACCATGTCCACGCGCGCCAGCGTCACCGCCCAGGCGGCGGCCTCGTTGCCGTCGCAGACGATGGCCTTGGATTTGGGTTTAAGGACGGCAGACATGGCAAGCCTCCTCAAATGTAAAACTCCCCCCTTTGCAAAAGGGGGGCCGGGGGGGATTTCTTCCGGGCGCAATCCACTCGCCCCCGCCGATAAATCCCCCCTCGCCCCCCTTTTTCAAAGGGGGGAATATGGCCTGCGCGCTCATGCCGCCTCCTCCACCATGCTGATCGCCCGCTGCGGGCATTCCGTGGCGCAGATGCCGCAGCCCTTGCAGGTGGCGAGGTTGAAATCGAACCAGGCGGCCTTCTCGACCACGCACTGCACCGGGCAGTAGAGCCAGCACACGGCACACTTGACGCACTTGGCGCGGTCGACCACCGGCTTCATGCTGCGCCAATCGCCCGGCAGCATGGGGTTCATCTTGGTGGCGATCGGGCAGAGATCGTCCGGAATGCCGGACGTGTCGAACATGGGCCTGGACACCTGTTTCATGCGGCAGCCCTCCCAGCCGAGCTATGCGCCGAAGGCGCCACAACGCTCCCCTCTCCCGCCCGGGGAGAGGGGCTGGGGGAGAGGGCGATCTTGTGCACCACGGTTTCCTCGTAGCCGCGTTCGAGCGCCAGCAGGTTCTGCTGGAGGCCGGCGTCGCGGAAGTCGGAGTCCTCCACCGCCGCACGCAGGGAATCGAGCGACACGAGGCCGGTGGTTTTAGCGAAGGCGCCGAGCATCAGGGTGTTGGTGATGGGGCGCTTGAAGATGTCCAGCGCGTGGGTGACGGCATCGCACAGGCCGACAGTGGTGACCTGGTCGGGCACCTGCAGTTCGGCAAGCGGCTTGGCCGTCGTCTGCAGCCAGGTGCCGTTGTCCCGGATGCCGTCGAAGACGTTCACCGCCCGCCCGACCGTCGGGTCGATGCACAGTACGCAGTCGGGCCGGTAGATATTGGTCATCTGTCGGATCTCGCGCGAGTCCATGCGCAGGAAGCTCGCCACCGGCGCACCGCGCCGCTCGAAGCCGAAGGACGGCACGGCGACGACGTAGTGGCCTTCGTGCACCATGGCCGTGGCGAGAATGCCGCCCGCGAGCACGGCGCCCTGGCCGCCGCGGCCGTGAATTCTGATTTCGTACATCCCCGATCTCCTTCTGGAGACTCTCTCTGGGGGAAAATCGGGGCCGGTCGAACCGGCTCTATTTTGTCCAACCCGGCTTGATGCCCGGCTTGACTTCGCCCTGCCCGCGCACGGGCAGGATCGGCAATGCGTACCCTTGATTGTAGGCCGCGCGCGCGACGATGGTGTACTTCAGCCACCAGCCCGTCGCTACGGCAACCAGACCCGCCAGCACGGCAAAGAACGGCAGCACGCCGCCGTAGAAGATGCCGGCGACGACGAGGATTTCCGGCGCCAACTGGCCGATCATCTCGAATTTCGCGCCGAAGGGCCGCATCACGTCCATCGCCTTCGTCGGCAGGCCGGTCTTCTCGATGGCCCTGAAGTAGAGGGTCCAGGCAATGCGGCGCAGGATCAGGGCGCCGAGCAGTGCGCCCGCCAGCCAGCGCGGCGAGGTGCCGGGCAGTACGGCGGCCAGTGCCGTAGCCAGTGCCGCACCCTCGGTGAAGCCGGTGGCGAGGATGAGCGGTACGATCATCGGCTCGCGCCAGGCGGGAATGCCCTTGGCGGCATGCAGGATGCGGCCCTGGCAGTACAGAAAGACCACGCCGAGCAGTGCCGCCACGCCGACGAAGATGCCGCCGCCGAACCAGACAGCCGCCAGGCCGCACAGGAACAGCGGCACCGCCACGATGCCTTCGCGAGTCATCCACGACGTCTGCGGGTGGAGAAAGACGTTGAGCGCGCGCCATGGCCGGCCGATCTCGGCCCAGACGCAGGTCAATCCGAGGCCGATGAGGGCCAGGGCCAGCAGCGCCTGGAAGCGGTAGGCTTCGAGCGAGCCCGAGGCCAGCGTGGCGAAAAACAGCAGGCCGGCGCCGGTGCCGCCGCCGATGAAGTTGGCGGCGGCGCGCCAATCCCAGTTCGTCTGGTGCCAGGGCGTGACTCTCATTTCTTGTCCCAGATGTAGTAGAAGCCCGGATCGGCGCCCAGCTCTTCATGCATGCGGAAATGCTGCGTCTCGTCGAGCAGCTTCGACACGTTGCTGTGCGGATCCTGCTTGTCGCCGAAAGCGAGCACGCCGGCGATGCAGGAATTGACGCAGGCGGGCGTCACTTCCGGATCGACACCTGGCGTGAGCCCGTTTTCCTTGGCCGCATCGACGCGGTCCATGCAGAACGTACATTTCGTCGCCACCGACATGCGGCGCGCATCGAATCGCGCCTCCTCCGGCGCCATCGGCTTGTCACCGTAGGCGAAGGTGGCACGGTGGGTGATGTGGCGCGCCTGGTACGGGCAGGCCACGGCGCAGTAACCGCAGCCAATGCATTTTTCGTAATCAATCTCGACCAGTCCGTCGTCACGCTGGTAGGTGGCGGTGGTCGGGCATACATGCATGCAGGGCGGATCGCCGCAATGCTGGCAACCGACCGGGATGAAACTGCGGCGGACATCCGGGTACTCACCGCTCTCTACGTCTATGACCTGACGCCATTGCACGCCCGGCGGGGTAGCGTTGGTCTGGCGACAGGAGGCAGTGCAGGTCTGGCAGCCGATGCAACGGCGCAGGTCTGCGGTCATGATGTAGCGCGGCATCAGACGCTCTCCAGTTTCTTCACGCCGACGCGCACCAGGTCCGCCCCTGAACCGGTGGAGTCGGTCAGTGCCATCGACATGGCGATCAGGCTGTTCATGCTGGGCGCCTTCATGTCCTTGGCGTAGGGGGTGGCCCAGTGATCGAACTGGCCCATCATCAGCAGAGTATCCGGCCGGATGCCCTGCGAGAGCACCGCCGGACCCTGCGTCTTGCCGGTGTAGGAATGCACTTCGACCAGATCACCGTCCGCTATCCCCAGCTCCTCTGCCCTGGAGCGATTGATGACGACACCCTTGTGGCCGCGCATATTGCCGGCGACTTCATCCATCAGTTGGACACCGACATTGCTGCCCCAGGCGTACTGCATGCTGCGCGAGGTGATCAGCCAGAAGGGGAATTCCTCGAGCGATCCACCGTGCTTGATCGTCTCCCGCTCCCAGATGCCCGGGAAGTCGTGGATGGTCGGCAATCCGCCGTACTCCTCGAGTTGCGTGTCCCACCATTTGATGCCGTGCTCGTGCAACCGGTTGCCGAGTTCCAGTCCGACGCGATAAAGCCGTTCCTGGAAGGGCATCTCGAAGCGGATGCCCTGCTTCTTCAGTTCGGGAAAGAGATACCAGGAGAGGCGCGAGATCGGCCGGGTGCGCAGACCGTGCTCCTTGTACCAATCGAGTCCGTCACTGTCCTTGCCGTCAGTCAGTTCCGCACTCGCCGCGCGACACGTCCGGTCCCAGATGACGTCGGGCGTGTGTCGTTGTTTTGGATCGAGGCTGAAGTCATAGTTTTCGTCGGACAGCCTGACGCAGGCCGAGCCGCGGTTGATGGCTTCGTTGTATTCCTCCAGCAGGCCGGCCCGCACGGCCAGTTCAGTGGCGATCTCGGTGAAGTCGCGCGTATCGCCCCGGGGCTCGACGGCCGGCTGGCGCAGCGCGAAACCTTCGTGATCCCAGAACTGCTCGATGAACTTGCTGCCGCCGATGCGGATCAGCTGGGTGCTCTCGATATCGGTGCATTCCGGCAACAGAACGTCCGCCATATGGTTGGTTTCGTCGTAGCTGTAGGCAAAGGCCACGATGAAGGGAAACTCGGCGATGCGCTTGCTGACTTCCTTGGTATCCCAGAAGGAAATCGAGGGATTGGTGCGATAGCAGAACCAGATGTCTGGCGCGGTGACCTTGGGCCAGTTCTCGGGCGATTCCTTCTGGAACATCCAGGAGAAATGAGTGGGTCCGAGCGCGGTGCTCCAGGGCGAGCTCGCCGACAGCGGAACCATGGTGGCGTGAGCATTGCGCACGGCCGGGGTGGGCGCCCATGTCGCCTTGTCGGTCGGGTTCATCGGGTAATACATGAAGCCGTCTTCATTGATCTTGACGCTCGCCTGCCGCGTGGTGGCCGGGCGGTTCAATCTCACGGTAGTACCCAGGGTGCCGCCGGGCACCTCCAGCCCGCCGACGAGGCATGCCAGCAGGGTGCGCGCCCAGACGCATTCATAAGCGCCCCAGCCGTTATTCACGGTCCTGCCGAACTGTATGGATACCGGGCGGTAAGGCAGGACTTCGCCTTCGATCTCGACCGTTGCGCCGACCTGGGCCTGCTCGACCCATTCAGCCGCGATGCGGCGCACCGTTCCGGTCTTGATGTCGCAAATCTGCTCAGCCCATTCCGGCGTATACGATTTGACGCGCGTGAGCAGCTTGCTGAAACTGGTTTCGCCGGCATAACCGCGATGCTGCCACTCCTGGCCATCGGCCCCGACTTCCAATGCGTCCAGGGTGAAACTGCCTTCGAGCGCCGGATCGGTATCCGGCGTATCGAATGGCACGGCAGCGTTACGCTTGAGGTCCCAGAGCAGGGGCTTGCGGGTAACCGGATCGCGCAGGTAAAAGCCGTTCGGGCCGACCAGGTAAGGCGAGCCGGTATGCTGCTTGAGGAAAAACACATCCAGCGACTCACGCGGCATTTCGTGGACCAGCACATGGATCATGCCGAACAGGAAGGCGGCATCGGTCTTGGGCTTGATGGGAACCCATTCCGCCGAGGCGGCTGCCGTGACCGAGAGATGAGGCTCGAAATCGATGCGCTTCAAGCCGCGCGCGCGCGCCTCGCCATGCCGCCAGCCGCCTACCACGCCACCCGATGCCTCGACATTGCCGCCGAAGGAAAGAACGTAATTGCAGCTGGGCGTGTCGGGGCAAACGGTGAAGGCGCGATGCCAAAGCTCGCCATAAAGATGCTCTGAATGTGTGCAACTGACGCCCTGGCCGCTGCCGAAGCTCAAATCAACAGGTCCCCAGGCGGCCAGAAAGGCCGGGAAGGTGCCCATGTAATAGGTCGGGATGCCACCACCGCCGAAACTCGCCGCGGCACGCGGATAGCCCTCCGCATTGCGCAGGCCCTTGGCGCGGATTTCGTGCATTTTCGCGGCGACGATGTCGAAGGCCTCATCCCAGGATATCGGCACGAAGCCGGGATCCTCCTCGCGCCCCTTTTTGGGGTTGGTGCGCTTCATCGGCTGCAGCAAGCGATTGGGGCTGTAGGTCTTCTGGATGATGCCGTAGGCCTTGACGCAACACTTGCCTGCGCCCGGATGCACATCACTGGCGGAGAAATTGGGCTCGATCTCGGTGGCGACGCCATCCTCCACCTTGACAGTGAGCAGATCGGGACCCGCCACGCACTGGTAGCAGTACTGCGGGACTTTCTTGACTGATTTGGCAGTGGTCATGATCAGGCCCCCTGTCCGGACGTCGTGATACTTCTCGTGATACGCATCCCAGCCGGCGCGCTGAATTCAATGCTCTTCATTGACTCCTCCTTCGCCTGCCCGCCTGGACGCCGGGTCATCACACAGCCACAGGCTTGTTGCCGCTCATCCGGATGGGCACCGGACTTCCGGCATTTCCGTTCGATGATTCAATTTATGAATCTTTGAAGTTCATTTTGTATCATTTCAGGAGAGATTGCAATCACTCCTTTTGACGTGGGTCAAACCAGCCGGGAATAGGTGAAGCGGGGCGTTGATGGGAAACCGCATAAATCGCGTCTTCCCCGCAAGGCGGGGAAGACGGCGTTTCCTCAGCCCCCCATGGCCTTCGCCTGCTTGGCCTTCAGCCGCTGCGCCGTCTTCTCGACGCCGACGACGAAGCGGTTGTGCCTGCCGCGCGCCACTTCCTCGATCGCATCGCGTGCGGTGAATTCGAAGGACACGGCACCACCGTTGACTTCCTTCAGCGTCACCGTGATCTCCACCCACATGCCCATCAGCGTGGCGCCGACATGGTCGAGCTCGACGCGGGTGCCGACGGAGTCCTTGCCGGACTCGATGTGTTCGAGCAGCAGATCACGGCAGGCCATCTCGATATCGTAGAGCAGGTTCGGCGTCGAGTAGACGCGGCAGTCGTCGCCCATGAAACTGATGGTACGGTTGGCGTCGATGTCGACGCGACGGGTGGCGGTGAGGCCGGGTGCAAGCGTTTCGCTCATGGTCTAGTCCTCGCTCAGTAAGTCTCGAATCAAAAGTCAGCCCCGCCAGGACGGCGGGCTTTCAGGGAATCGGCGTACAGCCGCGCGTCCACATAGCGTACCAACGCCTTCGTGCCGCGCGCGCAGTTGCGGAAGGTGCACACGCCCTGGTCCATCAACTTTGCGGCCATCGCATCGTAGAGCGTGCCGCCATCCACGATGCCGATGAGCGGCTTCTCATTGCGTTCCACCATCGGCGGCATCAGGTGAACCGTGCTCTTCGGGTCGTCGAGATCATGGCCGGGGCGCAGCTTGCTCTCCACCAGCGCACGCACCGACGGCGCCGTCGGGTCGAGACCGACGACCACCACGTCGATGTTAACATCGTGCAGGAAGGCTTCCGAAATCTGCAGATGGGCTTCGTCGTCGGCGCCAGGATTGATGTCGATCGGATTGCGCACCTCGACCAGCTGGTCGAGTTTCTTGGCGACGAGGATCTCCTCTACTTTCTTTACCGTTGCATCCTCGATCGCGCCCATTTCCATGGCGAACGTGTCGGACTCGATATTGTCCGCCATGCCGACCGCCTCGAAGCCTGCACCGCTGATGGCGCCGAGGCGATTGCCGCCGATCCTCTTGTCCTGCAGCGCGCCGGCAATGTAGAAGAGATCGTCGAAGGTATTGAAGTCCTCGGCGACGATGGCGCCGGCGTGGCGCACGACAGACTCGAACAGTGTCAGGCCGCCGGCGATGGAAGCGGTGTGGCCCATCACGCCGCCCTGCCCCGGCGCGGTCCTGCCCGACTTGTAGACGACGATCTGCTTGCCGTTCAGCACCGCCTTGCGCACCGCCTTGGCGAAATGCAGGCCATCGAGATCCTTGAAGCCTTCGATGTAGATGCCGAGCGTCTCGATGCCCGGCAGTTCAGCGAAGTAAGTGAGCATGTCGCCATGGGTAAGATCGGTCTGGTTGCCCAGCGCCAGCATGTAGGCCGGATCGAGCCAGGGATTCTGTGACAGCCGGGTGATCATGAACGCCCCGCTCTGGCTCAGCATGACGGAGTTGCGCACCGGCTTCTTCTGCGGCTTGGGCAGGCGCTCGAGCGGGATGAACCATGAATCGTAGACACCCGGATGCGAAACCACGCCGAGGCAGTTGGCGCCGAGGAAGATCGGGCCGCCGCCCGGCTTGCCGTGGGCGGCGTTGATGCGCGCCGCCAGCGCCGCGGCCGGTTCGCGGCTCTTCTTCGTCTCGCCCAGGCTGCCGGGGATCAGCATGACGGCCTCGACAGCATCGGATGCGATGATCTCGTCGACCAGGTCATAGACCGCGCCGGCAGCCACCGCGACGATGAGCATGTCCAGTTTCTGGTCCAGCGCCTTGAGGCCCTCGACACATTTCACGCCGTCGATCTCGGTCTCGCCCGGCTTGAGGATGAGGAGTTGCTCCTTGGGATAGCCGCTGCCCATCAGGTTGCGCAGGATGATGCGGCCGAAGTTCATGCCGCTGCCCGAGACGCCAATGATGCCGATGGATTTCGGATGGATCAGCTTGTCGATCTTGGCAATCGGGCGCGGCAGGCGGACGGCATCCGGCACGCCAAAAGTGCACTGCGCTGCGCGCACCGTGATGCCCTCGCCAACCCGTGCCGGGTTCAGTTCCAGCGCACGCAGCACATAGGGCGCATCCGGATTGCCGGAAGCAAAGCCCTTGGCCAGCGACAACAGTTGCCCGAAGCACACCTTGAGCACCGCATCCGGAGACGGCGTTGCATCGCGGCGGGCGACAGCAGAGAGTTTCTGGTAGGCCAGGGTGCGCCTGAAAAGACCGAGAAAGTCCTCGGCATCAGTCAATTCGGCGGCGGCGTAGACGGAAGCGCGATCGCGCCGGAAATTGCCCTCGTCCAGATCCGCCTCCAGCCCGCCCAGTCCGGCGCTGATGACCATGCCGAACTCGCGCGTGTTGTTCAGGCTGATGCGAATATCCGGCGTTTCGTTCAAATGAGCCTTGGCATCGAATGCGACTGACAAATCAGCCAGCAGGGCTTGCAATTCAGCATCGTTCAGCGTCTCGCGCCCTGCCGACGCAGCCTGCGCGAACAAGCCAGCAGTGGCGGAAATAGATAGTTTCTTCACAGAACGTTCCCCCTGTGTGAATCACGTCATGATATGCGGCTGTTCTCGTCTTTAGCTGCCACTCGTTATCAGGCAACTATAACAGATACAGTATTACAAGAATATTTAATAAATCTGTATCAGTTGATCTCGATCAAACGGTAGGTGCGGCACGGCATTCGTAGTCAAGCGTTATCGATCAATTGCGCCTGCGCCGATTTCGCTGACTCTCTCGACACCCAGCAGCGTCATCGTCACTTCCAGCTCGCGCTTGAGGATGGCGAGGACTTCGGCGACGCCGGCTTCGCCGCGCGCGGCCAGTGCGTAGGCCCAGGGCCGGCCGAGCATGACGCCCCGGGCGCCCAGGGCCAGCGCCTTGGCGACATCCTGGCCGCTGCGGATGCCCCCGTCCATGAGAATCTCCATGCGCTCACCAACCGCATCGACAATGCGCGGCAGTACGGAAATGGAGGATGGCGCGCCATCGAGCTGGCGGCCACCGTGATTTGACACAACCACTGCGCTGGCGCCCACGTCGGCGGCGGCGCGCGCGTCGTCGGCGTCGAGCACGCCCTTGATGACGATGGGCCCCTTCCAGTGCTCGCGCACCCAGCCGAGGTCATTCCAGGTGACGCCGGGATCGAACTGGGCATCGACCCAGACCTTCATCGCCTCCAGGCTTTGCGCCGAGGGCACCGCCTGGGCAAGATTGCCGAAGGTGAGCGGCTTGCCGCCGATCGGCACGTCGAGCAGCCAGCCCGCATGGCGCACGATCTCCCACAGCTTGGCCAGCCGGCCAATCGCGTTAGCGCCGCCGGTCATGCCATTGCGCACGTCGCGGTAGCGCGTGGCGAACACCGGCAGGTCGACCGTGAACACCAGCGTGGTGCAGCCAGCCGCCTGCGCGCGGGCAAGCAGTTCCTTCGCATAGCCGCGATCGCGTATGACGTAGAGCTGGAACCAGAACGGCGGCGTGCCGGCAGCGCTGACTTCCTCGATGGAGCAGATGGAAACCGTGCTGAGGCAGAACGGCACGCCGGCGGCGGCCGCTGCACGCGCCGCCTGCACTTCGCCGCGGCGGGCATACAGGCCGGCCAAACCGACCGGGGCCAGGATCACCGGCTGGGCCAGCGCCTGGCCGAGGACGGTCGTCGTCGTGTCGATATTCGAGGCGCCGCGCATGACGCGCTGATGCAGCTTGATCGCATCAAGGTCCGCCTGGTTGGCGGCGAGGGTCAACTCGCCGTAGGCGCCACCGTCGATGTAATCAAAGAATGGGCGCGGCAGGCGTTGCTGCGCCAGCAGGCGGTAATCCGATACGGAAGCAGGTACCAACATTAGACACCTTGCTCGGCAGAGGTAGAGTCCAAACGATTATTGCACGCCGGAATATCTAGGCAGTCGTGGCGGTCAGCTTCAGGAACTTCTCGTGCAACTGGTCCTGGCTCTCTGTGCAATTCGGGTCGATGACGATGCAGTCGACCGGGCAGACGACGACGCATTGTGATTCATCGTAGTGACCGACGCATTCGGTGCATTTCGAGGCATCGATGACATAGATTTCGTCGCCTTGCGAAATGGCGTTGTTCGGGCATTCCGGTTCGCACACGTCGCAGTTGATGCATTCGTCAGTAATGGTAAAGGCCATGCCGTGCTGCTCCTTCGGGTCAGTCGATTGTCCAGGTGTCGCCACTGTTGAAAAGCGAGGCCAGGTCGCCTCGTCCTCTGCGTTCAAGCGCATTCTCGTGCTGCCTGCCGTTCATTTCCTCGTAGGACGGCATGTTCACGGCGCGGAATACACCGAGCGGCACGGGCAGCTTGGGTGCGTCGAACTGGGAGAGAAAGAAAGCCAGTCCGCTATGCTCGGCCTTCTCGTCGTGCACGACGAGATCCGCCTCGGTCACGCCATCCTCGCCCAGCGTCACTGCTTCCGGCTCGAGGCCGCGCAGGCGAATTCCCTTGTTGCGTTCCTTGCCGTAGAGGAGCGGCTTGCCATGCTCGAGCATCAGGCGTGCATCGTCGCGCACCGACTTGTCGGTGATGGCATCGAAGGCGCCGTCGTTGAAGACGATGCAGTTCTGGAACACCTCGACGAAGGCCGTTCCCTGGTGCTCGGCGGCGCGCCTGAGCACGCCCGCCATATGGGTGAGATCGGTGTCCACGGTGCGGGCGACAAAGGTGGCGCCGGCGCCCAGCGCCACGGCGACCGGGCTGAAAGGCCGGTCAATGCTGCCCTGCGGCGTGGTCTTGGTCTTCATGCCCATCTGGGAGGTCGGCGAAAACTGTCCCTTGGTGAGGCCATAGATGCGGTTGTTGAGGAGGATGATCTTCAGGCCGATATTGCGCCGCATGGCGTGGATGAAATGGTTGCCGCCGATGGCGAGCGCATCGCCGTCGCCCGTCACCACCCACACCGACATCTCGGGGCGCGCCAGTTTCAGCCCGCTGGCGACGGCCGGGGCACGGCCGTGGATGCTGTGCATGCCGTAGGTTTCCATATAGTACGGAAACCGGCTGGAGCAGCCGATGCCGGAAATGAAAGCGAAGTTCTCGCGCGGAATGCCGAGTGAGGGCATCAGTTTCTGCACCTGCGACAGCACAGCGTAGTCGCCGCAGCCGGGACACCAGCGCACATCCTGATCGGTCTCGAAGTCCTTCTTGGTCAGCGCCACGACTGCGTTCATTTCGACACCTCATTGCACACTTCGACGATGCGATCGTAAATCTCGGAAACTTTGAAGGGCCGGCCTTGTACCTTGCTGAGCTTCGCCACGTCGATGAAATAGCGTTCGCGCAGCAGGCGGGAAAGCTGGCCGAGATTCATTTCGGGCACCAGCACCTTTCTATAGCGCTTGAGGATGTCGCCAAGGTCGGGCGGGAAAGGGTTCAGGTGGCGCAAGTGGACATGGGCGACGGAACGGCCTTCCGCCACGGCCTGCTCGCGCGCCTGCACGATGGAGCCGTAGGTGCTGCCCCAGCCGACGATGAGCAGGTCGCCCTCGGCCGGCCCTTCCACCTGCAGCGGCGGAATGTCCGCGGCGATGCCGTCCACCTTGGCCGCGCGCACCTCGACCATGCGCTGGTGGTTGACCGGGTCGTGCGAAATGTTGCCGGTCAGGAAATCTTTCTCCAGGCCGCCGACGCGGTGCTCCAGGCCGGGCGTGCCCGGCCGCACCCAGGGACGCGCCAGGTTGGCATCGCGCGCATAAGCCTGGAAGCCCTCGGGATCGGTGCGGAACTTGACTTCCAGCTTCGGCAGCGAGGCCGGATCGGGTATGCGCCACGGTTCGGCGGCATTGCCGATGCCGCCGTCCGTCAGAAGGATCACCGGCGTCATGTACTTCACCGCAATGCGGAACGCTTCAATGGCGCAATCGAAGCAGTCGGCAGGCGAGTTGGCGGCGATCACGGGAATCGGACATTCGCCGTTGCGGCCATAGATGGCCTGCAGCAGATCGGACTGCTCGATCTTCGTGGGCAATCCTGTCGACGGGCCGCCGCGCTGCACGTTGACGATCACCAATGGCAACTCCAGCATCACGGCCAGACCCAGCGCCTCGGTCTTCAGCGCCATGCCGGGGCCGGAGGTGGTGGTCATGCCGAGCACGCCGCCGTAGGCCGCACCGACGGCCGAACAGATGCCGGCGATCTCGTCCTCGGCCTGGAAGGTGGTGACGTTGAAGTGCTTCAGCGCCGACAACTCATGCAGGATGTCTGTAGCAGGCGTGATCGGATAGGAACCGAGGAACAGCGGCACACCGGAGAGTTCCGAGGCAGCGACGCAGCCAAGCGCGGTCGCATGGTTGCCTGTCAGGCTGCGGTAGGTTCCCGAAGGAATGTCCGCTGTGCGCACCCGATAGGAGGTGATGAACATCTCCGTGGCATCGGCGTAGGCGTAGCCGGCACGCAGCGCCAGCACGTTGGCCTCGGCGACCTCCGGCTTCTTGGCGAACTTCTGGCGGATGTCCTCTTCCTCCTTCTCGAGGGGACGGCTGTAGAGACTCAGCATGAGGCCCAGCGCATAGAAGTTCTTGCAACGGCCAATATCCTTTTTCGAGAGGCCGGAATCCTTCAGGGCTTGCGCCGTCAGGCCGGAGATGTCGATCTGGTAGGCACGGTAGGCGCCCAGGCTGCCGTCTGTGAGCGGGCTCACCGTATAGCTGGCCTTGGCGAGGTTGTTGTCGGTAAAGGCACCGCTGTTGGCGATGATGATGCCGCCTGGCTTGACGTCAGACAGGTTGGTCTTCAGCGCCGCCGGATTCATGGCCACCAGCACGTCCGGTGCATCGCCGGACGTAAACACCTGGCGCGAAGCGAACTGGATCTGGTAGCCGGAGACACCGAAAAGGGTGCCGGTCGGGGCGCGGATCTCGGAGGGATAATCGGGGTGGGTGGCGAAGTCGTGCCCTGCCTTGGCGATGGCCCGGGAGAACCCGGTGCCGGTAAGTTGCATGCCGTCGCCGGAATCCCCGACGAAGCGGATGACGACACTGTCAAGTTCCTCCACCGACCGTGGCGGCGCGACCCGCTCAGCCAACCCGACCTCTGCTGTTACTGCCGCTCCCGACATGACCGCCTCCTTAGGACCCGCCAATGCGTTGAACATGACTTTACCCCACGTTGCGCCTCGATTATAATTTGGCTACAAACAATTTGTCATCCACCGTTTTTGACCTGGATCAAATCCGGCACAAATAAGCGGTGGTACCTTGGCGGCAAGGAGGCAACATGAGCATCCATTCCCTGGTCGACCGACTGTGCAGCCGGCTGCACGACACCCCCCAGTACCCGACACAGGGCGCTACCTTGTTCGTCGACCTGGCAGGACGCACAACCCGTCGCAAGTACCTGCCGGCCGAGGTGCTGACGCATTTCCTCGGCGGGCGCGGCGCCAACATGTGGCTGCTCTACAACCTGTTGCAGGAGGAGAAGGACGCTCTCGACCCGGAAGTTCCGCTGATCTTCGGTTCCGGCGTCCTGACCAGCGTGATGCCCTCCGCCACGCGAGGCAACTTCACCAGCAAGTCGCCCGACTCCTATGCCATTCTCGACGCCAATGGCGGCGACTACTTCCCGGCCTTCTTGAAACGACACGGCTACGACCATCTGGTGCTTTTCGGCAAAGCCTCGCAATGGACGCTGTTGCGGATTGCCAAGGATGAAGTCACCTTCGAGGATGCCACGCCTTACGCCGGCCTGAACAACTTGGACACCGCCGCGGCCGTCGAACGCGATTTCAAATGCAAGGAGCGCAAGGACATGGCGCTGGCGCGCATCACCAGCGCGGGCGAGAACGGCGTGCTGTGCGCGGGCATCATGGGCGGCATCAAGGCGATCTGGGCGCGGGGCGGCGGCGGGGCCAAAATGGGCGCGCTCGGACTGAAAGCCATCATGGTGCACGGCCGCCCGCCGGAATCCCCCCTGCCGGCCGAGGCCAAGGCGCAGAACAAGGCCATCGGCAAGAAGATCACCGGCACCTCCGTCATCAAGAACGCCCTGAAGATGGTCGGCACGCCCTTCCTCTACAAGCCGAGCCGCGTACTCGGCGCCATGGGTACTAAGAACCATCAGGAGACGACCTGGGGCGAATCACTGGATGCCGACAACTTCGACGTCTACCGCCCCGGCATGGACGGCTGCTTCAAGTGCCCGGTGCATTGCCGCAACCTCAATGACATGACGCCCGAGGGCAAGGGCGGCTGGGGCGCGCATGCCCTGAAGGGCTTGAAAGGCAATGCCAGCTACGACAAGGCGCAGGCCGACGTCGAGCACGAGCGCAAGAAGACCTACAACGGCATCCATGGCGACGGGCAGTTCGACCGCTACGACAAAGGCGACGGCCCCGAGTACGTCACCCTCGGCAAGTTCGGTCCCAACATCGGCATCAAGGAGCCGGAACACGTCCTGCGCCTGAATAACATCCTCAACGACCTCGGCCTCGATTCCGCCAGCACCGGCAGCGCCATTGCCTGGGCCATGGAACTCTACCAGCGCGGCGTCATTACGCAGAAGGAAACGGGCGGACTGGACCTCTCCTGGGGCAACTACGAGATCATCGAGAAACTGCTGTTCATGACGGCCATGCGTGAAGGTTTCGGCGACGTCATTGCAGACTCGGCACGCGCCGTCGACAAGGGCAAATACCCGCAGGAGGCGCTCAAGTACCGCATGGCGGTGAAGGGCCTGTTTCAATCCGATCCGCACGACGCGCGCATCCTCAAGGCGTTCGCCCTCGGCCTGTCGGTCGCCACGCGCGGCATGGACCACCTGAGGAACCGCGTCACGCTGGAAATCAACGCTCGGGTCAATGACGACCCGGCCTTCAAGACCGCGCTCTATGGCGGCGTGGTGTCGGCGCAACCGAATTCGTACGAGGGCAAAGAATATGCCGTGCGCAAATGCGAGAACACCTTCGCCGTCGGCGACTCTGTCGGCATGTGCCGCTTCGACACCAAGCTGTTCAACTCCCCTACGCTGCCCGACACGGCTGACTTCGCCGAACAGGTAAACACCCTTACGGGCACTTCGCTCACAGCGGTGGAAATGGATGAGATCGGACGCAATATCACCGGGCTGGAGCGTCTCCTCAATTTCCGCCTTGGCCTGCGCGCGAAGGACGATACGCTTCCCGCACGCTGGTTCGACGAGCCCAACACCTTTGGCCCATTCAAGGGCGAGAAAATCGACCGCGTTCAGTTCGAGCAAATGAAGTCGCGCTTCTACGCACTGACGGGGCTCAATGCAGAGGGCGTACCCCAGCTGGAATGGCACGAAAAACTGGCCAAGGTCGTCACCGGTTTCGCGCTGCGCGTGGAACTGCCCAACGATGTTCCAGGCGCCCCGGAACACGCCATGGTCATCGACGAGCCTGTAACGAATGTCATCGAGCTGCGCCAGATGCTCGGGCGCCGACTGCCGGAAGCGGCCGCCACGCTCGGCGACCGCAACCTCAACGTCGCCGTCAACGGCGAAATGGTGCTTTCGGGAGAAAAGAATGCGCCGCTGAGAAATGGCGATCGCGTGACAGTATTCCCGATGATTGCCGGCGGCTAGAATCTCTCCCTGAAACTTTCAGGGAGAAGGCATGACGGCCCCCTCGCCGCACAAGAGCCGCGCCAAGGACATCGGCAGCCCCGCAGTGATGCTTTCTCTCGTGAATGCCGCCGTGGTCCGGGGACTGACTTTGTGGCCGCTGATCAGAGGATAAACGCAGGCTTCATCTTCACCGGCAGCAGGCAGCCCTTGCGCGCCCGGTGCAGGCGGTACTTCTCCATGTCCTTGCTCGCCACCTTGCACGGCACCGTCTTGCCGCCGCGGCCGACGCCCTCCACGACGACTCGGCTACCGTCGTTTACCGTCACGCCCACCAAGGACTCCTTGTCGTCCAGTCCCATGACGACGACGCCGCGTCCTGCAGACTGACTTTTCATTTCCTCGACGGCGAAAAGCAGCAGCCGGCCGTTTTCAGACACTGCGGCGATGGTGCTGCCCGTCGCCTTGGCCGGATGCAGCACACGCTCATCCTTCTCCAGGCTCATGAAGGCCTTGCCGGCCTTCTGCCGCGTGACGAGGTCGGAGACACGGGCGATGAAGCCGTAGCCACCCGAGTTGGCAAAGAGATAGGGGGTCTCCGGCGCATCCGACAGCGCCGCCGCAACGCGCGCGCCGGCTTGCAGGTCGATCATGGTGGCGATCGGCGCGCCGTCGCCGCGCCCGCCGGGCAGGTCCGACACGCGCAACGAATAGGCGCGGCCGTTCGAGTCCACGACGACCAGAGGCCAGGTGGTGCGCGTCTCCGCCACCAGGAAGGGATAGTCGCCCGCCTTGTAGGTGATTGTCGTGCGGTCGAGTTCATGACCGTCGCGGCGGCGCACCCAGCCGTTCTTCGACAGGATCACCGTCACCGGCTCGTCCTGCACCTGAATCTCGGCCGGCGCCACCGGCGCTACCGCTTCGATGAGGGTGCGGCGCTCGTCGCCATACTGCTTGGCGTCCTGTTCGATTTCCTTGAGCAGGAGCTTTGTCATCTCCCTGCTCTCGGCAAGAAGCAGTTTCAGCCTGCCCTCCTCTTCCTTCAGCTCAGCGAGTTCCTTCTCGATCCTGATGCCTTCCAGCCGCGCCAGCTGGCGCAGACGGATCTCGAGAATGTCCTCGGCCTGGACCTCGCTCAGACTGAACCTGGCCATCAGATCCTGCTTCGGCTCGTCCGAATTGCGGATGACTTTGATCACCTTGTCGATGCTGAGGAAGGCGACCATGCGGCCGTCGAGGATGTGGATGCGCCGCTCGACCTCGGCCAGACGATGTCGTGTGCGCCGCTCGACGGTGGCGTAACGGAAGGCCACCCATTCCGAGACGATCTGCACCAGGTTTTTCTGCTGCGGGCGGCCGTCGCGGCCGAGCATGGTGAAGTTGAGCGAGACGTTGGTTTCCAGGCTGGTGTTGGCCAGCAGGATGTTCATCATCTCCTGCACATCCTGGTTCTTCGACTTCGGTTCGAGAATCAGCCGCACCGGCTCCTTGTCGGTAGATTCGTCGCGCATTGTGTCGAGCACAGAGAGCACCAGTTGCTTGAGGTTCTTCTGTTCCTGGGTAACGTCCTTGCGCCCCTGCCTCGGCTGCGGATTGGTCAGAGACTCGATCTCGGCGGCAATCTGTGCCGTGGAAACGCCGTGCGGCAGTTCCCGAATGACGATGCGCCACTGGCCACGCGCCAAGTCCTCGATGCGCCAGCGCGCACGCATGCGCAGGCTGCCGCGTCCGACGGCGTATGCGTCGGCAATATCCTTGGGCTGGGAGATGAGCTGCCCGCCGCCCGGGAAGTCAGGCCCTTTCACATGCTGCAGCAGATCAGACACCGTCGCCTTCGGGTTGCGCACCAGATATGCCGCCGCCTGGGCCACCTCGCGCAGGTTGTGTGGAGGAATCTCGGTGGCCATGCCGACCGCAATGCCGGAGGCGCCGTTGAGCAGCACCATCGGCAGGCGCGCCGGCAGCAGCACCGGTTCCTTGAAGGCGCCGTCGTAATTGGGCGCGAAATCGACGGTGCCGCGATCGAGTTCGCCGAGCAGCAGTTCGGCGATCGGCGTCAGCCGCGCCTCGGTGTAGCGCATGGCCGCGGCGGAATCGCCATCGCGCGAGCCGAAGTTGCCCTGGCCGTCGATGAGCGGGTAGCGCAGCGAGAAATCCTGTGCCACGCGCACCATGGCGTCGTACACGCTCTGATCGCCATGAGGATGGAACTTGCCGATGACGTCACCGACGACGCGTGCGCTCTTCACCGGCTTGGCGCCGGCGCGCAGCCCCATCTCGTGCATGGCGTAGAGGATGCGCCGCTGCACCGGTTTCTGTCCGTCCTCGACATGCGGCAGGGCGCGCCCGGTCACCACGCTCATGGCGTAAGTCAGGTAGGCGCGTTCGGCGTAGAGGTCGAGCGGCAGGACGTCTTCGGGCAAGGCTGCCTGCGGCGGCGTAGCCGGAGGAGCCGGCGGCGCACCGCCACCGGCTTCAAGTGATTCAAACAGGTCGGGCGTTTCGTTGCTCATCAAGCATCCGCTTCCACAAGGTTGCCCTTCTCTTCCATCCAGCCGCGGCGTCCGGCGGCTTCGCCCTTGGCCATCAACAGGGTGAACATTTTCTCTGTCTCTTCGGCGCAGCCCTCACGCAATTGCACCGGCAGCACGCGGCGCGTCGCCGGGTCCATGGTGGTTTCGCGCAGCTGGTCTGGGTTCATCTCGCCGAGGCCCTTGAAACGGCCGATCTCGACCGCTTCGGGATTGAAGCCCTCTTTTTTCATTCGATCGCGGATCGCCTCCAACTCGCCCTCGTCCAGTGCATACAGGCGCTTGGCAGGCCGCTTCTTGCCCTGCGCCGGCACATCCACGCGGTAGAGCGGAGGCATGGCGACGAAAACGTGGCCACGCTCGATCAGCTTTGGAAAATGGCGGTAGAACAACGTCAACAGGAGCGTCTGGATGTGCGCGCCGTCGACGTCGGCGTCGGACATGATGATGGCCTTGCCGTAGCGCAGTCGGTCGAGCACGCTGTCGGGTGCGTCGGCGGCATGCGGATCGACCCCCAAGGCCACTGCCATGTCGTGGATCTCCGTGTTGGCAAAAAGCCGGTCGGCATCCACCTCGAAGGCGTTGAGCACCTTGCCGCGCAGCGGCAGGATGGCCTGGGTTTCCTTGTTGCGCGCCATCTTGGCCGAGCCCCCTGCAGAATCGCCCTCGACGAGGAACAGCTCATTCTCGGCGATAGCCTCGCTCTCGCAGTCGGACAGCTTGCCGGGCAGGACGGCGACGCCGGAGGACTTCCGCTTCTCTACCTTCTGCGCCGTGCGCAGCCGCGCCTCGGCCTGCTTGATCGCCAGCTGGGCAATAGCGCGCCCCGCCTCGACGTGATTGTTGAGCCAGATATCGAGCGGATCGCGGATCATGGTCGAAACGAGCTTGACGGCCTCGCGCGAATTGAGCTTCTCCTTCACTTGGCCCTGGAACTGCGGATCGAGGATGCGCGCGGAAAGAATGAAGCTCATGCGGCCGCAGACGTCCTCCTGCTGCAGCTTGACGCCCCGCGGCAACAGGGCGTGGTGCTCAATAAAGGATTTCACCGCCTCGAAGATGCCGGCACGCAGGCCTGACTCGTGCGTGCCGCCGAGCGCCGTCGGAATCAGGTTCACATAGGATTCAGCGCAGACTTGCTCGGCAAACCAGCCCAGCGCCCACACAGCGCCCTCGCCCTCGGCGAAGGTTTCGTCATCGGCGGTGGCAAATTTTTCGCCGGTGTAAACCGGAGACACGGCGTCGACGCCGGCACCGGCTTCCTCGAGGTAGCCCTGCAAACCGAGTGGATAGCACCACGTCTTGGCTGCGCCGCCCTGCTCGCTTTGCAGCGTCACGATGAGCCCCGGCAGCAGCACCGCCTTCGAGCGCAACAGGCGCTCAAATTCGGCCACAGGCAGCTTGGCAGACTCGAAATACTTCGCGTCCGGCCAGGCGCGCACGCGCGTCCCGGTCTGGCGGCCGCAGGATTCGCCGATCTGAAGATCGGAAACCATCTCACCGTTGTCGGAGAAGGTGACGAAGTGGGCACGGCCGTCGCGCCGCACCTCCACTTCGACACGCGTCGACAGGGCGTTGGTGACGGCGACGCCAACGCCGTGCAGGCCGCCGGAGAAGGCATAGGCGGCCTGGCCGGACTTCTTGTCGAACTTGCCGCCAGCGTGAAGCCGCGTAAAGGCCAACACCACCACCGGAACCTGCTCCTCGGGATGCGGGCCGACCGGTATGCCGCGGCCGTCGTCGGCCACCGTGACGGAACCGTCAGCATGCAGCGTGACGTGTATGCTCTTGGCGAATCCGGCCAGCGCCTCGTCGGCGGCGTTGTCGATCACCTCCTGGATGATGTGCATCGGCGAGTCGGTTCGGGTATACATTCCCGGACGCTCGCGCACCGGCTCCAATCCCTTCAGCACGCGAAAGGAGGATTCATCGTAGGTGGCTGTCTTCTTGTTCATGGATCTATTCTCATTTCTCCGGCGCCGGACACACGGCATCATGCCGCCGGCACGGGCTCACGGCATGCGCCATGCGCCACAACATCGGGAAGGCATTGTATCGGGAGAGAGGGTGGGGTGGACGACGGGACTCGAACCCGCGACAACTGGAATCACAATCCAGGACTCTACCAACTGAGCTACGTCCACCACTGGGAAATGCCAACGCGCCTTGACCGAATATTTTTGGCGCGCCCGGCGAGACTCGAACTCACAACCCCCGGCTTAGAAGGCCGGTGCTCTATCCGGTTGAGCTACGGGCGCCCCGCCCAACGGGGTTTCCTTCGGTCGTCCCACACGCACCCCAAGGGTATTTCCTTCGGGGCAGATTTCCTTCGGTCATCGAGGTCACGCCATTGCTGGTCGGGGTGAGAGGATTCGAACCTCCGACATCCTGGTCCCAAACCAGGCGCGCTACCGGGCTGCGCTACACCCCGAAGACGCGGAATTTTACTCGCGCACTCCTAATAGGTCAATCGAATCAGTCCGCGCTGAAGTTTTGCTTGCGACCCCCCGGCATTTCTGATATTAAAGCGGCTTTTCCCGCAAATCCAGGTTCGGAAAATGACTGAAGACATCCTCCACAAACAGTTCCCGCCCTATGTAGCCAAAAAGGGCGAGGAGTACATGAACAACAAGCAGCACAAGCACTTCCGCGTCATCCTGGAGACTCTGAAAGAGGAACTGCTACAGGATGTCGAGCGCACCGTGCATACCATGCAGGACGAGGCGACCGTCTTCGCCGACCCCAACGACCGCGCCAGCCAGGAATCCGACATCGCTCTGGAACTGCGCAATCGCGACCGCGAACGCAAACTCATCAAGAAGATCGACGAGGCCCTTGGACGCCTTGAGAACGGCGAGTACGGCTATTGCAACTCCTGCGGCGTCGAAATCGGCCTGAAGCGCCTGGAAGCACGCCCCACGGCCACGATGTGCATCGATTGCAAGACCCTCGAGGAACTCAGAGAGAAGCAGGTTGCCAAGTGACCGCCTCCGGCGGTCATCCCCGCGAAGGCGGGAATCCATGAGCACCGCTGGATTCCCGCTTGCGCGGGAATGACGAAAAAAAGGACGCCAAAGCGTCCTTTTTTTGTTGCCCGAAAGCGCTTATTGCTGCGCGGGCGCCGGTGCTTCTTCCGCTGCCGCCTTCATGGACAGGCGCACGCGGCCCTTTTCGTCGGCCTCCAACACCTTGACGCGCACTGCCTGGCCTTCCTTGAGATAGTCGGAGACCTGGTTCACGCGCTCGTTGGCGATCTGCGAAATATGCAGCAGGCCGTCCTTGCCCGGCAGGATCTGCACAATGGCGCCGAAATCCAGCAGGCGCAGTACGGTGCCGTCGTAGACCTTGCCCACTTCCACCTCGGCGGTGATGTCCCCGATGCGCTTCTTCGCCAAAGCGCCGGCCTCCGCACTGACGGACGCAATGGTAATGGTGCCATCGTCGCTGATATCGATGACGGCGCCTGTCTCCTCTGTCAGGGCGCGGATGACGGAACCGCCCTTGCCGATCACGTCGCGGATTTTCTCCGGATTGATCTTCATGGTGATCAGGCGCGGCGCGTAAGTGGAAACTTCACCGCGATGTTCGGACATGGAGCCCTTCATCAGGCCGAGGATGTGCATGCGGGCTTCGTTGGCCTGGGAGAGCGCCACCTGCATGATCTCCTTGGTGATGCCCTGAATCTTGATGTCCATCTGCAGGGCGGTCACACCGTTGTCGGTGCCGGCCACCTTGAAGTCCATGTCGCCGAGGTGATCCTCGTCGCCAAGAATATCGGTCAGCACGGCGAAGCGATTGCCTTCCTTGATCAGCCCCATGGCGATGCCGGCGACGTGAGCTTTCAACGGCACGCCGGCGTCCATCATGGCGAGCGAAGCGCCGCAAACGGAGGCCATGGAGCTGGAACCGTTCGATTCGGTGATTTCGGATACCACGCGCATGGAGTAGCTGAATTCCTCCGGCGAAGGCAACACCGCCAACAGAGCGCGCTTGGCCAGACGGCCATGGCCGATTTCACGGCGCTTGGGCGTGCCAACGCGGCCGGTCTCACCGGTGGCGAAGGGCGGCATGTTGTAATGGAACAGGAAACGGTCCTTGCTTTCGCCTTGAAGCGCGTCGATGATCTGCTCGTCGCGACCCGTGCCGAGGGTGGCGACAACCAGTGCCTGCGTTTCGCCGCGCGTGAATAGCGCCGAACCGTGGGTACGCGGCAGCACGCTGTTGCGGATGCTGATCGAACGCACGGTACGTGTGTCGCGGCCGTCGATGCGCGGTTCACCGTCGAGGATCTGGTTGCGTACAATCTTTGCTTCGATATCGAAGAAGATGTTCTTGACGTGGTTGACCTCGGGAACGCTCATTTGCGTACCCTCGACTTGCGTCACGGCTTCGATAATGCGCTTGCGCAGCGCATTGACCTTCTCTGTGCGCAGCTGCTTCTGCGTGATGCGATAGGCTTCGCGCAATTCTGCCTCGGCCAGCTCGGAGACCCTGGCGATGAGGGCCTCGTCCTTGGCAGGCGGCTGCCAATTCCACTCCGGCTTGCCGGCGACTTCCACCAGTTCGTTGATGGCATTGATGGCCGCCCGCATTTGCTCATGACCGAAGACGACGGCGCCGAGCATGACTTCTTCCGACAATTCCTGTGCTTCTGATTCGACCATCAGCACGGCCGTTTCAGTGCCAGCGACAACGAGATTGAGCGCACTTTCCTTGACCTGCGATATCGTCGGGCACATGACGTACTGGCCGTTGATGTAGCCGACACGGGCGGCGCCAATGGGGCCGTTGAAAGGAATGCCGGAAATCGACAGGGCTGCCGAGACGCCGATCAGGGCCGGGATATCGGGATCGATTTCCGGATTGCTCGACAGCACGGTGACGATCACCTGAATGTCGTTGTAGAGGCCGTCCGGGAAGAGCGGGCGGATCGGGCGGTCGATCAGTCGGCAAGTAAGAATCTCTTTCTCCGAGGGACGGCCCTCGCGCTTGAAGAAGCCGCCGGGAATGCGGCCCGCGGCGTAGACTTTCTCCTGGTAATCGACCGTCAGCGGGAAGAAATCCTGTCCGGGCTTGGGTTCCTTGGCGGCGACCACGGTGGCAAGCACCACGGTCTCGTCCATGTTAACTATGACAGCGCCGTGAGCCTGACGCGCAATCTCGCCGGTCTCCAGCGTTACGGTGTGCGCACCGTAGGAAAAGCTTTTCTTGGTAGCAGTAAGCAAGGGACTATCCTTTCAATCAGCAGGAGGCGGACACAACCGCCCCAAAAACGACAAAGCCGACGCGGCCTTGGAGGGCGGCGCCGGCGTGCTCAAGCATGCCCGCTTCGGTGTATGGGGCACGTGTAATCGCCGTGTTACTTGCGCAGGCCGAGACGCTCGATCAGCGCACGATAGCTGTCGGCATTCGTGCGCTTGAGGTAATCGAGCAACTTGCGACGCTGGCTCACCATGCGCAGCAAGCCGCGGCGCGAGTGGTGGTCCTTGACGTGTTCCTTGAAGTGACCGGTGAGGTCGTTGATGCGGTTGGTCAGCAGCGCGATCTGCACTTCGGACGAACCGGTATCGCCTTGCACACGCTGGAAGTCGGCTACGACTTTGGCCTTGTCGGCGGTGGTAAATGCCATGTAGATTTTCTCTCAAACGCAGTTGAAATCAGGTGCCGCCCCGGTTTGATAGAGCACTGCACCTCGTGAGGTTTCATTCTGGATTTCGAATGAAGGGGCGCATTATACTCGGCGCCCCACTGTTCAGCAAGAAAAACCCCTATATTTCAAGGGCGGTGACTACCAGACGGGCCGGCGCCACCAGTCCGTCAGATGTGGCGCAACCCAGCCCCAGAAAGCGGCCGCTCGTGGCATACACGCGCAACTGGCCGGTAAGTTGCACAAGCAGTTCCTCAACCCTTACCGCTTGGCCGTGACAGAAGCGCTGCGTCGCGGCCGCGTCCAGTTCGAGCCGGGGCAGATTCGCCAGCAGCGTATCCTCCGGCTGCAACAGCGCATCGCGGGACTCCGGCGTCAAAGACTCCAGGGCCTCGAGCGTGATTGCATCTTCAAGAAGCAGACTGCCTATATGGGTGCGCCTAAGGGCGGTCAAATGGCCGCCGCAGCCGAGCGACTCACCTATGTCCTGGGCGAGCGTACGGATGTAGGTTCCTTTGCTGCAATCTACATCAATATTGAGTCGATCTCCACCGAACGAGCGTAGATCTAACGCATGAATTGTCACTGCTCGCGCCGCCCGTTCCAGTTCAATCCCTTTGCGAGCATACTCGTAGAGCGGACGACCGTCGCGCTTGAGGGCGGAATGCATGGGCGGCACTTGTTGGATGTCACCTCGGAACTGGGCAAGGACCACTTCGACTTGCTCCTGCGTCACTGCTACCGGCCGGGTTTCCAGTACCTGGCCCTCGGCATCCGCCGTATCGGTACGCATGCCGAGCCGGACAGTTGCAGCATAACTTTTGTCGGCAGTAAGCAATTCCCCAGCGAACTTGGTCGCCTCGCCGAAGCAAATCGGGAGAAGTCCCGTGGCCATTGGGTCCAGCGTACCGGTGTGACCGGCCTTGGCGGCATTGAACAGACGCCGCGTCTTCTGCAAGGCGGTATTGGAGGTCATGCCGGCCGGCTTGTCGAGCAGCAAGACGCCATCCACTTTGCGGCGTGGCAGTTTGGCGGGGTGATTCATGCGAGAGCGGAAACCGCCGCTCAGTCCTGCTTCTTGTTATCGGACTGGATAGCCTCGTCAATCAGACGCGACAGGCGATCACCGCGCTCCACTGACGCGTCATAGACGAAGTGCAGTTCAGGCAGGGTATGAATGCGTATGCGGCGGCCCAGTTCATGCCGCAGAAAACCGCTGGCGCGGCGCAGGCCAACCTCGATGTCCTGACGCGCGGCATCATCGGCCAGAGTGGTGAAGTAGACCTTGGCGTGCGCATAATCCACCGTCAGATCGACGCCTGTGAGGGTAATCAGTCCGACGCGCGGATCCTTCAGTTCAAGCTGGATCAGCTCAGCCAATTCTCGCTGGATCTGCTCGGCAATACGGCTGCTGCGGGAGAATTCTTTCGGCATGAGCCGTCCGCCTACAGCGTCCGCGCCACTTCCTGTATCTCGAAGACTTCGAGCTGGTCTTTTTCCTGGATGTCGTTGTAGTTCTTCAGGGAAAGTCCGCACTCGAAGCCGGCCTTGACTTCGCGCACGTCGTCCTTGAAGCGCTTGAGCGAATCCAACTCGCCGGTCCAGAGGACGACGTTATCGCGCAGCAGGCGCACTTGCGAGCCACGACGCACCAGGCCGTCCAGCACATAGCAGCCTGCGACCGCGCCTATCTTGGAGATGCGGAATACCTGGCGGATCTCAACCAGGCCGATGGCGCTTTCCTTGCGTTCTGGCGAGAGCATTCCGGACATCGCCGCCTTCACCTCGTCCACGGCATCGTAGATGATGTTGTAGTAGCGAAGATCCACGCCGAGGTTCTCGGCCAGCTTGCGCGACTGTGCGTCGGCGCGGGTGTTGAAGCCGATGATGACGGCCTTCGATGCCGAGGCGAGGTTGATGTCGGACTCGCTGATGCCGCCCACCGCGGCATGGATGATGTTGACCTTGACCTCATCGGTGGAGAGTTTCAGCAGCGCATGGGCCAGCGCTTCCTGCGAGCCCTGCACGTCGGCCTTGACGATCAGCGGCAGGCTCTTCACCTCGCTCTCGCCCATTTGCTCCAGCAAGTTCTCCAGTTTGGCAGCCTGCTGGCGGGCCAGCTTGACGTCGCGGAACTTGCCCTGCCGGAACAGCGCAATCTCCCGCGCCTTGCGTTCGTCGGCCAGTACCATCGTATCGTCGCCGGCCATCGGCACATCGGAGAGGCCCTGAATTTCCACGGGAATGGACGGGCCCGCCACATCGATCGAATCGCCATTTTCGTCGAGCATGGCACGCACGCGACCATAGACGGCGCCCGCCAGCACGATGTCGCCACGCTTGAGCGTACCCGACTGAACGAGCACAGTTGCCACTGGGCCCTTGCCCTTGTCGAGGCGGGATTCGATGACGAGGCCCTTGGCCGGGGTGTCCCTCGGCGCCATCAACTCCAGCACTTCTGCCTGCAGCAACACGTGCTCAAGCAAGTCGTCAATGCCCTGGCCGGTCTTGGCGGATACCTGCACGAAGGGCGAGTCGCCACCGTACTCTTCCGGCACGACTCCCTCGGCCACCAATTCCTGCTTGACGCGCTCCAGGTTTGCCTCGGGTTTGTCTATCTTGTTCACGGCCACTATCAGCGGCACATTGGCTGCCCTGGCGTGGTGGATGGCCTCCTTGGTCTGCGGCATGACGCCGTCGTCGGCTGCCACCACCAGAATAACGAGGTCTGTGGCCTTCGCGCCGCGGGCGCGCATGGCAGTAAATGCTTCGTGGCCCGGCGTGTCGAGAAAGGTGACCATGCCGCGCGGCGTCTCGACGTGGTAGGCGCCGATGTGCTGCGTAATGCCGCCGGCCTCGCCGTGAGCAACGCGCGTCTTGCGGATATGGTCGAGCAGCGAAGTCTTGCCGTGGTCGACGTGACCCATGACGGTCACCACCGGAGCGCGCGGCTCCAGCACGACGTCCTTGTGCTCTTCCTGTGTTTCGGCCAGCAAGGTATCCGGGTCGTCCAGCTTGGCGGCTTTGGCAACGTGGCCCATTTCCTCGACGATGATCATCGCCGTTTCCTGGTCCAGCACCTGGTTGATGGTCACCATGGAACCCATCTTCATCAGGGTCTTGATGACCTCGGCGGCCTTGACCGCCATCTTGTGGGCAAGATCCGCAACGGAAATGGTTTCCGGCACCAGCACTTCACGAACGATCGGCTCTGCAGGCATCTGCGCCGAGGCGTGCTCCTCGTGGTGCTGGTGGCGGTGACGGCCGCCTCCCTTGGCGCCGCGCCAGCCGGAAGCCCCGCCCGTATCGCCGCGCGTCTTGATGGCGCGTTTCTTGGCAGCTTCTTCTTTCCAGGCCGTCGTCGCCTTCTTCTGTTTCTCGTCCTTCTTGTCGGGCTTGCCGGCCGGCTTGTGCAGCGTGCCGGCGGTGCCAGGTGCTGCGGCATCCGGCGTCTTGGTCTTCTCCGCCACGGCCACTGCCTGCTGGACAACGAGGCGCTCCTCAGTCTCCTGACGCACCTTGGTTTCCCGCTCCTGCTTTTCCTTGATCTCCGCTGCCTGACGCGCCATCAGCTCGGATTGCTTCTGCGATTCCAATTCGCGCAGTTTGGTCTGCTCGGCGTCCACCACAGGCTGCGGCGCGGCAGCCGGTGCCGGCGCAACAACTTCGACCGCCTGCGACTCGTCGCGCTTGACGAAGACGCGCTTTTTGCGCACCTCCACCTGGATAGTGCGCGCCTTGCCGGTGGAGTCGGATTTCTTGATTTCGGTGGTCTGCTTGCGCGTCAGGGTGATCTTCGACTTGCTGTCCGCCCCCCCATGCGACTTGCGCAGGTAGTCCAGCAGCTTTGTCTTGTCAGCATCGCTGAGCAGGTCGGTTTCGCCCATCTTGCCCACGCCCGCCTTGGCGAGTTGTTCAAGCAGCGCGGCTGCAGGCATTTTCAGCTCGCTGGCGAATTGGCTTACGTTCGTCTGTGCCATGTTGGCTCCTTACTCGAACCAGTGCGCGCGCGCCGTGGTAATCAGATTTTTGGCTCGCTCGTCTTCGATGCCGGATAGCTCCACCAGCTCGTCGACAGCCAAGTCGGCCAGATTGTCGCGGGTGCGGATGTTGGCCCGTGCCAACTTGGCTGCCAACGGCTTGTCCATGCCTTCCAGACTGAGCAGGTCGTCGGCGACGTTCTCCAGCTGTTCCTCATCCACGATCGCCTCGGTCAGCAGCACGTTGCGTGCGCGATTGCGCAGTTCGTTTACCGTGTCTTCGTCGAAGGCCTCGATCTCCAGCATCTCGTTGAGCGGCACGTAGGCGATCTCCTCTATGGTGGAAAAGCCCTCCTCGATAAGGATGTTGGCCACCTCCTCGTCCACATCCATCTTTTCCATGAAGAGCTTGCGGATCGAGCCGTGCTCCTCATCGGACTTCTTCTGCGACTCCTCGACGGTCATCAGGTTGATGGCCCAGCCGGTCAGCTCGGAGGCGAGACGCACGTTCTGTCCGGATCGCCCAATGGCGATGGCAAGGTTGTCTTCGTCCACCACCACGTCCATGCTGTGCTTCTCTTCGTCCACTACGATGCTGCTGACGTCGGCCGGCGCCAGGGCGCCGATGACAAACTGGGCCGGATCGGCCGACCAGAGAACGATATCCACGCGCTCGCCAGCCAGTTCATTGGTCACCGCAGTGACGCGCGAGCCGCGCATGCCGACGCAGGTGCCGATGGGGTCGACGCGCGGATCGTTGGATTTGACGGCGATCTTGGCGCGCACGCCGGGGTCGCGGGCCGCCGACTTGATCTCGAGCAAGCCGTCTTCCATTTCCGGCACTTCCAGTTCGAACAACTTGATGATGAATTCCGAGGCGGTGCGTGAGAGGATCAACTGAGGACCGCGCGCGACTCGGTCGATCTTGAGCAGGTAGGCACGTACACGATCGCCGACGCGGAGGTTCTCCTTGGGTATCATCTGGTCGCGCGGCAGCATCGCCTCGATGCGGCCGGCCTCGATGATGGCATTGCCGCGCTCGATGCGCTTCACCGTACCGGTGACCAGATGCTCCTTGCGCTCAAGGAAGTCGCTCAGCACTTGCTCGCGCTCGGCATCACGGATTTTCTGCACGATGACCTGCTTGGCGGCCTGGGCGCCGATGCGACCGAATTCGATCGGCTCGAGCTGCTCCTCGATGAACTCGTCGAGCTGGATGTCGGACATCTCCTTTTGCGCATCGGTCAGGGCGATCTGCGCGTCGGGGTTCTCCACGGTCTCGTCCGGCACGACTTGCCAGCGGCGAAAGGACTCGAACTCGCCAGTTTCCTGGTCGATGGCGACGCGTATGTCGGCCTCCTCGTTGATACGTTTCTTGGTAGCGGAGGCGAGTGCCGACTCCAGGGACGCGAAAACGATATCCTTGGCGACATTCTTCTCGCGCGCCAGGGCATCCACCAGCAGCAGCATATCCTTGCTCATTTCTTCCTCCAGCCAATCCTCAATTCAGAACTTCGGCACCAGGCGGGCCTTGTCCACCTGGTCCAACTCGAATACATGCGACGCGCCATCGCACTCCAGTCGCAGCCGGCCATCCTCGACGCCCGCCAGCACGCCGGTGAAGTTACGCTGGCCGTTCACCGCCAGGCGCAAGCGAATCTGCGCCTCCTGCCCAGTGAAGCGGACGAAGTCGGCGGCCTTCTTGAGCGGCCGGTCAAGCCCGGGCGAGGACACCTCCAGCCGGTCGTAGTCGATGTTCTCGACCGCAAACAGGCGGGTCAGTTGGTTGCTCACCTTGGTGCAGTCTTCGATCACGATCCCTTTTGGGCTGTCGATGAAAACGCGCAACAGCCGGGCGCGCAGACTGGTTTCGAGATCCACCAGCTCATAGCCCAGGCCGCCTACCGCCTGCTCGATGACCTTCTTCAATTCCATGGGTGACGCACAAATAAAAAATGGGCGAAACGCCCATACCAGCCGTTCCCAAGCCCTCTGACTGCTTGCAGGGACCCGGAACCAGAAAACGCGCGGATTATAACAGAGGACGCCGGCAAGAATCAAACACTTGCCGGCTTTTTAACTTATTGACCTTCATCATTTCGGCAGTGCCTTGAGCAGGGCCCGGACTTCATCCTCGTTCAACTCGTGCGCCATGCCACGTTTCAGGCGCGGCGGCAGTGAAACCGGGCCGAAGCGTACGCGGATGAGACGGCTCACCTGCACGCCGATTGCCTCGAACATGCGCCGTACCTCCCGGTTGCGCCCCTCGTTGAGGGTAACGTGATACCAGCGGTTGGTGCCTTCGCCGCCGCGGGACATGAGGGTTTTGAAATGCGCCTCGCCGTCCTCCAGTTCGATGCCGTCGAGCAGCGCCTGCTCCTGCTCCGATTGCAACTCGCCGATGACCCGCACCGCATATTCGCGCTCCATCTCGTAGCGTGGATGCATGAGCCGGTTGGCCAGTTCCCCGCTACTGGTGAATATCAGCAGCCCTTCTGTATTGAAGTCGAGCCGGCCGACGTTGACCCAGCGGCCGCCACCGATTCGAGGCAGTTTGTCGAACACGCTGGGGCGGCCTTCCGGATCGTCGCGGGAGACGATTTCCCCTTCCTGCTTGTGGTAGATCATGACACGCGGTGTGCGCGGTGCAAATTTCAAGTTGACTGGCTTGCCGTTCACCCGCACACGGTCCTGTGGGCCGATGCGCTGCCCGACGTGGGCCGGCTTGCCGTTGACGCTCACTCGGCCGGCGGCGATCCACTCCTCCAGTTCGCGCCGCGAACCGAGGCCGGTCTGAGCCAGCATTTTGTGAAGTTTCTGCGGCTCGGCCTCGACGACATGGCGCAAGGGCTGGCCGCGGCGCCCGCTGGTACGCGATTTCCCCTCCGGGACAATGCGGTTGCCGTCGGCTTCCTGGCGCTCGGCATGCGGCCTTTCTCCCGGCGGCAGCGAGGACCGTGACCCCTCGTCCCTTCCGGTCGGCACGGGCCGACGCAGCGGGCTACGCTTGCGCTTCGTCGGCAAGATCCATCACCCGTTCGATTTCGGTCAGTGGCGGCAACTCGGCGAGGCTTCTCAGGCGCAGATCGTCGAGAAAGCGCTTGGTCGTGGCGTAGAGCGCCGGCCGGCCAGGGGTATCGCGATGACCGACGGTGTCGATCCAGCCGCGCCCTTCCAGCGTCTTGAGGACGTTCGGCGTGACGGCGACGCCGCGGATGTCTTCGATGTCGCCGCGCGTCACCGGCTGGCGATAGGCGATGATGGCCAGCGTCTCCAGCACGGCGCGCGAGTAGCGCGGCGGTTTCTCGTTCTTCAGGCGTTCGAGATAAATCTGATACTCCGGCTTTGTCTGAAAGCGCCATCCGCTTGCCAGCTGCACCAGTTCGATACCGCGGCCCGACCACTCGGTGCGCAGATCGTTGAGCAGCACGCGCCAGGTGTCATCGTCGAACTCGTCGTCGAACAGCTTCTTCAGGTCGGACAACGGCAGCGGATCCGACGCGGCAAGCAGCGCGGTTTCCAGGATGCGCTTGTATTCTTCAGGCGTGTACGGTTGGGACGTCGACATCGTTCGATCCTGTTGCGGATTGTGCCAATTTTACGTAAATCGGCGCGAATACTTCGCGCTGTGTGATCTCGATCAAGCGCTCGCGCGTGAGTTCCAGCACGGCCAGGAAGTTCACCACCAGACCGGCCACGCCGAACGTGAGGTCGAACAGCTCGGTGAATTCGAGATAGGCGCCACCCTGCAGTTTGCGCAGGACAATGCTCATGTGCTCACGAACCGACAACTCCTCGCGCCGCACCTTGTGGTGCTGCATCACCTTGGCGTGCTTCATGAGCGACAGCCAGGCCACCTGCAAGTCGTGCAGGTTGATGTCGGGCAGGCGCTCGGTAACCTCGTCGGTGATCCAGATCGACACCCACCGGTAATCACGCATCGCTTGCGGCAGTGCATCTATTTTCGCGGCGGCAGCCTTCATCTGCTCATACTCCAGCAGGCGGCGCACCAGTTCGACGCGCGGATCGAGAGTCTCATCCTCCTCGATCTTTCGTGGCCGCGGCAACAGCATGCGTGACTTGATCTCCAGCAGCATGGCCGCCATGAGCAGATACTCGGCGGCCAACTCCAGGTTGCGCGCACGCATCGCCTCGACATACACCAGGTACTGTGCCGTCAGCGGCGCCATCGGGATATCGAGGATGTTGATGTTCGCCTTGCGGATCATGTAGAGCAGCAGGTCGAGCGGCCCCTCGAAAGACTCGAGATAGACCTCCAGCGCATCGGGCGGGATGTAGAGGTCCTTCGGCATTTCGGGCAGCGGCTCGCCATAGAGCTTGGCGACGTGCGCCGGCTCGGATGGGGGCGTTTCCGCGGTCTCGAGGTTCATCGGTTCCATGCTTCTCTCACGCGACCGTATAGGCCCCGGTGCCAATGGCAATCAGTTCGTCGGTGTCGTTGTGCAATTCCATGCGCGTCACCGCCACCTTGTTGCCGGTGCGCAGGATGTAGCCTTTCGCCTCGAACCACTGGCCGAGGCCGGGCCGCAGGTAATCGACACGCATGTCGATGGTGCCGACGCGGGCGAAGCGCTGCAGGCGCTCTTCAATCGACTCGTCGCGCAACTTGTTCTGCAGACCGAGGAAAGCCGTCAGGCCACCGCAGACATCGATCACCGACGAAATGACACCGCCGTGCAGGTTGCCGCGCACGTAGTTGCCGACCAGCTCCGGCCGCATGGCAAAACGCAACACCGGGCTCTCGCCGACGAGCGACACCACGTCCAGGCCAAGCACCTTGTTGAAGGGTATCTTCTCGGCAAAGATTTCGTGGATCGAAGCCAGCAACTTCGTTTCGAGATCCTTGTAGTGCGCCATGCTCTTCCCCGGGTGTGATTCAGGCGTAGTTCAGGCCCACGGCCTCGCGTACATCGCGCATGGTCTCGGAGGAAAGCTTGCGCGCCCGCTCGCAGCCATCGGCGACGATGTTGCGCACCAGGGTCGGATCGTCAATGTAGATCTGCGCCCGCTCGTGCATCGGCTCCTGTTCCTTCAGTACGGCATCGATCACCGGATGCTTGCACTCGATACAGCCGATGCCGGCGCTGCGGCAGCCCTTTTGCACCCACTGTTTGGTGCTCTCGTCCGAGTACACCAGATGGAACTGCCACACCGGGCATTTGTCCGGGTCGCCGGCGTCGGTGCGGCGTACGCGCGCCGGATCGGTCTGCATGGTGCGGATCTTTTTCGTCACTAAATCAGCACTTTCGCGCAGGGAGATGGTGTTGTTGTAGGACTTGGACATCTTCTGTCCGTCCAAGCCGGGCATTTTCGCCGCCTCGGTAAGCAGCGCGTCCGGCTCCACCAGAATCATCTTGCTGCTGCCCTCGAGAAAACCGAACAACCGTTCGCGGTCGCCCATCGACAGGTTCTGCGTTTCCTCAAGCAGGGCGTGGGCGCGTTCCAGCGCCTGATGGTCGCCCTCCTGCTGGAAGCGCGTGCGCAGTTCCTCGTACAGCCTGGCGCGCTTGGCGCCCAGTTTCTTCACCGCCTCACGCGCCTTTTCCACGAAATCCGGCTCGCGGCCATAGAGGTGGTTGAAACGGCGCGCGATTTCGCGCGAAAACTCGATGTGCGGCACCTGGTCCTCGCCCACCGGCACGCGGTTGGCGCGATAGATCAGGATGTCGGCCGACTGCAGCAGCGGGTAGCCGAGGAAACCGTAGGTGGACAGATCCTTGTGCTCCAGCTTCTCCTGCTGGTCCTTGTAAGTCGGCACACGCTCGAGCCAGCCGAGCGGCGTCATCATCGACAGCAGCAGGTGCAGCTCGGCGTGCTCCGGCACGCGCGACTGGATGAACAGCGTGGCCTGCGAAGGATCGACGCCAGCCGCCAGCCAGTCGATCACCATCTCCCAGGCATTCTCCTCGATGGTGCCCGGCTCGTCGTAGGCGGTGGTCAGCGCATGCCAATCGGCAACGAAGAACAGGCAGGGATACTCGTTCTGCAGCTTGACCCAGTTTTTCAGGACGCCGTGGTAGTGACCGAGGTGGAGGCGCCCGGTGGGGCGCATGCCGGAGAGGACTCTTTCTGCGTACATGATGGTCTGATTAGAACTGGAAAATAGCAGCCAGCAAATGGCGGAATGCCCCCATCAGCGGCCAAAGGATTACACCGAGTATATCGGTGAACAACAGCACCAGCAGGATCGCCAGGCCATAGGGTTCCAGCCTGGAGAACTGCCAGGCCAGACGATGCGGCAGCAGGCTCACGGCGATGCGCCCGCCATCGAGCGGCGGGATGGGCAGCAGGTTGAGCAGCATCAGCACCGAGTTGATCTCGATACCGGCCAGGGCCATTCGGGTCATCGGCACGGAGTACAGATTTTCCGACGTCATGCTGATGAGCTTGAGCAGCGCCGCCCAGCAAATGGCCATCAGCAGGTTGGTGCCTGGGCCGGCCGCAGCCACCCACAGCATGTCCCGTTTCGGATTGCGTAATCGCGAGAAGTCCACCGGCACGGGCTTGGCCCAGCCGAACAGCATGGCACTGCCGCCGAGCAGCTTGCTCGCCACCAGAATCGCCCCGGGCACCAGGATCGTGCCGACCGGATCGATATGACGCAGCGGATTCAGGCTGATGCGCCCGGCCAGATAGGCGGTCGGATCGCCAAAATGCCGCGCTACATAGCCGTGAGCCGCTTCGTGCAGGGTAATGGCGAGTAGGACCGGAATGGCGTAGATCGCCAGGGTCTGGATCAGGTTTTCCATGTTGGAATGAATTGATTAGCCGGTAATTCTACCAGACCGGTCAACCGCCCTACTTGAGCCCGAGCGGCTCCAGCGGGCCGAGGCCGGCCCGCACCAATTCCGGCGCTGACCCGGTGAGATCGACCACCGTAGTCATTTCCAGCCCGCAGGCGCCCGCTTCAATCACCAGGTCGATACGCCGTTCCAGGCGGTCGCGGATTACTTCCGGGTCATTCAGCGGCAGGTCGTCGCCGGGCAGCATCAGGGTTGAGGTCAGCATCGGCTCGTTCAGCTCGACCAGCAGCGCCAGTGGTACGGCATGGGCCGGCACGCGCAAACCAATCGACTTGCGCTTGGGATGCAGGATGCGCCGCGGCAACTCCTTGGTGCCTTCCAGAATGAAGGTGTAGCTGCCGGGCGTGGTCGCCTTGAGCAGGCGGAACTGCGAGTTGTCCACCCGCGCATAGGTGGCAATTTCCGATAGGTCACGGCACATCAGGGTGAAGTGGTGCCGCTCGTCCACCTCGCGGATGGCGCGGATGCGCGCCACCGCCTCGGCGTCGCCGACCTGGCAGCCGAGCGAATACGCCGCGTCCGTCGGGAAGGCCACCACTCCGCCGGCACGGAGAATTTCGACGGCCTGGTGGATCAGCCGTGGTTGCGGCTGCTCGGGATGGACGGAAAAGAACTGGGCCATAGTATGGTCAGATCAACTCGTGCCAGATCGGCACGAGATCGTCTGGCAGCGGCGGCGTCTTGCCGAGATCGGCATAGCTCTCGCCAGGGCCGTGGAAATCCGAGGCGACCGAGGCTTTCAGGCCGAAGTGGCGTGCCAGGCGGGCTGATTCCTTGACCTCCTCCGCCGAATGCGCGCCGCAGGCCACCTCGATGCCCTGGCCGCCGTGGTCTCTGAACTCACCGAGGAACACGCGCAATTCGTCGCGGCTGACACGATAGCGCAGCGGGTGCGCCAGTACCGCCACGCCGCCGGCGCCGGCAATCCAGCCCAGCGCATCCTCGATCGACGCCCATTCGTGTGGTACGTAGCCGGGCTTGCCCTTGGCAAGGTAATGGTCGAACACGCTCTTAACATCTCGTGAGATTCTCTGCTCGACGAGGAAGCGGGCGAAGTGCGCACGGCTGATGATCGAGGCCTTCTCGGCGTAGCGCGCCGCGCCCTCGTAGGCGCCATGGATGCCGATTTTCTCCAGCTCGCCGGCAATGCGGTGGGCACGCCCGTCGCGCCCGTCACGGATCGACTTGAGGCCCTCGAACAACCTGCCGTTGGCAGGGTCGATGCCGAGGCCGACGATATGAAAGCTGGCGTCGTCGCGCCAGGACACCGATATTTCACTGCCATCGAGAAAGCGCATGCCGCGCGCCTCGGCGGCTTCGCGCGCCTCGGCCAGCCCGGCCACATCATCGTGGTCGGTCAGCGCCAGCAACTCCACGCCGTTATCGGCGGCGCGGCGCGACACCTCTGCCGGCGGCAGCAGGCCGTCGGAGACGTTGGAATGGCAGTGCAGATCGACTTTCATGACACGATCTTACCCGAGGAAATCTTCAAGCAGCGCCGCCAGCCGCTGGGGCTGATCGTGGTGCAACATGTGGCCGCTGTCTTCCACCACCTCATCCCGCAACCCGGGAAAACTGGCCAGGCGCGCCCGGTAGTCTTCCTCCCGGCCCGCGAATTCCTTGTACAAGCGAGAGTCCCTCGCCACCACCCACAGAACGGGCGCGGTCACAGCGCCCCAGCAGGCCTTCGCCTCCTCGAAACGATACAGGACGGGATTGGTGATGCGATGCCAGGGATCGGCGGCATAGCCGAAACGTCCGTCCGGCCGCCGTTGTGAAAAATTCGCCGCGAGAAAATCCGCCTGCGCTTGCTTCAGGCGCGGGTTGTCGCGCATCAGGCGCTGGGCGAACTCCGCCAGATCGGTGTAGTCGCGCAATGTCGCGCCGGCCTTGTCCTGGTCCAGCCATTTGGCGTAGCGGCCGGGCGCCTGCGCCGGCTCGGTCGGATGCAGGCCGAAACCCTCCAGGATCGCCAGTTTCGCTACCCGCGCCGGGCGCACGCCTGCGTAGAGGCCGACGACGTTGCCGCCCATGCTGTGTCCGACCAGGCGCACGGCTTCATTCGGCGCATAGTGGTCAAGCAACCGTTCGAGGTCGGCGAGGTAGTCGGGAAACCAGTAGGGCCTGTTCAACCATTCCGACTGGCCGAAACCGCGCCAGTCGGGTGCAATCACGCGCCAGTCGCGCGCGAGGGCGTCGACCAGGAACTGAAACGAAGCCGAGCAATCCATCCAGCCGTGCAGCAGGAACAGCTTCGGCGCGTCCAGCGGTCCCCATAGGCGTACATGGCTTTGCAGGCCGCGGATTGTCAGGAATTCGGAAGTGCTTGATTTCATAAGACGCGAATTCTAACCGAAGGCTTCGCCTTGCCTGCGCAATGGCTGCAGGTTATAGTCGCTTCGCTCGCGCGGGAGAGAGCGGCCATCGAATCATCTGGCCGCCGCCGAAGGCGCAACACCCGGAACCGCTCAGGCAAAAGGGCTGCGCGAGAGCACGGAAACTCTGGAGAGCGATGGCTGAAGACACAAGCGCCATCCACCGAAGGGGCACACCGTCGCAGTGTCACAACTGCACGGCAATCTCTCAGGTACAAGGGACAGAGGGGTGAAGCGAAAATGCTTCGCCCCTTTTTTATTGCGTGAAAACGAAGTTTCAGCGCAGGCTAACATGAGCGAAGCGAATGTTAAGCGAAGCGGCCGAAGCTAAAGAACACTAAAAACGCGACCCAAGTACTTATGGCCAAACAAACTCCGCTTTACCAGACCCACGTCCGCCTCGGCGGCAAGCTGGTCGACTTCGCCGGCTGGGACATGCCGCTGCATTACGGCTCCCAGGTCGAGGAACACCACCAGGTGCGCCGCGACGCCGGCATGTTCGACGTCTCGCACATGCTGGCCATCGACCTCGAGGGCGCAGGCGCGCACGACCTGCTGCACAGGCTCATCGCCAACAACGTCGACAAACTGGCCGCGCCCGGCCGCGCGCTTTATTCCTGCATGCTCAACGCGCAGGGCGGCGTCATCGACGACCTCATCGTCTATTTCTTCCGGCCGGACTTCTACCGCATCGTCGTCAATGCCGGCACCGCCGACAAGGACCTCGCCTGGATCGCGCAGCATGCTGGCGCGATGACGATAACGCCGCGCCGCGATCTGGCCATGATCGCCGTGCAGGGACCGAACGCCCGCGCCAAGACCTGGGCCGCCCTGCCCGGCGCGGAAACCGCCAGCAGCGGGCTGAAGCCCTTCAATGCGGTGATGCTGCCGGCCCTCTCCCCCAACCCCTCTCCCGCAAGCGGGAGAGGGGAGCAATCTGAGCCGCAAGGCGGCTCCCATATGCTGGCCCGCACCGGCTACACCGGCGAAGACGGCTTCGAACTGATGATCCCCGCCGGACGCGCCGAAGCGACCTGGGATGCCCTGCTGGCCGCCGGCGTCAAACCGGCCGGCCTCGGCGCGCGCGACACGCTGCGCCTGGAAGCCGGCATGGCCCTCTACGGCCAGGACATGGACGAACAGACCTCGCCGCTGGAGGCCGGGCTGGCATGGACGGTCGATCTTGCCGCGCCGCGCGAGTTCATCGGAAAGTCAGCCCTTGCAGGACGGCGACCCGACAAACAGTCGCTCGGCCTGCTACTCGCAGACCGCGGCGTGCTACGTGCCCACCAGAAGGTCTTCGCCGCGCAGGGCGAAGGCGAAATCACCAGCGGCACCTTCTCGCCAAGCATGAACCGCTCGATCGCGCTGGCGCGCCTGCCCGCCGGTGTGGTGGTGGGCGATACGGTCGAGGTGGAGATTCGCGACAAGCGCCTGAAGGCGACGGTGGTCAAGCCGCCCTTCGTGCGCAACGGAAAAGTTTTGGTTCAGGACAATTGATCGACACTCAGGAGAAAAACATGAACATCCCGGCCGACCTCAAATACGCCCAATCCCACGAGTGGGCGCGCCTCGCGGACGACGGCCTCGTCACCGTCGGTATCAGCGACCATGCGCAGGAAGCGCTCGGCGACATCGTCTTCCTCGAATTGCCGCAGGTCGGCCGCAAGATCGTTGCCGGCGAGGAATGCGCCGTGGTGGAATCGGTCAAGGCCGCCTCCGACATCTATGCCCCGATTTCCGGCGAGGTCGTCGCCGTCAACCAGGCCGCCGCCGACGCACCCGAGTCGGTGAACCAGGATGCCTACGCAGCCTGGCTGTTCAAGCTGAAGCCGGACAATGCTGCCGACCTCGACGGCCTGCTCGATGCCGCGGCCTACGCCAAGGTCGCCGCTGAAGGCTAAGCCAGTATCGTCGCTCCCGCGAAAGCGGGAGCCCAGTGGATTCCCGCTTTCGCGGGAATGACGAATGACCGGACAAAACGCTATCGATATGCACACCACCCTATCCCTCTCTGCGCTGGAGCAGAGCGACGAGTTCATCGCACGCCACATCGGCCCCGATGAAGCCGAGACCGCCGCCATGCTGGCCGCCGTCGGCGCCGCCAGCCTCGACCAGTTGATCGAACAGACGGTGCCCGCCGCCATCCGCCTGAGCGCGCCGCTTCCCCTGCCCGGCCCAATGCGCGAACACGATGCGCTGGCGAAACTCAAGGCCATCGCCGCGAAGAATGTGGTGAAAAAATCGCTCATCGGCATGGGCTACCACGACACCCTGACGCCCAAGGTGATCCTGCGCAACCTGCTGGAGAACCCCGGCTGGTACACCGCCTACACGCCCTACCAGGCGGAGATCGCCCAGGGCCGGCTGGAGGCGCTGCTCAACTATCAGCAGATGGTGATCGATCTCACCGGCCTGGCACTCGCCAACGCCTCGCTGCTCGACGAAGCCACCGCCGCCGCCGAGGCCATGACCATGGCGCGGCGCGTCTCCAAGTCGAAATCCAACGCCTTCTTCGTCGACGCCGCCTGCTTCCCGCAGACCCTCGACGTGGTGAAGACACGTGCCGGCTTTTTCGGCTATGAACTGATCGTCGGCCCCGCTGCCGATGCCGCGAAGCAGGAGCTCTTCGGCGCCCTGCTGCAGTACCCGAACGACGCCGGCGAGTGCGTCGACCTGACCGAAGTCATCGCCAGACTGAAAGTCAGTGGCTGCGTGACGGCGGTTGCCACCGACCTGATGGCCCTGGTGCTGCTGAAATCGCCCGGCGCCATGGGTGCCGACATCGCGCTGGGAACCTCGCAGCGTTTCGGCGTGCCGATGGGCTTCGGCGGCCCGCATGCCGCCTTCTTCGCCACGAAGGACGAACACAAGCGCGCCGTGCCGGGACGCATCATCGGCGTCTCCATCGATGTGCGCGGCAACCGCGCGCTGCGCATGGCGCTGCAGACGCGCGAGCAGCACATCCGCCGCGAGAAGGCCAACTCCAACATCTGCACCTCGCAGGTGCTGCTCGCCAACATCGCCGGCATGTATGCCGTGTATCACGGCCCGCAGGGCCTGCGCACCATCGCCGGGCGCATCCACCGCCTCACCGGCATCCTCGCCGCGGGACTGAAGGCCGCAGGGGTGAAGGTGCTGACGCAGCGCTGGTTCGACACGCTCCACGTCGAGACGACCGCGGAGGCGCCCGGCTTCAACCTGCGCCTCGTCTCCGACACGGTGCGCGGCATTTCGGTGAGCGAGAAGACCACGCGCGAGGACGTCGCGGAGCTGCTTGATATCCTCTGCGTAGGAGCGGGCTTGCCCGCGACCGGCGGACGGGATCGCGGCCAAGGCCGCTCCTACATTGAAGCGCTTGACGCACAGGCGGCCGCCGCCGATCCGCTCGCCGGCCTGCTGCGCACGGACGCCATCCTCGCCCACCCGGTGTTCAACACCCACCATACCGAGCACGAGATGCTGCGCTACCTCAAGCGCCTGCAGAACAAGGACCTCGCGCTCGACCACTCGATGATCTCGCTCGGCTCCTGCACCATGAAGCTCAACGCCACCAGCGAGATGATCCCGGTGACCTGGCCCGAGTTCGGCGACATGCATCCCTTCGCCCCGCTCGACCAGGCGGCCGGCTATCTTGAAATGATCAAAGGCCTGGAAGACTGGCTCAAGGCCGTCACCGGCTTCGACGCCATCTGCATGCAGCCCAACTCCGGCGCGCAGGGCGAATACGCCGGCCTGGTGGCGATCCAGCGCTATCACGCCGCACGCGGCGACGGCCACCGCGACGTCTGCCTCATCCCCAAGTCGGCGCACGGCACCAATCCGGCCACGGCGCAGATGTGCGGTCTCAAGGTGGTGGTGGTCGACTGCGACGAGAGCGGCAACATCGACGTCGCCGACCTCAAGGCCAAGGCGGAGCAGCACGCCGCCAGCCTGTCCTGCCTGATGCTCACCTACCCGTCGACCCACGGCGTCTTCGAGGAGTCGGTGAAGGACATCTGCGCGATCACCCACCAGAACGGCGGCCAGGTGTACATGGATGGCGCCAACCTCAACGCGCAGGTCGGCCTCACCTCGCCCGCCGCCATCGGCGCCGACGTCAGCCACATGAACCTGCACAAGACCTTCGCCATCCCGCACGGCGGCGGCGGCCCCGGCATGGGGCCGATCGGGCTGAAGGCGCACCTGGCGCCCTTCATGGCCAACCACGCGGTGCAGGCCGTCGCGGGGCCGCACCAGGGCCAGGGCGCCGTGTCGGCCGCGCCCTGGGGCTCGGCTTCCATCCTGCCGATTTCCTGGATGTACATCGCCATGCTCGGCGGCACCGGACTCACGCGCGCCACGCAAGTCGCCATCCTCAACGCCAACTACATCGCGGTGCGGCTGAAGGACCACTACCCCGTGCTGTACGCCGGCAAGCAGGGCCGCGTCGCCCACGAATGCATCCTCGACATCCGCGCCATCAAGACGGCGACGGGGATTGCCGAAATCGACATCGCCAAGCGCCTCATGGACTATGGCTTCCACGCGCCGACGGTGAGTTTCCCGGTGGCCGGCACCATCATGGTCGAGCCGACGGAATCGGAATCGAAAGCCGAGCTGGACCGCTTCATCGCCGCGCTGATCTCCATTCGCGAGGAGATCCGCAAGGTCGAGAGCGGCGCCTGGCCGGCCGACGACAATCCGCTCAAGCGCGCGCCGCACACCCAGGCCGATCTCGTTGAAGCCGAGTGGAATCGTCCATACACGCGATACGAAGCCGTGTTCCCGCTGCCCTGGGTGGCGGAGAACAAGTTCTGGCCGTCAGTGAACCGCATCGACGACGTCTACGGCGACCGCAACCTGTTCTGCGCCTGCCCTCCTTTAGAGGAATATGAAAATGTCCGCTGATACCTTTCTCGTCCTCACCGTCATCGGCGACGACCGGCCCGGCCTCGTCGGCGAACTCGCCGCGACCATCAGCAGCCATCAGGGCAACTGGCTGGAGTCGTCCATGTCGCACCTCGCCGGCAAGTTCGCCGGCATCGTCAGGGTGGCCGTGCCCGAGGCGCAGGCCGCCGCGCTGCAGTCGGCGCTGGGCCGGTTCAGCACGCTCAAGGTGGTCGCCGAAACCTCGCAGCCAAAGTCAGCCGCCACAGGACGGCGACTGAAACTCGCGCTGGTCGGCCACGACCGCATCGGCATCGTGCGCGAGGTCTCGCAGGTGCTGGCCCGCTTCGCCGTGAACGTCGAGAGCCTGGAGACGCATACCGCCAGCGCGCCGATGTCCGCCGAGACGCTGTTCCACGCCCAGGCCGAACTCTTCGCCGAAGGCGGCCTCGATGCGCGGGCGCTCAAGGCGGAACTGGAACGGCTATCCGACGACCTGATGGTCGACATCACGCTCGACGAAACGATTTAGGAGGCAAGCGACATGGCACTTTACGCACTGGGAACGATCCGGCCGGAACTGCGCGGCGCGGCCTGGGTGGCGGACACCGCCGCGGTGATCGGCAACGTACTGATCGAGGACGGCGCCAGCGTCTGGTTCAACGCCGTCATCCGCGGCGACAACGAACGCATCACCCTCGGCCCGAACTGCAACGTGCAGGACGGCGCCGTGCTGCACACCGACCCCGGCTTCCCCCTCACCCTCACGCAGGACGTGCTGGTCGGCCACCAGGTCATGCTGCACGGCTGCACCATCGGCGAAGGCTCGCTCATCGGCATCCAGGCCATCGTCCTCAACGGCGCCGTGATCGGCAAGGAATGCCTCATCGGCGCCGGCGCCCTCATCCCCGAGGGCAAGGTCATCCCCGACCGCTCGCTGGTGCTGGGCTCGCCCGGCAAGGTGGTGCGCCAGTTGAGCGACCAGGAAGCCGCCATGATCCGCGCGGGCTGCGCCCAGTACGCCGAGCGGGCGCAGCGCTACAAGCAGGAGTTGCAGCGACTTCCGGAGTAGGCGACACTCGCGCAATGACGACGGCAAGCCGATCCGCATATCTGTTTCTGATGGGGTGGCTGTCGGTTTCGCTCGCCATGCCGGCGAGCGCCCAGGCGCCCAACCCGACGACGACGCCCGCCGCCAGCGGCACTGCCGGCGGCACCAGGCAGCCCTCCCGCCTCACCGCCTACCTCTACGGCAAGGAACAGATCGGCGCGCTCTACGCCGTCGGTCGCGAATGGGACAAGAAGCTCGGCCTGCAGCAGGGCTGCAAGGGTTCCTACAACATCCAGCCGCTCAGCCTCTTCCTGCTCAAACCGATTGACTTTCCCGAAGGCAAGCCGCATCCGGTCAGCGGGAGCTGGCAGCACAGGTACGTCTTCGAGCGATGTGGCAAGCGCATGACCTTCAACACCATCTTCATCGCCCGCAACGGCGACAAGCCCGAGGCCAGGTCGCACTACCCCGGCACCACCAACGCCTCGACGCAGCAGATCACCGAAGCCCTGAAAACCGCCGTCCCCGCCGCCCTAGCGCGATTGGCAAAGCGAAGCAAGAACTGCAAGGCAGCCGACCTCATCGACACCAATCTCATCCATCCGCCGCGCGCCGCCAACGAGGCCGACAAGACGGCCGGCCACTGGGAGGAAATCTGGACCTTCCGCGGCTGCGGCCACGACGTCGAACTGCCCATCACCTTCACCCCGGATGGAAAGGGCGGCACGCACTACGCCATCAAGGGGGCCGGCTGAACCAACCGTGCCTATCCGGTTGATTGCCAAAACAGGCTGGCATTCCCCCTGTAGGTCGGGCTTCAGCCCGACAGCGGCCGAGTCGGCCTGAAGGCCGACCTACAAGGCTGGCATCGTCATCTGATAGTTGGCAATCAACCGGATAGGCAAGGAACCAACGTCAGCCTAACCTTCCTGAGTAAGCAGGCGTTGACGTCCGTATAGCTACGCTATACGATTGAGGGGTGATCAAATCGTTTCTGCACAAGGGGCTTGAGTCCTATTTCCGCAGCGGAAGCAAGGCGGGCATCCAGCCGACCCACGCGAAACGCCTGCGGCTGCAGCTGGCCACCCTCGACGGCGCGATCGGGCCGCAGGGCATGAGCCTGCCGGGATGGAAGCTGCACCCGCTCACGGGCAAACTGAACGGCCACTGGGCGGTCACGGTTAACGGCAACTGGCGCCTGACATTTCGATTCGAAGGCCAGGATGCAGTATTGGTGGATTATCAGGACTATCACTAGGAGCCGGACATGACCCGCATGCACAATCCCCCCCACCCCGGGGAAGTCCTCAAGGACGGCGTCTTTGCCGATGGGACCGTTTCGGTGACCGAGGCCGCCGCAGCCCTGGGCGTCACGCGGGTGGCGCTCTCCCGCGTACTCAACGGCAAGGCCGGCATGAGTGCGGAAATGGCGGTGCGCCTGGGAAAATGGCTCGGCACCGGCCCGGAAAGCTGGGTTTCCATGCAGGCGCAGTACGATTTGTGGAAGGCCGAGCAAGCGATGAAGCGTGAAGTGGCAAAAATCCGGCAACTCAAGCTTGCGGCTTGAACATGAACCAATCGTGGCCGTTTTT
>CAMTUN010000017.1:0-71158 GCA_947084915.1 uncultured beta proteobacterium | reverse complement strand
GTGGCCGGTGGCGCCGCCGCCGGAGAGCTTGTAGCTTTCCCAGCCGGCCGCGGCCCGGCCGGAAATCGTGACGTTGGTCTGCGCCAGGGCCGGCACGGCGATGAGGCCGGCGACTGCTGCAGCGATGAGTTTCTTTTGCATTTGTGAATCTCCTCTTTGTTTGAGAGTTCGGCGGGTTGTCCTGGCGCCATGTGCACATAAGGTACTGCACCACCACACCCCGCCTGCCATGCTTCCCTTGAATCTGAGAAGTTGATGCATTGTGCCGAGCAGGACGGGGGCCGGGCAAGGGAAAAGCGGCTTTTCAGAAGGAAGGAAGACGGTTCTGTTGCTTTTTTGCAACAGCAAGCCGTAGAAGCCCGCTTGCTGGCGATCCGCCCCGCAGGAAGTACCCTTGGGGTGCGGCGGCCGATTCGCGGGCAAGCCCGCTCCTACAGGGCGGCGGGTTGTTGCGGGTGTAGGAGCCAGCTTGCTGGCGATTCGACGGTTGATCGCGGGCAAGCCCGCTCCTACAGCCCGGGAAACCGGGGACCACGCTTTCCTGCTGCCGCTTGACCAGACAAGCCGGCGCGCGTTAGAGTAATACCAGTATTACTCTTACTCCCGGGAGGCCATCATGCGCATTACCAGCAAGGGGCAGGTCACCATTCCACAGGAAATACGCCAGCGCGCCGGGCTGGCGCCGAACATGGAGGTGGAGTTCGCGATCGAGAAGGACAGGATCATCCTGCGCAAGGCGAAAACGCAAAAGAGCCGGGGGGCGCTTGCCGTGGAACGCCTGCGCCGGGCTCGGCCGAGGACCCCCCTCAGCACGGATGAAATCCTGGCGCTGACCCGCGGCGAATGACACCCCGCATCCTTGTCGACTCGAACGTCCTGCTCGACGTCATCAAGTCGGATCCGGTCTGGGGAGAATGGTCGGCGCTGGCTCTCGCCAGTCATCTGGAGCGCGGCGCATTGGTCATCAACCCGATTGTCTACGCCGAGATCGCCTTCGATTTCGAGGCGATCGAAGATGTCGATGCATTACTGCCGGCCGCAGATTACGAATACGCCGAGATTCCACGCGAGGCGGCCTTCCTGGCCGCCCGCTGCCATGCTCTGTATCGCGCCGCGGGCGGCGTCCGCGCGATGATCCTGCCCGATTTCCTCATCGGCGCCCACGCCACGGTGGAACGCATGGCCCTGCTGACGCGCGATGCACGGCGCTACCGATCGTACTTCCCCGGCCTCAGGTTGATCTGTCCGGAAGACGTGTAATCAGCCCGGACAATCCATTTGATCATCTGCTCGTCCCGCGCCACCGCGTGGTGAAGGTGGGCGAAATGCGTATCCAGCACCCATTCCAGCATCGGCCAGGCCATCACCGGGAAACCGGGGAAAAAGAAGTGATTGCGTATCGAAAAGCCCGGGATGCGATTGTAGGGGTTGGGAATGATTGCGCTGCCCTGCGGAAACGCGCCCAGCATCAGGCGATGCGGGGTGGTCTCGTCGCCGAAGCGGGCGCGGATCTCGCGCTCGGCGTCGGGATGCAAGGCAATGCCCACCCCCAGCGCCGCGGCCGCCGCCTGGCGCGTATGGTCGTCCGGCGTCACGCCGATGCCACCGAAGCTGAAAACGATCTCGCCCGACGTGAAGCTGCGCCGGAACATCTCGCTCAGGCGTGCCCGGTCGTCGCCGAGGTTCTGCGCCCAGTCGAGCGCCATGCCGCGTACCTTGAGCAGTTCCACGACCTTGGCGAAGTGCTTGTCCACCCTGTTACCGGACAGGATTTCGTCACCGATGATGAGTGCGCCGATGCCCATGTCCGCCTTACGTCGCCAATGACGTCCGCGCGCGCCGCAGCGTGCCGAGACCATAGTGGATGAAGGCCAGCCCGGCATAGGCTGGCGCAACGAGATTCAGTATCGGCACGTAGACCAGCAGGCCGGCGACGATGCCGAGCAAATACAGTTGGCCGCGCTCACGCACAATCGTCGCGTGAATCTCGTCGGCATCGCCGTGCAGCGACAGCGCATCGTAACTGTAGCCGCGGTAGTTGAGATAGGCGGAGAGCAGCACGGGCAATATGATGCCCATGCCGGGGATCAGCCACAGCGGCAGCGTGATCACCCAGCCGACCAGGAACACGAACACCGCCAGCAGGGCGTTGCCGATGCTGCCGGCCAGCGTGCCGCCGCGCCGCTGCTCGAGTTCCGCATAGTCCTTTGCCGCCACACGCTCCAGCATCAGCGGCAGGGCGAACACCGCGACGATGAACAACGCCGTGCTGTAGATGAGCGGAATGAGCAGCAGACCGAGCACCACCTTGACGAAGATTGTCGCCGCCAGCGACGAAGCTTCCCAACGCAGCAGGATCCAGTTTAGCCAACTCACCTCGTTGAACAGGCGTTCGATGCCGACGCCGACCGTGTCCCAGCTCAGCCACGCAACGACAATCCAGAATACGACGGCTGTCAGCGTCGGCCACAGCAAATGCCAAAGAATGCCCGGCTGCAGCAGGCTCCTCAGCGCGCGGCCATAGGCATTGAATATTTCCTTCATTCCCGCTTCCTCACTCACTCATTCCCGCGAAGCTTGTCCCCGCATGCTTGAAGCGGGGACAAGCTTCGCGGGAATGACAAACACTAATGTCGCGGCCGGCTGTCCCAGGCCTTCTGCAGGCGCTTCACGGACACCGGCGTCGGCGTTTTCAGTTCCTGCGCAAACAGGGCCACGCGCAATTCCTCCAGCGGCCAGCGGAATTCCTCCAGCCAGGGATCGGGCGTGCCGCTCCTGCGTAGCGCCTGCAGCTCCCGCTCCCACGGCTTGCACAGCGCGGCCAGCTCCTGCGCCTGTCGCGCGTCGCGCGCCGGATCGGCACGCAGCTTGTCGATTCGCAGCGCCGCCGCTTTCAGGTAGCGCGGGAAATGGCTCAGGCGCTCATGCGGGGTCTGCGCGATGAACGCCTTGGGCAGCAATTGCGCGCACTGGCGCTTGATGTCCTCGACCACGGCCGGATGCGCCTTCAGCTGGCCAAGCTTCTTCTGCAGCGCGCCATGCTCCGTCAGTATCGCACCGATCAGTCGCGCGATCTCCTGCGCCACCAGGCTGACGCGGGCACGGGCTTCGTCCTTGCGTTTGGCGAAGGCCTGGGCGTCGCCCGGCAACGGATCCATCATGCAGGTGCGCTCCAGGGTCGCCTCGACAACCTGGCTCCGCAACTCGGCGTCCGTGCCCCAGGGCATGAACTGCAGGCCCAGTTCGCGCGGCAGGGATTTCTCGACGAACTTCACCTGCTCGCGCAGCTCCAGCGCAAACAGGCGGCGCAGCCCCTTGCGGTGCGCCGCGGCCGCCTTCTCCGGCGTGTCCAGCACGCGCAGCGCCACCGTGTCGCCTTCGTCCACCAGCGCCGGGAAGCCGATCACCGTTCGCCCACCCGCCTTCACTTCCATGATCTCCGGCAGTTCACCGAAGCTCCAGGAAGTCAGCCCCTGGAATACGCCGTCGGCGGTCGCAGCGTCTGCCGCTTCGGCCACGTTGTTGCTCACTTCGGCCTCGGCGAAGCTCAGCTCGATCTCCCGCGCGTAACGGCTGCGCAACTCCTGCAGGATGCGCGACTGGCCGAGAATCCGGCCGTGATCCCCCACCGCGCGAAAATTCATGAAGAAATGCACCGGCACCGCCTCGCTGCGAAAGGCGTCGAGCGGCAGTTTCATCTGCAATTGCTCCTCGACGGCGCGCGTCAGCGCGCGCAGGAAAGGCTCGTCGGCATCGTGCGCGGCGCCGGCAAAGCCGGCGACGAAGGCATCGACCGGCTGCAGGCGATGGCGATACTTTTGCGGCAGCGTCTTGACCAACTGTGCCGCCTTCTGCTCCAGCAGCCCGGGCACCAGCCATTCGCAGCGTACCGCCGGCACCTGATTGAGCGCCGCCACCGGCACGGTCAGGGTGACGCCGTCGTCCTCGGCACCTGGTTCGAAATGATAGAAGAGCGGATAGCGCTGGCCATGAATTTCCATCTGCGGCGGAAAGCGCTCCGAAGTCACACCCGCCGCGTCGTGGCGCATGAGCTGCTCGCGCGTCAGGAACAGCCGCTTCGGCTGATCCCGCTCGGCGTCCTTGCGCCAGCGTTCGAAGCTCGCCACATCCACCACATCGGCGGGAATCTGCGCGTCGTAGAAGGCATGGATCAGGTCCTCGTCCACCAGCACGTCGAGTCGGCGCGTCTTGTGCTCCAGTTGCTCGATGTCGCGCAGCAGCTTGCGGTTGTGCTGGAAGAAGCGCGCGTTTCGCGCCGTCTCCTCCGACAGCTCGCCCTGCACCAGGCCCTCGCGGATGAACAGTTCGCGGGCAAGCTTCGGGTCGATGCGGCTGTAGGTCACCGGCCGCTTGGCATAGAGCATCAGGCCATGCAGCGTGCCGCGCTCCCAGGCGCGCACCTGCCCGCTCTTCTTCTCCCAGTGCGGATCGTAGACGTGGCGGCGCACCAGGTGTGCGCCGACTTCCTCCAGCCATTCCGGCTCGATCTTCGCCAGGCAACGCGCGTAGAGGCGGGTCGTTTCCACCAGCTCGGCCGCGACGATCCAGCGACCGGCCTTCTTCGCCAGCGCCGAGCCCGGATGCGGCCAGAAGCGGATGCCGCGTGCGCCAAGGTAATGCCCCTCCTCCTCGCTCTTCAGGCCGACGTTGCCGAGCAGGCCGGCCAGCAGCGCCTTGTGGACCTGCTCGTAGGTCGCCGGCGTTTCGTTCGCCCCGGCGCCGGGCCGCCCCAAGGCGGGGCTTTTGTGCGACTGCGAGCGCAGTGAGCCGCCGTCACCCCCTTCCTCGGGAAGGGGGGCGGGGGGAAGGTGTTCTCTCAGCCAGCTGTGCTCGCCGCACAGCGTGTGCAATTGCGCATGCACTTCGCGCCACTCGCGCATGCGCAGGTAGTTGAGGAAGTTCTTGCGGCACCAGTCGCGCTGCTTGCGCTGCGACTGGTGTATCCAGACCTCGTCGAAGGCTTTCCACAAATTCAGCCAGGCAAGGAACTCCGAGCGCTGCTGCTGCTCGTTGCCGCGCCACTTCGCATGCGCCTGGTCCGCCGTGCCGATCTGCTCCTGCGGCCGCTCGCGCGGGTCCTGCACCGACAGCGCCGCGGCGATGACGAGCATTTCGCGCAGGCAGTGGCCATCGCGCGCGGCGAGGATCATGCGGCCGATGCGCGGATCGAGCGGCAGCTTCGCCAGTTCTCGGCCGCTCTGCGTCAATTCGCGCTCATCATCGACCGCGCCCAGTTCGTCCAGCAACTGGTAGCCGTCCGTGATCATGCGCGGCAGCGGCTTGTCGAGGAAGGGGAAATCCTCCACCTCGCCCAGATGCAGCGACTTCATGCGCAGGATGACGCCGGCCAGGGAGGAGCGCAGCAGTTCGGGTTCGGTGTGCGCCAGGCGTTTCTGGAAGTCGTCCTCGGCAAACAGGCGGATACAGACGCCGCTCATGACGCGGCCGCAGCGCCCGGCACGCTGATTGGCGGCGGAACGGGCGATGTCCTCCACCTGCAGCAGTTCGACCTTGTTGCGATGCGAGTAGCGCTTGACGCGCGCCAGGCCCGAATCGACGACGTAGCGTATGCCCGGCACGGTGAGCGAGGTCTCCGCCACATTGGTGGCGAGCACGACGCGGCGACCCTTCGCCGGCGCGAATACGCGCTGCTGCTCCTGTGCCGACTGGCGCGCGTAGAGCGGCAGGATTTCCGTACGTGTGTTGGCAACTGCGGGATGATGCTTCCTCAATGCCTCTGCCGCCTCGCGGATTTCCCGTTCGCCGGGCAGGAACACCAGCACGTCACCGGGGCCGTTGCGATGGCACTCGTCCACCGCGTCGACAATGGCATCCGACAGGTCCACGTTGTCAGCCGGCGGGCGCCAGCGCATCTCGATGGGATAGAGGCGGCCCGACACCTCGATCACGGGCGCGCCGTCAAAATGCTTCGAGAAGCGATCGGCGTCCAGGGTGGCCGAGGTGACGATCACCTTCAAGTCCGTTCTCTTCGGCAGCAGTTGTTTCAGATACCCCAGCATGAAGTCGATGTTGAGGCTGCGCTCGTGCGCCTCGTCGATGATGAGCGTGTCGTACTGCCGCAGCTGCGGATCGCCCTGCGTCTCGGCGAGCAGGATGCCGTCGGTCATCAGCTTGATGTAGCTGTCGGGGCTGACGCGGTCGGTGAAGCGGATCTTGAAGCCGACGGCGCGGCCGAGTTCGGATTTCAGTTCCTGGGCAATGCGCGTGGCGGTGGCGCGCGCGGCAATGCGGCGCGGCTGGGTGTGGCCGATCAGGCCATGCGCACCGCGGCCCAGTTCGAGGCAGATCTTCGGCAATTGCGTGGTCTTGCCCGAGCCGGTCTCGCCGCAGACGATGACCACCGGGTGCTTCCGGATGGCCTCGGCGATCTCGCCGCGGCGGGCGCTGATCGGCAGTTCATCATCGTAGGCGATCGCCGGCCGGGCGGCCAGGCGTGCCTCGGGGTCGAACCTCATTGCGGCAGATCAGTCGATTTGCAGCAGGGCCTTGAGCTTTGCGCGCACTTGCAGCATCACCTGGGCGGATACCTCGGCCTTCTTCTTCGCCCGCCGTACCTTCCAGTCCAGCGACTTCACCTGGTCGGAAAGAATCGCACCCGGCTGGTCACCGGTGTCCGCGAGCACCTCGAAAGGGTGTCCCTTGATCTTCGTCGTCATCGGGCAGCAAACCATCAATCCGGTCTTGCCGTTGTAGCGCGCCGGACTCACCACCAGCGCGGGACGGCGCCCGGCTTGCTCGTGGCCGGCCTGAGGATCGAACTCCAGCCAGACCACGTGTCCGGCATCCGGCACATAGGCCATCACCAAATCTCCTTGCCGATCGGGGCGCCGAAATCGGCTTCCTTGTGCCTGTTGCCGGCCGTGATGCCATCGACCAGCGCATCGAGATCATAGGTGACACGGTCCGATGGCTCGATCACGATCCTGCCCTGCGACACCGAGATGCTGACGCGCTGCTCAATGCCGAACTCGGCCTCGCGCAAGACCGCCGCCGGCAGCCGAACGGCGGGACTGTTGCCCCATTTGCGAATGGTGGTTTCCATGACAGCGTCCTCCTGAACTATATGTATCTACATTGTAGATACATTCGATCCGGATTTCAAGGCGAAAATGGCGGATGCCGTCCCGCAACTGCAAAGCTGCCCATCGTCGGCGCGGATCGGGAATTGCGCGCGGCGGCGCCAAACTTCATTTAACCAAGAGGACAAAAGTGGCGATGCCGAGCGCCGTCATGACCAGCGAGCCGGCGAGATGTCCGCCCGCCGCCGCCAGCGCCCAGCCGTACTGCGCCCGTTCCAGCAGCGCCACCACTTCGGCGGAAAAGGTCGAGAAGGTCGTCAGGCCGCCGAGGAAGCCGGTGATGATGAAAAGCTTGAGTTCGGGCGACAGGCCGGCATGCTGATGGAACAGGGCGACGGCAAAACCCACCAGGTAGCCGCCGATGAGGTTCGCCGCCAGGGTGCCGAGCGGCACGGTCGGAAACAGCGGATTGAGCAGCGCGCCCAGGCCCCAGCGCGCCCATGCGCCGAGCGCCGCGCCCGTACCCACTGCGACAAATCCGCCGATATTCATTGCGCTCGTCATGACAGAATCCAACCGCAACGTAAAGAAGGGGGAATTGTAGCCCAGGCGCTGCGGGCTGCAGTCTGCGGAAACCGAACGCGCAGCTTTTGGTCTATCGTATCGAGAACGTCCGTCACGCAATCCAGAGGAGCAGCATGAACCCGATCATGAGCAATCTCGGCGGCCGGCTGGCCCGGTTTCTGAGCCGGCCCAACCCGCGCTACAAACCGCTGGCAACGACCGATCCGCAAGCCATGGCTGCAGCCATCGCGCCGGGCGACGTGCTGCTGGTGGAAGGCAACACCCGCTTCAGCACGGCGATCAAGTATCTCAGCCAGTCCACCTGGTCGCATGCCGCGCTGTATGTCGGCAACGCCGCCGATCCGAGTGATGCGGCGCGGCGCGAACTGGTCGAGGCCGACGTGGTGCACGGCGTGCGCACCGTGCCGTTGGAAAAATATGATGGCATGCACACGCGCATCTGCCGCGCGTCCGGCCTCGGCGACGAAGATCGCGCCCGGGTCATCGGCTATGCGCTGGCGCGGCGCGGCCATCGCTACGACCTGAAGAACATCTTCGACCTGGTGCGCTACCTGCTGCCGCAGCCGCCGGTGCCGGTGCGCTGGCGGCGGCGCATGCTGGCACTGGGCAGCGGCGACCCCTCGCGCGCAATCTGCTCTACATTGATCGCCCAGGCCTACCAGTCGGTGCGCTATCCAATTCTGCCGACCGTGACGCGCAGGCCCGCGGAGGCTGAGGACTGCAACGACTGCTACGATGAAATACTGCAGATCCGCCATCACAGCCTGTTCGTGCCACGCGACTTCGACATCTCGCCCTATTTCGAGATCGTCAAGCCGACGCTGGCCGGCGGCTTCGACTACAAGCGCATCAACTGGGGCGAAGCGGAGGACGTTGCGCAGACGGTGTGATCAGTTCGACAGGCCGAAGCGCGGCCGCATAGATACGCCGACCCAACTGCCCGCCAGGGCGGCGGCCAGCCACAGCCAGCCATGCAGACTGGTCGAGGCCACGCCGGAGAAGAAGGCGCCGATATTGCAGCCGAAGGCGATGCGCGCGCCGTAGCCCATGAGCAGGCCGCCGAGCACGGCCGCCGCCAGCGATCGCAGCGGAATGCGCCACTGCGGCACGAAGCGACGGGTCATCGCGGCGGCAACGGCGGCGCCGAGCAGGATGCCGATGTCCATCAGCGAAGTGACGTCTTCGAAGACGCTCGCCGACAGGGCGCTGCCCTGGAACGGCGCCGTCCAGAACGGATCGCCCGCCGGCTGCCAGCCGAACAGCAGGGCGGCCTTCGCCCCCCACAACGTGAACGCCCATGTGATGGTCCATGGATGGCCGGCGAGGATGAGCGTGGCGAAATTGAGCAGGGCCAGCAGCAGGCCGCCGATGAGCAGCGGATCGATGTGTGTTGCGCCGCGGCCCGAATCCCAGCGCCGCAGCGCGAACCAGGCGACAGCCAAAGTCAGCGTCTGCACTACGGCGGCGCCCCCCCAACCCATCGCTTCGCCCAGGGAAAACTCGCCCCAGGCAGGCGTGGCCTGCCACCAGCCCATGTGCAGGCTGGCCCAGAACGAGCCGGCACAGAACGCCGCCAGCACGACCAGCATGCGCGGACTGCCGCCGCCGGCGGTGTACAGCGTGCCCGAGCCGCAGCCACCGCCCAGTTGCATGCCGATGCCGAAGAGGAAGGCCCCGGCCACTACCTGCATGGCCAGCGGGGCCACCGCCCCGCCGACCGGCATGCCGAAGACCTGCCCGGCTGCCAGCACCGGCGCAAACAGCAGCGTCGCCAGCGCCAGCATGGGCAACTGCGCGCGCAGGCCGCGCGTGTCGCCCTGTACGATCAGTCGACGATAAGCGTAGGCGAAGCCGAAGGCGAAGCGATGCAGCGTGGCGCCGAGCAAGATGCCGACAAGGAAGAGTGCAACAAAACGCCAACCGCTCTCAGCCGCCAGCCGCACCGGCACCAGAGCGAGCAGTACTGCGGCAGCGATTACGGTCCATTGCGTCCGGCTGCGTGCCAGCTCATTTACCGGCAGCGTCATGCACGATCTTTTCGAACAGCGGATCGAGCTCCTTCGCCATCGCGTCGAGCGCGGCGCTGCCGTACGGCGCGAACACATCGCTCGGCCTGCGATAGCTGAAATAGACGTACTCGCCCGGCTTCAGCGAAATGGTCTTCGATTTCGCCAGCCGCTCATCGCCGGTTTTGGCGTCGATGGCTTCGCAATCCTGGATCTTCGTCGACTTGTAGCCCTGATTGGCGCCGTGCTCGCTCTCGAGAAACTGGCAGGGCGCCTGATTGAGTTCGACCACCTGCGGCGCGGCCTGGGCCAGCGGCGCCGCAAGCAGCGCCAGGGTTGCCACGGTCGTTCCGAAATGTTTCGCCTTCATGTCATGCTCCTTTCCGGGGCAACTGCCCCAAAGCCGCCGCGACGGCGGCGATCTGCTCCTCAACGGATATGGCGATCCGGCTGGTGATCTCCAGTGCGCGATCCTCGAAAACATCTGCAGCGGGATGTGTTCTCGCCCAGTCGGCCACCGCGACATCGCGCGCAAGAATCAGCGCCTCGATCTGCGGACGGAACAGCCGCAGCATGGCGCCGAGCCAGCGGTTCGCCGGCCAGGACGGGTTGGCATGGTCGATGTCGAAACGCTCGAGCATGCGGATCACGTCCGCGGCGGCGTACCACGCGTCGCCGGTGACCCAGCGATTCACGGTGAACAAGCCGATCGGCTCGCCATAGGCATCCATCGAAACGGCGATCAGGTGCGACAACGCATCCTCGCCCGCGGGCCAGGGCTCGTCGCCGCCGTACGGCGCCGGCGCGACGCCGTCCGGCATGCCGGACGCGCGCAGGAAGGTATGGAAGTGGCCGTGCTCGCCCTCGCTGCCGCGATGCGCGTGGTAGTAATACTGCGCGTGGGTGTCGGCGTCGAAGACGTCGTCGGCCGGGTAGTGATCGTACTCGACGAACTCGCCCTGGCCACGCAGCATCTCGCCGACGATATTGAGGCCGCCTTTCATCAGCACGCGGCGGCATTCGCGGATTTCCTCGCCGGCGGCACGCATGGCTTCGAGCCGTTCCCTGCCGAGCGCCGCCAAATGGCTTTTATCCCGTTTCATGGTTTCCTCGCGCCGTCCTGCAGCGGCTGACTTTCATCGAAGATCGTGAAATGCGAAGCCAGCGAATCGGCCAGCGCCTGGCGGATCATCTTTTCGCCCTTGCCGGCGCCGCCGGCCAGCAGTGAACGGTAGAACTCGGTGTAGAAAGCGTCCGGTTCGACGCGCACGCGATAGACAAGCGTCCTGGCGCGCGGATCGAGCGGCCGGCGGTAATCCAGTCGGGCTTCTTCGTCGGCGGCCAGCCGCGTGTCGGCGACTTCGCGGGAAAGGTCGAGCGTCACCTGCCGCGCAATAACGTGCTCCTGCTGCGTGCCGGCGAGCGGCCGGCCGTCGGCGCCTGCCTGAAAGATTTCGGCGACAACGCGAGGCGTGACATAGGTCGGGAAATGGTGGCCGGTGCCGGTATTGCGCAAAGTCAGCGTGGCGGACACGGCGCCGGTTTCGCTGCGCGCGGGCGACGCGACGATGGTGACGCCACTTCGCACCGTCTCGCGGTCATGGATGCCACGCCACAGATGGCGGCGCTCGGGCATGTGGCAGGACTGGCAGGTGCGCCCCTCCCTGGCATGGCGGCTGGCCTGCCATTCTTCGTAAGTGTTCTCGAGCAGCTTGCCGTTGAGCGCGTAGTCGTCCTTTTCGAATTGGTGGCAGCCGGCGCAAAAGCGCGAATCAGAGAAAGCAGCGCTCGCCTGCCAGCCGTCGTGCGGCAACTTGTCCTCCGGCTTCGGCACGGAGCCGTCGCGACGCGGCGGACCGAAGTGCTGGTAGCCGCGCACATGGCAGGCGGCGCAGACCAGGCCCTGTTCATGCAGGCTGGCGCCCTTGGCTTTCTTCCCCAGCGACAGGGCCGCCGCCAGGCTGTCGGCCTGCTCGGCCAGCGGCGCGTGGCAGCGGATGCAGGCCTGGTGCTCGTCTCTTGCATCGGGCGCCATGTCGATCAATTGCCCGAGCACGCCCGGTCCCATTGCCTTGGCGTGCATGGCGCCGCGCCAATCCTCGTATTGCTGCACATGGCAGGCGCCGCAGGCAGCCGGATCGAGCGCCGCTTCCTGCGGCGTGAAGTGCGCCGGGGCCGCACCCTGATTCGCCAAGGGACGCTTCCAGTGCCTGTCCAGAAACGCCGCGACCGCGTCCGCGCCCGCCACGTTGGCGCGCGCCGGCGGTTGCGGCTCCGAGCAGGCGGCGAGGACGAACAGAAGCAAAACGGGGAGAAGGCTCGAGAACCTTCTCCCCGTGCGCCGCTGTCCGATCAGGCGAGGACGCGGCACGACCTCAATACTTCTTCGCCGCGCAGGGATTCTTGGCAGCGCAGGGGTTCTTGGCAGCGCAGGGGTTCTTCGCGGCACAAGGATTCATCTTGTCCTTCGCCATTTTTTCCTTCGCCATTTTTTCCTTCGCCATCGTGTCCTTGGCGGCGCAGGGATTCTTCGCTGCACACGGGTTGGCATACGCCATCGGCACAGCCAGGGCGAGCGCCGTGGCGCCCAGAACCAAACGAACTTGTTTCATGCCGGTTTTCATGGTGTCTCCTCTATCAGGTTAACAACTAAATGGCGCCACCGGAAGGCAGCGCCGGCTACTACTTCTTTGCGGCGCAGGGATTTTTCGCTGCGCACGGATTCTTGGCCGCACAAGGATTGCGCGCGGCACAGGGGTTCTTCGCGGCACATGGGTTCGCGGCTTTGCCCTTGGACGGCTTGAAGGACTTCTGCATCTCAGCCGTGTAGGCCGTCAGCGCGGCGAGTTCGCGCGACTCCCAGGCCAGCGGCTTGGCTGCCATCGGCATCACCATGCAGGCCTGCACCATTTCATCCAGGTGCACTTTCTTCAGTCCGGCCTGGTCCTGAGTCATCTGCACGAAATGCGGATACGGCTGGGCGAAGGTGGCGTTGAAGGCGGCATTGCCCTGGTGGCAGGTGTTGCAGGACAGGCCGTTGGTGGACAGCTTGGTGTCGTTCCAGAGTGCTTTGCCTTCCTTGAGCAGGGCGGCCTTGTCGCCTTGGTAGGGCTTGTAGCCGGCCGGCCGGGTGACGGCCTTCGGGTCGATCCTGGCGCCGGCGCCGCACGGATTTTTGGCTGCGCAAGGATTTTTGGCTGCGCAAGGATTTTTTGCGGCACAGGGATTTTTCGCCGCACAGGGGTTCTTCGCCGCACAGGGGTTCTTCGCCTTTGCCGCACAAGGGTTTTTGGCCGCGCAGGGATTTTTGGCTTTCGCACCGCACGGATTCTTGGTCTTGGCCGCGCAGGGGTTGCAGGGATTGGCGGCCTGGGCCGGCGCCATGCCGAGACCGAAAACCAGGGCGGCCGCCATGGCCAGTTGAAGGGGTTTGGCTTGGGGGTACATAACTCCTCCTTGTTGGTAGGTATCGAAAGGCGTTTTTATGCCGCCTTGCCGATAAGACCGGCCCCCATGCCTAAACCTTACAAACCTCAATTAACTTGTAAGGAAATGGCCTGTGGCCCGGTCTATTCGGGTAGCAGACCAGATTCCTGCCGACAACCCACAGGAGACTCGAAAATGAAGCTTGTCCAATCCGCAAGACGCCATTTCATGCGTGCCGTACTGGCTATGGCGGCAGCCGTCTTCGTGCTGCCTGTGCTGGCGGCGCCCTCCCAGGCCTTCGACGAAGCGGCCTTCCAGAAAGCGCAGCAGGCAGGCAAGACCATATTGGTGGAAGTGCAGGCCGACTGGTGTTCGGCGTGCGTCAAGCAGAAGCCGATCCTGGAGAGCCTGGGCAAGGACAAGGCCTTCGAGCAGGTCGTGCGCTTCAACGTCGACTTCGACAAGCCGGGCAACGCACTCAAGCTCTTCCGCGTCACCTCGCAGGCGACCCTGCTGGTCTTCAAGGGCGACCGGGAAATCGCCCGCTCCACCTTCGACACCAACCCCGCCAGCATCCGCGCGATGCTGGCCAAAGGCATCTAAACAGGTGGTGGCGTGAGCACACTGCTGGTCGCCATGCTGGCGGGCGTCCTGACGACGCTGTCGCCCTGCGTGCTGCCGCTGCTGCCGGTGGTGCTGCTCGCCGCCCTGCAGCAGCACCGCTTCGGGCCGCTGGCGCTCGCCGGCGGCATGAGCCTGGCCTTCACGGCGCTGGGCATCGGCATCGCGACCATCGGCCTCAGCCTGGACATCGGCAGCCAGGCGGTGCGCCTCACCGCCGCGATCATGATGATCGCCTTCGGCGCCATCCTGCTGTCGGGCACGCTGCAGGGCGCCTTCGCGCGCGCCGGCTCGCCGCTCTCCGATCGCCTCAACGCGCTGACGGCGCGCTTCGTGCCGACGGGGCTCGGCGGCCAGTTTTTGCTCGGCATGCTGCTCGGCGCGGTGTGGACGCCCTGCTCGGGCCCGACCCTGGGTGTTGCCATCGGGCTGGCCACGGCCGGCGAAACGACCGCCCGCGCGGCCGGCATCATGGCGCTGTTCAGTCTCGGCGCAACGATGCCGCTGATGGCGCTGGCCTACGGTTCGCGCCAGGCGCTGGCGTCACGCAAGGCCGGCCTGGCGAAGGCGGGCCGGTTTGGCAAGCCGCTCTTGGGCGGCGTGCTGGTGCTGGTCGGGGCGATGGTGGCCTTCGGCATCGACAAACTCATCGAGGCCCGGCTGACCGCCCTCATGCCGGACTGGCTGGTAGACCTCACCACGCGGTTCTGACTACATTATCGTCATGCTCTTCAAGCTCAGTTCCCGGCAGTTCGACCAGACCGCCCGCGCCTACAGCGCGGACCTGTACCGCTACGCCTACTGGCTGTGCCGCGACCGCTTTGTCGCGGAGGATCTGGTGCAGGAGACCTTCGCCCGCGCCTGGAAGAACTGGGACAGCCTGGAAGACCTGAGCGCCGTGAAAAGCTGGCTGTTCACCATCCTGCGCAATGAACATGCCCGTCTTTACGAGCGCAAGCAGCTCGACTACGCGGACGAGGACCCGCAGGATCTCGACCTGCCGTCCGCCGCGCAAGCCGGCGCGCATCTCGAACTGGAACAGTTCGTCGAGGCGCTGCCGCCGACCTACAGGGAGCCACTGCTGCTGCAGGTGCTGGGAGGCTACTCCTGCAGCGAGATCGCGCTGATGCTGGACACCACCGAGAGCGCCGTCATGACGCGTCTGACGCGCGCGCGCCAGGCCATGCGCGCCGATCTCGAAGCCAATGCAGCAACACGAGGTGCACTATGATGAACTGCCTTGAATTCCGCCGCATCAAACTGGCCGAGCCGCGCGGCCTCCCGCACGAGGCGCTGGCGCACTTGAGCGCATGCGCGACCTGCCGCAGCTTCGCCGCCGACATCAACGAGAACGAGGAACGGCTCGCCGCCGCCCTCGCCGTGCCGGTGCCGGAGGGGCTGGCCGAGCGCATCATCCTGCGCCGCAAGACCGGCGCGCAGGTGTTTGCAAAATCGTCGCCGCGCCTGTGGGCGATGGCCGCCACCGTGGTGCTCACCTTTGCCTTCGGCTTCCAGCAATGGAAGGACGCCGGCTCGCAGGAATACGCCAAGCTGGCCATCGAGCATGTCATGCACGAGCCGGAATCCTTCACCACGGCGCGCCTGGCCGATCCGCAGCTGTTCCACACCGTCATGCAGAACTTCGGCGGCGAAGTGCAGGGATCGCTCGGCAAGGTGCGCTACATGAAACTCTGCCCGGTGCCGGAAGGCACCGGCTGGCACATCGTCTTCGAGACCGAGCAGGGCGAACTCGCCACGCTGATCCTGATTCCCGCCAAGCGCATGACTTCGCGGAGCGAACAGGCCACCGTCGGCGGCTGGACCGCGCTGGCGCGTCCCGGCGGCCAGGGCTACTACGCGGTCATCACCAGCTCGCCCGACACGCTGAACAAGGTCGACGAACTGGTGCGCCAGCGCGTGCGCTGGCGTGGCTAGCGGCCTGAGGACGATTCTGCTGCTGGCCGTGGCCCTGTTCGCGACGGCCGGCGCCGGCGCGCAGGTCGATGACGGCGACCGCAAGGCCTGGCCGAAGACCGACTTCTCGAAGCGCATCATCAACCTTGCCGAGATCCAGCATGGCGGCCCGCCCAAGGACGGCATTCCCGCCATCGATCGGCCGCGCTTCGATAGCGCGAGCCAGGCGCGCGACTGGCTCGCGCCGCAGGAACCGGTCATCGTGCTGCGATTGTCCGGCCGGGCACGCGCCTATCCGCTGCAAATCCTCATGTACCACGAGATCGTCAACGATGTCGTCGCCGGCATCCCGGTGGCCGTGACCTTCTGTCCGCTGTGCAATGCCTCGCTCGTCTTCGACCGCCGCGTCGGCAACCGCATCCTCGATTTCGGCACGACCGGACGGCTGCGCAAGAGCGATCTGGTGATGTACGACCGGCAGACCGAGACCTGGTGGCAGCAGTTCACCGGCCAGGCCATCGTCGGCGCGCTGGCCGGCACGCAACTGAAGCTGCTCACCGCCGAGGTCGTCGCTTTCGATGACTTCCGCGTCGCCTACCCGCTGGGCGAGGTGCTGTCGCGCCGCACCGGCCACACGCGACCCTATGGCCGCAATCCCTATCGCGGCTATGACCGCGTCGGCCAGAACCCCTTCCTCTTCGACGACCCGGTCGACGCGCGCCTGCCGGCGATGGAACGCGTGCTCGCCGTGACGCTCGGCGGCCGGACGCGCCTGCATCCGTTCGCGCAACTCGAGAAGCAGGCCGTCGCCAACGAAAGCCTGATGGGGACGCCGTATGTCGTGCTGGCCCTGTCCCGCATGCGCTCCGCGCTCGATGCCGAGCGCATCGAGGACGGACGCCTCATCCCGGCGGCGAGCGCCTTCCTGCGCGAGACCGACGGGAAGACGCTCGATTTTGCCGAACAGGGCGGCGCCATCGTCGATACGCAAACCGGCAGTCGCTGGAATGCATTCGGCGAGGCGACGGCGGGACCGCTGCGTGGCAAGCGCCTCGAAGCCGTGCCGGGCGGCGTGCATTTCGCCTTCGCCTGGCTGGCCTTCAGGCCGGACGCCGAGATCGCCGGGCAGCCGGAAAAGGGCAATTGAGCGTCATGTACACTGGATTCAGCCTGCATGGGCGAACCGTTCTGGTAACACACTGACAACAAGGAAGAAGAAATAATGCACGCCACCCTCACGCGACTGCAGGACACGCGTTTCCCCACCCTCCGCAGAAAGCGGCTGGAGACCCTGCAGGTCAATCTCGGCTACCGCTGCAACCAGTCCTGCCTGCACTGCCACGTGAACGCCGGTCCCAACCGCAGCGAACAGATGTCGCGCGACACCATCGAGGCGGTGCTGGCTTTCCTGCGCCGCTCCGGCGCCGGGACGCTCGACCTGACCGGCGGCGCGCCGGAGCTCAACCCGCACTTCCGTTACATGGTGGGCGAAGCCGTCGCAGCGGGCGCACACGTCATCGACCGCTGCAATCTCACCATCCTCGAGGAGCCCGGCCACGAGGATCTGACGGAATTCCTCGCCGCGCATCGCGTCGAGGTCGTCGCCTCACTGCCCTGCTACCTCGAGGAAAACGTCGACCGCCAGCGCGGCAAGGGCGTCTTCGAGACGAGCCTCGCCGCCTTGCGCCGGCTCAATGCGCTGGGCTATGGCGTCGCGGGCAGCGACCTGCAACTGAGCCTGGTCTACAACCCGCAAGGGCCGTCATTGCCACCGCCGCAGGAGAAACTCGAAGCGGATTACCGCGAGCAGCTCGGCAGCCGCTACGGCATCGTCTTCAGCCGCCTGCTGACCCTGGCCAACATGCCGATCCAGCGCTTCGGCAGCATGCTGATTTCGAAAGGCCAGTTCAATGAATACATGACCCTGCTGCATGAAACCCATCGCGACGAGAACCTCGAGCACGTCATGTGCCGCAGCCTGCTCAGCGTGGACTGGCAGGGATTCGCCTACGACTGCGACTTCAACCAGATGCTGGAACTGCCGCTGGCCGGCGGCGGCCGGATCCACGTCTCGAAACTCGACGCGGCGCAGCTCGAGGGCAGCGTCATCGCCGTGGCCGATCACTGCTATGGCTGCACGGCCGGACAGGGAAGCAGTTGTGGCGGCGCGTTTGCCGATTGAGGCCGACGTTGCCGGCCGCTACTGCCCGGCCCACTACGGCTATGCGCCGGCCGGCTTCGCCCGCACGCCGGACTTCGCCGCCGACACATTGATCGTCGTCGGCGGCCTCTACGGCAATCTGGCGGCGCTCGACGCCGCCGAGGCGCTGCTCGCTGCGGAAGCGGGCGATGCGCGACTGGTCTTCAACGGCGACTTCCACTGGTTCGATGTCGATCCCGACAATTTCGCCGCCGGCCCGAACCACAGCCTGTCGCTCGCCGCCGGGCCAAGCCGGAAAAGGGAAGTCGCATGAACGCGCGCAAGCTGCTGGTCGTCGCCCTCGTCGTCGCCGCCATCGCCGCCTTCTTCGCCTTCGACCTCGGCCAGTACCTGAAGCTCGACTTCTTCAAGTCGCAGCAGGCAGCCATCGAAGCCTGGCGCGCGGCCAACCCGCTGCAGGCGGCGCTTATCTTCTTCGGCGTCTATGTCGCGGTGACCGGCTTCTCGCTGCCTGGCGCCGCCGTCATGACACTGGCGGCCGGCGCCATCTTCGGCCTGCTCTGGGGCATCGTCATCGTCAGCTTCGCCTCCAGCATCGGCGCCACGCTGGCTTTCGTCATCGCCCGCTTCCTGCTGCATGACTGGGTGCAGGCGCGCTTCGGCGACCGCCTCAAGGCGCTCAACGACGGCGTGCGCCGCGACGGCGCCTTCTATCTGTTCACGCTGCGCCTGGTGCCGCTCTTCCCCTTCTTCGTCATCAACCTGGCGATGGCGCTGACGCCCATCCGCGCGCGCACCTTCTATTGGGTGAGCCAGGTCGGCATGCTCGCCGGCACCCTGGTGTATGTGAATGCCGGCCGCGAGATCGCCCGAATCGATTCGCTCGCCGGCATCCTCTCGCCCGGACTGATCGCTTCCTTCGTCCTGCTCGGCATCTTCCCGCTGATCGCGAAGAAGATCGTGGCCACCATCAAGGCGAAGAAGGCCCTGGCCAACTGGCCGCGCCCGGCGCGCTTCGACCGCAATCTGGTGGTGATCGGCGCCGGCAGCGCCGGGCTGGTGACCGCCTACATCGCCGCCGCGGTGAAGGCCAAGGTGACGCTGATCGAGAAGCACCGCATGGGCGGCGACTGTCTCAACACCGGCTGCGTGCCTTCCAAGGCGCTGATCCGCTCCGCCAAGTTTCTCTCACACGCCGAGCGGGCGCGCGAGTTCGGCATGCAGCGCGCCCAGGTGGACTTCGACTTCGCCGAAGTCATGGAGCGGGTGCGTGGCGTCGTGCAGGCGGTGGAACCGCACGATTCCGTCGAGCGCTATACCTCGCTCGGCGTCGAATGCCTGCAGGGCGAAGCGAAGATCGTCTCTCCCTGGGCGGTGGAGGTGAAGACCGCCGCGGGCACGCGGACGCTGACCACCCGCGCGATCGTGATTGCCGCCGGCGCGCGCCCCTTCGTGCCGCCGATCCCCGGCCTGGCGGACATCGGCTACCTCACCTCCGACAACCTGTGGGATTTGCGCAAGCTGCCGCGCCGCCTGCTGGTGCTGGGCGGCGGGCCGATCGGCTGCGAGCTGACGCAGTGCTTCGCCCGTTTCGGCGCGCAGGTGACGCAGGTGGAAATGCTGCCGCGCCTGTTGATTCGCGAAGACCCGGAAGTCTCCGAGATGGTGACGGCGCGCTTCCGCAAGGAAGGCGTGGACGTGCGCACCGGCCACAAGGCGCAGCGCTTCGTCGTCGAGGACGGCGAGAAAATCCTCATCTGCGAACATGTCGGCGCGCCAGGTGGCGCACCGGACGACGGAGGGGTGCGCATTCCCTTCGACGAAGTGCTGGTGGCGGTCGGCCGCGTCGCCAATACGACGGGCTACGGCCTCGAGGAACTCGGCATCCCGCTGGCGAAGACGCGCACCGTCGAGACCAACGAATACCTGCAGACGCTGTATCCCAACATCTACGCCTGCGGCGACGTCGCCGGCCCCTACCAGTTCACGCACACCGCGTCGCACCAGGCCTGGTACGCCGCGGTGAATGCCCTCTTCGGCAGCTTCAGGATGTTCAAGGCCGACTACTCGGTCATTCCCTGGGCGACCTTCACCGATCCGGAAGTGGCGCGCGTCGGCTTGAACGAGCAGGAGGCGAAGGAGAAGAACATCCCGCACGAGGTCACGCTCTACGGCCTCGACGACCTCGACCGCGCCATCGCCGATTCGGAGGCGCACGGCTTCGTCAAGGTGATCACGCCGCCCGGCAAGGACCGCATCCTCGGCGTCACCATCGTCGGCGAGCACGCCGGCGACCTCATCGCCGAGTACGTCGCCGCCATGCGCCACGGCCTCGGACTGAACAAGATCCTTGGCACCATCCACATCTACCCGACGCTGGCCGAGGCCAACAAGGCCGCCGCCGGCAACTGGAAGAAGGCGCATGCGCCGCAGAAGCTGCTCGAATGGGTGGCGCGCTACCATGCCTGGAGATTAAAGTGAGCCCACCCCGCAACGGGGTAAGCAGGGATGGGCAGCTTGCTGCCCAACTCGCAAAGCGCCGCTTCGCAGCGCTCTCCCCTCAAGGGGCCAAGAAACACTTGGGGCTGCCCGGCGTGTTTCTTGCGAAAACTGCCGCCGTACTGTGGGGACTGACTTTTGCGGCGACGGCCGCACAGGCCGAATGCGTCGCCCGCGCAGAGACGGTCCCGGTGCCGCTCGTCGAGCTGTACACCTCGGAAGGCTGCAGCAGTTGCCCGCCGGCGGACCGCTGGCTGTCGCAGCAGGCCCCCGGCAGGTTCGTGCCGCTGGCGCTGCATGTCGACTACTGGGATTACATCGGCTGGCGCGACCGCTTCGCCCAGGCGCGCTTCAGCCAGCGCCAGCGCGACATGGTCAACCGCAGCGGCGGGCGGGTCGTCTACACCCCGCAGGTGATGCTGAACGGACGCGATTTCCGCCTCTGGCACAGCCCCGCCGCATTCGACGACGCCGTGCGCAAGCGCGCAGGACAAGCTCTCCAGGCAAAACTCGTACTTGCCGTGGAAAACAAGGCGGCCGTCGGCTGGACTGCCCGTCTGACCGGCGAGGTACTGCCGCGCAAGGGCCGCGCCGAAGCCTATCTCGCCCTCTATGAAAACGGCCTGAGCAGCGCGGTCGAAGCCGGCGAGAACCGCGGCGCGCGGCTGCATCACGATTACGTCGTGCGCCAGTGGCAAGGCCCGCTGCCGGTCGGCGCCGACGGGCGCATCGCACTCAACCACACTTTCACGCAGGGCAACGGGGTAGACTTCACCCGTGCCGGCGTTGCCGCCTTCGTCCAGGATGCCGACAGCGGCGAGGTGCTGCAGGCCGTCGCCGTCACCAGTTGCAAGCCATAACCATACCTGATTAGCAATGAACGTCAGCCAGATAGCAATGTAGGTCGGCCTTCAGGCCGACAACGGCCGCTGTCGGGCTGAAGCCCGACCTACGGGTGGGGCCAGATGAGCCAGGCTGACGTTCATTGCTAATCAGGTAACCATAACCACAGAGAGGAGCACTTCATGACCCGACTCATGCCCCGCCAGCCCGTTCCCGCCCTGCGCGTGCCAACCCTCGCCGGCGACTGGGACCTCGCCGCGCAGAAACCCGAGCGCTTCACCCTGATCGTGTTCTACCGCGGCCTGCACTGCCCGATCTGCAAGACCTACGTCAACGAGCTGGACAAGCTCGTCGCCGACTTCGCCTCGCGCGGCGTCGGCATCCAGGTGCTGAGCAGCGACACGCGCGATCGCGCCGAGGCGGCGCGCGACAACTGGGGGCTGACCAGCCTGAACCTCGGCTACGGCCTGTCGATCGAGATGGCGCGCAGCTGGGATCTCTATGTCTCGACCAGCCGCGGCAAGACTTCGGCCGGCATCGAGGAGCCGGCGCTGTTCAGCGAGCCGGGCCTGTTCCTGCTGCGGCCGGACGGCACGCTCTACTGGGGCTCCGTCAGCACCATGCCGTTCGCGCGGCCGCATTTCAAGGAGATCCTCGGTGCGCTGGATTTCGTCATCAAGAACGACTATCCGGCGCGCGGCGCAGCCTGAACGGGAAAACGCGTGAAACTCAGCCTGCGGCAGACGGTGATCGCGCTCTATGCGGCGATATTCGCCGGCGGCGTCGCCTTGTCCGCGCTGGTCATCCACCAGGGCAGCATTGCGGTGAGCGCCACGCGCGGACTGGTGGAGCGCGACGTGCGCCTGCTCAAGACGCTCGAGACCTTCAAGGCGGAAGTGGTCGCCATCGAGCCGATCGCCTACGGGAATTACGTCTTCCGCGACCGCGCATTTTTCCGCGAGCGAAAGCGGAACAACGAGGACGCCATCGCCCAGGGGCTGCAGGCCTTGCGCACAGCCTTTCCCGGCAATGACAAGCTGGCGCAGATCGAAATGCAGTACCCGCCGATCAAGGCGCTGGTGGGCCAGCTCGACGCAGCGCTGCACGATCGTCCCGATCCGGCGCGCGCGCTCGGCCTGCTGCGCGACATCACCACGCTGTGCATCCAGATCAACGGCAACGCGGAACAGCTTGCGAGTGCGGTCCGCGCAGATGTCGTCATGCGCGGCACCTACGCCGAAGAGGCCATCGCCCGCATCTACGCCTGGGTCATCGCCTTCAGCGCCGCGCTGCTGGGCGTGGCGCTGGTTGGCGGCTATTTCGCCCGCGTCTATCTCGCCGAGGGCGTGGCGCGCAGGCGCCTGGCCATGTTCCCGGCACGCAATCCGAGCCCCGTCTTCCGGCTGGGTTCGGACGGTTCGATTGCGTATGCCAATCCCGGCGCCATCGACATGCTGCGGCGTTTGGGCATCGAAGCGGAGGGGCCGCAGACGCTGTTCCCCGCAGATCTGCCGCAGCGTCTGGCCACTTTGAAGGCGACCGGCGCAAGACAGGAAAGCTGGCAGTACGAGGCGCACGACCGCACGCTCGACTGCCGCGTGCATTATCTGGACGACTACGATGTCTTCCACGCCTACCTGTCCGACGTCACCGAACGCAAGCGCGCCGAGGAACGGCTGGTCTTCCTGGCCTATCACGACGACCTGACCGGGCTGCCCAATCGCCGCCGCTTCTTTGATGATCTCGCAGCCTCCGCAGGCAGCGGAAAGACCGGCGCCGCCGTACTGCTCAGCCTGGACCGCTACAGGCGCATCACCGAAAGCCTGGGGCCGGCCCTGGGGGAGCAGGTGCTGGTCGCCGCCGCGCAGCGCCTGTCCGAATTGCAGGAACTGGGCGAAGGCAGCGCCCATCGCTGCGAACTGTACAGTTTCGAGGGCGACCTGTTCGCCGTGCTGGTGAGCGGCGATGCGGCGGCGGACACGGTCACGCGCCTGGTCGAGCGTGTCATCGCCTCAACCGAATCGCCCCTGCAGGTCAAGGGGCGCGACCTCTTCATCACCTTCAGCATCGGCGCGGCGTGCTTCCCGCAAGACGGGGAGGATGCCGACACACTGGTGAGGGACGCCGAAAGCGCGCTGCAGAAGGCGATCCGCGAAGGCAGCAACGGCATCCAGTTCTACTCGCAGGAGATGAACGCGCGGGCGCTGGACAGGCTCGAACTGGAACACGAGTTGCGCCAGGCCCTCGCGCGCAATGAACTGGAACTGCACTACCAGCTCCAGGTTGACCAGACGGGCGGCGTGATCGGCGTCGAGGCGCTGGCGCGCTGGCGCAACCCCCAGCGCGGCATGGTGTCGCCCGTCAACTTCATTCCGCTCGCCGAGGAAACCGGGCTGATCGTGCCGATCGGCGAGTGGGTGATCCGCACCGCCTGCGCCCAGGCCCGGCAATGGCAGGCGCAGGGCTGGCCTGCCATGATCATGGCGATCAACATCTCGCCGCGCCAGTTCCGCGACAAGAACCTCCCCGATCTGATCCGCGCCGTGATCGAGGAAACCGGATTGAGGCCGCAGCACGTCGAACTCGAAGTGACGGAAAGCGCCGCCATGCACGATGTCGAGTCATCCGTCGCCATCATGCGAGAGCTGAAAGCCATCGGCGTGCACCTCTCCATCGACGATTTCGGCACCGGCTATTCGTCCCTCGCCTACCTGAAGCGCTTTCCGCTCGACAAGCTCAAGGTGGACCAGTCCTTCGTGCGCAACATGACGGACGACGGCAACGATGCCGCCATCGTCCAGGCCGTCATCGCCCTGGGCCACTCGCTCGGGCTGAGGGTGATCGCGGAAGGCGTCGAGACCGAGGCCCAGGCCGCCCAGCTGAAGGGCTACGCCTGCGAGGAAATGCAGGGCTATCTGTTCAGCAAGCCGCTGCCGGCGCAGGACATCCCCGCCCTGCTCGCTGCGCGGCCCGCCCTCGAACAGGCGGCAAGGCGTTGACGATGCGCGCAATGAAACGCCGCATGCTGGCCGCCTGCGCCCTGCTGCTGCCCCTGCCCCTGCTGGCCGACACCCTCAGCCTCGGCACGCGCCTGGCGCTGAGCCTGGCGCGCGCGCTGCGCGGCGACCAGGTGCCGGATGCCGCCATCAACTACATCTGGGACAACCGCCATCCGGTCGGCACCTGGCAGCCCAACGCCTACACCGACCGGGCGCGCATGCTGGTGCTGCGCAGCGGCGGCGCCGAGGCCGGCCGCTGGGTCGACGAGCGCCGTGACGTGGCGGCTGACTTTCAGCGCGCCTTCGGCCATGCCCCGTCCCGCCTCACCGGCATGGCCATCGCCACCGATACCGACAACACCGGCGAGGAAGCGCGCGCCGGCTTCGCCGATTTCCGTTTCGTGGAACGGGACGCGGCCTGTCCGCCGCCATGAATACCTTGCCTACCCTGTCCACCCTACCCACCCTTTCCGTCATCGTGCCGACGCTGAACGAAGCGCGCGGCATCGAGGCGCAACTCGGCGCGCTCGCGCCGCTGCGCGCTCGCGGCGCCGAGATCATCGTCGCCGACGGCGGCAGCGACGATGGCACGCCGGCGCTGGCACAGCCCCACGCCGACCGCGTCGTCGCCGCGCCGCGCGGCCGCGCGCGGCAGATGAACGCCGGCGCCGCGGCGGCGCGCGGCGATCATCTCCTTTTCCTGCACGCCGACACGCGCCTGGTGGCGGACGCCGACCGCCTTGTCGCGGCGGCGCTGTCCGGCGGCCACACCTGGGGCCGCTTCGATGTCGCCATCGAAGGCCGCCACCCGATGCTGCCGCTGATCGCCCGCCTCATGAACCTGCGCTCGCGCCTCAGCGGCATCGCCACCGGCGACCAGGCGATGTTCGTCAGCCGCGACGCCTTCGCGGCCTGCGGCGGCTTCCCCGACATTGCGCTCATGGAAGACATCGCGCTCAGCCGCGCGCTCAAGCGCATCGGCCCGCCCGCCTGCCTGCGGCAGCGCGTGCACACATCGGGCCGGCGCTGGGAGCAGAAGGGCTTCTGGCGCACCGTCCTGCTGATGTGGCGCTTGCGCCTCGCCTATTTTTTCGGCGCCGATCCGGCGCGGCTGGCACGGGACTACGGCTATGCGTCCAAAACCTGATACCGCCGTCGCGGTACTGGCCCGCGCGCCGGTACCGGGCGCGGCCAAGACGCGGCTGGCGCCGCGCCTCGGCCTGGAGGGCGCCGCGGCCCTGCAGCGGCGACTCACGCTGCGCACGCTGACCACCGCGACCGGCGCGGCAGTCGGTCCGGTATCGCTGTTCTGCGCGCCCGATCGCAGCCACCCTTTCTTCGATGAATGCCGGCAGCGCTTCGGCATCCCGCTGCATGACCAGTGCGCGGGTAATGTCGGTACGCGCATGCTGCACGCCTTCGACGTGCTGCTGCGCGCGCACGACCGCGTCCTGCTCGTCGGCACCGACTGCCCGGCCCTGACGCCGGATCGCATTCGCCATGCCGCCGCGCTGCTGGACGATCACGACGCCGTCGTCTGGCCGGTGGAGGATGGCGGCTATGTCCTCATCGCGCTGCGCCAGGCGGCGCCGGAATTGTTCGAGGGCGTCGACTGGAGCACGCCGCAGGTCATGGCGCAGACGCGCGAACGCCTGCAGCGGCTCGGCTGGCGCTGGGCCGAACCGGCCGCGCTGTGGGATGTGGATCGGCCGGAGGACTACGACCGGCTGGTCGACAGCAGGCTGCTCGACATGACAAACCCCATCCTGATTAGCAATGTAGGTCGGCCTTCAGAGCCTGCCCTCGACCCGATCGGGGGCCGACAACGGCCGCTGTCGGGCTGAAGCACGACCTACGGGTGGGGCCAGATGAGCCAGGCTGACGTTCATTGCTAATCAGGAACCCCATTGAGTCCGTCGCATGAGACGCCTGGCCTGCCACGCAGCATTGCTGGCCGCCGTCCTGCTGCCTGCTCAGCATGCCTCTGCCGCGCCGACGCTTGAAATCGTTTCCACTGCGCCGGTGGCGGCCGCGCAAGTGCCGCCGTTGCCCGAAGGCGGCCTGCCGCATTCGCGCGCGGCCGCCGGCCGCGACATCGCGCTGGCCTGGCTGGCCGAGCCGACCGATCGCTACGCCCATGGCGTCCTCGGCGATGCCCTCGAGGCCGGCGCGCTGAATATCACATTGCGCTCCGGTGCAACCCTCACCTACCGCCTGCCGCAGAACGAGGTCTTCGAGGATCTCGCCCCGCGCATCGTCTCCCTCATGGTGGATGGCCACGAGCAGGTGGTCGTCGTGCGCAGCCTGCAGGACAAGGGCGCCTCGATTGCCGTCTTCCATGTCATGAAAGGCCGGCTGGAGATGATGGCGTCCAGCGAGCCGATCGGCCTGCCCAACCGCTGGCTGAATCCGGTCGGCGCTGCCGACGTCGATGGCGACGGCAAGCCGGAGATCATCGCCGTGCTCACACCCCACATCGGCGGCATCCTCGCGGTCTATGGCGTCGCCGGCGACCGCCTCGTCGAGAAGGGTCGCATGGGCGGCTTCTCCACGCACCGCATCGGTTCAACGGAGATCGGGCTTTCCGCGCTCGCCGACGTCGATCGCGACGGCATCATGGACATCGTGCTGCCTTCCGCCGACCGCAGGACGCTCAAGGTCGTCACCTTCCGCGGCGGCCGCTTCAGGGAAGTGGCGGCGTTCCCGCTGCCGGCGCGCGCGGACGGCGACTTCCGCCGGCTGCCGGGCGGCAACGGCATCGTCGCCCCACTGGAAGACGGACGCTTTGCTATCCTGCGCTGGTAACTTTCCGTAGAATCCGGGCGACCATGAAACGACTTGTTCTGCTCGGCGGCGGCCACAGTCACGTGCATGTGCTCGACGCGCTGGCGCGCAACCCGCCGGCCGATGTCGAAACGACGCTCGTCTCGCCCAATTCGCAGCAGGTCTATTCCGGCATGCTGCCGGGCTGGCTGGCCGGCCACTACCATCTGCGCGACTGCCTGATCCCCATCGATGCGCTGGCGCAGCAAGACGGCATCAGGCATCGCCGCACCTCGGCCATCGGCATCGACACGACCGGACAGCATGTCTTCTGCGGCGACGGTGCGGCGATCGACTACGATGTGCTGTCCATCGACACCGGCGCGGTGCTCGAACTGAGCGGCTTGCCCGGGGCGGCCCAGCACGCCATGCCGGTGCGGCCCATCGAACGCTTCATCCAGGGTTGCCTCAGCCTTGTCGAGCACGCCAAGGCCCGTCCGCGCACCGTCATCACCATGATCGGCGGCGGCGCCGCCGGCATCGAACTGGCCCTCGCCCTGCGCCGCCGCCTGCGCCGCCACGTGCGCGACGGCAAAGTGGTGATTCAGCTGATCTCGTCCAGCGACCTGCTGTTGCCCGGCCATCCGCGCAAGGTCGGACGCCTGCTGGAAACGGAACTCGCGGCGCGCGGCATCCTCTTTTATCCGGGCCGCTCGGTGGCAACCTTCCATCCGGGCGGGCTGCTCCTGCACACCGGCGAACAGATCGAGAGCGATTTCAATCTGGTCGCCACCGGCGCACATGCACCGGCCTGGCCGGCGCGCTCGGGTTTGGCCACCGACGAACGCGGCTTCATCCGCGTGAACGGCTTCCTGCAGTCCACCTCCCACGCCAACATCTTCGCCGCCGGCGATGTCGCCGGCATGGTCGGCCAGCCGCGCCCGAAATCCGGCGTCTACGCCGTACGCGCCGGCCCGCCGCTGGCGGACAACCTGCTGCGGGCGCTGGACGGGCGGCCGCTCAAGCGTTACGCCCCGCAGAAGCGCGCGCTCTACCTCATCAGCACCGGCAGACGCCATGCCATCGCCTCGTGGGGACCGTTCTCCTGGCAGGGCGACTGGGTCTGGCGCTGGAAGGACCGCATCGACCGCGCCTTCATCGCGCGTTTTTCCCGGGGCTCGCCGATCGGGGCGAACTTCCTGCAACCCGGCGAGTCATCCCCCAGGGAGACTTCCATCGGGGCGCCCCCCAAGGGGACTTCCTGACGGGGCGTCCCACGAGGATTCCTTTCGGTCATAATGCTGTCCGCCATGAAAACCCACCACATCCATCTTGCCGTCGGAGCAGGCGGCCTCGCCCTCGTCGCCTTCGCCGTCTTCTATCTGCAGGAAAAGCTCGGCCTGCTGCCCTGCCCGCTGTGCGTCATGCAGCGCATCGCCTTCATCCTGTTCGCCCTCACCGCGCTCGTCGCCGCCGCCCACCGGCCGGCCGGCGCGGCCCGCTGGCTCTATCTCGGCCTGCTCGACCTGTGGGCCACGCTGGGCGCGGCGATCGCAGGATGGCAGGTGTATCTCACCTACCACCCGCAGGCCGCAGAATGCGGCATCAGCGCGGAAGAGCGCTTCCTCAACAGCCTGCCGCTGGCGAAATGGTGGCCGGCGATGTTCGAGGCCAACGGCGACTGCACCAAAGTCGACTGGAAATTTTTCGGCCTGTCCATACCGGAACTGTCGTTGATCGCGTTCGTGCTGCTCTCCGGCATCGCCATTTACGCCGCCTTACGTCCTTCGTCACGCTAAAATAGCGATTCCGTTCCTGCGCGCATGGCGCGCCCGCAGCCCCCGCCCAATCATGAGCAACGACAAGAACGCGAAAGCCGCGCCGGAAGCCGCGCCGCCCCCCTCGAACTTCATCCGCCAGATCATCGAGGCCGACCTCGCCGCCGGCAAGCATGCCGGCGTGACCTGGGGCGGCAAGCCCGGCCCGGCCGCCGCCCACGCCGGCGCGTCACTCGACACGGCGAAGATCCGCACGCGTTTCCCGCCCGAGCCGAACGGCTACCTGCACATCGGACACGCCAAGTCGATCTGCCTCAACTTCGGCCTGGCGCGCGACTACGGCGGCGCCTGCCACCTGCGCTTCGACGACACCAATCCGGAGAAGGAAGAGCAGGAATACGTCGACGCCATCATCGACGCGGTGCGCTGGCTCGGCTTCGACTGGGGCGGCAACGGCTATTTCGCCTCGGACTACTTCGATTTCATGTACGCGGCGGCGCAATACCTGATCCGCAGCGGCTACGCCTATGTCGACTCGCAGTCCGCCGAGGAGATGCGCTCCAACCGCGGCACGCTCACCGAGCCGGGCCGCAACAGCCCCCACCGCACGCGCAGCGTCGATGAGAACCTCGACCTCTTCCGCCGCATGGAAGCGGGCGAGTTCCCCGACGGCGCGCACGCGCTGCGGGCGAAGATCGACATGGCCTCGCCCAACATCAACCTGCGCGACCCGGTTCTCTACCGCATCCGCCATGCCACGCACCATCGCGCCGGCGACAAGTGGAACGTGTACCCGATGTACACCTTTGCCCATCCCATCGAGGACGCGCTGGAACGCATCACCCACTCCATCTGCACGCTTGAGTTCGAGGACCAGCGCCCGTTCTACGACTGGCTGCTGGAGCGTCTCGCCGAAGGCGGCCTGCTGGTGAAACCGCTGCCGCAGCAGATCGAGTTCGCCCGCCTCAACCTCACCTACGTCGTGCTCTCAAAGCGCAAGCTGATTCAGCTCATCCAGGAGCGGCACGTCGACGGTTGGGACGACCCGCGCATGCCGACGCTCGTCGGCGCGCGCCGGCGCGGCTATACGCCCGAGGGCTTCCGTGCCTTCGCCGAACGCATCGGCGTTTCCAAGGCCGACTCGTGGATCGACTACAGCGTGCTGGAAGACTGCGTGCGCGACGATCTCAACACGCGCGCGGAAAGAAGGATTGCGGTGCTCGATCCGCTCAAGCTCGTCATCGACAACTATGCGGAAGGGCAGGAAGAGGAGTGCTTCGCGCCCAACCACCCGCAACAGCCGGATCTGGGCAAGCGCGCCGTCCCCTTCTCGCGCGAACTGTGGATCGAGCGCGAGGATTTCGCCGAGACGCCGCCGAAAGGCTACTTCCGCCTGTTTCCCGGCAACAGCGTACGGCTGCGCTATGGCTTCGTGGTGAAGTGCACCGGCTGCGAGAAAGATGCAGACGGCACTATCACCGCCGTGCATTGCGAGTATTTCCCCGACAGCAAATCCGGCACGCCGGGCGCGGACACCTACAAGGTGAAGGGCAACATCCACTGGGTCAGCGCGAAGCATGCCTGCGCGGCGGAAGTGCGCCTTTTCGATCGCCTCTTCAAGGAGCCCAATCCCGGCGCCGGCGGCCGCGATTACCTGGAAGACCTCAACCCGGATTCCAGGCGGATCAATACTGCCTGCCTGGAACCGGCGCTGAAGGACGCCAGGCCCGAAGACCGCTTCCAGTTCGAGCGGCACGGCTACTTCGTGGCGGATCGGGTGGATTCGAAGCCGGGCGCGCCGGTGTTCAACCGGGCGGTGACGCTGAAGGATTCCTGGGGAAAGACCAATCCATGACGCTTGACGTCATATAACGCGATCCGTTATATTACGAGTCGTGATCCTCGACTTCAAGTGCAAGGAAACTGAGGCAATCTGGCATGGCCGGATATCCCGCCGCCTGCCGCAGGAAATCCAGCAGGTCGCGCGTCGCAAGCTGCGGATGCTAAACAACGCGAAGACGCTGGTTGACCTACGGGTTCCGACAGCCAACCATCTGGAAGCATTGAAGGGCAACCGCAAGGGACAACACAGCATTCGTATCAACGATCAATGGCGGATATGTTTCAGGTGGTCGTCCGCCGGCGTCAGCGAAGTCGAGATCGTGGATTACCACTGATCGGAGGACGAGATGAAGAAACTGCGCAACATCCATCCAGGCGAAGTTCTGCTGGAGGAATTTCTGGAGCCAATGGACATCAGCCAGAACGCCCTCGCCCGTGCCATGGACGTGCCGCCGCGGCGCATCAACGAAATCGTCCTCGGCAAGCGCGCCATCACAGCCGACACAGCCTTGCGCCTGGCGAAAGTCTTCGGAACATCCGAATCCTTCTGGATGGGTCTGCAGGCCGATTATGATCTTGAGGCGGCACGCGAAAAAATAGGTGGCCACCTCAGGCTGCTGGAGCAGCTTGCGGCTTGAATAAAGCGAACCCCTTTAGTTCCGCTTTTGCAATTGACCTGTGGGGCACGCAATGTACAATTCTATGTACATTCATTGAACTGGAGATGTACATGCGCGAAGCCACCTTCACCGAACTGCGCAATCAGGCCAAGCGCTATTTCGATCTGGTCGAGGCCGGCGAGACGGTACGCGTGCTGCGCAACGGCAAGCCGATTGCCGACATCCAGCCGATTCAGTCCGGCGTACCCTCCTGGAAACAGCGCAAGGCGCGTCCGTTGGCCGTGAGCGGGGTGTTGATCAGCAAGCTGATTCTGGAAGAGCGCGGAAGCTGATGCGGGTCTATTTCGACTCGTCCGCCTTCGCCAAGCGCTACATCGACGAATCCGGCACGGCCGAAGTGCTGGCGTGGTGCGACCAGGCCAGCGAACTGGCCCTTTCCGTGATCGCCATCCCCGAGCTGATCTCGGCTTTCTGCCGTCTGCGGCGCGAGCGCAGGCTTTCGGCGGCCCAGTATCAGCGCATCCGCAATGATCTGATGGCGGATATCGCCGACGCGCTGATCTGCGACACCACGCCGGAGACCATCCAGCGCGCGGTGCATGCGCTGGAAAGCCATCCACTGCGCGGCATGGATGCCTTGCATGTCGCTGCTGCCGTAGTAAGCTCGTCCGAAATCTTCATCTCCGCCGACGCGCGGCAATGCGCCGCAGCCAAGGCGCTGGGGCTGCGGGTGGTCGCGCTTTGAATTTACGGTTGCGAGCGCTCCCGCAAGCCGGGCTTCAGAGCCTTACCGCATCGGCCTGATCTCGTCGATGTCCAGCGCCACCAGGTTCGGAAAGCCCAGCGGCTTGTCGCCGAACGGCAGCGGCGTGCGGCTGTGCGTGGGGACGTCCGGTGGAAAAGTGGCGCGCAAGCGCGTGATTTCTCCCTGCGGGCCATGAATGGGCGGCAGCAGTTCGAAGTTGAAGCCGGGGTGCAGGAAGATGAACGGCGTCATCAGGTAGTTCCAGGTTGCGTAACCGCCGAAATAGAGGAAATCCAGTTCGTCCCAGCGGAATTGCCGGCGCAGGCCGCGAAAGGCTTCGCGCGGCCGGAGACGGCTGGCCGTGACGCGGCCTTCCGGATCGAGGATGCGTACCTCTTCGTCGCCGATCCATTCGCCGCGCCATCCCGCGTGCGGGTAGTCGTAGAAGACGAAGCGCGGCTCGGTCGTGGAGGCCCACATGCGCGCATAGCGCAGCGGCGGGCGCCCCTTGGCGGCGAAGAGAAAACCGGACGCGGAAAGCTTCCGGCGTATTGAATTCGTAGAGCAGCGACAGGCGCTGCGCCAGCAGGTGGCTGGATTCCTCCAGGGCGCGGCGCGTCAGGCGCCCAGAGCCGTGGCGCTGCAGCAGGGCCAGGGTCAGGAAATGCCGTTCCAGCATCGGGCGGATCGACTCGCCGAGCAGGCCCAGCTCGGCGAATTCCTGGCTGTTCGGTTCGGGCGCAAGGAGCCGGCCACTGTCGGCGGAGCGGCGGACGAGACCGCGCGCAACCAGCACGGCGACGGCGGCTTCCATGGCATCCGACAGCGCCTCTGGCGTCAGTCGCAGGAACAGCTCGGCACGTAACAGCTCGTAGATGCCCGCGACCGCTTCCGCCGCGCGGCGCACGTCGAGGCGCCGGTTGTGGAACAGCAGGCGGGCAATCAGGGCAGGCAGCGCGAACAGATGCAGCACGTTGTTGCGGAAGTAGGCGAGCAGCGCCGCCTGTTCATCGGGCACGCGGATGAGATCGCCGAGGGGATGGGCCACGCGTTCGATCATGCCGAGCCGCGCAGCGTAGGCGATGATCTCCTCGGCACTGGCGGCACACGGCACGACATGGGGCGAATACGGCGCCTCGACGAGGAGCGCCTGGCAATGCCGGATCTGGCGCTGCAGCGAGTGTTCGTCGGCGGTATGTTTCGGCGTGGCCAGCAGGGCGAGCGCGACGAGGTTGATCGGGTTGACCACGGCCGCCTCGTTGATGCGCTGCGCCAGTTCCGCCGCGGCGTTGCGCGTCGCTTCGCGCAGCCAGTCGGTGCGCAGCTCCGCCGCCTCGCCCGCCCAGCCCGGCCGCGCCCGGTCGAGAAACTCGCCAAGCACCAGCGGCTCGCCGAAATTGACGTGCACCTTGCCGAACTCACGCCTGATAGCACACCTGCCGTGCCGGATCGAGGCCGAGTTCGGCCGGTGTCTGCGGAAAAACCTGCGTCCGCACCCAGGCATACAACAGTCGACGCAACAGAGAGAGTGTCCAGTCAGCGAAGCCGAGCGAGCGAAGCATGGTGTTCAAGCCTTCCGGCGCGACACCACCTGCCCCATGCTGGGCGCAAATTCCTCCTTGCCATCCTTCACCGCCTCACTACGCTGTTCGCAACGCCGCAGCACTTCACGCTGCTGCGCGTCGGTATAGGCCACCCACCAGTCGCGCTCGTCCTGGGTGCGAAAGCAGCCCTTGCGCAGGCCGATGGCTTCATCCATCTCGCACACCTTGACGCAGGGCGAACGCACCGGGGTCAGGGTAAGGGTCTTTTTCATCGCTCTTTCCCAATCAACTTTTTCAACGCCACCAAGGTCCCGCCCAATCAGTCCGGATCGTGAGCCTCGCTCTCTCCTTACGGGCGCTACCCCTCGCTCACTCCAGCGTAAAGAAGAAAGTTGAACCCTGCCCAGGTTCGGACTCGGCCCAGATCCGCCCGCCGTGCCGCTCGATCAGACGCTTGACGATCGCCAGACCCACCCCCGTGCCGGGGAATTGCCCGACGGTGTGCATGCGCTGGAACATGCCGAACAGCTTGCCCGCGTACTGCATGTCGAATCCTACGCCATTGTCCCTGACGTAGAAAACCGATTCCCCGGCATTGGGCTGCAGCCCGATCTCGATCTGGGGCCGCGCGCTCCCGGCGGAATACTTGAAGGCATTGCCGATCAGGTTCTCCAGTATCTGGCGCAGCATGGCGCGGTCCGCGTCCACCACCGGCAGCGATCCGAGATCGACCGTTGTCGATGGGTAATCCTCCGCATGATCCTTGGCGACCGCCCTGGCAAGGGCGTCCATATCCACCTTGGTCTTTTCGAGCTGGGAGCGCCCCGCGCGCGAGTATTCGAGGATGTCGTCGATGAGTTGGCCCATGCGGTTGCTGTTGCGCACGATCCGCTCGAACAAGCGCTTGCCCTCCTCGCTGATCTGCCCGGCTTCGGACTCCATGATGATCTGGCTGAAGCCGTTGATGGCGCGCAGCGGCGCCCGCAGGTCATGCGATACGGAATACGAGAAGGCCTCCAGTTCCCGATTGGCGATTTCCAACTCCCGCGTGCGGTCGGCGACGCGTTCTTCGAGCGTTTCGTTCATGGCTTGCAGGCTTTCCTCGGCGTCCGCCAGGCGCCGTCGCAGTCGGGTCAGCAACAGATAGGCCGCTCCCAGAGACGTGTAGAGCACCGCCGACAGCACTGCCCCATAGCCTAGCAGGCGCCCTCGAAGTGCGCCAAGATCGGAACGGATGAGCACGGTGCCGATCTGATAGCCATCGAGCGTGACAACACGCGTTACCGCCATTTGTCCTTCCAGCCCATGGTCGGCGTCGGCGAGAGTGTCTGGAACAAGGGAAGAGGGCTCACTCCCAGCCTCCCGCCGGTAGCTGGCAAACAGTTTGCCCTCCCGGTCATATAACGACGCCACGATGATGTTCGGCAGGACGCGCAGGGACCGCAAGGTCGCCAAGCCTGCCCGCGCATCATAGAAAGCCAACGCGGCGCTGCTGTTCTCGGCAACGACTTCGGCAATGCTTTCCAGCTTGGCGTTCAGATCCTCGCGCAGTGTGTAGTATTCGTGCAGGATCAGCACCGCACCGGCGATAAACAGTGCCACACCGGCCGTCAACAGATTGAGGGCCGTCAGTTTTCCTTTGAATCCACTGACCTGGGGCGCCATCACGGCAACCTCCCGCTCACGCTGCTGGCCAGACGCAGCAGCCGCGAACTCATTCCCAACCCCGCCCGTTTCACGGCGTCGAGGTTGACGTTGAACGTCAGCCGGTCCTGTTTCATTTCCAGATTGATCATGACGCCCCGCCCACTCCAGTTTTCCCCGTCCGCAATAGTCAGTATCGGCCGCACGCCGACCAGTGCAAGTATCCGCTCGAGGCGCAGTTCCTCGGCCGGCGCGATGTAGAGCATGTGGCAGTCGTCCAGGCCCTGCAGGCCGTCGGCCCGCCGCACGGCCAGTTTCTGCGACTTCACTGGTCTGCCCTCGAGCGCGCCGAATGCCGCACCGAACAGGTCGCTTCCGGTCACGCAGAGCACGAAAGGCCCGGTCTTGCGGACATCGTCAGGCCAATCGACGAACAGCGCAAAGTTGTAGATGAAGGCCGCCTTCAATTCATACTCGGGCGCGGTCTGGGACGATGCGGCGCCCGGGATCAGACCGCAAGTTGCGACCAGACAGGCAAGCAGGCGCCGGATCGACATGAATCGAAGAAACACCATCAGAACAGGTACCGGAGCTTGAGGCGGATGCTGCGCCCATCCTGCCGGATGGCGTCCTGAACATGCTCGGTGCCAGCCGGATCGGCATAACGCTGGTTGAAGAGGTTATAGAGGCCCAGAGACACCTCCAGGCCCGGCGCCAGCCGGTCGGCGCTGAGATTCAGGTTGCCGAGCCAGAAGCCGCCGGTTTCGCCCGCCAGCGTCAGACGTGATCCGGTGTATTGGAGTTCCGCCCCGGCGCGCAGCCAGCCGCCGGGCAGCGGCGCAGTGGCATTCAGCTTGGCCAGGTGGCGCGGCGAATTGGTCAGCCGGACGCCGTTCGCATCCTGCACGCGCTGATTGCTGTAGCTGGCACGCAGGCGGGCGCCCCAGGACCAGACGCGTTCGGCCTCGACGCCGAAGCCGGTGGCGCGAACGCGGTCGATGTTGCGGAACACCGTCAGGCCGTCGGCGGGATCGACAGTTGCATTGATATGATCTTCGACCGTGTAGCGAAACAGCGAGCCGCTGACGCGGAAGCCATCGTGAATGAGGTGCTCGACGACAAGTTCGCCCGTGCGTATCCGCTCCGGCCGCAGGCTCGGGTTGGTCTTCTGCCCACCGGGGCCCGGGACGGCATAAAAGCGTTCGTACGCGTTGGGGGCGCGATAGGCAGTGCCATACAACAGTTTTACGTACGTCCGCTCGATCGGTTCGGCGATCAGACCAAGCCTCGGATTGAAGATGCCGCCGTAGCCGCTGGCGTGATCGTAGCGCAGGCCGGCATTCAGGCGCAGCTTGTCGTGCAGGACATACTCGTCCTGCACATAGAGGCCGGCGCGGTCGCCGCTGCGCCGGTCATTCAGATTGAGCGCATAGGGCTGCTCGTCGTAATTCCTCTGCTGCTGTCGCATGTCCTTCTGGTATTCGGCGCCGAACACCAGTTTGTGCCGGTCAACGGCGGTGCTCACCATTTTGGCCTCGGCGCCCCACCACGCGCCGCGCACCACGTCGCGATTGCGGTACAACGGCGGCGCATCGTAGAGATAGTCCCCATCGAACGCGTAACGACCGTAAAACAACCTGCCCGTCAACTCGCTGCGGGCAGAGAGCGCACCTTGATATTTCAGGTCCAGGTAGGTGTTGGCATCCGTGGTCTGCGTTCCCGAAATACCGGGGGCCGTGCCGTAGGAGGCGGTAGGGACGTCCTTGTTGCGCTCGCCGTGAACCGCCTGCAGCGTCCAGCCCTGATAGGCGAGCCGGGCGAACAACTGGCGGCTGCGGTCGCCGTCGAGGCCGCGCGCCATGCCGTCGGCAACGCCGAGCGGGATGAACTCCGGATAGAAGAGGTCCTGCCCGCGGCTGCGGTAAGCGCTCATCGACAGCAGAAGATCCGCGCCGTTGTCGAGGCGGCGTCCGTAGGAAACGCGCCCCGTTGCACTGCGATGGCTGCCGAGCGAACCCGCCGCTTCGGCGCCGCCAATGTCGGCGCCGCGCCTGGTGATGACATTGACGACGCCGAAGAAAGCGTTGCTGCCGTACACCGACGAGCCCGGGCCCGGAACGAACTCGACACGCTCGATCAGATCGATATCGATCGGAAACTCGCTGCCGATGCTGGCCTGGTCGTAGATGTTGTCGTTGAAGCGGTAGCCGTCCACCAGCAGCAGCACACGGGTGTTGTAGTCCCCCGGCCGGGAAAACCCCCTCACCCCCAGGTAGCTGTAATTCCGATCGTTGCTGACATGCAGGCCGCGGATGCTGCGCAGGATGTCGGCCAGGGTGCGATGGCCGTAATCCTTGATGTCGGCGGCGGTCACGACGGTGACCGAGGCCGGCGCCTCGGTCAGGCGCTGCGGAAATTTCGATGCGCTGACGACTTCCATCGCCATGAGGCGTTCGAGCGGCAGTTGCGCCAGGTCGCCCACGGCTGCCGCGTCCGGCGCAGCCAAGACAGAGGGCACGGCCAGCAGAGACGCCGACAAGGCGGCGCCTGCCGCCAGCCTTGCTGCCAACATGGCAACGCGAATTGACGATCCATGCAGCGCGGATCTGGATCTGGGCGCCATGCGGGACTCCTTGCTCAATCAGATTTAACTTGCCTCCACAGAATAACGGCAGTTGTGATTAATAACTAAAGTAATATTTCACGGCAGCAGGCGAGGCTGTCTGAATAAAGCTGATATCCGGAACTATCCTGCATCGCATCCAGGGAAATGCCGTGGCACGGCGTATGATTTCATTGTTGAATAGCCTCACAAGAGGACTGCATTTGAACACCCTGCCCGCCCTGCCCAGCTACACCCTGCACGAGGAAATCGCCAACAGCGTCACGCACGGCATCGGCATCGTGCTGGCCATCGCCGGACTGGTGGTGCTGACGGTCTTCGCCGCGCGCAACGGCGATGCCTGGCACATCGTCGGCTGCGCGGTCTTCGGCGCATCGCTGATCATCTGCTTCACCACTTCCACGCTCTACCACAGCGTGCGGGTCGAGCGCCTCAAGCGCACCCTGCGCGCCATCGACCACTCCGCCATCTTCCTGCTCATCGCCGGCACCTATACGCCCTTCATGCTGGTGAACCTGCGCGGCCCATGGGGCTGGTCGCTCTTCGCCGTCATCTGGACGCTGACTTTCGCCGGCATCGCCTTGCGCCTGCTGCTGAAGGGCCGGCTGCACGGGCTGGTCGTCTCGATCTACATCGCCATGGGCTGGGCAGTGGTGGTCGCCACCGAGCCGATGCTCGAGCGCGTCGGCACCGGCGGCCTGGTGCTGCTGGCGGCCGGCGGCCTCGCCTACACATCCGGCGTGATCTTCTACAAGTGGCGCCGCCTGCCCTACAACCACGCCATCTGGCACGGCTTCGTGCTGGCCGGCGCGGCGCTGCATTTTTTCGCCGTATTGTTCTATGTGATCCTGGCCGGGTCAGTAGCCGCAGCTTGGCGCCTGTGGCAAACTGGTGCCCGAATTTGAATCCAGGGTACTAGCCGCCCCGACCCGCCTCAGAAGCGGGAGGCAACTGCCCGAAGGAGAACCGCATGGCTTCTATGCCCCCGTTCCACCTTGCCTTCCCCGTCACCGATCTCGCCCGCGCGCGGGAGTTCTACGGCAAGTTCCTCGGCTGCCCGGAAGGCCGCAGCTCGGACGAGTGGGTGGACTTCAATTTCCGCGGCCACCAGATCGTCGCCCACCTGGTCAAGCGCACGGGCACGGACGATCCGACCAACAATGTCGACGGCAAGCAGGTGCCGGTGCGCCACTTCGGCCTGGTGCTGCCGATGGACGAATGGATGCGGCTTTCGGAACGTTTCCGCGCCGCCGGCATGGAGTTCGTCATCGAACCCTATGTGCGCTTCAAGGGCCAACCCGGCGAACAGGCGACGATGTTCCTCATGGATCCCTTCGGCAACGCGCTGGAGTTCAAGGCCTTCAGCGATCCGGCGCGGCTGTTCGCCAAATGAAAGGAATTGCCATGCCACTGCGTTCCCTGGCTTTGGCCATCGCCGCTGCCCTCCTGCTCGCCGCCTGCGGCTCGAAGATCTCCGCGGAAAACTTCGAGCGCATCCAGAACGACATGGCACAGAAGGAAGTCATCGCCATTCTCGGCGAACCCACCGAAACCAGCACCGTCAGCATCGCCGGCCTGTCCGGCGGCATGGCCACCTGGCGCGACGGCGACACGGTGATCTCGGTGCAGTTCGTGAACGACAAGGTACAGGGCAAGCAACTCAGCCGGGAGTCGAGGCCGCAGACGAAATGACCGCTATCCGCAGACGGGCGGATATGGCATAGTTCTGTTCCATCACGCACAGCGGGAGGGCGTATGGGCAGCGTACAGACAACAGCGGTCAGCGGGATCGACATTCACCTGATCATCCTCCTCGGCATCATGGTCGCCACCGGCCTGCTCGGCGGCATCGCCAACTTCTTCCTCAACGAGCGCGACGCCCACAGCCCCTGGCTCACCGCCGGTAAATATATGGTGCTCGGCGTCGTCGCCGCGCTGACCGTGCCGCTGTTCCTCAACATGATGTCCAGCCACCTGCTGGAGGCGACGCGGCTGAAGTCCAGCGAACTGTTCGTCTTCGCCGGCTTCTGCCTGCTCTACGTGGTCGTGTCGCGGCGCTTCTTCGAGAACATCGCGGCGCATCTCACGCGCCAGGTGGAACAGGTGCGGCGCGAGGTGAAGCATCTCCAGTTGTCGAGCGATCGCACCGGCTCGGCGGCCACAAGTTTTACCGCCGCCCGCACGACAGAACCCGATCCCGCCCCTGCGCCGGAACTCGCGCCGGCTTCCATCGTGGAACTGCCACGCAACGCAGTGAGCTATGGCGATATCGAACTGATGCGCGCCATCGCGGAGGGCAACGCCATCTATGGCGCCAACACCGGGCTGGCCAACAAGACCACCCTGCCGAAGGACCAGGTGGCGCCGCGACTGGCGGCGCTCAAGGCGATGGGGCTGATCGAATCGAAAATCGACGAACGCAACGTCGTGCGCTGGCACCTGACGCCGAAAGGCAAATCCCTGCTCGACGGCATCGCCGCCGCCGCCTCACTCGAAGAACGGCGCGACGCCAGCTAGCTGAAGCGCCGGACCGCTGGATAAATTTTATCGCGCCAGCGCCAGGGCGACGCTCAGCGCCAGCACGATGCACAACAGCAGCAGGAACCTGCTGCGCAGCCTCAGCACTTCCACCGCCGCGACCAGCTTCTCCTGCTGCTCCGCCATCGATTTCACCAAATCCAGCGCCGCCTGCTGGCGAGCTTCCATCTGTTCGATGCGCGCTTCCATCTGCTGCAGGCGGGCAGCGGGATCGGTGGCGGCCCCGTCTGCCGGGCCGCCGGGGGCTTCGCCTTCGCCACGCTTGCGCACCGCATCGACCAGCTTGCGCGCGCCCTTGACGACCGTCGGCGCGGCGGCAACGACGTCCGACCAGGGAATGGCCTTGAAGATCGTCAGCCAGCCGATTGCCATGCCGCTCCTTCCAAATCAGGCCGGCGTCGCATCGCCGGCCTTGGCCTCGGTCAGCTTGGCCTGCGCCGCAGCAAGGCGCGCCACCGGCACGCGCGGCCCCGAGCAGGATACGTAGTTCAATCCGAGGTTGTGGCAAAAACGGATCGAGGACGGATGGCCGCCGTGCTCGCCGCAGATGCCGATCTTGAGATCCGGATTCGCCTTGCGGCCCTGCTCGACGGCGATTCTCATCACTTCGCCGACACCCTTCTCGTCGAGCACCTCGAAGGGGTTGTCCTCCAGGATGCCGGTCTCGGTGTAGGCGGGCAGGAACTTGTTCTCCGCATCCTCGCGCGAGAACGAGAAGGTGGCCTGGGTCAGATCGTTGGTGCCGAAGGAGAAGAACTCCGCCATCTCGGCCATGCGCCCCGCCCGCATGCAGGCGCGCACGACTTCCAGCATCGAGCCGAACTTCAGGCGCACCTTGATGCCATGGGTGAGTTCCACCACCTTGTGCAGACGCTGCACATGGCCATGGATGCGGCGCAGTTCCTCGACCGTGGCCACCTGGGGCACCATGATCTCCGGATAGACCTCCAGACCTTCCTTGGCACACAGGGCGGCCGCCTCGAGGATGGCCTGGATCTGCATGCCGTAGATCTCGGGATAGGTGATGCCGAGTCGCACGCCACGGTGGCCGAGCATCGGGTTCACCTCCGAGAGGGCGCGCACCTTCTTGAGAATTTTTTCCTTCTTGGCGATGATGTCCTCTTCGAGGTGCGATTCCTTGAAATCGCGCATGCTGCCCATCAGCTTGACAAGACCATCAGCGTATTGCTGGTAGAGCCGCGGGTTGAGCAGCTTCAGCGTCTCCGGCAGTTCCTCCAGACCTTTCAGCGTATCGCGCAGGTGATGCAGGTGGGCGATCTCCAGCTCGAGCTGGGAAGCGGTGGGCAGGAATTCATGCATGGGCGGGTCGAGCAGGCGCACTGTCACCGGCAGCCCCTTCATGGCCTTGAGAATGCCCTTGAAGTCGGCGCGCTGGATCGGCAACAGGCGGTCGAGCGCGGCCTGGCGTTCTTCCGCCGTCTCGGCCAGAATCATCTCCTGCACGATGGGCAGGCGGTCGGTGCTGTTGAACATGCGCTCGGTGCGGCACAGACCGATGCCCATGGCGCCGAACTCGCGGGCACGCGCAGCATCCTCCGGCGTGTCGGCGTTGGCCATCACCTGCATGCGGGAAATGCCATCGGCCCACTCGAGCAGCACGGACATTTCCTCCGACACTTCCGCCTCGATGGTCGGCACCTCGCCGGCATAGACGTGGCCGGTGCCGCCGTCGATGGTGATGACGTCACCCTCGTGCAGCGTCGTGCTGCCGATCACCGCGCGGCGTGCGACGACGTCGATGACGATGGCCTCGCAGCCTGACACGCAAGGCTTGCCCATGCCGCGCGCCACCACGGCGGCGTGCGAGGTCTTGCCGCCGCGGCTGGTGAGGATGCCCTGCGCCTGGAAGAAGCCATGGATGTCCTCCGGCTTGGTTTCCTCGCGCACGAGGATGATCTTCTCCCCTTTCCTGCCGCGCAATTCGGCGGTGTCGGCATCGAAGACGATCTTGCCGGAGGCCGCGCCGGGCGAGGCCGGCAGGCCCTGCGCCAGCGACTTGCCGTGGAACGAGGGCGACAGTTGCGGCACCAGCAGCTGCTCCAGCATCGCCGGATCGACGCGCAGCAGCGCCCGCTCCTTGCTGATGAGCCCCTCGTGGAACATCTCCACCGAAGTGCGCACCAGGGCGCGGGCGTTCATCTTGCCGTTGCGCGTCTGCAGGCAGTAGAGCGTCCCCTTCTCGATGGTGAACTCGAAGTCCTGCACCTCGTGGTAATGCGACTCCAGCCGGTTGTGCAGCTCCATCAGCTGGCGATAGATCTCCGGCATCTCCTGTTCCATCTCGGCGATGGGCTTCGGCGTGCGAATGCCGGCGACGACGTCCTCGCCCTGGGCATTGACCAGATACTCGCCGTAGATGAGGTTCTCGCCCGTGCCGGGATTGCGCGTGAAGCCGACCCCGGTGCCGGAATCGTCACCCATGTTGCCGAAGACCATGGTGCACACGTTTACCGCCGTGCCGTGGGCCTGATCCTTGGTGATCCTGAACTGGCGGCGGTAATCCACGGCGCGCTTGCCCATCCAGGAGCGGAACACCGCGCCGAGGGAGACTTCCAGTTGTTCGTAGGGGTCTTCCGGGAAGGGCTTGCCGGTATGGCGCTGGACAATGGTGAGAAACTCGCCGGCCAGTTCCTTCAGGTGTTCAGTGGAAAGATCGACGTCCTGCAGCGCCCCGTACTTCTTCTTGACGTTGTGCATTTTCTCGTCGAAGGCCTCGTCGGCGATGCCCAGGGCGATCTTGCCGAAGAGTTGGATGAAGCGCCGGTAAGCGTCCCAGGCGAAACGCGCATTGCCGGTCTGCCTGATCAGGCCTTTCAGCGAAGTTTCGTTGAGGCCCAGGTTGAGGATGGTATCCATCATGCCGGGCATGGACATCGCCGAGCCGGAGCGCACCGATATGAGCAAGGGGTTGTCGGCGCTGCCGAAGCCCTTGCCGGTTTTTTTCTCCAGCGTCTTCATGTGGGCGCGGACATCGTCCATCAGCCCGTCCGGCAATTGATTCTTCTCCTGGTAAGCCAGGCAGGCTTCCGTGGTAACGGTGAATCCCGGCGGAACATTCAGTCCGATCTGCGTCATCATGCACAGATTGGCCCCCTTGCCGCCGAGCAGCATCTTGTTCTTGCCGTCGCCGTCCTCGAAATCGAATATCAGTTTGCGGGTATTCATGTTCGCCAAGCCTCGATTGGAAATAATGTGTTTAGTTTGCCATGTGCGACTGCAGAAAACCATGCCTTAAACAAGGATGGCGCCGATAACCCCGGGCAAATTCTTTGGTGTTCATAAGGTAAACTTGTCAGGCAAAAAAGCGTTTTCTGCCGCGGATGAACGCGGATATTCGCGGATTTTCATTGGGTCGATGCGAGCGAGGCGCTCACCCGGCGGGTGAGTGGCGCAACCCGGATAACGTCTTGTTCTTGATCCGCGTTCATCCGCGTAATCCGCGGCAAGCGCTTTTTCCAGGATGAAGCGCGTCGCCGCGCGCCCGGCGGTGCAGGAAGCGCTCAAGGCGGAAGGCCTGCTCGGCCTGGCACTGATCACGACGGCTGAAGTGCGCAACGAGGATGAGGCGCGGCGCTGGGTGCGCAAGGCGGCGGCAGACGGCGATCCACTCGGCCAGACCTTGCTCGGCGAATTCCTCGTATTCGGCAGGGCCGGCGTGGAGAAGAACGAAAGTGAAGGCGTCGCCTGGATCGAGGATGCGCTGTCGAAGGCGCCACGACCCCTGACCACCGAGGCGGATTACGAAGCGCTCTTTAGGGCCTGTTGAACTTCATTTTACCGGCAAAATGTAGTTCAACAGGCCCTAGTGCTTCTTCGCTCCACTGATAAACGTCATCGGGAAAACCACTTCCGCCGCCGCGTGCTTTTGCGGCGCGTTCTCGTAGTCGGGCATGTGCGGCGCAGCCGAGCCCGAGGCCGACATCAGCTTGCCGATCAGCACCTGTATCTGGTCCGTGTCAAAGATGTCCGAAAAGAAGAACCCCGTCATCGCCATTCATGGCGCGCGCCAGAACAACCTGAAGAACCTCAGCCTCGACATCCCGACCGGGCAACTGGTCGTGGTCACCGGCGTCTCCGGCTCGGGCAAGTCCTCGCTCGCCTTCGACACGCTCTACGCCGAAGGCCAGCGGCGCTATGTCGAGACCTTCTCGCCCTATGCGCGGCAATTCCTCGACCGCATGGACAAGCCGCAAGTCGACCGCATCGACGGCATCCCGCCGGCCATCGCCATCGACCAGACCAACCCGGTGCGCACCTCGCGCTCCACCGTCGGCACCATGACGGAACTCAACGACCACCTCAAGCTGCTCTACGCGCGCGCAGCGCGGCTGCATTGCCGCGGCTGCGGCCAGCCGGTGCGGCGCGACACTGCGCAGAGCATCCACGCCGCAATAGTCAGTCGCTGCAGCACGGCGAACGATCCGCGCCTGGTCATCGCCTTCCCGGTGGACGTGCCGCACAACTTCAGCGAAGAGGAGGTGCTGCGCCTGCTGGCGGCGCAGGGCTACACGCGCATCCACGCCCGTCACGGCAAGACCCTCGAGATGGTGCAGGACCGCTTTCGCTTCTCCGGCGCCGAGCGCGCCCGCGTCATCGAGGCGCTGGAAGCCGCGCTGCGCGTCGGCCAGGGGCGGGCGAATGTGTATGCGGAACCGCAACCCCTCTCCCCAACCCTCTCCCCGGAGGGGCGAGGGGGCGAAACCCTCCCCTCTCCCGCAAGCGGGAGAGGGGTCGGGGGAGAGGGGGCGGTCTGGAAATTTTCCACCGACCTGCATTGCGCCGAGTGCGACATCCACTATGCCGAACCCGCCCCCAGCAGCTTCTCCTTCAACTCTCCGCTCGGCGCCTGCGAAGCCTGCCGCGGCTTCGGCCGCATCATCGGCGTCGACTTCGGGCTGGTCATTCCCGACGAGAGCAAGACGCTGGCCGGCGGCGCGGTAAAGCCCTGGCAGAGCGAGTCCTACCGCGAGAGCCAGCGGGACATGGCGAAGTACGCGCCCAAGCGCGGCGTGGCGATGGACATTCCCTGGCGCGATCTGCCGCCCGAGCATCGCCGCTGGGTGCTGGAGGGCGACGACGACTGGGTGAGCTGGAAGCAATCCTGGCCCGGCAAGTGGTACGGCGTGCGCCGCTTCTTCGACTGGCTGGAGACCAAGGCCTACAAGATGCACATCCGCGTGCTGCTGTCGCGCTACCGCGCCTACACGCCGTGCGCTACCTGCGGCGGCGCGCGGCTGAAGCCCGAAGCGCTGCTGTGGAAGCTGGGTGAAGAGAAATACTCGATCCACGACCTGATGCTGCAGCCGATCGACCGCTGCCGCGACTTCTTCGCGCGGCTCGCCCTGCCCGCCCCGCTCGATGAAGCCGCCGACCTGCTCCTCGACGAGATCCGCACGCGGCTGAAGTATCTGTGCGACGTCGGCCTCGGCTACCTCACACTGGACCGCCAGTCGCGCACGCTCTCCGGCGGCGAAGTGCAGCGCATCAACCTCACCACGGCACTTGGCACGTCTCTTGTGAACACGCTCTTCGTGCTGGACGAACCCTCCATCGGCCTGCACCCGCGCGACATGGGCCGCGTCATCGGCGTCATGCGGCGGCTGCGCGACGCCGGCAATTCGCTGGTGGTGGTGGAGCACGACCCGCAGATCATGCACGAGGCCGACCTGTTGCTCGACATGGGCCCCGGGCCGGGCGAGCGCGGCGGCGAAGTGGTGTTCTTCGGCACGCCGCGGGAAATGCGCGAAGCGAAGACGCTGACGGCGGACTACCTGACGGGGCGGAAGCGTGCCGATGACGCTTTCCCCTCACCCCAACCCTCTCCCCGCACGCGGGGAGAGGGGGCAGACACTCCCTCGCCCCTCAGGGGAGAGGGCGGGGGTGAGGGGTGGTTTGAAATCCTCGGCGCCGCCGAGCACAACCTGAAGGCCATCGACGTTGCGATTCCGCTCAACCGCCTGGTCTGCGTCACGGGCGTCTCCGGCTCGGGCAAGTCGACGCTGGCGCGCGAAGTGCTGCGCGACAACCTCGCGGCGCTCTGTAGGAGCCAGCTTGCTGGCGATCATCGCCGCCATCGCGGGCAAGCCCGCTCCTACAAGGGCAACACCCTGCACGGCTGTCGCGAGATGCGCGGCTGGGAGTCCGTCGCGCGCGTGCTGGAAGTCGACCAGACGCCGATCGGCAAGACGCCGCGCTCCTGCCCGGCCACCTATGTCGGCTTCTGGGACACCGTGCGCAAGCTCTTCGCCGACACCACGGAAGCGCGCATCCGCGGCTACTCGTCTTCGCGCTTCTCCTTCAACACCGCCGGCGGGCGCTGCGATGCCTGCGAGGGCCAGGGCGTGCAGAAGATCGAGATGAGCTTCCTGCCCGACGTGAAAGTGCCCTGCGACGTCTGCCGGGGCTCGCGCTTCAATGCCGAGACGCTGATGGTGCGCTGGAAGGAAAAAAGCATTGGCAAGGTGCTGTCCATGAGCGTCGACGAGGCGGTGGATTTCTTCGCCGTGCATCCGTCCATCCACCACGCCCTGCGCCTGCTGCAGGACGTCGGCCTCGGCTATCTGACGCTGGGCCAGCAGAGCCCGACCCTCTCCGGCGGCGAAGCGCAGCGCATCAAGCTGGTGACCGAGCTGGCGAAGGTTCGCGGCCCCTCTCCCCGGCGGGGAGAGGGTGGCGTGCAGCGCCGGGAGAGGGGGCAGCACACCCTCTACGTCCTCGACGAGCCGACGGTCGGCCTGCACATGGCCGACGTGGAGAAGCTCATCCGCGTGCTGCACCGCCTGGTCGACGGCGGCAACACGGTGGTGGTGATCGAGCACAACCTCGACATCATGGCCGAGGCCGACTGGATCATCGACCTCGGCCCGGAAGGCGGCGACGCCGGCGGGCGCATCGTCGCGCAGGGGACGCCGGAGACCGTAGCGAAGGCAAAGTCCCACACCGGCCGCATCCTGGCGGATTTCCTGCGCGACGGCCAGGGCTGGGTCGCTCTGGTCGGATTGCCGCTGAACCTCGAGCCGGGCATGCATCAGTTGCGCATCGCCGCCAATGGCGCGGAGGAAACGAAGCCGCTCCGCATTGCCGCCAGGCACTACGCACTGCAGCGCTTCACGGCGCCCGACCAGCGCAAGGTGGCGCCGCTGCCCGAGGATGAACTGCGCATCGCGCGCGAGCAGAAGCGCATCGACGAGATCAAGGCCGCCTTCCGCGACGAGCCGGACCCCGACCTGGCGTTCCGCCTGCCGGCGCAAGGCAAGCTCAGCGGCAACTTCGGCCTGCGCCGCATCATCAACGGCCTGGAGCGCAATCCGCACGCCGGCATCGATGTCGCCGCGCCCATCGGCACGCCCGTGCTGGCCGCCGGCGCAGGGGTCGTCGTCGAGACCGGCGACTACTTCTTCAACGGCAACTCGGTCTACATCGACCACGGCCAGGGCGTCGTCACGCTGTACTGCCACCTCGACCGCGTCGGCGTGCAGCCGGGCGAAAGTGTCGCCGCCGGCCAGCGCATCGGGCATTCCGGCAACACCGGCCGCAGCACCGGCCCGCACTTGCACTGGACGGTGCTGGCCAACGGCACGGCGGTGGATCCACGACTGTTCCTGCCGAAGGCGGCAAAGTGACGCCGGCCGACGTCCTCGAATTCTGGTTCGGCGCGCCGGATAGCGAGGAGCACGGCCGGCCGCGCAAATGCTGGTTCAAGAAGAACCCGGCTTTCGACGACGCAATCCGCCGCCGATTCCTGTCCTTGCTGGATGACGCCGCAGCCGGCCGTCTCGCTGACTGGGCGAACCAGCCGGAGGGCCTGCTGGCGCTGATCGTGCTGCTGGATCAGTTCCCGCGCAATCTGTTCCGCAGGGAACCGCGATGAACCTCAGCGAGACCGACCGGCAAAGCATAGACGAACGCGCTGCGCGGCTCGAAGCGCGCACTGGCGTGCAGGTCGTCGCCGCGCTGGTGGACAGGTGCGACGACTATCCCGATATTCCCTGGAAAGCCTTTGCGCTGGGCGCCGCCATGGCGGCGCTTGCCGTGGCGCAGGGGCTTCAGGGCGCCGTCCTGGCGACACTGACTTTGCTGGGCGCCGGCGCCGCAGCCGCGCTCGCCACCGTTTTTTTGCCTCTTCCTCGCCTGCCTGCGCGCCTTCGCTGCGGACGTGCCCTATCTATCCGGCCGCATCACCGATAACGCGGAAATACTCGGCCAGAAGGGCAAGGACAACGGCGTGCTGCTGCTGGTGGCGCCGGGCGAGCGGCGCATGCGCATCGAGGTCGGCTACGGCCTGGAGGACACGCTCACCGACGTCGCCGCCAGCCGCATCGTCCGCAACGTGATGACGCCGCGCTTCAAGGAAGGCAATTTCGACGCCGGCATCGAGGCGGGCGTGCAGGCCGTCATCGCCCAGATCGCCGGGACGGAAACGCTGCCACCCGATCTGCCTTCAGGCGGAGCGTGGTATCAACCCGGATAATCCATTAGGCCGAGATCATGCAGGTCGGGCTTCAGCCCGACAACGGCCGCTGTCCCACAGGCGCCCCAAGGGTATTTCCTGCGGGGCAGATTTCCTGCGGTCATCGGGCTGAAGCCCGACCTACAGGGCGAACGGATTTTTGGCTAATGGATTATCCGGGATCAAACCAAACAGGAATCCGGCAATGGCGGAACTGGTGGTGGGGCGCGGCCTGCGATAGTCTCGGTGAGGCCGGGGAAAGTCAGTCTCCGTGAGACGGCGAGACAGGGATTTTGCCTACCCGGCAATTCGGCAGGCAGTGCCTGCCGAATTGCCGGCCGGTTAGCCGCGCCGGTTGAAAAGTGGTGCCGCTATTGATACCATTGCCCCATGCCGTCTTCCCGGAAAATCCTCGACCAGATGCGACGCGAGCCGAACAATGTGCGGTTCGGCGATCTCAAGAAGATTTGCGAGGCGTATTTCGGGAAGTCGCGGCAGACGGGCACCAGCCACGCCATCTTCAAGACACCCTGGGTGGGCGATCCGCGGATCAATATCCAGGACGACAAAGGCAAGGCCAAGGCGTATCAGGTCAGGCAGGTGCTGCTCGCAATCGACAAACTGGAGGGTATCCGCAATGAGCGTTGATCACTACACCTACCGCGTTACCTGGTCGGCCGAGGACGGCGAACATGTCGGCCTGTGCGCCGAATTTCCGTCGCTGTCATGGTTGTCGAAAACGCCGGAAGCTGCCCTGAAGGGAATCCGGCGGGTCGTGGCCGAGGCGGTGGCCGACATGCGGGCAGCGGGTGAGGCCGTTCCCGTTCCCCTGGCAGAGAAGCACTATAGCGGCGAGTTTCGCGTGCGCATTCCGCCGCAGGTGCATCGCGCCCTGGCGACAGAGGCCGCCGAGCAGGGCGTCAGCCTGAATCGGCTGGCGAGCGCAAAACTGGCGGCCTGAGATTATTCGCGCCTTGATCGCGGATTCCGCATGCGCGAAAACCCGGCGACGACACGGATGCCAGCGCCTCAACTTTCACACCCCAAGCCACTGACCCCATGCTCGACACCGACACCAGGCGCCGCATCGATTCCTGAGGCGACATCCCACCCGCCTTACGCGAAGATCGAATGGCTAAAATGTCAGGGAAAAGACAAGATGGCGGCGAAAGAAGCCAAAGCCCGCATCAAGATCAACAAGCTGCTCGAAGAGGCTGGCTGGCGCTTTTTTGACAGCGCCGACTGCAAGGCCAACATCGCCCTCACACAGATGCCGGGCTACGCGGCCGAGGCCGGCTGGAACAACCCCGCCGAGCGCGACGCCTTCGTGCAGAAGAACCGCCTGCGCTTCCTGCGCGACTACCAGAAGCGGGCCATCCAGGCGATTCAGGATGCCGTCGCCGAAGGCCACAGCCGATTCCTGTTCGAAATGGCGACCGGCACCGGCAAGACCCTGACTGCCGCCGCCGTCATAAAGCTCTTCCTGCGCACCGGCAATGCCCGGCGCGTGCTGTTCCTCGTCGACCGGCTCGAACTCGAAGACCAGGGCAACAAGGCATTCATTGCCCAACTCAAGAACGATTACACCTCGGTCATCTACAAGGAGCGGCGCGACGAATGGCGCAAGGCCGAGATCGTCGTTACCACCGTGCAGTCGCTGCTGTTCAACGACAAATACAGGCGTCTGTTCTCGCCCACCGACTTCGACCTGGTGATTTCGGACGAAGCGCACCGCTCGATAGGCGGCAACGCCCGCGCCGTATTCGAGTATTTCGTCGGTTACAAACTGGGCCTCACCGCCACGCCGCGCGACTATCTCAAGAAGTTCGACGCAGCCAAACCGGGCACGCGCGACCCGCGCGAGGCGGAGCGCCGCCTGCTGCTCGACACCTATCGCACCTTCGGTTGCGAATCCGGCCAGCCCACCTACCGCTATTCGCTGCTCGATGGCGTGCGCGAGGGCTACCTCATTAACCCCGTCGTCGTCGACGCCCGCACCGACATCACTACGCAACTGCTCTCCGACGAAGGCTATGCCGCCGTTGCCGCAAGCGCCGCATCTGTCCCCGATAGCGACGCGGCACAGGAAAGTTTTTTCACCAACAACAAGCTGCTCGGCTCGGCCAATTTTCTCGACGCCTACAAGACCAGCAAGGCGCGGGTCTGCGTCACCGTCGGCATGAAATACTTCTTCAAGGCCTACGCCACCGACGGGCGCCTGCGCGACATCATCGAAAAGCGGCGCCTGACCGAGCTCAACGTCAATCCCGCTTTCAACATGGCCGACTTCAGGGCCGTACCCAGGGAATGGCGTGACCGCATTCCGGAATACGTGAAGGACTACGTGTCGCTCAACCAGTTCATGTAGTCGCCCATGTTTTGTTTCTTAATTGAAGCAAAAACGGCTACAATCGAAGCACTAAAAGCTACGAAATAGGCGCACCGTGTTACTTGATCTCCTCTTCGGCAGCTACCGCCAGCGCGCATTGACCCAATTGCTGTTGCATCCGGACAGCAGTTATCACGTGCGAGAACTGGCTCGCCTGACGGGCACCACGCCCGGCACGCTGCACAAGGAGCTGGCTCGCCTGGCACAGACCGGGCTGTTGTTGCGCGAGACACAGGGCAACCAGGTGCGCTACCGCGCCAACCGCGACTGTCCGGTGTTCGCCGAACTGGCCGGGCTGTTCCGCAAGACCAGCGGCGTGGTCGGCGTCTTGGCCGATGCCTTGCGCGCGCTTGCGCCGGCGCCTGAACTGGCGCTGGTGTTCGGCTCCATGGCGCGGGGCGAAGAAAACGCCCGCAGTGACGTCGATCTGCTGCTGATCGCTGATTGCAGTTTCGCCGACACGGTCAAGGCGCTGCACCCGCTGCAGGAAAGCCTGCAACGCGAAATCAATCCGGTGATTTTCACCGCCACCGAATTTGCCAGGCGCATCGGAGGCCGGGACGCCTTTGTCGGCAACATTCTCGCCAACCCCAAACTCTTTGTCATCGGAGCCGAACTTGAGCTTGCAAAACTTGCTGGCCATCCAGCGCCTGCAGACCTTTGAGGCAACGCCGGGCGGCGTGCAGCGCCTGCTGGCCTCGGCCGCGCGCAATCTGGTCGATGCCCGCCTGACCGGCCTCAGCGCCGACAACCGCTTCGACGCCGCCTACACCCGGCAATGGCTCGCCGGCCATCGTCCCGCCCTGATCGCCACAGACCGCTGACCCGATGCTCGACACCGACACCAAACGCCGCATCGACTCCTGCCGCGACATCCTCGTCGGCAAGATGACCGAAAACCCCGGCATCCCGCCGCTGTTTCGCGACATCTTCAAGAACGCCTACCTGCCCTACCGCGACCCCGAAACACTGCGCAGCTTCCTCAAGGAAATCGACTGGTTCAACTACGACCATTCCGAAAAACTCGGCGACGCCTTCGAATACCTGCTCTCGGTGATCGGCAGCCAGGGCGACGTCGGCCAGTTTCGCACCCCGCGCCACATCATCGACTTCATGGTCGCGGTCGTCGACCCGCAGAAGCACGAAAGCACTCTCGACCCCGCCTGCGGCACCGCCGGCTTTCTGATTTCGGCGTGGAAGCACATCCTCAAGGCCAACACCTCGCTCCCCTCCCCCGCGAGCGGGGGAGGGGCCGGGGGAGAGGGCAAAGCCGTTCGCGCCGGCGACCGCCTCACCCCCGATGAACGCCAACACCTGGCAACCAGCATCCACGGCTACGACATCTCGCCCGACATGGTGCGCCTCTCGCTGGTCAACATGTATCTGCACGGCTTCACCGACCCGCACATCGTCGAATACGACACGCTGACCAGCGAAGAGAAGTGGAACGAAACGGCCGACGTCATCCTCGCCAATCCACCCTTCATGTCGCCGAAGGGTGGCATCAAGCCGCACAAGCGCTTTTCCATCCAGGCCAAGCGCAGCGAAGTCCTGTTCGTTGACTACATGGCCGAGCATTTATCGCCCACCGGCCGCGCCGCCATCATCGTCCCCGAAGGCATCATCTTCCAGAGCCAGACCGCCTACAAAGCCCTGCGCAAGCTGCTCGTGGCCAACAGCCTGGTCGCCGTCGTCTCGCTGCCGGCGGGCTGTTTCAATCCCTACTCGGGCGTCAAGACGTCCATCCTCATCCTCGACAAATCCCTCGCCCGGAAGAGCGACACCATTGCCTTCTTCAAGGTGGAAAACGACGGCTTCGGCCTCGGCGCCCAGCGCCGCGCCTTCGACAAGAACGACCTGCCACGGGTCAAGGCCGAACTCGCCGAATACCTGCACCGCCTGCGCACGGGGGTCTCCCCTCTCCCGCAAGCGGGAGAGGGGCCGGGGGAGAGGGAAACAGGTTTCCAGCCCACCTGCGGGCTGATAGTGCCGAAAGAAAAGATTGCTGCGAATGGCGACTACAACCTGAGCGGGGAACGGTATAGGGAGGCGGTAGCAAAGACACACACGTTCCCGTTAGCCAGGATTGGTGATGTCTGCAAGGTCAATCCGAGCAAGAGTCAGTTGGCCGATCTCAAGCCAGAGACACGCGTCTCATTTGTTCCGATGGCTGATCTCGTCGAGCACCGTATAGCGTTTCTGCCCAACGAGGAGAAACAGCTCTCGGAGGTTTCGGCAAGCTACACCTACTTTGAGGACAACGATGTCCTCCTCGCCAAGGTCACGCCTTGCTTTGAAAACGGCAAAGCAGGCATCGCACGCGGCCTCCTCAATGGAATAGGCTTTGGGTCGAGCGAGTTCTACGTGCTGCGAAGCAACGGCCAGGTATTGCCCGAATGGATTTACTTTTGCGTCATGCACCCAATCTTCCGGGATGCCGCAGTCGCTCAAATGACCGGCACTGGAGGATTGCAGCGTGTGCCGCGCGACTACGTGGAGAACTTCCAAATTCCCCTGCCGCCGCTGGATGTTCAGAAGGAGATCGTGGCGGAGATCGAGGGCTACCAAGAGGAAATTAGGAATTACGAATTACAAATTAAGAATTGCCACGACAAGATTGCCAAGGCAGTGAACAAGGTATGGGGCAGCGATGAAAACTGAAAATGCCATCCAAACCAAAAGCTACGCTTTTGCTGTGCGCATTGTTCGGTTGTACCAGCACTTGGTATCGAGCAAGAAGGAATTTGTTCTTTCAAAACAGGTTTTGCGGTGTGGAACCAGCATCGGGGCGAATGTCGAAGAGGCCATTGGTGGACAATCCCGCGCTGATTTTCTATCGAAGCTGTCCATTGCCTACAAAGAAGCCCGCGAAACCGCCTACTGGCTTCGCTTACTCAAGGACACCGATTACCTGAACCAGTCCGAATTTGAGAGCATCCATGCTGATGCAGAAGAACTCTGCCGCATCATCGCCTCCATCCAGAAAAGCACGAAAGCGAGCCAGCATGCCAATTCGTAATTCTAAATTCGTAACTCGTAATTACCCCGCCATCGTCGCCGAGATCGAAGCCGAGCAAGCCCTGGTCGCCGCCAACCGCGAACTGATCACCCGCTTCGAGAAAAAGATTCAGGCTACCCTCGCCCGCGTTTGGGGCGAAGAAGAAGCGCCCGTCGCCAGCCATACCTCTTCTGGATTCCCGCGTTCGCGGGAATGACGGGAATATGTCTGTGCGCTCCACGCAAGATAGTGCTGCTTGCCTTCGAAGGCATGCCCGGCATAATGTCGCTTTCCCCCAAGCGATATTGACATGATCCACACACCTCCCGGCGCCTGGCCCGAGCCCGGCCCGGAATACCTCGCCAGCGCGCGTTTCATCGACTCCGGCACGGAGTCGGTGCGCCGCTTCGCCGAAGAAACCGTCGCCGGCGCAACGAGCGACATCGAGAAGGCCGTCAGGCTCTTCTATGCGGTGCGCGACGGCTGGCGCTACGACCCGTTCACCATGAGCCTCGACCCCGAGCCCTACATCGCCAGCAACGTGCTGAAGGCGAAGGCCGCCTACTGCCTGCCGAAGGCGATCCTGCTCGCGGCGGCGGCGCGCGCCGTGGGCATCCACGCGGCCATCGGCCTCTCCGACGTGGAGAACCACCTCACCACGGAAAAGCTCAAGGCCATGATGGGCGGCAAGACACTGTTCATGCATCACGGTTACGCGGTGCTGTATCTGGCCGGCAAATGGGTGAAGGCGGCGCCGGCCTTCAACATCGAGATGTGCGAGAAATTCCATGTGCACCCGACCGAGTTCGACGGCACGGGCAATGCCATCTTCCAGGAGTTCGACGCGAAGAATCGCCGCCACATGGAGTACATCCGCGACCACGGCTGCTGGTCGGATTTTCCGTTCGAGAAGGTGATGGCGGATTTCCGCGCCTTCTATCCCGCCGAGGCGTATGCGTCGTTCGAACCGGGCGAGAAGTTTGAGGATGGCACGATAGCGAGGTAGGACGATGTACCACGGCGAACGCTTCAACGCCTATACCCACCTGGCCGGCGCCCTGCTGGCACTGGCGGGCGCAGTGGTGCTGATCGTGCTGGGGGCCATGAAGCAGGATGTCTGGAAGATCGTCAGCTTCGCCATCTATGGCGCCAGCCTCGTCATTCTCTACAGCGCCTCAACGCTTTATCACAGCACGCGCGGCCGGCTGAAGGCGTTCTTCCGCAAGATCGACCACACCGCCATCTATCTCCTCATCGCGGGCAGCTACACGCCCTTCACCCTGGTCACCCTGCGCGGGCCCTGGGGCTGGTCGCTGTTCGGCGTCATCTGGGGGCTCGCGCTGCTGGGCATCGCGCAGGAATTCTGGCTGGGCAAGCGGACGCGCGTCCTGTCCCTGATAATCTATATCCTCATGGGCTGGATCGCGCTGGTGGCCGTCATGCCCCTGGTGGACACCCTGTCGCTGGCCGGCTTTGCCTGGCTCGCCGCCGGCGGCCTGGCCTACACGGCCGGCATCGTCTTCTATGCCTACGACCGGTTCACCCACTGGCACGGCATCTGGCACCTTTTCGTCGTCGCCGGCAGCGCACTACACTACTTCGCCATCCTGCTCTACGTGGCGTAACGATTTTTTCCAAAGACAAACCGGATCGACATGACCGAACGCAAGCTGTTTTCGCCCTTCAAACTGGGCAAACTCGAACTGCCCAACCGCATCGCCATGGCGCCGATGACGCGCTGCCGCGCTACCAACCCGGCCATTGCGCCGACGCCGATGATGGTGGAGTACTACGGCCTGCGCGCCGACGCCGGGCTGATCATCTCCGAAGGCATCCCGGTCTCGAAACAGGCGCGCGGCTACGCTTTCACGCCGGGCCTCTACTCCGCCGAGCAGGTGGCGGGCTGGCAGGCGGTGACGAACGAGGTACACAAGGCAGACGGACGCATCTTCGCCCAGTTGTGGCACTGCGGGCGCATCAGCCACGGCAGCCTGCGCGCGGACAACGCGCCGCCGGTGGGGCCGAGCACGATCGCCGCCAATGGCAAGTCGCTGGCGCTCGACCGCAGCACCGGACAGCCGGCGCTGACCCAGTGCGAAGCGCCGCGCGCTCTGTCGACCGCCGAGGTGAAGGGCGTCATCGGCGAATTCGTGCAGGCGGCGAAGAACGCCATCGCGGCCGGCTTCGACGGCGTGGAAATCCACGGCGCCAACGGCTATCTGCTCGACCAGTTCCGCTGCCCTACCCTCAACGACCGCCGCGATGCCTATGGCGGCTCGCTGGAGAACCGCTGCCGCCTGCATCTGGACATCGCGCGCGAAGTGGCCGCCGCCATCGGCGCGGAACGCACCGGCATCCGCCTCTCGCCGCTGGGCCAGGCCAACGACATGAAGCCCGACCCCGAGCCGATGACGACCTACGCCTATCTCGCCGGCGAATTGCAGAAGCTCGGCCTGGTCTATCTGCACCTCTACGACCAGTCGATGAGCTGGGTGCACGACCCCGCCAGCGAGCTGCTGAAGATGCTGCGGGCGACGTTCACCCACGCGCTGATGCTCTGCGGCGGTTTCGATGCGACCAAGTCAGAAGCCGCGCTCGCCGCCGGCAGCGGCGACCTGATCGCCATCGGCAAGCCCTTCATCTCCAACCCGGACCTGGTCTCGCGCCTGCGCCAGGGCGTGGAGATCGCGCCGTGGGACAGCAAGACCTTCTACCTGGGCGGCCACAGCGGCTACCTCGACTACCCGACCTTCTCCGTGTAGGTCGGGCTTCAGGCCGACAGCAACCGCCAAAGTCGGCCTGAAGGCCGACCTACAAACTAACGAGTCACGACAGGACACACCATGACCACGCCCACTTTCGAAACCCTGAAGATCGAGCTGGCCGAACACGTCGCCACGGTCGAGATGAACCGGCCGGACAAGGCCAATGCCATGAACCTGCGCATGTGGCTGGAGCTGCGCGAGGCCTTCAAGTGGATCGACGATACGCCCGACGTGCGCGTGGCCGTGCTGCGCGGCGTCGGGCCGCTGTTTACTTCCGGCATCGACCTGGAGCTGCTCGGCAGCGTGCGCCAGGAGATCGCCGACCCCTGCGAGGGGCGCATGCGCGAGAAGCTGCGCCGCCTCATCCTCGACCTGCAGGATTCGCTCACCAGCCTCGAGCGCTGCCGCAAGCCGGTGCTGGCGGCCATCCACGGCCACTGCATCGGCGGCGGGGTGGACCTGATCTGCGCCTGCGACATGCGCTACTGCTGCAGCGACACCACCTTCAGCATCAAGGAGATCGACGTCGGCATGACGGCCGACGTCGGCACGCTGCAGCGCCTGCCCAGGCTGATCGGCGAAGGCATGGTGCGCGAGCTGGCCTACACCGGCCGCGCGGTGACCGGCAGTGAAGCAAAGGAGATCGGCCTGGTCAACCACAGCTACGCCAGCGCCGGTATGCTCTTCCACGAAGTGGCGAAGATCGCCGCGACGATCGCGAAGAAATCGCCGCTTGCCATCCGCGGCGTCAAGGAAATGATCACCTACGCGCGCGACCACTCCGTCGCCGACGGCCTCAACTACATTGCCACCTGGAACGCCGCCATGCTGGTGTCCGAGGACCTGACGGAAGCCATGACGGCGGCGCGCGGCAAGCGGGAGGCGAAGTTCCGCGATTGAGTTACCCTCTCCCTTGCCCTCTCCCCCAACCCCTCTCCCGCTCGCACCCCAAGGGTACTTCCTGCGGGGCGCGGGAGAGGGGAGTTGAATAGGAGGTCATGCCATGAAAAAGCATCTTGTCGCCGTCCTGTGGGGACTGACTTTTGCCTGGGCAATTCCAGGTATCCAGGCTGCCGAACCGCTGCCGCTCTTCGATGCCCACCTGCACTATAACGTCGAGGCGCAGGGGCCCTATCCGCTGGACACCGTGCTCAAGCTCTTCCGCGAAAACCGCGTCACCGGGATACTCGCCAACAGCCGGCCCAACGACGGCACGCGGGCCCTGGTCGAGGCGAAGCCGAAGGACGTCTGGGTGGCGCCCTTCATCCGGCCCTACATCGTGCAGCCCGACCGCCACACCTGGTTCAGCGACCCGAAAATCTTCGCCCTCATCGAAACCGAGTACCGCCGCGGCTACTACCAGGGCATCGGCGAGTTCCATCTCTTCGGCAAGGACGCGAAGTCAGAGTGGGTGAAGAAGACCGTCGATTTCGCCGTCGCCCACGACCTCTACCTGCACGCCCATTCCGACGACGAGGCGGTGGACATCCTCTTCGCCCACAACCCCAGGGTGAAGATCGCCTGGCGCAATGCGGAGCGGCTGTTCCGCAAATGAGCCGGCGGCTGCTCATCCTCGGCGCCGCCGGGCGCGACTTCCACAATTTCAATCTCGTCTACCGCGACGATCCCGCCGTCGAGGTGGTGGCCTTCACCGCGGCGCAGATCCCCGGCATCGCCGACCGCCGCTACCCGCCGGAACTGGCCGGCCCGCGCTACCCCGAGGGCATCCCCATCCGCGACGAAGCGGCACTCGAAGCCCTCTGCCGCGAACACGGCATCGACGAAGTGGTCTTCGCCTACAGCGATGTGCCGCACGCCCAGGTCATGCATCTCGCCTCGAGGGCGCTGGCGACCGGCGCCGACTTCACCCTGCTCGGGCCCGCCCGCACACAGATCAGGGCCGGCGTACCGGTCATCGCCGTCTCCGCGGTGCGCACCGGCTGCGGCAAGTCGCAGACGGCACGCTACCTCTCCGGCCTGCTGAAAGCCCGGGGCAGGCGCGTGGCGGTAATCCGTCACCCCATGCCCTACGGCGATCTGGCGCGCCAGGCCGTGCAACGCTTCGCGTCGCGCGCAGACCTCGACGACGCCGCCTGCACCCTCGAGGAACGCGAGGAGTACGAGCCGCACCTGGCCTGCGGCAACGTGGTCTTCGCCGGCGTGGACTATGCGCGCATCGTCGCCGCGGCCGAAGCGGAGGCTGACCTCATCCTGTGGGACGGCGGCAACAACGACTTCCCCTTCGTCCGGCCGCACCTGCACATTGTGCTGGTCGACCCGCTGCGCCCCGGTCACGAGACAACCCACCATCCGGGCGAGGCGGTGCTGCGCATGGCCGACGTGGTCGTCGTCGCCAAGTGCAACGCGGCGTCGGCCGCCGATGTACGCCACGTCACCGAAGCCGCCCGCGCCATCAATCCGCGCGCCGCGATTGTTCGCGCCGCCTCGCCGGTACGCCTGGACGACGAGGCTGCGGTGCGCGGCCGCCGCGTGCTGGTGGTGGAGGACGGGCCGACACTGACCCACGGCGGCATGCCCTGGGGCGCCGGCCACGTCGCAGCCCTGCAGGCGGGCGCGGATATCGTCGATCCGCGGCCCTTCGCCGGACCGGCCCTGCGCGCGCTCTACGCGCGCCATCCGCACATCGGCAACGTGCTGCCGGCAGCGGGCTATTCACGCGAGCAGCTCGATGCCCTGCGGCAGACCATCAACGCGACGCCGGCCGACCTCGTCGTCTCCGCCACGCCCATCGACCTGGCCGCCCTGATCCAGGTGCACAAGCCGGTGGTGCGCGCCCGCTACGAATTCGCCGAGGTGGAGATGCCGGGGCTGGCCGGCGCAGTGGAGGCTTTCCTCTCCAAACCGTAGTTGCTATCCTTCAAGCATGCCCCAACTGCTTTCTCTCTCGCGCGCGGCGCGCCTGGTCGGCAAGAGCCGCGTGGCGCTGCAGCAGCAGATCCGCAGCGGTGCGCTGCCGTCCTTCGACGGCATGGTCACGACAGCCGACCTGCTGCGTCTCTACCCCGACATCAGGCTCGAGGAGGACGGCGGCTTCGAGCAGGTCATGCAGATCAAGACGCACGCCTTCGGCAAGCGCGTGCGCGAGCGCATGCTGCCGAGCCAGGAGATTCTTTCCCAGCCGCCATGAGTTCTTCGTGGAGGGCGCCGACACCCTGCTGGAGGCGGCGCTGCGCGCGGGCCTGGCCGTCAACTACGGCAGCAGCAACGGCAACTGCGGCCTGTGCAAGGCGCGCGTGATATCGGGCCAGGTGCAGAAAGTGCGGCCGCACGACTACGTACTGTCGGAGGCGGAGAAGAACCAGGGCTATACCCTGCTCTGCTCGCACGCGGCGGTGGGCGACCTCATCCTCGAGGCGCTGGAAACAAGCAGTTCCGACGACATCCCGCAGCAGCAGATCGTGGCGCGCATCAAGGCGGTCGAGGCGCTGGGCGACGACGTCCGCCTGCTGCACCTGCAAACCCCGCGCAACAACCGCCTGCGCTTCCTCGCCGGCCAGAGCGTGACGCTCGCCGCCGGCGATACCTCGGCGCAGTTGCCCATCGCCAGCTGCCCCTGCGACGACCGCAACCTGCATTTCCACGTCGTGCGGGATGCGAAGGACGACTTCGCCCGGCAGGTGTTCGCAGTTCTGCAGGCAGGCGATCCGGTCACCGTCTTCGACATCTATCTCGCCGGCCCCGACGCCTTCGTCGAGGGAGCAACAAAGTCACTCACACTGCAGGGTTTTCCTGTTTCACAGTTGGTTGTCACGGCGACATAAAATTCGCTGCCGCTTGCATCAACGCGTTCTGCTCGCCCTCGGCGGCAGGTCGGCTTACCATTCCCTGTGACCATGACAACGCAACGCAAGATCATTACCGTCTTGCCCGCCGCTCCCGCCGAGGATGCGGTGCAGACGGCGTGCGAGAACGCCGAGCCCTACGCCCTGATGGTGCTGGGCGACAGCATGTTGCCCGAATTCGCCGAGGGGGAAATCATCGTCGTCGAGCCCGAGGGCTTGGCGCGCGACGGCAGCTACGTCGTCGCCATGCACGACGAGGAACTCATTTTCCGCCAGTTGCAGTTGCGCGACGGGCGCTGGCGGCTGCATCCGCTCAACGCGAACTACCCGGGCGCCGAGATCGCCGGCATCGAAGCCGTGCGCGGCGTGGTCATCCAGAAAAGCCGCCCCGGCTCGCGCCGATCGCGCAAATCCTACGTCGATTGAGGAGAGCTCTTTACCATGCCCTACTACCTCTACAAGGTTATCGAATCCCCCATCCGCCTCCTGGAAAAGATCGAGAGCCACGACAGCTTCAAGGAAGCCTCCGCGCGCGCCAAGGCCTTGCGCCGCGATCTGGCCCTGTCCGAAGGGTGCGCGGTGAAAACCATCTTCGCCGAGAACGAGCTGCAGGCCGAAGACATGCTTTCCCAGGTGCGCGAGTCGCAACCCGAGCCGGGCGACGACTGAGCCCCGCTCACGCTTCCCCATCATGGACGAAACCGCTTTCAGGCAGGCGCGCAAAGCGGCAGTTCAGCATCCCTGCCCCTTCGAGAAGGCGCTGCTCGCCGGCTGCGGCGCCTGCAGCCTCTCCGCACGCATGAGCATCGCGGAGCGCGAAGCGGTCGCCTGCCTCGATGCCGCGGCGCGCGATGACTGCGCCACCCTGCTGGGCCTGATGCGGCGCAATTCCGCCTTTGCCCTGCATCTGGCCCGCCCGGACGAACGCCTCACGCACGCCCAGGAGATGAAAGTGCAATGCGGCGGCCTGGCCGGCCTGCAGCATGCACTGACGGGGAAGGAAGCGATCGGGGACATCCATGCGCTCGTGCAGGCGGCGCGCCGGGCCCATGCCGACCTGGCGGCGCTGCCCTACGCCGAGATCGTCCAGTCGGTGGCGGCCTGGCGGACGCGGCGGCGGACCGGTCAATCATGAAGATCATGCATGCGGTCGGACTGGAACAGTTGAGGGCGGTCGTGCAGGCCAACTGCGACATCGCCGACGCCCGCCATGCCCGCGAAATGACGATGTGCAATTACCTGCTGGCGATGCGCGAGCTGTACCGCTGGGAGGCAGGCCTGCCCCTTCGTCAGCCGCTGAAACAGGCCGACCTGAGCGCCTGGATCGCCCGCCGTGAAACGCTCTGGAACGAACTGGAGAACGCCGAATTCCGGCCCTTGCCGATCAGCGGCGCCAGTGATCCCTTCGACAACGCCGCAATCAATGCCGCGCTGGCGCCGCTGGATCTGGTCTACGCCGGTGGACTCGGCCGCTGGGGCAAGCCGCATTTCTTCCTCGGCGAACTGGCGCGACGGGAAGAACGGCACGGGCTGACCGTGCTGGTATCGGACCGCGAACATGCACGCGATCTGTTCGCCCCGCCGGCAGCATTGCGGGAGGGCATGGTTTTTTTGCGCCTGGATGCGCTGCGGCGCTGGCTGTGGGAAAAGACCGAGATCTGGGGCGTGCGACAGGCCGATGGCGCGCTGAAGGCCGCGCTGGACGGCTACGGCTTTGCCGGCGACGCCGAGGCTGCCCTGGACCGCATGGCGGCCCAGGAAAGCGAAACGTTGATCCTGCACGAAGTCGGCGAAGGCATGGCGGAGCCGCTGCTCGGGCCGGCCTGGCGTGAGATGCTGGGCGGACTGTCCCATCGGCGCGCCGAACTGCTGGCCCGTGCCGTGCGCGACCACCTGGCTGATTGCCTGTCCACCCTGCCGGCGCTGATCGAGCGCGGCGCCGGCCCCTCCATCCATTTCTACTTCGCCAACTTCGACGGACTGCGCCGCAGTCTCTTTCCGCGGCTGACGGCGGCCTACGCCTTCTGGCGCAAAACGGGCGATAACGCCGATTTACGCCTGGCCTACCGCGACGGACAAACGCACTGGCGAGAAGCCGCGCTGCGCCTGCTGGCGACCTGGCGGAAAGACCCTGGCAAGGCGGAAACCACCTTTTCGGGGTGGGTGGACGAGCATGGCCCGCTGATGCTCTAGAGCCATAAAACAAAACGCCCTCACTCCGACTGGAGAGAGGGCGTTTCGAGAAGCGCTTGCTCTTACTTCAGGTGCTTATTGACGTGCTTGGTCATCTCGAACATCGAGACCTGACCCTTGCCGCCGAAGATGGACTTGAGCTTCTCGTCCGCATTGATCATGCGGCGATTGATAGCGTCCTGCAGCTTGTTCTTCTTGATGTAGTCCCACACCTTCTTGGTGACTTCCGTGCGCGGAATCGGCAGCGCACCGACCACGGCCGCCAGCATGGAGCTGGGGGTCATCGGCTTCATGAAAGCGGGATTGGGCTTGCGCTTGACGGCCGGCTTCTTGGGAGCGGCTTTCTTGGCGGGCTTCTTGGGAGCTGCCTTCTTGGGAGCTGCCTTCTTGGCAGGGGCCTTCTTGGCTGCCGGTTTTTTGGCGGCGGCTTTCTTCGGTGCGGCTTTCTTGGCTACCGGTTTTTTGGCAGCGGGTTTTTTCGCAGCGGGCTTCTTTGCTTTCTTGGCTGTGGCCATCGTCACCTCCTGAATAGTGATTACACCTGAAAACACCACGAATCTCCTTGCTGCATACAGCAAGAATGGAGCGAAGCATGCGCATGCCAGAACGATTTGTCAATTGTTTTTCAGAGGGGAATGCAACTTTTTTCACTCTGGTGTCGCATCCGATCAGGAATGACGGATGCGACAGCGAAGCTTTCGCGCTGCGTCATCCTTCACTGTCGAGCCAGGCGCCGAGTCCCTGCGCATTGAGCTCGATGTCGACCGCCATCAGCCGAAGAACCCCGTCCAGAGCCATTCTCCAGCCATGTCGCTGCGCCTCGTCGACCAGGATGTCGGTAATGCCAGCCTTGATCCGGTCATGACGTTCGGCGCCCGCGTCGCGGTGGCGCAGCGCCGCCGCGACATGCGCGTCGATGAGCCGGTGCAGATCGGCACCCAATCGCGGCACGTCCCGCACTTTGCCATAGTGGGTGACGTAGATCGCATCCGGCCGCAGTCCCAGCAGCCGGTCGATGGAAGCATGCATGGCTGCCGGCTCGAACTGCACCGGCGTGGTCGTCGGAAAGACGAATTGCCGGCCATCGACATCCAGCTCGCGGTAGGACAGGCCGAACATGTCACCGGCGAAAATGTGACCGGAACGGCCGTCGCGGATACAGACATGGTGGCGGGCATGGCCGGGGGTGTCGAGGAACGTCAGCTCCCTTCCGCCAAGTCTGATCGTGGTTCCCTCCGGCGTTTCGAGGATGCGCTCGACTGAAATTGGCAGGATCTCGCCGTACATTTCCCGGGCCTGCGCTTCGCCGTAAACGGCGATGGTGCCGGCAACCAGACGGGAAGGCTCGGCCATGTGGCGCGCCCCGCGCGGATGCACCGTCAGCCGGGCTTTGGGCAGGGCCCGCATGAGGGCGCTTGCGCCGCCGGCATGGTCGAGGTGGATGTGGGTGAGGATGACGTAATCGACCTGCTCAGGCGACAATCCCTTGCCCTTGAGCGCCTCCAGCACGATGGGCAGCGAGGCGTTGGCGCCGGTGTCGACCAGGGCGGCACGGCCGTCCTCGACGACGAGGTGGATGGCCGCCAGCTGCGGCCGGCCGAAGCCGGAGTCGATGGCGCTGATGCCGTGTTCGTAGTCGGTGATGTGTGGCATGCTGCATTCTAGATGCCATGAGCCATTTTGACCGCCGCAACTTCCTGATCGCCGCCTCCACCGCGCTTGCCGCGCCACGCCTGTGGGCGCGTCCATCGTTTCCAGCCGATCCATTCACCCTGGGCGTCGCCTCGGGCGCACCCCTGCCCGAGGGTGTCGTGCTGTGGACACGGCTGGCGCCCGATCCCCTGGATGGCGGCGGCCTGCCACCGGCGGCGATCGAGGTGCGCTGGGAAGTCGCCCGCGACGAAGGGTTCCGCAAGATCGTCCGAGCAGGCCGGACAATAGCCGAACCGCAGCACGCGCACAGTGTGCATGTCGAGGTGAATGGCCTGGAGCCGGCGCGCTGGTACTGGTACCGCTTCATGGCGGGCAATGCCGTCAGCGCCACCGGCCGCACCCGCACGGCGCCCACCCCGGGCGCCGCGATCGATCGTCTGCGCTTCGCTTTCGCCTCCTGTCAGCAGTACGAGCAGGGCTTCTATGCCGCGCATCGTCACATGGCGGAGGAGGAACTCGATCTGGTGGTCTTCCTCGGGGACTACATCTACGAATCGTCCTGGGGCCGCAATCACGTGCGCAAGCACGAGGGGCCGGAGCCTTACACCCTGGAGCAGTACCGCAACCGCTACGCGCGCTACAAGTCCGATGCCGACCTGCAGCGCTGCCATGCCGCCTTCCCCTGGCTCGTCACCTGGGACGACCACGAGGTGGACAACGATTACGCCAACGACCGATCCGAAGATCTCGATCCGAACTTCCTTGTTCGCCGCGCCGCCGCCTACCAGGCTTACTGGGAACACATGCCGCTGCGCCGGAGCGCTCTGCCAGCCGGGCCGCGCATGCAACTATATGGTCGGCACGATTTCGGCGGCCTGGCCCGCTTCCATGTGCTCGACGGCCGGCAGTATCGTGACCACCAGGTCTGCCCGCGCTTCGGCCGCGGCGGCAGCAATGTCGTCAGCGACCTGAATTGCCCGTCCCGCCTGGAGCCGAACCGGACCCTCCTGGGTGGCGAGCAGGAAAACTGGCTTTACGCCGGACTCTCCGCTTCCCGGGCGCGCTGGAACATCGTCGCCCAGCAGTTTCTGATGGCGCAAATGGATCGCAAGCCGGGCCCGGAACGGCAATTCTGGAGCGACGGCTGGGACGGTTATCCGGCGGCACGCGGCAGGCTGCTGCAGGCGATCGCAGAGCGCAAACCGGCCAATCCGCTGGTGATCGGCGGCGACGTGCATTTCAACTGCGTCACCGATCTGAAGGCCGATTTCGACGATCCGGACTCCGCCGTGGTCGCCACCGAGTTCTGCGGCACCTCGATCACTTCGCAGGGGCAGGCCCAGTCGCGCCTTGATGCATTGCAGGCCGACAATCCGCATGTGCGCTTCGCCAACAGCGAAAAACGCGGCTACGTAATGATGACGCTCTCGGACACGCGCTGCATGGCGCAACTGCGGGTGATCGACAACGAAAAAGATATCGCTGCGCCGGTCTCAACGCTGGCCACGTTCATCGTCGAGAACGGCCGCGCCGGAGCAAACGCCGTCTAGGGCCTGTTCTCATTCAACGATTGGGGGAGAGGGGCGTTCTACGCGGCTGTGCCGCCCGGGCACAGACCGGGCGGTCAAAGAATCTCGAGCAACTCTACTTCGAAAACCAGGGTCGCATTGGGCGGAATCACGCCTCCGGCGCCACGCACGCCATAACCCAGTTCGGGCGGAATCGTCAGCTTGCGCACTCCGCCCGCCTGCATGCCCTGCACGCCCTCATCCCAGCCGCGTATCACATACCCTGCGCCAAGCGGAAATTCAAAGGGCTCGTTCCTGTCTTTGCTCGAATCGAACTTCGTGCCATCCGTCAGCCAGCCCGTGTAATGCACCGATACGGTCTGGCCAAGCGCAGCGGCGGCGCCGCTGCCGACTGTGACTTCTTCAAAGATCAATCCGCTAGGAGTGGTTGTCTGGCTCATGGGGCGTCCTCAAAAAAACGATTATTTTACCTTGCGCTTCGCCGCGAACAGCTGGCGGAACTTCATCAGCTTGGGCGCCACAACGAACTGGCAATAGGATTGATGCACGTTATTGCGGAAATATTTTTGATGGTAATCCTCAGCCGGAAAGAAGGTCTCGGCCGGCGTCAGCGTCGTGACCACGGGCGCACCGAATGTATTTTCCGCAGTGAATTCCCCGAGCAGAGCCGCCGCCTCGGACTGCTGCTGTGGCGAATGAAAATAGATGGCCGAACGGTACTGCGTGCCGATGTCATTGCCCTGGCGGTCCGGCGTGGTCGGATCGTGGATGGCGAAAAATACCTCGAGGATCTCCCGGTACGTGATCCGGGCGGGGTCGAAGCGCAGCTGCACAACCTCGGCATATCCGCTATCGCCGGAACACACCTGGCGGTAGTCGGGGTTGGGGGCGTGCCCGCCGGTATAGCCCGAGACGACGCTTTCCACCCCCGTCAGCTCGTCGAACACGGCCTCCAGGCACCAGAAGCAACCGCCCGCGAGCGTGGCGGTTTCGCGCCCTGAGGAGAGCGCGTCAGACGGCATGGTCGTTGCTCGCATCTTCGAAGCAATGCTGCATGAAGGCGATGCAACGCATCGGTCACGCTCCCGTGTCTGGTCGATGGATCGTGCAATTATCCGCGTTTACGGCAGCTCGCGCACCTGCGCAAGCGGATAGAATTGGCCCGTCATGCACGTCATCGTCCTTGGCGCCGGTTTGGCCGGCGTCGCCAGCGCCTGGTATCTGAGAAAGGCCGGCCACGCTGTCACGGTCATCGAAAGACAGCCCGCCGCGGGCCTGGAGACCAGCTACGCCAACGGCGGCCAGATATCCGCCAGCCATCCCGAACCCTGGGCCAATCCGGGCGCGCCAGGCCAGGTCCTGCGCTGGCTCGGCCGCGAAGATGCGCCGCTGCTGTTCCGTCCGCGACTGGACTGGCGTCAGTGGTCGTGGGGGCTGCAATTCCTGCGGGAATGCCTGCCCGGCCGCACGCGGCGCAATACCACGGCCATCGCCCGGCTCGCCCTTTACAGCCGTGCCTGCCAGCACGCATTGCAGAATGAAACCGGCATTGAATACGATCGGCTTGAAAAAGGCATTCTGCATCTGTTCTTCACCCCCCGTGATTTTGCCCAGGCGGGACAGCGGGCGGCACTGCTGCATGACTTCGGCGTGCGCGCAGAAGTCCTATCAGCACGCGATTGCCTTGCCACGGAGCCGGCACTGTCGCATTGCCGTGATGAGATCCATGGCGGGCTGTATGCACCGGATGACGAATCCGGCGATGCGCTGATGTTCACCCAGCGACTGTCTGAACGTTGTTTGCAGGCCGGCGTGGTATTTCGTTACGGGCTTCGCATCGAATCCCTCCTCACTCGGGATCAACGCGTGATTGCCGTAAATGCAGGAACTGAAACAGGCGCAACCGAGCAGATGGGCGCTGATGCCTTCCTGGTTGCCTTGGGCAGTTACAGCGCTGCGCTGGTCCGCCCCCTGGGCGATGTCCTGCCGATCTATCCCGTCAAGGGCTACTCGGTGACCTTGCCACTTGCTGCGGAGGCGGATGCGCCATTTGTCAGCATCACGGATGAGTCGCGGCGCATCGTCTGTTCCCGTCTGGGAAATCGCCTGCGCGTCGCAGGAACGGCAGAACTGACCGGCTTCGACGCGAGCGTCCATCCCGGCCGCTGCGCGGCCATCCTGCGTCGTGTCGAGCAACTGTTCCCGCAGCTCAAGTCATCCGGCGAAGTCGAGTACTGGGCCGGACTGCGCCCCGCCACCCCGAACAATGTTCCCGTCATTGGCCGGGGCAGGCCAGGCAACCTTTTTTTCAATACCGGTCATGGCACCCTCGGCTGGACACTGGCCTGCGGCTCGGGACAGGCTATCGCCGATATCATCAATGGCAAGCCGCCTCGTATTGAATTCCCGTTTCGTAATCTATAATGAAATGATGAAAAGTGCATTGCCCCTGATAGCCCTGATGTTCGCCCTTGCCCCCGCGGCTGAAGGGCAGGTGACTTATTGCAAGGACATCGGCAACAACAAGACCTATTGCAGCGGCGGCACGATTATCCATCGCCAAGGCAATACAACGGTTATTACCAATTCCAGGCAGGCTCCGCCGCATGCTCCCCCGGCCCTGCCCAACCCGCTCCTTCAGAACAACGCGCTACCCACCCTCAACGCACCCTATTCGGCAGCGGGTACCCAGGGTACGCTGCAGGGCACGCTGCCTGTGTTGCCCGCTCCCGCCAGCCAGTTCGATACTCCGGCATCACATGGCTCCCCGGTGATCGTCTTGCCGCCTGCCGGCAGCCGCATCTGCCATCAGTTCGGGACAACGCTCGTCTGTAACTGATGGCAGGCTTCCGGCGGCCCGAGGCTGCTTTGCACGCCGTACTGGCCAGGCTGACTTTTGCTTTTCCTTTCCCATGCCGCTGCGCGCCCTCTACGTCGATTTCAATTCCTATTTCGCCTCCGTTGAACAACAATTGCGGCCGGAACTGCGCGGCAGGCCGGTCGCTGTGCTGCCGATATTGGCGGAGACCACCTGCTGCATCGCAGTCAGTTATGAAGCAAAACACTTTGGGGTCAAGACCGGAACCCTCGTCGCCGAAGCCCGGAAACTGTGTCCGGATATCAGCTTCGTTGAGGCCAGGCCAGCGATCTATGTCGAGTTGCACCACAAGCTGGTCGAGGCGATCGAGTCCTGCCTGCATGTCGAACGGGTGATGTCGATCGACGAAGTGGCCTGCCGACTCACGGGCAGTGACCGCAAGCGCGAACGCGCCCGGGCGCTGGCGGATCAGATCAAGCGCAGCATCTCCGAGCGCGTCGGTAGCGAACTGCGCAGTTCGATCGGCATCGCGCCGAACATTTTCCTCGCCAAGGTCGCTTCGGACATGCAGAAGCCAGACGGTTGTGTCGTCATCGAGGATGCGGATCTTCCCGGACGTCTCTACAGTCTCAACCTGCGTGACCTATGTGGCATCGGACAAGCGATGGAGCAACGCCTGAGTCGCAGCGGCATCCGGACTGTGCGTGAGTTATGTGCCGCCGGCAAGGATGAGCTGCGTCACGCCTGGGGCAGCATCGAGGGGGAGCGGGTCCATGCCCGGCTGCGCGGCGAAGAGGTGCCCGACCTGCCTTCACAGCGCGGCAGCGTCAGCCACTCCCATGTGCTGCCGCCCGAACTGCGCACGCCGTCGGCGGCCTTCTCGGTATTGCATCGCCTGCTGCAGAAGGCATCCATGCGGCTGCGCAGCTACGGTTGCATCGCCGGCGCCATGCGCATCAAGGTCAAGCTGCGCGATCGCAACAGCTGGGAAAACCAGGCCCTGTTCGAGCCGACCAGCGACACGCTGAAACTGCTGGAAATCTTGGAAGGCCTGTTGCGGAAATTCCCGCAGAAAAGCGGGGTACAACCTCTGGCCGTGGCCGTCGCCTTGTCCCGCCTGGACGAACAAGGACACCAGACACGCGCCCTCTTCGACGAGGGCCGCCCCCACGACAGGCTGAATGCAATTATTGATTCCCTCAACTTGCGTTACGGTCGAAATAGCTTGTATTTCGGCGGCGCTCACACCGCCCTGCATTCGGCGCCCATGCGCATCGCCTTCGGCCACATTCCGGACCCGGCAGTAGAGGGGGATGACTAGAAAACGATGACCTGCCTCACCCCTTTTGCGTCCGACAGATCGTCGAAAGCCTCATTGATATGTTCCAGCTTCAAGGTCCGCGTGACGAGCTTGTTCACCGGCATGCGCCCCTGACGGTAAAGCTGGATGAAAGCCGGGATATCGCGTCCGGGTACGCAGGACCCGATATAACTGCCCTTGATGGTCCTCGCCTCGGCAACAATTCGCGCGAGCGGAAAACTGAATGTCTGCGACGGATGCGTCAGGCTTGTCGTCACCGTGCAACCCCCGCGTCTTGTCGATTCAAAAGCACTACCGAAGCCGTCCAGCGATGAACTGGCATCGATGGCGTGATCAACGCCACCCTGCGTCAACTCGCGCACAGCCTCCGCTGCATTGACGCTGCCGGCATTGACGCAATCGGTAGCACCGATCGCGCGTGCCAGGTCGAGCTTTTCCTGGCCAGGATCAACAGCGATGATGCGTGTCGCACCCGCCGTCACCGCACCGAGTACCGCCGACAGGCCGACCCCGCCCAGGCCGAATACCGCCACCGACTGACCGGGCCGAATGCCTGCGGAGTACAGAGCGGTACCCGCGCCGCACATCACAGCGCAGCCGAACAGGCTGGCTTCCAAAAAAGGCATGTCGTCGGGAATCTTCACCAGTGACTTTTCCGACACCAGGGCGTATTCGGCGAATGCCGACAAACCCATGTGGTGGTGCACCGCCTGGCCATCCAGCCGCAGACGGGGGCCTCCAGAAAGCAGCCGGCCTTCGCGGTTGGCCTGCGTGCCACGCGCGCAAAGCGACGGTCTGCCCTCGATGCAGTACTCGCATGTGCCGCACTGAGTGAGATAAATCAATGCCACATGGTCGCCGGGTTTGACCCGACTTTGACACTTTCTAGACACATTTTTCACTGACCCCCAGCAACGGCGCGGGTTTCCGAGCGTCAAGTCGCCAAAACCCTAGATACATGGATTGTTGATATTGCCCCCTGAAAGCCTCTACCATAGGGGGCATGT
>CAMTUN010000016.1:0-68233 GCA_947084915.1 uncultured beta proteobacterium | reverse complement strand
GGTTTCTCCCGTCATTTCCGATGCGCGGCTGATCAAGGCGCAGCGTTTCGTTCGGCAGAGCGAGATGTTGCTGGAATTGAAGAAGCAATGGGATGTTTCTGCGCTGCCCACCTATGCCGCGCAGTTTTCCTGGACCAAGGCGAATATTCCGCAGAACCTTCGTGGCGAGCCGGGGCGTATTCTTTCTCGCTGGGGCGAACCGGTATGGGGCGAGATGGTCGCCAAGGGCAAAGCTGAGGGACGCTTTGCGGATGAACTGGTGACGGCTTCGGCGGAGTTGATTCAAACCCGCTGGAAAATGGAATCGCTTCCTGCATGGGTGACCTGTATTCCATCGACCCGCCACCCTGATCTGGTACCCGACTTTGCCATGCGTCTGGCGGCCATGCTGGGGGTTCCATTTCGCCCGGTGTTGATAAAGACCCGTCATACTGAGGAGCAGAAGGGCATGGAGAATCGCTACCACCAGTGACACAACCTGGACGGGGCATTCGCAGTTGAAGAGTCGGGGCCGGAATTTGCTGGACCGGTATTGCTGGTGGACGATGTATTCGATTCGGGATGGACGCTGACTCTTGCGGTGGCGACGCTCCGACAGGCAGGCAGCGGACTGGTGTATCCCTACACGCTCGCGACAACGACAGCGAAATAGAGACGGTGTGATGAAAAATGAGTAAGAAATCGACAGCCAGTCTGTCACCGGATACCGAGGCGATTTTGTTGCTATGCGGCCGCTTTGGCAGTGAGCGCAGCGAGGCGAGTTTGGCAAACCCGGCACCCCTGACGCAGAAGGAGTATGAGCGGCTGACCAAATGGTTGCTGGAGTGCAAATTACGCCCCGGCGATTTGCTCGGCGGAGATTTGGCTGGCCGGATGAGCGAACTGGTTCATGCCGGGCTGGAACCGGCGCGCGTGGAGTCGCTCATCGCACGGGGAACCGCCTTGGCGCTGGCTCTGGAAAAATGGCAGCGCAGCGGCTTGTGGGTGCTGTCTCGCAGCGATGCGGCGTATCCGAAACGTTTGAAGAAGAAACTTGGGCAGTCCGCGCCGCCGCTGCTGTATGGCGCCGGCGAGATGTCGTTGCTGGACGCGGGCGGGTTGGCCGTGGTCGGTTCGCGGAATGCCTCGGGAGCAGCCCTCGAATTCACCCGCGACGTGGCCCGTGCTTGTGCGAGAGATGGATTGGGCGTGGTCTCCGGCGGCGCCAAGGGCGTGGACGTCGCCGCAATGCAGGGCGCAGGCGAAGCCGGTGGCGTGGTGATCGGGGTACTGGCCGCCGACTTGCTGCGTGCCAGCGTCAATCGGCAGAACCGGATGGGCATTGAATCCGGCCAGCTAGTGCTGACCTCGCCGTTCAATCCGGAGGCTGGGTTCAATGCCGGCAATGCGATGGCGCGCAATCGCTATATCTACGCCCTGGCCGATTACGCGCTGGTGGTTGATTCCGCAGAGGGAGAGGGTGGCACCTGGGCTGGCGCCACTGAAGATCTGCGTCATGGCTGGACGCCGCTTTATGTGCGCATCCCGGGTGAAAGCGCGGGCAATGCAGCCCTTATCGCAAAGGGCGCCCAAGGGTTCTCCTACGAGATTGCCGAACGCGCATCGATACGCGAGTTTCTGGAAACCCAGTCCGGCGCAGAAGGCAGCGTTGCGACGACCGATCAGCTATCGCCCGATCAACTGGCGCTTTTTTAGCCCGAGGACGAATAGCTTTGTTATGGACGATGGCCTGATTACCCCTGCCGTGCTCGAAACCCTTGCCGGCACTACCGCCTTCCGGCGTGGCGAAGAATATTTTTCCGTCGGCGCGGTTGGCCGCCTTCGGGCGACCGACGACAAGGTCACCGCCAAGGTCGAAGGCACCGAAACCTATCAGGTCGAACTCCGGGATGGCGATGGCGATCTGGCCTACGACTGTACCTGCCCACGTGCTGCGGATGGCTATTTCTGCAAGCATTGCGTGGCTGTCGGATTGGCGTGGCTGGCCGAACATTCTGCCGCTCCGAAATCCGGCGCTGCATCCGGCAAGAAGAAGCGGCGCGATCCGTGGCGTGACATCAAGGATCATCTGGCCACGCAGTCGCCGGAAACCTTGATCGAGCTGTTGCTGGACGTGGCTCAGCGCGATGATCGGCTCTATCAGTCGCTATTGCTCAAGGCCGAGCGCACGGGCGGTGGCGGCAACGTGGCCAAGGCATTCCGGCGAGCCATCGACGACGCGACGCGCATTCATGGCTATGTCGACTGGCGGGAGGTGGGCACCTTCGCCGGCAGTATCGACCAGGTGGCGGAGTCGCTCGCGGAACTGCTGAAGCCCGATACCGCGGCGAGTCTGGTGGAACTGGCCGAATACGCCATCGAACGCGTCGAGAATGCGCTGGAGCAAATCGACGACTCGAATGGCGAAGTCAGCGGCACGGTCCATGGCCTTGGCGAATTGCACCGGAAGGCCTGCGCCATGGCGCGGCCGGAACCCGCCGGACTGGCCGAGCGCCTTTTCCGCCTCGAAACCACGCTGCCGTTCAATGTGTGCAGCTTCGATGCCGCCACCTATCGCAATGTCCTCGGCAAGGAAGGATTACGCCGCTACCGTGAACTGGCCGAGGCGGAGTGGCGCAAGATCAAGCCACGCGACAGCAAGGACGGCCACGATGGCAATCGCTACCGTATCACCCGCATCATGGAACAACTGGCCGAGGCGAGCGGCGACATCGAGGAATTGGTAGCGATCAAGTCGCGGGATCTTTCGTCCGGTTACCGCTATCTCGAGATTGCCGAAATCTATGCCAAAGCTAGGCAGCGGGACAAAGCGCTGGATTGGGCGCAGCGCGGCCTGAAGGCCTTTCCCGAGCGTCCCGACAACCGCCTGCGCGATTTCCTGGTGGCGGCCTACCTCAAGCGCAAGCGGAACGACGAGGCGCTGCAACTCACCTGGATTCAGTTCGAGGAACGCCCGAGTCTGGAAGTATTCAAGAAGCTGCACGATGTCGCCGGCAAGCTAGGCATCTGGCCGGCGCAACGCGAGCGGACATTGACCAAACTCGCCGACACCATCGCTCGCGAGGCTGCGATGACGAGTCGATGGAAGCCGAAGCCGTCGGCGCCCAACTATTCGCTGCGAGTCGAAATCGCCTTGTGGGAGAAAGACCTCGATGCGGCCTGGACGGCAGTCCACCAAGGCATCTGCGACCGCAATCTGCTGATCGCGCTGGCCGGCAAGCTGGAACCCTCTCGCCCGGACGATGCGATCAGCCTCTATCGGCGGGTGGCGCCACTCATCGTCGAGCAGACCAACAACGCGGCCTACGGGGAAGCGATCAAGCTGATCCGCAAGGTGGGCGGACTGATGAAAGCGCAGAATCAGTCGCGTCAATTTGGCGGCTACCTGGCTGAGTTGCGCGTCCAGTTCAAGCCGAAGCGGAATTTCATCAAGCTGCTGGACGGCGTGGCGCGCTCGACTGCCGGCGCGAAATGAGCTTGGCGATTGTCCTGGGCGTGCTGCCGAATACCGCACCAGGGAGCAACGCATCCGATAAAATGACTGTGAACTCCCGGTCTTTTAGCGACTTGTATGATCGAGGACGCAAGAACATGGAACGTTTCACGATATCGCTCGACGAAAAGCTGGCGAAGGAATTCGACCGGCTGATCCGCGAACGCGGCTACAGCAACCGCTCGGAAGCGGTACGCGACATCCTGCGCGAGAAGCTGGAGGCGAGCCGGCTCGATCGCGAGGAGGCGCCCGACTGCATCGCGGCCCTGTCCTATGTCTACAACCACCACGAGCGCGACCTGGCCGAACGCCTTACCGCCGCGCAGCACGAGCATCACGACCTCACCGTGTCGACCCTGCATGCCCATCTCGATCACGACAACTGTCTGGAGACGGTCGTCCTGCGCGGGCCGACGGCGGCGGTGCGCGCCTTCGCCGATTCCATGATGGCGGAGCGCGGCGTGCGCCACGGCGCGCTCAACCTGATTCCGGCCGACCTGAATGCCGGCCGGCAGCATCACCACGGCCATCCGCACGGCCCGGATCATCCCTATCATGTGCATAGCCGTCCGAAAAGCTGAAGAGTCATGTGGGAGCGGCGTCCACGCCGCGAATCGGTGGCTGCAATCGCGGCGTGGACGCCGCTCCCACAACTAGAGACAATGGCCAGGCGGCGCGGAAGCGAAGGCGGCAAGGTAACGCAGGTGTATCTGCCGACGCTGCCCGCGCATGCCCTCGACCGCCCACCCGAAGGCGTCGGCGAGGATGTCTGGATCGACGTCATCCGCAAGATGGACGAGGTCTACTCGGACCTCCTGCAGTACGAGGTGGCGCTGGAGGAGAAGAACGCCAAGCTGGAAGAGACGCAGAAGTTCATCTTCAGCGTACTCACCTCGATGTCCGACGTGCTGGTGGTGTGCGACCGCCACGGGGTCATCCAGGAGGTGAACCAGGCGCTGGCCGACCTGGTCGGCCAGAGCGAGGACGAACTGCGCGGCACGCCGCTCATCGACCTCTTCGCCGACGACGCTTCCAGCGAGCAGGCGCGCCGCTTCCTGCGCGACCTGCACAGCGAGCGCATCCAGGACTGCGAGCTGCATTTCAAGTGCCGCTACGCGCCGGAGATGCCGGTGGCGGTGAACTGCACGCCGCGCCTGTCGCCGGTGGGCAAGTTCGTCGGCATGGTGATGACCGGCCGGCCGGTGGGCGACCTGCGCCGCGCCTACGAGCAGTTGCGCCAGGCGCACGAGGAACTGAAGCTCGCCCAGCAGCAGCTCATCCATTCCGAGAAGATGGCTTCCCTCGGCCGCCTCGTCGCCGGCGTGGCGCACGAGCTGAACAACCCGATCAGCTTCGTCCTCGGCAACGTCTACGCCCTGCAGCGCTACGGCCAGCGCATGCAGGAATACCTGGCGGCCCTGCATGCCGGCAAGCCGGCGCAGGAGATCGAGGCGCTGCGCAAGCGCCTGCGCATCGACCGCCTGATGGAGGACATGAAACCGCTCATCGACGGCACCATCGAGGGCGCCGAGCGCACGCGCGACATCGTTGCCGGACTGAAGCGCTTTTCCGCCGCCGACCGCGGCGAGGAGGAGGCCTTCAATCTGTCCGAGGTGCTGGAGCGCTCCGTGCACTGGGTGGTGAAGGCCTCCGGCTCGAGGATCAAGGTCGTACTGGACGTGCCGCAGGATATCCCGGTGTCCGGCTCGGCCGGCCAGATGCAGCAGGTGCTGGTGAATCTCGTGCAGAACGCCATCGACAGCACCGAGCAGGTGCCGGATGCGCGGCTGGAAATCGGCGGGGCGCTGCGCAGCCGCAGTGTGGTGCTCACCTTCCGCGACAACGGACCGGGCTTCAGACAGGAAGCCCTCGACAAGATGTTCGATCCCTTCTTCACCACCAAGCCGGTCGGCAAGGGCACCGGCCTCGGCTTGTCCATCAGCTACGGCATCGTCGAGCGGCACCGCGGACGGCTTGCCGCGTCGAATCATGCCGAGGGCGGCGCCGTGCTCACCCTGACCCTTCCGCTGGCCTAGTCGCTGGCCCAGTCTTTGGCTTAATCACCGTTGCGCAAGGACTGACTTTCCGCAGTTCGGCCACGCCGCCATGCACCAAGTTGGACGGCGCCATGCTGCATTGTGGCGCAGCCCCGCTTTGGTGCAGGGCGCTTTCCAGCGTAACTGCAAAACGCCTGGAAGCCGCGCCCACTCTTGCTCTCCGACCGATGGCCCTTCCTTGAAAAGGACGTGGCACGCTTCTCGCTAAACCTCTGTTGTCTCCCGATCAAGTTTCCCGGAAGCAGGGACGGGCACTGGTCGCTGAAGGGGACGTTTTTTTCGACCAACCATTCAACAGGGGTGAACCATGAAACGCAGAATCTTCGTCAAGACCATGGCAGCGTCGGTCGCGCTGGCCGCCATGAGCCTATCCTCGTTCTCCGCGCTGGCCGCCGACACCATCAAGGTCGGCATCCTCCATTCGCTCTCCGGCACCATGGCCATTTCGGAAACCGCGCTGAAGGAAACCGCGCTGATGACCATCGCCGAGATCAACGCCAAGGGCGGCGTGATGGGCAAGATGCTGGAGCCCGTCGTGGTCGACCCGGCCTCCAACTGGCCGCTCTTCGCCGAGAAGGCGCGCCAGCTGCTGACGCAGGACAAGGTGGCGGTGGTGTTCGGCTGCTGGACCTCGGTGTCGCGCAAGTCGGTGAATCCGGTGTTCAAGGAATTGAACGGCCTGCTCTTCTACCCGGTGCAGTATGAAGGCGAGGAACTCGAGAAGAACGTTTTCTACACCGGCGCCGCGCCCAACCAGCAGGCGATACCCGCCGTGGAATACCTGATGAGCAAGGACGGCGGCTCGGCCAAGCGCTGGGTGCTGCTCGGCACCGACTACGTCTATCCGCGCCCCACCAACAAGATCCTGCGCGCCTTCCTCAAGTCGAAGGGCGTCGCCGAAGCCGACATCATGGAGGAGTACACCCCCTTCGGCCACAGCGATTACCAGACCATCATCGCCAAGATCAAGAAGTTCGCTTCCGAGGGCAAGAAGACTGCCGTGGTGTCCACCATCAACGGCGACTCCAACGTGCCCTTCTACAAGGAACTGGGCAACGCCGGCCTGAAAGCCACCGACGTGCCGGTGGTCGCCTTCTCGGTGGGCGAGGAGGAACTGCGCGGCGTCGACACCAAGCCGCTGGTCGGGCACCTGGCCGCCTGGAACTATTTCCAGTCGATCAAGAACCCGGAGAACGACGCCTTCATCAAGATGTACCGCGACTGGGCGAAGAAGCAGAAGCTGCCCAACGCCGGCACCGTCGTCACCAACGACCCGATGGAGGCCACCTACATCGGCATCCACATGTGGAAGCAGGCGGTGGAGAAGGCCAAGTCCACCGACGTCAACAAGGTGATCGCGGCAATGGGCGGCCAGACCTTCAAGGCGCCATCGGGCTTCGTCTCCAAGATGGACGAGAAGAACCATCACCTGCACAAGCCGGTGTTGATCGGCGAAGTGAAGGCCGACGGCCAGTTCAACGTGGTGTGGAAGACCAAGGGCCCGGTCAAGGCCGCGCCGTGGTCGCCCTACATCCCCGGCAACGACAAGAAGAAGGACGAGCCGGACAGCAAGTAATCCGGCACGGCACGGCGGCGCGTGTGCGCCGCCGTGTTCCGGCGGCTGACTTTCAATCGGAAATGATGAAACCCTTGCGCCACCTCCTGTTCGTCCTGTGCTGCCTGCTGGCCACTCAGGCCCAGGCCGCCATCGATCCGGCACTCACGGCGCGTCTGGCGGCCGAGGCGTCGGACGACAAGATCGCCGCGATCCAGAATATCGCCCAGCTTGCCGACCCCGCTGCGGCGAAGCTGCTGCAGTCCCTCGCCGACGGCAGCCTGACGGCGCCGGACGGCAGCGAGATCATCCTCAACAATCGCGTGCGCGCCGAACTGGCCAACGCCCTGGCCGGCCTGCGCCTGCTCAGCGCGGACGCCGCCGTGCGCCGCGCCGCCGCGCGGGAACTGCAAACCAATGTCGGCCTCGACATGGCGCCGCTGCTGACGCGCGCGCTGGAGAAGGAAAGCGACGCGGACATCAAGGCGCTGCTCGTCGCGGCCCACGCCCAGGCCAGCCTCGCCAGTCCGGAGGCCGCCGTGCGCCTCGAAGCCGTGCGGGCGCTGTCGAAAAATCCGAGCCGCAACGCCCGCAATCTCCTGCTGCCGCTGACGAAGGAAAGCGGCGAGCCCGCCGCGCAGGTGCGCACCGCCGCGCTCGTTTCGCTCAAGGCCGTCGAGTCCCGTCTCGCCATCGGCGAGAACCTGGGCCGCGTGTTTACCGGCCTCAGCCTCGGCAGCATTCTCCTGCTCGCCGCGCTCGGCCTCGCCATCACCTACGGCGTGATGGGCGTGATCAACATGGCGCACGGCGAACTGCTCATGGTCGGCGCCTATGCCACCTATATCGTGCAGGGCGTGTTCCGCAGCCATTTTCCCGGCTGGATCGACGCCTACGTGATCGCCGCGATCCCGGTCGCCTTCTTTTCCGCCGCGCTGGTCGGCATGATCCTCGAGCGCACGGTGATCCGCCGCCTCTACGGCCGTCCGCTGGAGACGCTGCTCGCCACCTGGGGCCTCTCGCTGATGCTGATCCAGGCCGCCCGCGTCACCTTCGGCGCGCAGAACGTCGAGGTGGCGAATCCGTCGTGGATGTCCGGCGGCGTCGAGATCATGGCCGGCCTGGTGCTGCCGTGGAACCGCATCGCCATCATCGGCTTCTCGCTCTTCGTGCTGGCCCTGATGTGGGCCCTGATGAACCGCACGCGGCTCGGCATGTTCGTGCGCGCGGTGACGCAGAACCGCCCGATGGCCGGCTGCGTCGGCGTGCCGACGGCGCAGATCGACACCCTGGCCTTCGGCCTCGGCGCCGGCATCGCCGGACTCGGCGGCGTGGCGCTGTCGCAGATCGCCAACGTCGGCCCGGACATGGGGCAGGGCTACATCGTCGATTCCTTCATGGTGGTGGTGCTGGGCGGCGTCGGCCAGCTCGCCGGCGCGGTGTGGGCCGCGCTGGGCCTGGGCGTCGCCACGAAATTCCTCGAGGGGTGGACCGGCGCGGTGATCGCCAAGATCGTCGTGCTCGCCATCATCATCGTCTTCATCCAGAAGCGCCCGCAGGGGCTGTTCGCCCTCAAGGGCCGCTTCGCCGACAACTGAGGCCGCCGCGATGAGCCGCACGCCCTTCGTCGTCCGCTTCCTCGCCGCCACGCCGAAATCCGGCTGGCTGGCGCTGGGCGCCTTCGCCGCGCTGTTCCTCGTGCTGCTGCCGCTGCTCAATCTGGCCGTGCCGCAGGGCAGCCCGTTCCATGTCTCCGACTACGCCATCACGCTGACCGGCAAGATCCTCTGCTATGCCATCGTCGCCGTCGCCCTCGATCTGATCTGGGGCTACGCCGGCATCCTCTCGCTCGGCCACGGGCTCTTCTTCGCCCTCGGCGGCTACGCCTTCGGCATGTACCTGATGCGTTCCATCGGGCGCGACGGCGCCTACAAGTCCGAGCTGCCGGACTTCATGGTCTTCCTCGATTGGAAAGAACTGCCCTGGTACTGGGCCGGCTCGGATTCCTTCCTCTGGGCGCTGTTCCTCGCCGTGGCGCTGCCGGGCCTGCTGGCCTTCGTCTTCGGCTTCTTCGCCTTCCGCTCGCGCATCAAGGGCGTCTACTTTTCCATCATCACCCAGGCGCTCACCTTCGCCGCCATGCTGCTGTTCTTCCGCAACGAGACCGGCTTCGGCGGCAACAACGGCTTCACCGATTTCAAGCGCATCCTCGGCCACTCGGTCACCTCGCCGGAAATGCGCGTCGTGCTCTTCGCCCTCTCGGCGCTGACGCTGATGGCGGCGCTGGTGCTCGGCCGCTGGCTGGTGGGCTCGAAGTACGGCCGCGTGCTGGCGGCGATCCGCGACGCCGAGAGCCGCGTCATGTTCCTCGGCTACAACCCGCTGCACTACAAACTCTTCATCTGGACCGTCTCCGCCATGCTGTGCGGCCTCGCCGGCGCGCTCTACGTGCCGCAGGTCGGCATCATCAACCCGAGTGAGATGTCGCCGGCCAACTCCATCGAGATCGCCATCTGGGTCGCAGTGGGCGGCCGCGGTACGCTGGTCGGCCCGGTCATCGGCGCCACGCTGGTCAACCTGTCGAAGAGCTACTTCACGCAGGCTTTTCCGGACTACTGGCTGTTCTTCCTCGGCGCGCTGTTCGTCGCGGTGACGCTGTGGCTGCCGGACGGCGTGGTTGGCCTCTGGCGGCGCCTGCGCGGCTCGGCCTCCCCCTTTGAAAAAGGGGGACGGGAGGGGGATTTTGCTGGCGTTGCCAAGGACCCCGCCGTTGGAGAAATCCCCCCGTCCCCCCCTTTGGAAAAGGGGGGCGGAGGGGGGATTTTGCCAAAGGGGGGAGACAAATGAAGCTGCACGACTTCCTCATCCCGCCGACATTCGGCATCGCGCCGCCGGGCCTCGTGTTGCCGCGCCGCGATGCGCCGCCGCCCCCGCCGGTGACGGAAGGGCGCGATCGCGCGTCCACCGGCATGGCGCACCTGCTGCGCCCCGGCGAGGTCGACCTCTCTCACGGCGTCATCCTCTACCTCGAGGACATCAGCGTCAGCTTCGACGGCTTCAAGGCGCTCAACAGCCTCAACCTGGCCATCGATGCCGGCGAGCTGCGCTGCATCATCGGCCCCAACGGCGCCGGCAAGACCACCATGATGGACGTCATCACCGGCAAGACGCGGCCCGACGCCGGGCGCGCCTTCTTCGGCCAGACCATCGACCTGACGCGGCTGAGCGAGCCGCAGATCGCCCATGCCGGCATCGGCCGCAAGTTCCAGAAGCCGACCGTCTTCGACAGCCACAGCGTGTTCGAGAATCTCGAGCTGGCGATGAAGACCGACAAGCGCGTGCGCCGCAGCCTGCTCGCCACGCTCGAAGACGCGACGCGCGATCGCATCGCCGAAACGCTGCGCCTCATCCACCTCGATGGCCAGGCCGACCGCGCCGCAGGCCTGCTCTCGCACGGCCAGAAGCAGTGGCTGGAGATCGGCATGCTGCTGATGCAGGAACCGAAGCTGCTGCTGCTCGACGAGCCGGCGGCCGGCATGACGGACGACGAGACAGCGCGCACCGCCGAGCTGTTCAAGTCGCTCGCCGGCAGCCACAGCCTGATTGTCATCGAGCACGACATGGCCTTCATCGAACAGCTCGGCGGCAAGGTCACCGTGCTGCACGAGGGCGCGGTGCTGGCGGAAGGCGACCTCGCCGCGGTGCAAAACGATCAGCGCGTGATCGAGGTGTATCTTGGACGATAAAACCATTCACCACAGAGACACAGAGTCACAGAGAATAACGAGAGAATTGCCTTTCTCTGCGCCTCTGTGTCTCTGTGGTGAGAGGTTTTCATGTTGAAGGTCGAAGGACTCAACCAGTACTACGGCGGCAGCCACATCCTGCGCGACCTGTCCTTCGAAGTGCCGCCCGGGCAGGTCACGGTGCTGCTCGGCCGCAACGGCGTCGGCAAGACCACGCTGCTGAAATGCCTGATGGGCCTGGTGCCCTCCCGGGCCGGCAGCATTCACTTCGAGGGCAAGGACCTCACCCGTGCGCCCTCGCACGAACGGGTCAAGGCCGGCATCGGCTACGTGCCGCAGGGGCGCGAGATCTTCCCGCGCCTGACGGTGTTGGAAAACCTCCAAATGGGCCTGGCCACGCGTCCCGGCGGCACCCCGATTCCGGAACGCATTTTCGAGATGTTCCCGGTGCTGAAGCAGATGCTCAAGCGACGCGGCGGTGATCTTTCCGGTGGTCAGCAGCAACAGCTTGCCATCGGCCGCGCCCTGGCTTTCGGCCCGCGTCTGCTGATCCTCGACGAGCCGACCGAGGGCATCCAGCCTTCGATCATCAAGGACATCGAGCGCGCCATCCGCACGCTTGCGGCCGAGGGCAACATGGCCATCCTGCTGGTAGAGCAGTACTACGACTTCGCAGAAAGCCTCGCCGACCAGTATCTGGTCATGGAGCGCGGCGAGATCATCAAGCGCGGTGCAGGAGCCGACATGGCGAAGGACGGGGTCAAGGAACTGCTGGCGGTATGATTCGGCCATGCAGGTCACCGAACCTATTGCGTCCCCCTGGCAGGCGTCGCTCGCGCTCGGCTTCGAGCGCCGTGGCGACTCGACCATCCTCGCCCGGCGCGACCATCACGGTCCGTTGCGGGTGCAGAAGGCGCTGTATCCGGAAGGGCCGGGAGTCTGCCATGCCATTGTCTTGCATCCCCCGGCCGGAATCGCCGGCGGCGACCAGCTCGACATCCGCGTCGAGGCGGACGCGGCGTCTCACGCCCTGCTGACCACGCCGGGCGCCGGCAAATGGTATCGATCCGGCGGCGCACAATCGTCGCAGCAGGTGCAGGTAAGAGTCGGCGCTGGCGCTACGGTGGAATGGCTGCCGCAAGAGAGCATCGTGTTCAGCGGCGCCCAGGCCACGATGCGAACGATGATCGAACTGGAACAAGGCGCATGTTTTACGGGTGTGGAGACGATCTGCTTTGGTCGCCGCGCCAGCGGCGAGACTTTTGCCCGCGGCAGCCTGCGGTTGGCCACCGATATTCGCGCCGAGGGCCGGTTGATCTGGCGCGAGCGCGGTTGCATCGATGGCGGCTCTGCGCTGCTGGATTCGCCGGTCGGTCTCGCGGGCTTCAGCGTTTGCAGCACGGTGCTGGCGGCGGGCGCTGAGCTGACACCGGAAACGCTGGCGGCTTGTCGCCTTGCCCGCTCGGGCGAAGCCGGCGCGCAGTGGGGCGTCAGCCTCCTGCCGCAACTGCTGGTCGGCCGCTATCTCGGCCATTCGGCGGAAGCCGCGCGCGAATGGCTCGTGCAATTGTGGTCGGTGCTGCGTCCTGTCATGAGCGGGCGCGAGGCGATCGCGCCACGCATCTGGAATACCTGAAATTGGAAAGCGCGTCCGCAAAAGTCGGCGCTTGCCGGCCCGCGAAGCGGAATCCCCGGCAGACAGGGTCCGGAACGGCGCCGGATACGCCGAGCCGCACTCAAAGTCCCGCCGCAGCGGTGCCTTGGCGCTCGTTGCAGATTGTTGATTTGTATAGATGCAACAAAAGCTTGCGTCATTTCCTGGTTTAATGTAAAAACTTTTATATTAACTTCGCCTGCCCAATTGACATGGCAAATGACGTTCCTTGGTCGTTCTACGGCCGTCGTTCCGAGTTGCAGCAGATGCAGCGGATTCTGGAGCGACGGCGCTGGTTTTTCTTGCAGATTTCCGGCCGGCGGCGGATCGGCAAAACGGCGCTGATCCAGGAGGCCCTGCGGGGTGCCGGCATCGCCAAAACGCTCTACGTGCAGATACCCGATTCGGACCCGGCAGGCGTGGTGGCGGCCTGCAACGGCTACCTGGAAACCTTCGGCATCGATGCGCGGGTGACGAGCCTCGGCGAACTGGCCCAACTCATCGGCCGGCTGGCGGCGGAGGGCTATGTGGTGGCCCTCGACGAGTTCCAGTATTTCCACCGCAAGCAGCTTGCCGACTTTTGTTCCTTGCTGCAGGCGGAAGTGGACCGGCTCGCGGCGCGTGCGGCGGGCGTCCCCGGCGGCCTGATCGTGCTGGGTTCGCTGCACGCCGAAATGACGGCATTGCTGGAGGACAGGGATGCGCCGCTGTTCAATCGCGCGACGGATACGCTGGAACTGGGCCATCTCGACATCGGCTCGGTGCTGGAAATTCTGCGCGTCCATGCCGACGACGACCCGGCGCGGCTGCTGTTTCTCTGGAATCTTTTCGAGGGCGTGCCGAAGTTCTACCGCGATGCCTACGAACAGGGCGTGCTCGGCGCCGAGCGCAAGCATTTGTTGCGCAGCCTGTTCTTCTCCAGTTCCTCGCCGCTGCGCAACGAGGCGGACAATTGGTTCCTGCGCGAACTTCGAGGCCGTTACGACATGGTGCTGCAATTCCTGGCGAAGCACCCAGGCTGCACCAATGCCGATATCGAGGCGGCGATGGCCGACCTGTCCGGTCCCGGCGAAGTGCGCCAGGTCGGCGGGTACCTGAAAATTCTGTCCGCGCGCTACCGCATGATCGAACGGCGCTTGCCGATCTTTTCGCCGCCGCGGCCGCGCAGCGGCCGCTATTACATTCGAGACAACTTCCTGCGTGCCTGGCTGTCCGCGTTGCAGCGGCCCGTGTCGGCGGTGGCTTTCCGGCCGGTGGACGCCCTGATCGACCAGGCGGACGAGCGGCTGGCCGATGTGGAAGGGCATGCGCTGGAAGACCTCGCCGGCCAACTCTACGAGGAGCGCAGCCGTCTCGGCCTGGGAGATTTTCCCCTGAGCGAGCGCATTCGCGGTTATTGGGACCGCGCCGACGTGGAAATCGATCTGGTGGCGGTGAACGAGGACGAGCGCAGACTTCGTTTCGGCACCTGCAAGCGCAATCCCGAACGTCTGCCCGGCGCGGTGGATGCGCTCAAGCGCAGTGCCGGCCGCTTTCTGGATTCGCACGCACGATTTGCGGACTGGCGAACGGAGTTTGTCGCCATAGCGCCCGACATAGGTGATGCGGTGAAGGCCGAGTTGCAGACCCTTGACGTCACGCCCCAAAGCCTGCGCGATCTCACCGCCGGGTTGTAGGCGCGAACGAGGCTGCATCGACGGCGGCTCGTCGCTACAGGATTGGCCGGTTACAGCGTTTGCAGCACGGTGCTTGCCGCCGGCGTGGTGATTCCAGCCGAAACCCTGACGGCCTGCCGTCGTGTCGCGTCGGTGGCATCCGGAAAGGGCACGCGCGCAGTGTGGTGTATCGGCCCTGCCGCAACTCTTCGTCGGCCGCTATCTCGGCCACTCGGCGGAAGCCGCGCGCGAATGGCTGCTGCAACTGTGGGTGGCGCTGCGTCCGGCCATGAGCGGACGCGAGGCGATCGCGCCACGCATCTGGAATACCTGATCACGGAATGTCGTCCGCGATCCGTTGGCAGGCCGGCTTTGGGTTTGCCAACGAACATGATTGGCCGTGGCCGCGCTGATTTTTCATCGGAATTGCGGCGCCCGCTATGTGCCCAAACCAGCCTGATGACATACGCAAGGACTTTGGCGGCTTTCTGATCACAAAGGAGCCGTTCAGGAAAATCAGCAGTTCGGCTTGAGCGGTCGCAAGAATTGCCCGGAAAGTGGCTCTTCAGGGCTTCGCTCGACTGACTGAATGGTGTCACCAAAAACCGGGGTGATTCAGTCTGCCGCTAAGGGGACCAATTCCGGGCGGTGCATCCACCGCCAACTCTCCGCGTAATATACGGCTTCCCGACTGCATATCTCCCACCCCACCACACATGGCCGACCCCAACCTCTCATCCTTCATCTGGTCTGTCGCCGATCTCCTGCGCGGCGATTACAAGCAATCCGAATACGGCAAGGTCATTCTCCCGTTCACCGTGCTGCGCCGCCTTGACTGCGTGCTGGAAGCCACCAAGCCCGCCGTGCTGGCAGAAAAGGTACTGCGCGAGAAGGCCGGACTGAATCCTGAACCTTTTCTGCTGAAGACCTCCAAGCAGCTCTTCTACAACACCTCGCCGCTCGACCTGAAGAAGCTCATGGGCGACCAGGACCACATCGGCGAAAACCTGCGTGCCTACATGCAGGCTTTCTCGCCCGCCGTGCGCGACATCTTCGAGAGCTTCGAGTTTCACACGCAGATCGACAAGCTCGCCAAGTCTGGGCTGCTCTACCTTGTCACCGAAAAGTTCGCCAACATTGACCTCCACCCCGCTGCCGTCAGCAACGCGCAGATGGGCGCGGTGTTCGAGGAACTGATCCGCAAGTTCGCCGAACTGTCCAACGAGACCGCCGGCGAACACTTCACCCCGCGTGAGGTGATCCGCCTCATGGTGAATCTGCTGTTCATCGAAGACGACCAGGCGCTGACCAAACCAGGCGTGGTGCGCTCGCTGTACGATCCCACCGCAGGCACCGGCGGCATGTTGAGCGTGGCGGGTGAGCACCTTGCCAGCCTCAACCCCGACGCCCGGCTCGTCATGTACGGGCAGGAGCTGAACCCCGAGTCCTACGCTATCTGCAAGGCCGACATGCTCATCAAGGGACAGGACATCGCCAACATCATCTTCGGCAACACCCTCTCCGCCGACGGCCTGCTGGGCAAGCTGTTCGACTACATGCTCTCCAATCCGCCCTTCGGCGTGGAGTGGAAGAAGATCGAAGCCATCATCCGCAAGGAATTCGAGCAGATGGGCTTCAATGGCCGCTTCGGCCCAGGCCTGCCGCGTGTCAGCGACGGCTCGCTGCTGTTTCTGCTGCACCTAGTTTCCAAGATGCGCCCCGCCGTGGATGGCGGCAGCCGCTTCGGCATCGTACTCAATGGCTCTCCGCTGTTCACCGGTGGCGCAGGTTCCGGCGAGAGCGAGATTCGCCGCTACATGCTGGAGAACGACCTGGTCGAAGCCATCATCGGCCTGCCCACCGACATGTTCTACAACACCGGCATCAGCACCTATGTCTGGATTGTCAGCAACCGCAAGCCCGCCGCGCGCCGTGGCAAGCTGCAACTGATCGACGCCAGCAGCTTCTGGCAGAAGATGCGCAAGAGCCTGGGCAGCAAACGCAAGGAACTCAGCCCGGAACACATCGACGACATCACCCGCCTGTTTGGCCACTTCGAGGAATCCACCCGCCAGATTGAAGGCAGCAGCGTGCCCATCAGCCGCATTTTCAAGAACGAAGACTTCGGCTACCGCACCATCACCGTCGAGCGCCCCGAGCGCGACGACAAGGGCAAGATCGTGCTGGCCACAAAAGGCAAAGGCAAGGGCAAACCCGCGCCGGATTCCGCCCTGCGCGATACGGAAAATGTGCCGCTCAGCGAGGACGTGGAAACCTACTTCAAGCGCGAAGTCCTGCCCCATGCGCCGGATGCGTGGATCGACCACGACAAGACCAAGGTCGGTTACGAGATACCGTTTAACCGCCACTTCTACGTGTTCAAACCGCCGCGCCCGCTTGCGGAGATTGATGCCGAACTGAAAGGCGTCACCGACCGCATCCTGAACATGATCGGCGGACTGACGAAATGAGTTTTCCGCGCTATTCGAATTACAAGGACAGCGGCGTGGAGTGGCTGGGGGAGGTGCCGGAGCATTGGGATGTGAAACGGCTTCGTTTCGTTGCTGAGCTAAATCCATCCAAGTCAGAAATTGGCGCTCTAGATCGAGATACCGCAGTCTCCTTTCTGCCGATGGAAGCGATTGGCGACGACGGCACTTTGAATCTGGACAAGGAGAAAACGATCAGCGAAGTGGAGAGCGGATATACCTACTTCCGCGATGGCGATGTCACCGTCGCGAAGATCACACCTTGCTATGAGAACGGCAAAGGTGCACTGATGAAAGGCTTGGTGAATGGCATCGGTTTCGGAACCACAGAGTTGATTGTTGCACGACCCAGCCCTGAGCAAATCATCGGGACGTATCTGCACTACCTTTTCATATCGCCCGACTTTCGCAGCATTGGCGAATCACACATGTATGGCGCAGGCGGACAGAAGCGAGTGCCTGATGCGTTTGTTCGGAACTTCGCAACAGCGTTTCCCCCACTTCCTGAGCAAACCCAAATCGCCGCCTTCCTCGACCGCGAGACGGCGAAGATTGATGGGCTGGTGGCAGAGCAGCGGCGGCTGATGGAACTGCTGAAAGAAAAACGCCAGGCCGTCATCTCCCACGCCGTCACCCAAGGCTTGAATCCTAACGCCCCCATGAAGCCTTCCGGCATCGAATGGCTGGGGGATGTGCCGGCGCATTGGGCGGTGCGAAAGATTCGCTGGCTGTTCGAGATCAAGAAGCGCATCGCTGGCAACTTGGGGTTCGATGTCTTCTCCATCACTCAGCAAGGCATCAGGGTTAAGGATTTGGAAAGTAACGATGGTCAAATCTCGATGGACTATTCCAAATATCAGTTGGTCGAAGTCGGCGACTTTGCGATGAACCACATGGACTTGCTGACTGGAGGCGTGGACATCGCCGCGACCCGGGGAGTTACCAGCCCAGACTATCGTGTTGTCACCATTCGAGATTACTCGACTTGCCATGATAGATTTTTCCTCTACCTGTTTCAGATGTGCTACCGAAACAGAATCTTCTACGGGTTTGGGCAAGGAAGTTCCCAATTGGGGCGCTGGCGGCTGCCGACCGAACAATTCATAGACTTCGTATTTCCGCTCCCATCACTCACCGAGCAAACCGCCATCGCCGCGTTTCTCGATATTGAATCCGAAAAGTTCGATGCCCTTACTACAGAAGCCCAGCGCGCCATAGCCCTGCTGCAAGAACGCCGCACCGCGCTGATCTCCGCCGCCGTCACCGGCCAGATTGACGTGCGTCCGCTTTGCCAGTTACCGAAAGTCGGCGCTGGCGGGACGGCGATTCGATCCGGGGAATCCAGCGCGGCTTGAGATCAAGCCTTGACAAGCTTCATTTATAGCCATACTGTACAGCTTGGCTAGTTTTAAAGGAGCATATTCATGATTACCGTTACCTCAGTGGAAGCCCAGAATCGTTTTGGCCAGTTGCTGGATACCGTGCAGCGCGAGCCGGTCGTCATCACCCGGCATGGGCGCACGGCGGCGTTCATGGTGTCGCCGCAAGACATGCAGGATTTGCAGGATGCGCGCAACAGCAAGCGGCAAGGTGTTGTGGCGGAGTTCAAAGCCCTTTTTGCCAAGACCGACCCCCAGCTCACAGACGCTGCGCGAGCGCTGACCGATGAGGATGTGGTGCGCATGGTCAAAACGTCGCGGTGAGCGGGCAGCAACGGCTTGTCATGGACACCAGCACCTTGATTGGTGCTGTGTTGCGCCCGAGCACAGCGCCTCGGCAAGCATTTCTGGCCGCACTCAATGCTTACGAGCTCTGTGTGAGTCAGGCCACGCTGGATGAATTGGCGGAAGTATTGCAGCGCCCGAAATTCGAGCGTTATGCGCCTTTGCATGCGCGATTGGCCTTTCTGGATTTACTGATACAGCGTGCGCACCTTTGGGAGGTGGATGCGGTGAGTGCGCAGGCTGCATCGGGGGTATGCCGCGACACGAAAGACACGAAATTTCTGGCGATTGCCTTGGCTTGTGAAGCCGTTTTCCTGGTCAGCAGCGATGAGGATTTATTGGTATTGAATCCCTGGAGCGGTGTGCAGATTCTGACCCCTGCCGCATTCCTGCAAAGTGAGAGCGCATGAGCCTGCACAAAGAAATCAGCTTCGAGACCGAAATTTGCCAACACCTCGCCTCTCACGGCTGGCTGTATGCCGAGGGCGATGCGGCGAATTACGACCGGGCGCGGGCGCTGTTCCCGGCGGATGTGCTGGCCTGGGTGCAGGCCACGCAGCCGCAAGCCTGGGAAACCCTGATCAAGAACCACGGCGCGCAGGCCGGTGAAACCCTGCTGGCCCGCTTGCGCGATCAGCTCGACCAACGCGGCACACTGGACGTGTTGCGCCACGGCATCGAGCTGCTGGGCTTGAAGAAGCCATTGAAACTGGCCGAGTTCAAACCGGCACTGGCCATCAATCCCGACATCCTCGCACGCCATGCCGCCAACCGGCTGCGCGTGGTGCGGCAGTTGCACTATTCGCTGCACAACGAAAACAGCCTCGACCTCGGCTTGTTCCTCAACGGCCTGCCGGTGGCAACAGTGGAGCTGAAGACAGACTTTACCCAGAGCATCAATGATGCGATTGACCAATACCGTTTTGACCGCAACCCCAAGCCCAAGGGTCAGGCCGCCGAGCCGCTGCTGTCTTTTCCCAACGGCGCGCTGGTGCATTTTGCGGTAAGCAACAGCGAAGTCCATATGGTGACCAAGCTGGCTGGCCCGGCCACGGTGTTCCTGCCTTTCAATCTGGGCGACGACGGTGCGGCAGGCAACCCGGTGAACCCGCAGGGCGGTCATCGCACGGCCTATCTGTGGGAACAGGTGTGGGCGCGCGAAAGCTGGCTGGAAATTCTGGGGCGTTATCTCATCGCCCAGCGCGACAAGAAGAAGCAGATCAAAGAGATCATTTTCCCCCGCTACCATCAGCTCGACGTGACGCGCATGATCCAGGTGGCCGTGCTCCACGACGGGCCGGGCGGCAAGTACCTCGTCCAGCATTCAGCCGGGTCGGGCAAGACCAATTCCATCGCGTGGACGGCGCACTTTCTGGCCGAGCTGCACGATGCCAACAACAAAAAGATGTTCGATACCGTACTGGTGGTCTCCGACCGCAACGTGATCGACGCTCAGCTTCAGGAAGCACTGTTCGACTTTCAGCGCACCAGCGGTGTGGTGGCCACGATTACCAATCAGGACGGCAGCAAGAGCGGCAAGCTGGCCGAGGCACTCTCCGGCGACAAGAAAATCGTGGTTTGCACCATCCAGACTTTCCCTTTCGCACTGGAAGCCGTGCGCAAGCTGGCCGCCACGCAGGGCAAACGCTTTGCGGTCATCGCCGATGAAGCCCACAGCTCACAGACCGGCGAGGCGGCGGCCAAGCTCAAGGCGCTGCTGTCGCCCGAGGAACTCGCAGAGCTGAACGACGGCGGCGAAATCAGCACTGAAGACATTCTGGCGGCGCAAATGGCGACGCGCGCCGACGATGGCGGAATCACCTTTGTCGCGTTCACCGCTACACCGAAGAACAAGACCTTGGAGATATTCGGCACGCGCCCCGATCCCTCGCGCAAACCGGCACCGGACAATGTGCCCCATCCTTTCCACGTCTATTCCATGCGCCAGGCCATCGAAGAAAAGTTCATCCTCGACGTGCTGAAGAACTACACGCCCTACAAGCTGGTTTTCAAGCTGGCGCACGAAGGCAAGGAAATCGACGACAAGGAAGTCGAGCGCAGCGCGGCGCTGAAGCGCATCATGGGCTGGGTCAAACTCCACCCCTACAACATCGCGCAGAAAATAGAAATCGTGGTGGAGCACTTCCGCCAGTATGTCGCCCCGCTGCTCAACGGGCAGGCCAAGGCGATGGTGGTGGTCAGCAGTCGTCTGGAGGCGGTGCGCTGGCAACTGGCTATCGACAAATACATCAAGGAGCACGGTTACAAGATCGGCACGCTGGTCGCCTTCTCCGGCGAGGTGAACGACAAGGAATCCGGCCCCGATGGTTTCACCGAGAACAGCCCGGCGCTCAACCCCAATCTGAAAGGCCGCGACATCCGCGAAGCCTTCAAGGGCGACGAGTATCAAATCCTGCTGGTGGCGAACAAATTCCAGACCGGCTTCGATCAGCCGCTGCTGTGCGGCATGTATGTGGACAAGCGGCTGGCAGGTATCCAGGCCGTGCAAACTCTCTCACGCCTGAACCGCGCCTACCCCGGCAAGGACACGACCTACGTGCTGGATTTCGTGAACGACCCCGAAGAGGTGCTGGCCTCATTCAAGGCGTATCACACCACGGCGGAACTCTCGACGACGACCGATCCGAATCTCGTTTTCAACCTGCGCGCCAAGCTGGATGCCGCCGGACACTACGACGACTTCGAGGTAGATCGCGTGGTGGCCGTAGAGTTAAATCCGCACGCCAAGCAAAGCGAGTTGGTCTCCGCGCTGGAGCCGGTGCAGGATCGTGTGGTGAAACGCTACAAGGCCGCTCAGGCCGCGTTGAAGGCAGCTCAGGCCAAGGAGGACGAGACCGCAACCAAGGCGGCACAGGACGAGCTGAATGCCCTGATCCTGTTCAAGGCCGACATGGGCGCCTTCATCCGGCTCTATACCTTCCTTTCGCAAATTTTCGACTACGGCAACACCGCCATCGAAAAGCGCGCCATCTTCTACAAACGCCTGCTGCCGCTGCTGGAATTTGGCCGCGAGCGCGAGGGGATCGACCTCTCGAAAGTGGTGCTGACGCATCACGACCTGAAGAACAAGGGTAAGCACACCATGCTCTTGGGCGAAGGCGAGACTCCAAAAATTGAGCCTATCACCGAAGCGGGCAGCGGCAGTGTGCAGGAGAAAGAGAAGGCTTATATGGTTGAGATCATCGAAAAGGTGAACAGCCTTTTTGACGGCGAACTCACCGACCAGGACAAACTGGTCTATGTGAACAACGTCATCAAGGGCAAGTTGCTGGAGTCGCAGAAGCTACAGCAGCAGGCGACGAACAACACCAAAGAACAATTCGCCAACTCACCCGACCTGAAAGCCGAACTGATGAACGCCATCATGGGCGCGCTGGACGCGCACACGTTGATGAGCACGCAGGCGCTGAACTCGCCGACTATTCAAGGTGGCATGAAGGACATTCTGCTCAATCACGCGGGCCTCTACGAGAGGCTGCGAGAACGGGCTGCCCCGTAACGGATATAGATTCCTTGGTTTGCTGGAATGCGTATCAACAAAGCCGCCGAGCGGCAGGTTTCAGATCAGGTAGCAGTCGCTCGCTGAACTCAACTTTCCCTTGCCGCTATGACTCTTCCTGGCCGATAACCGCCGTCCCGCCAGCGCCGACTTTTCCTCGGACCATCTCATGCGCTGTTCAGCCATTGCGCAGTCATTTTCCATGGCACCGCATCGGCCGTGCCACGCTGTTGCGCTTCGTTGCCGCCGTAGATCAGCCCCGCCCGGGTGTTGGGCTGTAGTTTGGCAAAGGTGGCGATCGTGTTGAATGCTTCCGGGTAAAGCGTCTGGCCGGCCTTGACCTCGACGGCGCGCCAACTGTCGTCTTGTTGCCAGACCAGATCGACTTCGTTGCCGTTGCTGTCGCGGTAGAAATGAAGATTGTTTACCTGGCCGCGATTGAAACGCCACTTCAGCACTTCGGTGACCACCAGGGTTTCGAACAGCGCGCCGCGCAGCGGGTGGGTCGCGACATGCGAGGGGGATTCGATCCCCAGCAGAAAGGCGGCGAGGCCGACGTCGTAAAAATACAGTTTGGGTGACTTGACCAGGCGTTTGCCGAGGTTGGCGTGAAATGGCGGCAGCATGAATACGATGAATGAGGCTTCGAGCACCGACAGCCATGCCGCCACCGTTTTGGGCGAAACGCCGGTATCGGCGGCCAGACTGTTCTGGTTGAGGAGTTGTCCGGTGCGGGTGGCGCACAGGCGAACGAAGCGTTCGAACTGGCGCAGATCGCGGACCGCGACCAGTTCGCGCAAGTCACGCTGCACATAGGTTTCGAAATAGTCGGCGAGCGCTTGCGTCGGATCGAGGCCCTGATCGTGAATGCGCGGCAGGAATCCACGCTGGATCAGCGTATCGACGTCCGGCAATGCGCGATCGGCCGCCAGTTCGGCCAGCGATAGCGGCAGCAACTTGAGCAAGGCGGTGCGGCCGGCCAATGACTGGCTGACGCCGTGGGCGACTTCAAGCATGCGGCTGCCGGTCAGAATGAAGCGGCCCGGCGTTGGGTTTTCGTCGACTTCGACTTGCAGGTACGAAAGCAATTCGGGCACGTTCTGCACTTCGTCGATCACCGCGCCACCTGCGTGCTGGTGCAGGAAAGCCAGTGGATCGTCGGCGGCGAACGCGCGACTATCGGGGCGCTCGAGATTGACGTAGGGCTTGTCGGCAAACAGGGCGCGGGTCAGCGTGGTTTTGCCGCTCTGCCGGGGCCCCGTGAGGGTAACGACCGGGTATTGATCCGCAAGCTGTTTGATGCGTGCCGAGAGGGTTCGAGGGATCATTTGTTTATGTAATTATGGAATTACATCGCAGTATTGCATAAAGACCGGCCGAATTCAATCCAGAATATTCCTGTCCGCAGCGAGGGCGTGCGCCAGAATTTTTTGAGCGCATGGGCCGGCGTGCTGGATATATCATCGGGGGTGACGAGATAGCCGAAGGAGGCGACCATGGAACTGACACCGAGAGAAAAGGACAAGCTGCTGATCTTCACTGCGGCGCTGCTGGCCGAACGGCGCAAGGCGCGCGGGCTCAAGCTCAACTATCCGGAGGCGGTGGCCTTCATCAGCGCCGGCATCCTCGAAGGCGCGCGCGACGGACAATCCGTGGCCGAGTTGATGAGCTACGGTGCGACCCTGCTCAAGCGCGACGAGGTCATGGAGGGTGTGCCCGAAATGATTCCCGACATTCAGGTCGAGGCGACGTTTCCGGATGGAACGAAGCTTGTCACCGTGCACAACCCCATCGTCTGAGGAAAATCAAATGATCCCAGGTGAAATGAAAATCGAAGCCGGCGAAATCGAACTCAACGCCGGCCGTCGCACGCTGACCATGACGGTGGCCAATACCGGCGACCGTCCGATCCAGGTCGGCTCCCACTACCACTTCTTCGAGACCAACGATGCCTTGTTGTTCGATCGTGCGCGGTCGCGCGGCATGCGGCTCAACATCGCGGCGGGTACGGCGGTGCGTTTCGAACCGGGCCAGACACGCACCGTCGAGCTGGTCGACTACGCTGGAGAACGCAAGGTCTACGGATTTCAGGGCAAGATTCAGGGAGCGCTGAAATGAAAATCACCCGACAAGCCTATGCGGAAATGTTCGGCCCCACCGTTGGCGACCGCGTACGCCTGGCCGATACCGACCTCTGGATCGAGGTCGAAAAGGACTACACGATTTACGGCGAGGAGGTGAAATTCGGCGGTGGCAAGGTGATCCGCGACGGCATGGGCCAGGGCCAGAAAATGTCGCGCGATGTCGCCGACACCGTAATCACCAACGCACTGATCGTCGATGCGGTGCAGGGCATCGTCAAGGCCGACGTCGGCCTCAAGGGCGGCATGATTTCCGCCATCGGCAAAGCCGGCAACCCGGACGTGCAGCCCGGCGTCACCATCGCGATTGGCGCCGGCACCGAGATCATCGCCGGCGAGGGCATGATCGTCACCGCCGGCGGCATCGACAGCCACATCCATTTCATCTGCCCGCAGCAGATCGAGGAGGCGCTGATGTCCGGCGTCACCACCATGCTCGGCGGCGGCACCGGGCCGGCCACCGGCACCTATGCCACCACGTGCACGCCGGGGCCGTGGCACATCCAGTCCATGCTGCACGCGGCGGACGCCTTCCCGATGAACCTCGGCTTTCTCGGCAAGGGCAACGCCAGCCTGCCCGAACCGCTCGCCGAGCAGGTGCGCGCCGGCGCCATCGGGCTGAAGCTGCACGAAGACTGGGGCACCACGCCGGCCGCCATCGACAACTGCCTGAGTGTGGCCGAGGAATTTGACGTTCAGGTGGCGATCCACACCGACACGCTCAACGAATCCGGCTTCGTCGAGGCGACGCTGGCCGCCTTCAAGGGCCGCACCATCCACACCTACCATACCGAAGGCGCCGGCGGCGGCCACGCGCCCGACATCATCCGCGCCGCCGGCGAGCCGAACGTGCTGCCGTCGTCGACCAACCCGACGCGGCCGTACACGGTGAACACCATCGACGAGCATCTCGACATGCTCATGGTGTGCCACCACCTCGACCCGGCCATCGCCGAGGATGTCGCCTTCGCCGAGTCGCGCATCCGCCGCGAGACCATCGCCGCCGAGGACATCCTGCACGACCTCGGCGCCTTCAGCATGATCTCCTCCGATTCGCAGGCCATGGGCCGCGTCGGCGAGGTGGTGCTGCGCACCTGGCAGACGGCGCACAAGATGAAGGTGCAAAGAGGCTGGCTGCGCCCGCCCCCCTCACCCCCAGCCCCTCTCCCGCGGGGGGAGAGGGGAGCGTCGAGCGCCGCCAGCGCGGCGGAAGCTCGGTCGGACAATTTCCGTGTCAAGCGCTACATCGCCAAGTACACCATCAACCCGGCCATCGCCCACGGCATTTCCCATGTCGTTGGCTCGGTCGAGGCCGGCAAGCTGGCCGACCTGGTGCTGTGGAAGCCCGCCTTCTTCGGCGTCAAGCCATCGCTGATCGTGAAGGGCGGCATGATTGCCGCCGCCGCGATGGGCGATCCCAACGCTTCCATTCCGACACCGCAGCCGGTGCACTACCGGCCGATGTTCGGTAGCTATGGTGGCGCGCTTGCCACTTCGCTGACGTTCGTTTCACAGGCGTCCCTGGAGAATGTCTCGCGCCTCGGCCTGAAGAAGCCGCTGGAAGCGGTGCGCAACTGCCGCAGCATCGGCAAGCGCGACATGGTGCACAACGCCGCCCTGCCGAAGATCGAGGTCGACCCGGAAACCTACGCGGTGCGCGCCGACGGCGAGCTGCTGGTCTGCGAACCGGCCAGCGTGCTGCCGATGGCGCAACGCTACTTTTTGTTCTGAACATGATGGTGATCGAAAAGACCGCCCCGCCCGGCGCGATTGCGACGGAAAGGCTGGTGCTGCCCTTCGAGGCCCGCTGCAAGAGCCGGCTGCGCACGCGGCTCGCCGGCGGGGAGGAGTGCGGCCTGTTCCTCGAGCGCGGCACGGTGCTGCGCGGCGGGGACCGTCTCGCCGCCAACGACGGCCGCGTTGTCGAGGTGATCGCCGCGGCGGAAGCCCTGTGCGAAGCGGTCAGCGGCGATCCGCAACTGCTGCTGCGTGCGGCCTACCATCTCGGCAACCGCCATGTCGCCGTCGAGATCGGCCCCGGCCGGCTGCGCTTCGCGCGCGACGCCGTGCTGGCCGGGATGGTGCGCGGCCTCGGCCTGCCGGTGAAGGACGTCGAGGCGCCCTTCGAGCCGGAGAGTGGTGCGTATGGCGGTCATGCCGGGCATGCTTATCCGCATGGTCACAGTTCGGACGGAGAAGGCCGGGGAGCACGCATTCATGATCACTATTTGAACCGATGAGCCTCGCGCTGACTCGTTTGCTGCAACTCGCCAGCCCGGCGCTGCCGGTGGGCGCATTCAGCTACTCGCAGGGGCTGGAGTGGGCGATCGAGTCCGGCATGGTGCATGACGAAGCCAGTGCGCTGGCCTGGATCGGCGACTTGCTTGAGCACAACCTTGGCGGATTCGAGGCGCCGCTTCTGGCGCGTCTGATCGCGGCCTGGCAGGAGGGCGACGCCGACGCCGTGCGACGCCTGAATGCGTTGTACCTTGCCAGCCGAGAATCGGCCGAGCTGCGTGCCGAGACGCTGCAGATGGGCTACTCACTGGTTCGCCTGCTGCGCGAACTCGGCGATTTCCCGGCGGTTATTCCATCGGCGTTGGAGTCGCTTGGCGATGTCAGCTTCCCCGCCGCCTGGAGTGCTGCTGCGGCGACGTGGGAAATTCCGGCGGAGCAGGCGGTGACGGCCTACTTGTGGGCCTGGGCCGAGAACCAGGCGATGGCCGCGCTGAAGGCCGTGCCGCTCGGTCAGAGCGCCGGGCAGCGCATCCTGCTGACGCTCGGCACGCGCGTGCCGGCGATCGCGCAGCGTGCGCCGACGCTCGATCCCGAAGCCTGGAGCAATCTCGCCCCCGGCTTCGCCATCGCCTGCAGCCGGCACGAGACGCAGTATTCGAGACTGTTCAGGTCATGAGACCGGGAGCGCGCATTCCCCCCTTTGAAAAAGGGGGGCCAGGGGGGATTTCAGCGGCGGTCGCGTAACGATCTCCGAAAAAATCCCCCCTCCGCCCCCCTTTTCCAAAGGGGGAGGCTAAAGCAAGGAGTTGCGCATGAAGAATCTCCAACCTCTTAGAGTCGGCATCGGCGGCCCGGTCGGCTCCGGCAAGACAGCGCTGACCCTGGCGCTGTGCAAGGCGCTGCGCGACAAGTACGACATCGCCGCCGTCACCAACGACATCTACACCGAGGAGGACGCGCAGTTTCTCGTGAGAAATGAGGCGCTGCCAGCTGAGCGCATCATCGGCGTCGAGACCGGTGGATGTCCCCACACCGCCATCCGCGAGGATGCCTCGATCAACCTCGAGGCGGTGGCGCGGCTGCATGCGCGCTTTCCCGGGCTGGAGCTCATCTTCATCGAGAGCGGCGGGGACAACCTGGCGGCGACCTTCAGCCCGGAGCTGTCCGACCTCACGCTCTACGTCATCGATGTCGCCGCCGGCGACAAGATCCCGAGGAAGGGCGGCCCCGGCATCACCAAGTCCGATCTGCTGGTGATCAACAAGATCGACCTCGCGCCGATGGTCGGCGCCTCGCTCGAAGTCATGGACCGCGATGCGAAGAAAATGCGCGGCGAGCGGCCCTTCGTTTTCAGCAACATGAAGACCGGGCAGGGGCTCGAAGCGATCATCGCGTTTATCGAACGCCAGGGCATGCTGGCCGACCGGCCAGCGGCCTGAGGCTTCTTGGGGGAGCGCAGGCAGGGAGGTTAAGAAGATTCCACAAAAACTTCATAAGCGGTAAGCTTGCTTCCAAAACCACCGTCCGTACCGGGCGCTTAATTCATGCAGGTCAGCACGTTACGCAACTGGCACGATTCCTGATAAGAGGAATCTGGTTTTCTTCATAAAAATCTGAGGGTCGCGCAATGGACACCCTTCCGAACGACTGGCTGGCGCTGATGTTCCTGGTTTTCACGCTGGGCGTGAAGCACGGCCTGGACGCCGACCATCTCGCCACCATCGATGGACTGACCCGCTTCAACGCACAGCGCAACCCGCGGCTGGCGCGCTGGTGCGGTTTCCTGTTCTCCCTGGGGCACGGCGCGGTGGTGATGGCGGTCGCCCTTGCAATGGGGGCCCTGGCGCAACACTGGGTGGTGCCGGCGTGGATGGAAGACATGGGTGTATGGATATCCATCACCTTCCTCACGCTGCTCGGCATCATGAACCTGACCGCGGTACTGAGCGCGCAGCCGGGCCAGGTGGTGCAGCCGGTGGGCCTCAAGGGCCGTTTTCTCGGCCGCCTGCAGCGCACCGGCAACCCGCTGCTCATCGCCGCCGTCGGTGCGCTCTTTGCCCTCTCTTTCGACACCATGAGCCAGGCGACGCTGTTCGCCCTCACCGGCACGCAATTCGGCGGCGTGTCGCACGCACTGACTTTGGGGCTGCTCTTCATGCTGGGAATGATGCTGATGGATGGCGTGAACGGCCTCTGGATCGCGCGCCTCATCCATCGCGCCGATCGCCTCGCCTGCATCGCCTCGCGCATCATGGGGCTGGCGGTGGGCGGCTTGTCTTTGCTGGTGGCCGGCTTCGGCTTCGCCCGCTACGCCTCACCGGATGTGAGCGCCTGGTCCGACGGCAAGGAACTGGCCTTCGGTCTTGCCTTCGTTGCAGTGATCGCCTTGAGTTTCCTGCTGGCCCTGCGGCTGGCGCGAAGCGCGCCGGCGCGCGCCTAACGCCGCAAAAGCCCGTCCCCGGGCATCGTGACTCTCCTGCGTGCGATCAAGGCGCGAAGAGGCGATAATCCATCACAATCGAATTTTTCCTGCGTCGCTTAGGCGATGTGGCGCGCTTTGAAATCATGAATGCATCCCCCGGCGCGGGCCTGATCCCGCTCCACACGCCGCTGCTGCGCGGCGAAAAAAGGCCGCGCGTGGCGCTGGTCGGCCGGCTGCAGTCCGGCAAGAGCACGATCTTCCGGGCGGCTTCGAGTGCCGCGCCTCGCCAGGAGCGCCTGGCGAGCGAATCGGCCTACGAGGAGTGTCTGGTTGGCGTTGGCCTGGAAGAAATCTCCCTGGTCGACCTTCCCGCGATCGACTCTCTGCATCACCTGCGCGAAGCCGATCGCGTGGTGCTGATGTACCTGCTCTGGGGCGACCGCTGGCCGGAGATCGCCCGCCATGAGCCGCAGCAGCCGACGGCGGCTTTCCGCGCGCCGGACGTGCTGGTGCAGGTGGTCGACGCCACCCAGCTGGCACGCGATCTGGAACTGAGCCTGGAACTGTCGCTGCTCGGCCGCCCGATGGTGATTGCGCTCAACCGCATGGACGAGGCGCGCGAAAAGGGGCTCTACGTCAATCCTCGCGCGCTCTCGGAGCAGCTCGGCGTGCCGGTGGTGGCGACGGTGGCGCATATGGGCATGGGGCTGACCGAACTCTTCGCCGCGGCGCTGGCGGCGGCGCGCGAGCGGGTGTGTCCGCTGACGCAACTGTGCAGCGAGCATATCCGCGAGCGCCTGAAGCCGCTCAACGCCCTTTTGGCGCGGCCGGAAATCGAGGAAGCCTTCCGCGTGCCGCGCCCGCTGCTGCTGATGCAACTGGCGGAAAACGACGACTGGTTTCTGCGCGAATTGGCCGAGCATTTCCCGCAGGTGCTGCACGAAGTGGAGGCGGCGCGCGCCGAGGCGCAGCGCACGCTGCCGCGTCCGCTTTCCGACGAGTTGCACGCCGACCGGCACCACCGCGCGGCGCTGCTCTTCGAGGCGGTGACAAGGCTGGGCGCGCCCGAAGACAGCGAGCGCTGGAAGCGCTGGCTTGACGACCTGTTCCTGCATCCGCGCTGGGGCCTGATCGGCAGCATGGCGGTGTTCGCGCTGGTGCTGTTCATGGTCTTCGAGGTGAGCGCCGTGCTGGACGGACTGACTTCCGCACGGCTGGCGGAGTGGGTCGGTCAGTGGCAGCCGACCGATACGATCGGCGTCATCGGCCGCGCGGTGGCCGATGCGATGGTGGGCCTGGTCGGCATCGTCGTGCCCTACATGCTGCCGCTGGTGCTGCTGCTGGTGGCGCTGGAGGAATCCGGCATCATGCATCGCGTCGCCTTTGTGGTGGACCGCGGCTTCCACGGCATTGGTCTGCACGGTGGCGTGGCGGTGCCGTTCCTCATGGGACTCGGCTGCAATGTGCCGGCGATCACCGCGGTGGCGGCTGTCGCGAAGGGGCGCGAGCGCGTGGTGGCGTCGCTGTTGATCACCTTCGTGCCATGCTCGGCGCGCTCGGCGATCGTGCTGGCGCTGGGCGGAAAGTATCTCGGCTGGTCGGGGGTGTTCGCTGTGTTCGTTCTGGCCATGCTGGCGGTGGCGGTGCTCGGCCGGCTGCTCGGCCGGCGTTACAAGGAGGCCGGTCCCGGCCTGGTGCAGGAAATCCCGCCCTATCGGCTGCCGGCGTGGCCGGCAATGTTGCGCAACACCTGGGCGCGCACCAGGGACATCCTCACCATTGTCACGCCGCTGCTGATCGCCGGCAGCGTGGTGCTGGCGCTGCTCGCCCACTACGGCGCGGACGATGTCATCAATGCGGCGCTGACGCCGGTGACGGCGTGGTGGCTGGGTCTTCCTGTGGCACTGGGCGTGCCGATCCTCTTCGGCATCCTGCGCAAGGAACTCTCGCTGCTGATGGTGTACCAGGCGCTCGGCACGCTGGAGATCGCGCCGCTGCTCGACTGGGTGCAGATCCTCACCTTCCTGGTGTTCCTGACCTTCTACATCCCCTGCGTGTCCACCTTCGCCGTCATGCTGAAGACCATTGGCCGGCGCGAGGCGCTGTTCTCGGTGGCGTTGTCGGTGGGCGTGGCGCTGGGGCTGGCCGGTGTGACACGGCTGGGGGCGGAACTGATTCGATTCCTGCTTTAGCCGGCGCGGGTGTAGGACTCGAGTTCCTGGCGCTCGGAACGGGTAATGCGCCCGCGCTGGCGCCACCAGGCGTCCATGGCAACCATGCGGTTCACTTTGTCCGGCGCAACCCAGAAGGTCCACTCCAACATTTGCGCGATGCCCAGCACCCAGCCGCGCGCCTCGACCTTGTAGCAGTCGAAGGTGCCGGCCGGCACCGTGACGGATTCGCGGCCGATCACCTTCATGTCGAGCTCGATGACATCCTGGCCGCCCCTGGCGAAGTTGATGGCGTAGCGCGTCGTCCATTTCTTGCCGAGGCTGTATTCGCTGATGAAGAACTGGCTCGGGCCGAAGGTCGTGCCGTCCGGCCGCCTGAGCAGGTTGCCGAGGAGGTCGGTGATGAGGGCGCCGTTGTTGTAGATCACCTTGTCTTCGGCGACCTCGCTGACGGTGTTGATCAGCTTGCGGTTCTCCACCTTGGTGAGCAGGTCGATGGAGCGGAACACGTATCTGTCGCCGATGCGGTAGTCGAGGTCGATGACGCCGGTGCCCTTGGTGAAGGGGTTGGCCGCCGTATTGATGACACTGACTTTCGCCTCGCCCTGCTTCGCCAGCATGCGGTCGAGGCGAACCTGGGCCAGTTCGGAGAATCGCCCGCTCGGGTAGCGCCTGAGGTAATCCACGACCGGCGCGACCTGAGGCGCCTGCTGGACCTTCTCCCAGATTGCGGCCTCTTCGGCGAACTGGCGGTCGAGCTCCTCCCGGGAGTGCTTCTTGATATTGGCCGGCGGCAGGAAATAGAAATCCTCCTCGAGCGAGGTGCTTTCCCAGGGGATCTGCTGGCCATTCGATGCGCGCCGCACGGCGAGGCGCACGCGCTTGAATACATCCTCGATCTTGGCTTCCGGCGCATGGATCTCGCGCAGCAGGTTTTCGGTGTAGAGGCCGTTCTCGCCGCTGCCGTCGGAGGCGACGTTGCCGGGCGCCGTGGCATAGGCGAGCAGGGTGCCGAGGGGCGCGTCCATCTGGCTCAAGCCCTTGCCGGATTTGAGGTTGCCGCCGAAGGGATTGTCGCGGCAGGCATCGAGGATGACGATGTTCATGGGATTGCCGGCCTTGCCAATGCCGCCGAGCAGGGCAGACAGGTCGACGGTCTGGCGGGGGATGTCGTCGACATTGCCGAGATGGGCATCCACCGGCACGAGGAAATTGCGCCAGTTGATCTGCAGGCCGTGACCGGCGAAGTAGAACAGTCCGACGCCCTTGCTCTTCGTCAGTTGCTCGCCGTAGCTGCGGATGGCGTTTTCCATGGCGGCCTTGCCGGTATCGATCTGGGCGATGACGGAGAAGCCCATCTTCTTCAGGTTGTCGCCGATGGCGGCTGCGTCGTTGGCCGGGTTCTTCAGCGGCGCTTCCTTGTAACGGCTGTTGCCGATGACCAGCGCTACGCGCGGCAGGGCGTTCAGCGTCGACGCGGTGGCGCCGAAGACGTCGCCGGCGCGCCAGGGCAGCAGGGCAGCCGCGGACAGCGCCGACAGGCGCTGCAAGGTCTGGCGGCGCCCGGGAGAGAGGCTGGCGGTACGGCGGATCGGATCGGATTCACGCATGTCTGCTGTGGATGAAGGACTATGGGGTGCATGATAGCCCAATCGGCTGTGACCGACTGCCCACAGCTTGCCCACCGTTTACGCACAGCTTATCCACCGAATTCATGCGGGTTATACACCGCTTATCCACTCGCCACCCGGCAGTGGCGCGGGTACACTGCCCGATTCGACCCGTATAACTTTCCATGGCCCAATCCCGCGCGTTCACTTCATCGCATGGCGGCGACCCGCAAATGGCGGCGCTCAAGCTGCCGCCGCATTCGATCGAGGCCGAGCAGTCGCTCCTCGGCGGGCTGGTGCTCGACAACTCGGCCTGGGACCGCATCGCAGACCAGGTCTCCGAGGTGGATTTTTACCGTGACGACCACCGGCGTATTTTCCGCCACATCGCCCGCCTGATCGAGGCCGGCCGTCCGGCCGACGTGGTGACGGTGTACGAGTCCCTGGAAAAATCGGCTGAATCCGAACAGGCGGGCGGCATGGCCTATCTCGGCGAGATCGCCAACAACACGCCGTCGGCCGCCAACATCAAGCGCTACGCCGAGATCGTGCGCGAGCGGGCGATCCTGCGCAAGCTGGTCACGGTGGGTGACGAGATCGCCGCCAGCGCCCTCAATCCCGCCGGGCGGGAGGCCAAGGCGCTGCTCGACGAGGCCGAGTCGAAAGTCTTCGAGATCAAGGACGCCGGTTCGAGAACCACGGAAGGCTTCACGGCCATACAGCCCCTGCTGGGCCAGGTGGTGGACCGCATCCAGGAACTCTACGACCGCGAGCATCCTTCGGACATCACCGGCATCCCGACCGGCTTCCACGATCTCGACATGAAAACTTCGGGCTTCCAGCCGGGCGACATGGTCATCGTTGCCGGCCGGCCCTCGATGGGCAAGACGGCCTTTGCCCTCAACATTGCAGAACACGTGGCGCTGGAGTCGAAGCTGCCGGTGGCGATCTTCTCGATGGAAATGCCGGGCACCCAGCTCGCCATGCGCTTCCTCTCCTCGGTAGGCCGCCTCGACCAGCACCGCGTGCGCACCGGCAAGCTCAATGACGACGAGTGGCAGCGCATGACCTTTGCCCTCGGCAAGCTGCACGAGGCGCCGATCCACATCGACGAGACGCCGGCCCTGAATTCCACCGAACTGCGCGCCCGCGCCCGTCGGCTCTACCGCCAGTGCGGCAAGCTCGGCCTGATCGTCATCGACTACCTGCAACTGATGTCCTCGGTGCGCGATGGCGAGAACCGCGCCACGGAGCTCTCCGAGATCTCGCGCTCGGTGAAGGCGCTGGCGAAGGAACTGCACGTGCCGGTGGTGGCGCTCTCGCAGCTTTCGCGCAACGTCGAATCGCGGCCGAACAAGCGGCCGATCATGTCGGATCTGCGCGAGTCGGGCGCCATCGAGCAGGACGCCGACGTCATCATCGCCATCTACCGCGACGAGGTATACAACCCGGATTCGCCGGACAAGGGCTCTGCGGAAATCAACATCCTCAAGCAGAGGAACGGCCCCATCGGCCAGGTGCGCGTCACCTTCCTCGGCGAATACACGCGCTTCGAGAACTTTGCCGCCCAGGGTTCCTACTGAGGATTCAATCCACTCTGCGATCGCCCCTGATGGGCTTCTGCAGTCGCGTTACAGTACTTCCGCCGCGTGATCCGCCAGCCTTGAGCGCTCGCCGCGCATCAGCGTGACGTGGCCGCTGTGCGGCCAGCCCTTGAAGCGGTCCACCACGTAGGTCAGACCCGAGCTGCCTTCGGTGAGGTAAGGCGTGTCGATCTGCGAGATGTTGCCCAGGCAGACTACCTTGGTGCCGGGGCCGGCCCGGGTGATCAGCGTCTTCATCTGCTTCGGCGTCAGGTTCTGCGCCTCGTCGATGATGAGATATTTGTTGAGGAAGGTGCGGCCACGCATGAAGTTGAGCGACTTCACCTTGATGCGCGAGCGAATCAGGTCGCGCGTGGCGGCGCGGCCCCACTCGCCGCCCTCCTCGGTCGGTTTGTTGAGCACGTCGAGGTTGTCATCCAGAGCGCCCATCCACGGCGTCATTTTTTCCTCCTCGGTGCCGGGCAGGAAGCCGATGTCCTCGCCCACCGGCACGGTGACGCGGGTGATGATGATCTCGCTGTAGAGCTTGCTCTCCAGCGTCTGCGTCAGGCCTGACGCCAGGGTCAGCAGCGTCTTGCCGGTGCCGGCCTGACCGAGCAGGGTGATGAAGTCGATCTCAGGATCCATCAGCAGATTGAGGGCGAAATTCTGCTCGCGGTTGCGCGCCGTGATGCCCCAGATGTTGTTCTTTTGATGACTGTAGTCCTTCAGCATTTCCAGCACGGCGCTCTTGCCGCTCTTTTCGCGCACCATGGCATGGAAGGGCGTCTCACCCTCCTGCCAGAGAAATTCGTTGATGAGCAGATCGGGGCAGAGCGGGCCCTTGATGCGGTAGAGCGTGCGAATGTCCTGCTTCCAGGATTCCATGTCTTTGCCATTAATCTCCCAGAAATCGGCCGGCAGTTCGCGCGTCCCGGTGTACAGGAGATCAGTGTCCTCCAGCACCTTGTCGTTGTAGTAGTCCTGCGCATTCAGCCCGAGGGCGCGGGCCTTGATGCGCATGTTGATGTCCTTGGAGACCAGGATCACCTCGCGCTTCGGATGCTTCTCGATGAGGTGCATCACCACGCCGATGATCTGATTGTCGGCCTTCGCAGTCGGCAGCGTGGATGGCAGGGTGCCGTTGATCTGTTCCGTTTGCAGGAACAGGCGTCCGCTGGCGAGCTGGCTCGATGGAGCGTCGAGCGGGATGCCGAGTTCGATGCGATCCTCGGAGCCGCCGACGATGGCGTCCAGGATGCGGCTGGTCTGTCGGGCGTTGCGCGCCACCTCGGACATACCCTTCTTGTTGTTGTCGAGCTCCTCGAGGGTCATCATCGGCACGAAGATATCGTGTTCCTCGAAGCGGAACAGACTCGTTGGGTCATGCATGAGCACGTTGGTGTCGAGGATGAAAAGCTTGGTCAATGGATGCTTCCTGGCGTTCATCTGGCTCTCTGGGCGGAAAAGGATTTATAAGGATTTCACGAATTCGAGTACTTCGGCGGCATGGCCGGGCGCCTTGACGCCGCGCCACTCGCGCCTGAGTACACCGCTGCCGTCGATGACGAACGTGCTCCGCTCGATGCCGCGCACCGGCTTGCCGTAGAGCACCTTCTGTTTGATGACGCCGAACAGCGCGCAGGCGGTCTCCTCGGCGTCGCACAGCAGATCGAAGGGCAGCTTCAGCTTGGCCTTGAAGCCCTCGTGCGACTTGATGCTGTCGCGCGAGATGCCATAGACGGCGCAGCCGGCCTTGTGGAAGCGTGCGTGCAGGTCGCGGAATTCGCCGGCTTCGGTAGTGCAGCCGGGGGTGTTGTCTTTCGGATAGAAGTAGAGGACGAGCGTGCCGCCGCGCGCCTGGGACAGGGAGAACGTCTGATTGCCTGTCGCCGGCAGAGTGAAATCAGGTACGGGGTGGTCAACCATCATGGTGGGCAATTGCATTGTTGATGAAATCCGCGGTGGGTGCAAGCGCGCCGGCTGGCTTCAGGCGAGGAACTCGGGCCCCTGCAGCATGAGGGTGCCGGCGCGGCCCTGGATCGTGCCGCGCACCAGCTCATGCCGCGGCAGACGACTGGCGTCGATGGCTTCGAGCAGGCCGCCGAGCGAGACGAGTTCGTAACCCTGGGTCCGCCAGCCTTCCAGCAGCTTCTCGAAGACGGGCAGCAGCCTCTGGCCCTCGAGGTCCGCCTGTACGGTGAACACATGGCCGGTCGGTGGCGCCTGAGCGGTCAGCGCCAGCAGATGCTCGTGAACCGTGTCGATGGTGCAGCCGTCACGGCCCAGCAACTCGTCGAGTGTCGGCAGGGTGGTCGGCAACTGCGGACACAGCACGACCTCGGCGTTCCAGACGGGAATGTAGGGGTGCGTGCCGCGCGTGTCCGACGCGTAGCCGAAACCCAGGCGCTGGGTCAGGCGCAGCGCATGCGGGTTCATCTGCCAGCCTGCGGCGGCATGGGTTTTCGGCGCTTCTCCAAAAATTGTTGCGTAACGCGCGATGGCGCGCTGCATGCGGCGCGCCGTCCATGCCGGTGAGGCCGAATCCGCGCGACGCTGCCATGCGGCGCGGTCCCAGCCCTGCACGCCGGTGTCGAAGCCGGCGTCGCGGACGCCGCGCAGGATGTCGATGCAGCGCAGGCCGATATCCGGGCCGGGCAGCAACGTGCCGTAGAGCAGGCTGGCCAGACCGTGGCGGCCCAGGACGGAGGCGCTTTTGCGGGATGCCGCAAGCAGGGATGCCGACATGCGACCGCTGTGGTCGGGGCCGAGGTTGAAGTAGAAGGTGGCCTGCGCCTCCGCCTTGCGCAGGGCCTCGACCAGGCGCGGCACGCCGACGAGGGTGCCGCGGAAGCTGGCGGCATCGACTTTCAGGGCGAGCTTCATTGTTCGGTGGTTTCGATGAGCAGGGCGGCGGCGACCAGTCGGCCTTCCGCCATCAGGATGTTGAAGGTGCGGCAGGCGGCGGGCAAATCCATGACCTCGCAGCCGATGCGGGCCTCGATCAGGGGCCGCAGCAACTGCGCTGAAGGGAATCGCTGGCGGGCGCCGGTGCCGAACAGCACGATCTCCGGGCCCAGCGCGCGGATCGCAGCAAAATCCGCTTCGACAAGCGCATCGAATCCCGCAACCCCCCAGGCCTCCACGATGCGGTCCGGCAGCACGATCAGGCTGGTTTCATGCCTGCGGTGGTTGATTGCGACATAGCCCGTGCCATGACCGGTGATGAGGTTCCGGCTGGTCGGATTTTCGAGGTGGAGTTTCATGAAGGACAGCTAGGCTTCTGATTTGTCGCGGAGAATCGGCTCGGGTAACATTATAGCTTTTCCCGCCGAAGTGCCGCAGTATGGGTTCTCCGGTCAGTCCCGATCCCAAGGATGATGAAAGAGTTTTCGCGAATCAAGCGCTTGCCGCCCTATGTTTTCAACATCACGGGCGAGTTGAAGATGGCTGCCCGCCGCCGTGGCGAGGACATCATCGACATGAGCATGGGCAATCCCGACGGGTCCACGCCGCAGCACATCGTCGACAAGCTGGTCGAGGCAACGCTGCGCGGCGACACGCACGGCTACTCGGTGTCGAAGGGCATCCCGCGGTTGCGCAAGGCGATCTGCGACTGGTACAAGCGCCGCTACGACGTCGATCTCGACCCCGAGACGGAAGCGGTCGTCACCATCGGCTCGAAGGAGGGCCTGGCCCACCTGATGCTGGCCACGCTGGATCGCGGCGACACGGTGCTGGCGCCGAACCCGTCGTACCCGATCCACATCTACGGCGCCATCATCGCCGGCGCCGACATCCGTTCGGTGCGCATGACGCCGGACGTGGATTTCTTCGAGGAGTTGCAGCGGGCCATTCGCGAGTGCACACCGAAACCGAAGATGATGATCCTCGGCTTTCCGAGCAACCCGACGGCACGCTGCGTCGAGCTGGATTTCTTCGAACGCGTCGTGGCGCTGGCAAAGCAGCACGACATCCTGGTGGTGCACGACCTGGCCTACGCCGACATCGTGTTCGACGGGTGCTCATTTGGCAAAATCGCACCCTCCATCATGCAGGTGCCGGGCGCGCGCGATGTCGCCGTCGAGTTCTTCACCATGTCGAAGAGCTACAACATGGCCGGCTGGCGCATCGGCTACATGGTCGGCAACAAGGATCTGTGCAACGCCCTGGCGCGCATCAAGAGCTATCATGACTACGGCACGTTCACGCCGCTGCAGATCGCCTCGGTGATCGCGCTGGACGGCCCGCAGGAGTGCGTCGAGGCAATCCGCCTCAAGTACCAGAACCGCCGCAACGTACTGGCCAAGGGCCTGCACGAGGCCGGCTGGATGGTCGAGGTGCCGAAGGCCTCGATGTACATCTGGGCCAGGATTCCGCCGGCCTATGAGAAGCTTGGCTCGCTGGAGTTTGCCAAGAAGCTGCTGGCCGATGCCAGGGTGGCGGTCAGCCCCGGCGTCGGCTTCGGCGAATACGGTGACGACCATGTGCGCTTCGCCCTGATCGAGAACGAGGAGCGCACGCGACAAGCTGTCCGGGGGATCAAGGAGATGTTTCGCAAGGATGGATTGCTATGATAAAAACCTTTAACCACAGAGACACAGAGGACTTCTCTGTATTTCTCTGTGTCTCTGTGCCTCTGTGGTGAGTGGTGTATATGCAGCCCGTATTGAAATCGACCAAGCTCGCCAACGTCTGCTACGACATCCGCGGCCCCGTACTGGCGCGCGCACGCCAGCTCGAGGAGGAGGGCCATCGCATCATCAAGCTGAACATCGGCAACCCGGCGCCGTTCGGCTTCGAGGCGCCGGAAGAGATCGTGGTGGACGTCATCCACAACCTGCGCGACGCCTCCGGCTATTCCGATTCCAAGGGGCTCTTCGCCGCGCGCAAGGCGATCATGCACTACTGCCAGCAGAAGGCCATCGCCGGCGTCGGCATCGACGACATTACCCTCGGCAATGGCGTCTCCGAGCTGATCGTCATGGCCATGCAGGCCCTGCTCAACAACGGCGACGAGGTGCTGGTGCCGGCGCCCGACTACCCGCTGTGGACGGCTGCCGTGAGTCTTACCGGCGGCACACCGCGCCACTATCTGTGCGACGAGGGCGCCGGCTGGCTGCCGGACCTGGCCGACATCCGTGGCAAGATCGGCCCGGCGACAAGGGCCATCGTGCTGATCAATCCGAACAACCCGACGGGCGCGCTGTACCCCGACGACCTGCTGCGCGAGATCATCGAGATTGCCCGGAGCCACCAACTCATCATTTTCGCCGACGAGATCTACGACAAGGTGCTCTACGACGGCGCCAGTCACACCTCGATCGCTTCGCTCGCAGACGACGTGCTGTTCGTCACTTTCAACGGCTTGTCGAAGAACTACCGCGCCTGTGGCTTTCGCGCCGGCTGGATGGTGGTCTCGGGCGAGAAACGCCATGCCGGCGACTACATCGAGGGCCTCGACATGCTGGCCTCGATGCGGCTGTGCTCCAACGTGCCGGGCCAGTACGCCATCCAGACGGCGCTGGGCGGGCACCAGAGCATCCTCGATCTCGTCGCGCCGGAAGGCCGCCTGACGCGGCAGCGCGACCTGGCCTGGGAACTGCTCACGCAGATCCCCGGGGTCTCCTGCGTCAAGCCGAAGGCGGCACTCTATCTTTTCCCGCGCCTCGACCCGAAGGTGTATCCGATTGCCAACGACCAGCAGTTCATCCTCGAGCTGCTGCTCGAGGAAAAGGTGCTGCTGGTGCAGGGCACTGGTTTCAACTGGCCGACGCCGGATCATTTTCGCGTCGTCTTCCTGCCCAATGTCGATGACCTGGGCGAGGCCATCGGCCGCATCGCGCGCTTTCTCGAGCATTACCGCCTGCGGCACGCGGCATGAGGCTCGTAGACGTCACCGACGAGGGCGGCCGCGTCGTCGAGCCGCTCTGGCTGAGCCGCGCGGAGGGTGTGCACCGGCAGCTGCGTACCGCGCTGCCGGCCGACTATGCCGGACGCCTGGCTCAGGTGTTCGCCAACGGCGGGCGTCTGGCGGTGGCGGCGGACGGCGAGGCGGTGGCCGGCGTGGCCCTGTGGCGCCTGGTCGAGAACACTTACGAAGGCCGACGGCTCTACGTTGACGATCTCGTGACGGATGAGGCGCGGCGTTCGCGCGGCGTCGGCCGTGCCCTGCTGGGGCATCTCGAGGACAAGGCGCGCCGGCTCGGCTGCGACGTGCTGGCGCTCGATTCGGGCGCGCAGCGGGCAGCCGCCCACAAATTCTATTTTCGCGAGGGGATGCACATCCCCGGCTTCTGCTTTAGGAAAAATCTGAAATGAAACCCATCAATGTAGGCCTGCTTGGCATCGGCACCGTCGGCGGCGGCACCTTCACCGTCCTCAAGCGCAATCAGGAGGAGATCACCCGCCGCGCCGGCCGGCCCATTCGCATCACCGTCGTCGCCGACAAGAACGTCGAACTGGCGAAAAAGCTTACGGCCGGCGCCTGCCGCGTCACCGACGATGCCTTCGCGGTGGTCGCTGATCCTGATGTGGACATCGTCGTCGAGCTGATCGGCGGCAGCGGCGTGGCGCGGGAGCTGACTTTCAAGGCCATCGAGAACGGCAAGCACGTCGTCACCGCCAACAAGGCGCTGCTTGCCCTGCACGGCAACGAGATCTTCGCCGCGGCGCAGAAGAAGGGCGTCATGGTCGCCTTCGAGGCGGCTGTGGCCGGCGGCATCCCCATCATCAAGGCGCTGCGCGAGGGCCTCACCGCCAACCGCATCGAGTGGATCGCCGGCATCATCAACGGCACCACCAACTTCATCCTCTCCGAGATGCGCGACAAGGGCCTGTCGTTCGAGACGGTGCTCAAGGAAGCGCAGCGCCTCGGCTACGCCGAAGCCGATCCGACCTTCGACATCGAGGGGGTGGATGCCGCGCACAAGCTCACCATCATGTCGGCCATCGCCTTCGGCATTCCCATGCAGTTCGACAAGGCGCACGTGGAAGGCATCAGCAAGCTGCAGGCCGAGGACATCCGCTACGCCGAGCAACTCGGCTATCGCATCAAGCTGCTGGGGCTGACCCGGCGCAAGCCGAATGGCGTCGAGCTGCGCGTGCACCCGACGCTGATCCCGGCCAAGCGGCTCATCGCCAACGTCGAGGGCGCCATGAACGCTGTGCTGGTGAAGGGCGACGCCGTCGGCGCGACACTCTACTACGGCAAGGGCGCCGGCGCCGAGCCGACCGCCAGCGCCGTCATCGCCGACCTGGTGGACGTCACCCGCATGCACACCGCCGACCCCGAACACCGCGTGCCGCACCTGGCCTTCCAGCCCGATGCGGTCAAGCCCATCCCGGTGCTGGCGATGGGCGAGGTGGAGACCTCGTACTATTTCCGCATGCGCGTCGAGGACCGGCCCGGTGTGCTCGCCGACATCACGCGCATTCTTGCCGATGCCCAGATCTCCATCGACGCCATGATCCAGCGCGAACCGGCCGAAGGCGAGGAGCAGACCGACATCATCATGCTGACGCACCAGACGCTGGAGAAGAATGCCGACGCCGCCATCGCCCGCATCGAGGCGCTGCCGGTGGTGAAGGGCAAGGTGGTGCGGCTGCGGCTGGAAGAATTGAACTGATTGTCAGATTGGAGGAAGCCCTGTAAGCTAACACTTAGCTAAGCAAGGCAGGAGACCTACCATGACTGTAGTCAATATTCATGATGCCAAGACTAGGCTTTCCAAACTGCTCGAACAGGTTCAGTCGGGAGAGGATGTGGTCATTGCCAAGGCGGGCACGCCAGTCGCCCGCCTGATTCCCTATGTTCAAGCCAAACGGAAGATTGCGCCGCCGGGTGGCATGGAGGGGGAAATCTGGATCGCCGATGACTTCGACGCACCCATTGACGAGTTGTTCGATTGTTTGAAGCAAGAAGCTGAATGAGGTTGCTGCTCGACACCCATCTGGTGCTCTGGTGGGAAGCCAATCATCCCCGGCTCTCGGCCGACGTGAAAAGATTGATAAGAACGGAGGCCGAATCCGTGTTCATCAGTCGCGCGTCATTGTGGGAAATCGCCATCAAGGTTGCTACTGGGCGACTGAAGGTGGACATCGCCAAACTCGTCCGATCCGTCGAGAAACATGGCTTCGAATGGCTGGATATCCGCAACGAGCACATCCTTGCCGTCTCATCGCTGCCGAATTTCGAGGATCACCGCGATCCGTTCGACCGCATGCTCGTCGCCCAAAGCCTGACGGAACCCTTGCAGTTGCTGACGGCGGATTCCTTCTTGGCGCGCTATGGGGCGACAGTGCGTGTGGTCTGAGAAGTGGCGTTCGTGAGAAAGGCTAATAGCGGGATGCGGCCCGAATACCGGCGCGAAGATTTGGGCAATGGCGTGCGCGGAAAGTATTTTTTGGTTGTCTCCATAAGCGAGGGCAATAGTCAGTCCCGCCAAGACGGCGATGATTTCCCCTCTCCCCGCATGCGGGGAGAGGGGCCGGGGGAGAGGGGGCGGCGTGAGCCGTGACGGGAAAAGTCAGTCTCCCCAATACGGCGATTGCATCCTCTCTTCACAGTTGGGTTGCCAAGAGATACATGACGGACTAAATTGCTTCTGCATGAACAAAGCGAAATCCCATCCCTGCCTGAACTGCGAGCAATCGGACATGCAACTGCAGACGAAAGACGCGACCATCGAACTGGATGGCCTCACGCGCGTCGTGCCGGGGGTGAAGGGCTGGCACTGCCCGGCGTGCGGCGAAATCGAGTTCATCGGCGACGGCAGCGCCAAGCGCTACGCGGCGGCGCTCGATGCGCTCACCGCCGAGCGGGACGCGCTGCAGCGTGAGGAATTGGCGCGCATCCGCAAGCGCCTCAAGCTGACCCAGGCGCAGGCGGCGGCAATCGCCGGCGGTGGCCCCAACGACTTCTCGCGCTACGAGCGCGGCAAGGCGCGGCCCGTCGCGGCGGTCGTCAACCTGTTCCGCTTGCTGGACAAGCATCCGGAGTTGCTGGCTGAACTGCGGCCGGTCGGTTAAGGTAATGACAGAAGATCAAGTTGTTTCGGTCTCAAGCGGGCCAGACAGGCCTCATATTCCGGTTCAAGAAGCAGAACACCGCGCAAGCGCACTGCAGGGTAGATGCAGGATTGCATCATTAGCTTGTCCATTTTCAGAAATCTTAAGGGGAAAGTCAGTCCCGCCAGGACGGCGAGAACGACGAAACTAACCTGAAATGAACTACATCTCCACCCGCGGCCAATCCCCCGCCCAATCCTTCTGCGACATCCTGCTCGGCGGCCTGGCGCCCGATGGCGGCCTCTACCTGCCGGAGGCCTATCCGCAGGTCTCGCGCAGCGAGTTGGACGAATGGCGCGCGCTGCCCTACCACACGCTGGCGCTGCGCGTGCTGGAGAAGTTCATCACCGACATTCCGGCCTGCGACCTGAAGACGCTGGTGGATCGCACCTACACGGCGCAGACCTATCGCTATTGCCGGCCCGGCCGCGATGCTTCGGACATCACGCCGCTCACCACGCTGGAGCCGGGCTTGCACCTGCTGGAACTGTCCAACGGCCCGACGCTGGCCTTCAAGGACATGGCCATGCAACTGCTCGGCAACCTCTTCGAGTATGTGCTGGAGAAACGTGGCGAGACCATCAACATCCTTGGCGCCACCTCGGGGGATACCGGCTCGGCGGCCGAGTACGCCATGCGCGGCAAGCACGGCGTGCGCGTCTTCATGCTGTCGCCGCACGGCAAGATGTCCGAATTCCAGCGCGCGCAGATGTATTCGCTGCAAGACGGGAACATCTTCAACATCGCCATCCGCGCCATGTTCGACGACTGCCAGGACATCGTGAAGGCGGTCTCCAATGACGCGGCCTTCAAGGCGAAGCACCGGATCGGCGCGGTTAACTCGATCAACTGGGCGCGCGTCGCCGCCCAGATCGTGTATTACTTCAAAGGCTATTTCGAGGCGACCCGCTCGAACGACGAGGAAGTTTCCTTCGCCGTGCCCTCTGGCAATTTCGGCAACATCTGCGCCGGCCATGTCGCGCGCATGATGGGCCTGCCGCTGCGCCGCCTGGTGCTGGCCACCAACGAGAACGACGTGCTCGACGAGTTCTTCCGCACCGGGGTGTACCGTCCGCGCGCGACGAGGGAAACCCACGTTACCTCGAGCCCCTCGATGGACATTTCCAGGGCTTCCAACTTCGAGCGCTTCGTTTTCGACCTGGTTGGGCGCGATGCGGCCGTGGTGCGCGAACTCTGGGCCAAGGTCGACCGCGGCGACAGCTTTGACCTGCGCGGCACGCCCTGGCATGCCCGCCTGCCGGAATTTGGTTTCGCCTCGGGCACCAGCAAACATGCCGACCGGCTGGCGACGATACGCGCCGCCTGGGAGCAATACCGGGTGATGATCGACCCCCACACCGCCGACGGGCTCAAGGTGGCGTTGGCCTATCGTGAGCTGGGCGAAGCAGGGGTGCCGATGGTGGTGCTGGAGACGGCGCAGCCGGTGAAGTTCGCTGAAACGATGCGCGAGGCGTTCGGTCGGGAGCCGACGCGGCCGCAGGAACTGGAGGGCATCGAAACCCTGCCGCAACGGGTCGAGGTGATGGATGCGGATGCCGGGGCGGTGAAGGCGTTCATCGCCGCCCGGACTTGAGCGCGGGCGGTTGCCCGCGGGCGGCACGCGCTACAGGTAGATGACGGCCGGGAAAACCGTCATGGCAAGGACCAGAATCAGCCATTCGAGGTTGTGGCGCGTCAGAAAGCCGGTGAAGTGCAGAATCAGTACGGTGATCGCGACAACATAGTAGAGGATGAACAGCATCTGGAGGCTCCCGACTTTCTTGTGTGTATTGGCCGGGGCGCACAGGCAGCCCCGAAGTGCGACTTTTATACCATAGAAACAAAAAGCTGGCACCAGTACCATAAAAACAGAAGCTGGCGCCGGTACCTGTTTCGGGTACGAAGGCAAGGAACCGGATCGGTCGGGCTACTTCTCCACGTGGCGCAGGGAAAGATCGATCGCCCGCACGTCCTTGGTCAGACAGCCGATGGAGATGCGGTCCACACCGGTTTCGGCGATGGCACGAACCTTCGACAAATCCACCCCGCCCGAGGATTCCAGCACCGCTCTGCCGGCCGTGAGCGAGACCGCCTTGCACATCTGCGCCAGATTCATGTTGTCTAGCAGGATCATTTTCGCCCCGGCGGCGAGCGCTGCATCGAGCTGTTCCAGGGTCTCGACTTCGATCTGGATGAAGACGTTTTCCGGCGCCAGGGCGCGGGCCTGCGCCAGCACCGGCGCCATGCCGCCTGCGGCCATGATGTGGTTTTCCTTGATGAGAATACCGTCGTAGAGGCCGAGGCGGTGGTTGCTGCCGCCGCCGCAGCGCACGGCGTACTTTTGCGCCAGGCGCAGGCCGGGCAGGGTCTTGCGCGTGTCGACGATTTTCGCCTTCGTGCCGGCGATGGCATCCACGAACATCCGCGTGACCGTGGCGGTGCCGGAGAGCAGTTGCAGGAAATTCAGTGCCGGCCGCTCGGCCGTGAGCAGGGCGCGTGTGTCGGCGTCGATCTCGCACAGCATCTGACCGGCGTGGATGCGCGCGCCGTCGCGGGCGAGCCAGCGGATGCGGGCCTTGGCATCCAGGCTGAGAAAACAGGCATCGAACCATTCGGCGCCGCACAGGACGGCCTCCTCGCGGCTGACGACGATGCCGCGCGCCGGGTGGCCGACGGGGGTGAGCAGGGCGGTCAGGTCACCGCTGCCGATGTCCTCGGCCAGCGCTGTGGCGACATTTCTTTGAATTTCCGCAGCAAGTAGCCCTGAAGTTTCCATGGATAGTGCCGTATATACTGATATGCGAATTCTACCCGGGAAGGTAAAGATTGACGACCTATCCCCCAACCCCTTTCCCGAGGAAAGGGGTGACAACGGTTCAGCCGCGTGAAGCGCGGCTTCCGGGTTCTGATTTGCCGCCTCCTCGGGGCGGCCCAGCGGAGGCGACATGTCGGGACTCATGAGCGTTCTTTCGGTCAGCGCGGGCACACTGCTGGCCATCGTTCTGTTCGTCACGCTGGTGTTCTGGTACGTCAAGGACATCACGCAGAAGAAGCATACCGTCCTGCGCAACTACCCGATCATCGGCCGCCTGCGTTACTTCTTCGAGCAAATGGGCGAGTATTTTCGCCAGTATTTCTTTACGGGCGAGCGCGACGAGATGCCTTTCAACCGCTCGACGCGCGGCTGGGTCTACCGCCTGGCCAAGAACGAAGGCGGCATCATCGGTTTCGGCTCGACCTACAACCTGCACGAGCCGGGCTCTCTGGTCTTCGTCAATGCGCCGTTTCCGGTGATCGAGGAAGAGCAACTGCCGACGCCCCCACTGACGATTGGGGAGGGCTATTGCGACAAGCCGTTCATCGCCCGCTCGGTCGTCAATATCAGCGGCATGAGCTTCGGCGCCATCTCGAAGCCGGCAGTGCGCGCGCTCTCGCGCGGCGCGGCGGCGGCCGGCTGCTGGCTGGATACCGGCGAAGGGGGCCTCAGCCCGTATCATCTCGAGGGCGGTTGCGATCTCATCGTGCAGATCGGCACGGCCAAGTACGGCGTGCGCGACGCCGATGGCGAACTGTCGTTGCAGCGATTGCGGGAGATCGCCGCTAACGAGAACGTGCGCGCCTTCGAGATCAAACTGTCGCAGGGCGCCAAACCGGGCAAGGGCGGCGTGCTGCTCGGCGAAAAGGTGACGGCGGAAATCGCGGCCATCCGTGGCATTCCGGAAGGGCAGGACTCGATCAGTCCCAACCGGCATCGCGACATCGCCACTGCCGACGCGCTGATCGAGAAAATCGCCTACGTCCGTGAAATCACCGGCAAGCCGGTGGGCATCAAGACGGCCATCGGCGGCTGGCGGTTCATGAACGAGTTGTGCGAGGCGGTGGCACGGCGCGGCATTGCATTTGCGCCGGATTTCATCGCTGTGGATGGCGGCGAAGGCGGCAGCGGCGCCGCGCCGCAGGCGCTGGCGGACCACATGTCGCTGTCCATCGACGAAGCGCTGCCGCGGGTGGTGGATGCGTTGATCGAGACTGGCTTGCGCGAGCGCGTTCGGGTGATTGCCGCCGGCAAGCTTGTCACCTCGGCGCGCGCTGCCTGGGCGTTGTCTGCGGGGGCGGATTTCGTGAACACGGCGCGGGGTTTCATGTTCGCGCTGGGCTGCATCCAGGCCCTGCGCTGCCACGCCAACACCTGCCCGGCCGGCGTCACTACGCACAACCCGCGCCTGCAACGCGGCCTGGTGGTAACCGACAAGGCGCAACGCGTCGCCAGCTATTGCCGCAACATGAACAAGGAAATCGACATGATTGCGCACTCCTGCGGTCTGCGTCAGGCCCGCGAGTTCCGCCGCGAGCATGTGCGTATCGTGCAGGGTTTCGGGCAGAGCATTGCGTTCAATATGCTGTATCCCTATCCGACCGCGGCACGCGCCTGAGGGCGGGGTCTACCCCGCCCGAGGAAGTACTCCTGGGGTGCGCCTGAGGGCGGGGTCTACCCCGCCCGAGGAAGTACTCCTGGGGTGCGCCTGAGGAAACCGACTTACCTTGCGCGCTGACGCTCGCCCAGGGCGAGCCACAGACCGCTGGCGGCGATGACGGCCATGCCGGAAGCCGACAGCGTGTCGGGAACATGCCCGAACACCAGCCAGCCGAGCAGTGCCGCCCAGATCAGTTGCGTGTAGCCGAATGGCGTCAGCACCGAAGCCGGCGCCAGGCGGAAGGCGCGGATCAGTATGAAGTGCCCCACGCCGCCGTAAAACCCGAGCGAAGCAATCATCAGCCATTGCAACGCGCTGGGCGAGAACTCGAACCAGAACCAGGGCAGCGTCAGGCTCATCACCGCCGTGCCGACCAGTGCCGTATAGAAGAGCAGAGTGAGCGGATGCTCGGCATGACTCAGCCGCCGCGTGAGGACCTGGTAGAGGGCATAGCAGACGGCGCCGCCCAGCGCCCAGACGACGCCTTCCGGGTTGAGTGCGCCGCCCGGCCGCGCGATCAGCAGCACCCCGGCAAAGCCGACGAAGACCACGATCCAGCGGCCGGCGTCGACGCGTTCGCCCAGAATGGGGCCGGCCAGCAGCGTCACCAGCAGCGGGGCAAGGAAGAGCACCGCTGTCGCCTCGGCCAGCGGCATGGTGCGAAACGCCATCATGGCAAAACCGGTGGTGCCCACCAGCGCCAGTGCGCGCAGGATTTGCAAGGACAAATTGTCCGTGCGGACGAGTTGCGTGCGCATCGAGGGGGCGACGAACACCAGCATGATGATGAAATGCAGGGTGTAGCGCGCCCACACCAGGAGCGGCACGGCGAAGGTGGCGGTGAGGTGCTTGGAGGTGGCGTCGAGCAGGGCGAACAGCATCAGCGACAGCATGAACAGCAGGATGCCGCGCAGCGGATGCTGCGCGGTGGGCGGAGGGTTCATCTCAGGAATTCGTCCAGGCGTTGAAGCGTTGCCGCGCGGCGTCGATGGTCTCGCCTGCGGTGAGGCCCGCCGGTCCGATGCCGGCGCCGACGAGTTGATCCGCGGCCGCGCCGTGGAGGTGTACCGCGCAGAGCAGGGCTGCTTTGGCCTCCCAGCCCTGTGCCAGCAGCGAGACGGCCAGCCCGCTCAGCACGTCGCCCATACCGGCGCTGGCCATGCCCGGGTTGCCGCTGGTGTTGATGAACCACCGGCCATCGGGTGAGGCGATCACGCTGCCGCAGCCTTTCAGCACCGTGTGGGCATGGAGTTTTTCCGCCAGCGCAAGGGCGGCGCGCAAGCGGTCGGCCTGCACCGCATCGATGTCGCTGCCGAGCAGACGCGCCGCCTCGAGCGGATGCGGAGTGATCAGGGTCGGGGCGGCGCGCTTGCGCACGCGGTTCGCCAGGACCGGATGCGCTGCGATCAGGTTCAGCGCATCGGCATCGAGCAGCAGCGGCCGTTCTGCGGCGATCGCCTGCCTGAGCAGCTTGAGCGCCTGGTCGTCCTGACCGAGGCCGGGGCCCATCGCCAGCGCCGTGACATGTCCCTCGGCGAGCAGTTCCTCGGGGTTGCGCAGCATCAGTTCCGGCTGATCGGTGTCGACGGACAGCGCCGCATCGTCGATCAGGCCGACATAGACGCGGCCGGCGCCGAGTTTCAGCGCGGCGCGGCCGGCGAGCAGCGCCGCGCCGATCATGCCGGACGCGCCGCCGAGGATGCCGGCGCCGCCCATCATGCCCTTGTGGCTGTTCAACGGCCGCGGCTTCAGGCGCGGCAGGAACAGTTCCGGCGTCACCACGCGGCCGTGCGCCGCATGGTCGTTATCGGTCTCGATGCCCAGATCGAATACGCTCACCGCGCCGCAATGATCCGGCCCGTCCAGGGTGAGCAGGCCCGGCTTGAGCGCGATGAAAGTGGCGGTGAGGTCGGCCTTCACCGCGCAGCCGAGCACGCGACCCGTGTCGGCGCACAGCCCGCTCGGCACGTCGAGGGCGAGCACCGGGCAGTCGAGCGCGTTGATGTGCTCGATCAGCGCGGCGTGCGCACCCTCGATGGGGCGCTGCAGGCCGATGCCGAAGAGTGCATCCACCACCAGGGAAAAGTCGCGTTCCGGAATCTCGTGCACGGTCTTGCCGCCGCCGGCACGGTAGGCGTCGAGTGCGCCGTGCGCGTCGGCGGGCAGCCGGGCTTCCTCGCCGGCGAAGACGACGATAGGCTCGATGCCGCGGCCGCGCAGCAGGCGGGCGAGGACGAAACCGTCGCCGCCGTTGTTGCCAGGACCGCAGACGATCAGCGGTGGCAGTGAGGCGCGCTCGACGAAAGTCAGCGCCTGCAGGACGGCGGCGGCGCCGGCGCGCTCCATCAGCGGCGGCTCGAGGCCGACGTGGCGCGACTCGATGTCGCGTATTGAGGCGACGTCGTGGATGGGATGGGAAGGGGCGTGAAGCATGACGCTATGCTACCGCAATGCCGCCGTCGAGGCGGCCAGCAGCTTGTCCGCCTTGCGCGCCAGACGCCGGTTGACCAGGTTGTTGGCGACGAGGGCGCCGATCACCAGCGCCGCGCCGGCCCATTCCACCGGCAGCAGGCGCTGCCCCTGCCAGGCGGCGATGAGGAGGGTCACCAATGGCGCGAAGTTGGCGAACAATGCGGCGTTGAGCGGCCCGAGCTTCATCACCGCCATGTTCCACATCAGCACTGCGCCGAAGGAGACGATGAACACGACGAACAGCAATGCCCACGGGTGCGCGCCCAAAGCGCTGGCCTGCGGCGCATGGCTGTGCCCGACGCCATTCGCCGCCGCCACCGCCAGCAGGATGGTCAGGCAGCCGAGCACCGAAGTGAGCGCCGTATAGCGCACCGGCGACCAGCCGGGAAATTTCTGCGCGCCCAGCGTGAAGGCGATCCAGCACCACGAGGCGAGATACATCAGGCCGTTGCCGAGCGCGCTGCCGCCGGAGTAGAGCCTGGCGAATTCGCCCTGGCTGACCACCAGCGCGAGGCCGGCGATGGCGACGGCGATGCAGGCGAGCGCTGCCGCCGGCGGGCGATGGCGTGTGCGCAACCATTGCCAGAGCACGATGTTGACCGGGCCGAGGGCGAGGATCATGGCGCCGTGCTCGGGCCGCGTCAGGCGCAGTCCCTCGTAGACGCACAGGCTGAAACCGGCGAACCCGGCGCTGCCGTAGGCCCAGGCCTTGCGCGCCTTCCCTTCGTATGAAAGTGCGCCACGGCCTTCGCGCCAGGCCAGGACGAGCAGGAAGCAGGCGGACGCCGTGGCATAGCGCAACAGGGTGAGCCAGTAGGGATCGATGACGGTCAGGACGATCTTGCTGACGGGCAGGAAAGCGCCCCAGATCAGCACCACCGCACACATCAGCAGCGTGCCTCGGGCAAGGTCGTTCAATGCAGCGTCCTTTGATCCTGAGCTTCCTCGGGAAACAGCCGTCCCAGCAGCGCTTCGGGGGGCAGCGTCCGCAGTTCCTCCGGCGTTACGGTATTGGCGAGCAGTTCGATGCGTGTCCAGCCGTCTTCGTCTTTCACATCGGCCTGCGCCATGCCGCGCAGGTGGAGTTGCTCGGTGCAGTCGATGACGAGGAAGCCGATCGGCCCGTGCCCCTTCAACTGAAAACTCAGACGGCCGGGCTGCTTCAGATTGCTGCCGATGAGGACAGCGGTCGCCGTCATCTCTCCGAGCAGGTCGCGCACCGTGGCGGTGTAGTCGCGCTTCGCCAGCATGCTGCGCCAGGTCTCCCCGAGGCGCACGAAGGCGCCGCGGATGTCGAGCTCCTCGAACAGGAAGCGGACGACGAAATCGGATTCGTTCACTTCAGTTTCTTGGCGAATTCGTCGGCATCGAAGCCGATGAGCAGCGTTTTGCCGGAGACGACGATCGGCCGCCTGATCATGCTCGGATTTTCCAGCATCAGCGCGAAGGCCTTCTTCATGGTGTCGCAGTTCCTGATGCCGTAGATCGTAATCATGGGTGTCATTCTAAAGCGCGAGCAGTCCTTCAGGACAGCTTTGCCAGTGCGACAGGCGTGCCAGCGTCGGCAGCAAGTTGAGGCCGGTCTGTTTCCTCAGCGACTGCGCCAGCGTTCTTAGTTCGGTCAGGGGCGCGCGGATCGGCTCGCCGGTGGCGGCGAAGGCGATGGCATTGCCATGGGCACAGGAGGGAAACACCATGGCGCGCCCGTCGAAGGCGCGTCCGATGCGCTCGACGCTGCCCTTGAAGCCGCGATTGCGGCCGAGGAGATTCACCGTCAGCAGCCCGTCATCGTTCAGGTGGGCGCGGCAGCTGCGGTAGAAGGGCAGGGTGTCGAGCGCGCCGGCGCGGGCATCGGCATCGAAGCCGTCGACCATGATCAAGTCGTATGTCCGGTTGCAGCCGGCGAGCCACTCGACGCCGTCTGCAATTTCCAGATTCAGCCGCTGCGGGTCATCCGGCAGTTTGAAGAACTGCCGCGCTGCCGCCACCACCATTGGTTCGATTTCCACCACCGTCAGCTTCGCCAGCGGCCGGTGGCGGTAGAGGAACTTCGTCAGCGAGGCGGCGCCCAGCCCGACCTGCAGGACGCTGCGCGGCCACGCCGGCTCCGGCCGCAGCAGCAGGGACATCATCATCTCGCGCGTGTAGTCGAGTTCCAGCGCCCACGGCCGGGCGATGCGCATGGCGCCCTGGATCCACTCCGAGCCAAAGTGCAGGTAGCGCACGCCGGCTTCTTCGCTGATGTCGACGGGGGTGGACATGGAATGGGTATGCGGCGGGAAAGCCGCGCACTATGCAGAATTGCGCAAGGAAAGGCAAGACGGCGTGCCTGCCGCCGTATCGCAGCGACTGACTTTCAGCGATTGATCGCGCGCGCCAGTTCGCCGCGGAAAGTGCGCACCAGGTCGCTGTCCGGACCGAGCAGGCTGAAGATCTGCAGCATGGTCTTGCGGCCGATGTCATCGCGGAAGGAACGGCGATTTCAAGACGGGGGCTCGGGTATAATCGCCCTTTACCGAACACCCTTCCGTCATGTCCGAAGTCCTCAAGCTGCGCGGCGCTGCCGCGTTTTCCGCCAGTCGTCTTTCCCGCCTCACGCAAACCGTCAATGGCGTCCTGCCCGGGCTCAAGGGGCTGGCTGCCGAGTACTGGTACTTCATCGAGGTGAAGGCGCCCCTTGTGCCGGCTGGCCTCGGTCGGCTGAAGGACCTGCTCGGGGCCTATCAAGCAAGCCGGACGCCGGCCGGCACGCTGCGGCTGGTCACGCCGCGCCTGGGCACCATCTCGCCGTGGTCGTCGAAGGCCACAGAAATCGCCCGGCAGTGCGGCTTCGAAGACGTCGTTCGCATCGAACGCGGCACGGTGTATTACCTGGACGCAAAAGGAAAAGGCGATCCCGACACCGCGCTGCCGCTCATTCATGACCGCATGACCGAATCGGTGCTCGATGCGGTCGATGCCGCCGATGCGCTGTTCCGCCATTACGCGCCGCAGCCGCTGGCGACGGTGGATGTCGTCGGCAAGGGCCGCGCCGCGCTGGTGCAGGCCAACGGCGAGATGGGCCTGGCGCTCTCCGCGGATGAGATCGACTATCTGGTCGACGCCTTCACGCAGGCCGGGCGCAACCCGACTGACGTCGAGCTGATGATGTTCGCCCAGGCCAACTCCGAGCACTGCCGCCACAAGATCTTCAACGCCGACTGGGTGATCGACGGCGAGCGGCAGGCGCATTCCCTCTTCGGCATGATCCGCGAGACGCACAAAGTCAGTCCCCACGGTACGGTGGTGGCGTATTCCGACAACGCCGCCGTGCTCGAGGGTGCGATGTCGCAGCGCTTCCACCCCGGCCCCGGCGGCGCCTATGCGTATTCCGAGGAGATGACGCACTACCTCGCCAAGGTCGAGACGCACAACCATCCGACCGCCATTTCGCCCTTCCCCGGCGCGGCGACCGGCTCCGGCGGCGAGATTCGCGACGAAGGCGCCACCGGGCGCGGCTCCAAGCCGAAGGCCGGCCTGTGCGGCTTCTCGGTGTCCAACCTGAACATTCCCGGCTTCGCGCAGCCGTGGGAACAGGCCTACGGCAAGCCCGAGCGCATCGCTTCCGCCCTCGACATCATGATCGAGGGGCCGATCGGCGCCGCCGCCTTCAACAACGAATTCGGCCGGCCCAATCTCGCCGGCTACTTTCGCACCTTCGAGCAGGAGGTGGCGGGCGAGATGCGCGGCTATCACAAGCCGATCATGATCGCCGGCGGCGTTGGCAACATCGCTGCGCGAGATGCCCACAAGGTCGCGTTCAAGCCCGGCGCGCTGCTCATCCAGCTCGGCGGCCCCGGCATGCTGATCGGGCTGGGCGGCGGCGCGGCGTCGTCGATGACGACCGGCGCCAACACCGCCGACCTCGACTTCGCCTCGGTGCAGCGCGGCAACCCGGAGATCCAGCGCCGCGCCCAGGAGGTCATCGACAGGTGTTGGCAAATGAGCTGGCAGGAAGGAGGCAACCCGATCCTCTCCATCCACGACGTCGGCGCCGGCGGCCTCTCCAATGCCCTGCCGGAGCTGGCGCACGGCGCCGGCTGCGGCGCGCGCTTCGAACTGCGCCGCGTGCAGACCGAGGAGCCGGGCATGTCGCCGCGCGAGATCTGGTGCAACGAGGCGCAGGAGCGCTACGTGCTGGCGATTCCGGCCGGCCGCCTCGACGAATTCCGCGCCCTGTGCGAGCGCGAGCGCTGTCCCTTTGCCGTGCTGGGCGAAGCCACCTCAGACGGACAGCTTGTCGTCTCCGACAGCCATTTCGGCAACAACGCCGTCGACATGGATCTCGAGGTGCTGCTCGGCAAGCCGCCCAGGATGACGCGGGATGTAGCTCGCAGGATCCGCCACTTGCCGCCCTTCGACGCCGCCGCCGTCGATCTCAAGGAAGCCGCTTATCGCGTGCTGCGCATGCCGAGCGTCGCCTCGAAGAACTTCCTCATCACCATCGGCGACCGCAGCGTCGGCGGCCTCACGGCGCGCGACCAGATGGTCGGGCCATGGCAGGTGCCGGTGGCCGACTGTGCCGTGACGGCGCTCTCCTTCGACGGGTATCTAGGCGAGGCCTTCGCCATGGGCGAGAAGACGCCGCTGGCGCTCATCGACGCGCCGGCTGCCGGGCGCATGGCCGTGGGCGAGGCGGTGACCAACCTTGCTGCCGCGCAGATCGGCGACATCGGCAGGATCAAGCTCTCCGCCAACTGGATGGCTGCCGCCGGCCATCCGGGCGAGGATGCCGCGCTGTTCGATACCGTCAAGGCGGTCGGCCTGGAGTTCTGCCCGGCGCTCGGCATCAGCATTCCCGTCGGCAAGGATTCGCTGTCGATGAAGACGGCCTGGGAGGAAAACGGCAGCAGGAAGCAGGTCATCGCGCCGCTCTCCCTCATCATTTCCGCCTTCGCGGTCTGCGCCGACATACGCCGCACACTGACGCCGCAACTGCGCACCGATTGCGGCGAGACCGATCTGCTGCTGGTCGACCTCGGCCAGGGCAGGCACCGCCTCGGTAGCTCGGCGCTGGCGCAAGCGTACAACGCGATCGGCGAGCATGCGCCGGATGCCGACGCCGCACTCCTGCGCGGCTTCTTCGCCGCCGTGCAGAAGCTGAGTGTCGAAAATTTGCTGCTCGCCTACCATGACCGCTCCGACGGTGGCTTTTTCGCCGCCGCCTGCGAGATGGCCTTCGCCGGTCATTGCGGCGTCTCGCTCAACCTCGACACGCTGTGTTTCGATCCGCTGATGAACGATGCCGACGGACTCGAGCGCAAGCCGGAGATGGTCGACGGTCGCTTGCGCGATCGTGTGATGGGCGCGCTGTTCGCCGAGGAACTCGGTGCGCTGCTGCAGATCCGCCGCGACGACCGCAGCCGCGTCATGCAGGTGTTGCGCACGCACGGCCTCGCTGCCTGCAGCCACACCGTCGGCGAACTGAACGCGGCCGACGAGATTCGCGTCTGGCGCAACGCCAAGCCGCTGCTCAAGGAAAAACGCATCGACCTGCAGCGCGTCTGGGCGGAGACGAGCTACCGGATCGCGCAGCTGCGCGACGACGCGCAATGCGCACAGGAGGAGTTCGACGCCCTGCTCGATGCAAGCGACCCCGGCATGTCGGCGACGCTGACGTTCGATCCGGCCGAGCCCCCCCCTTTGCAAAAGGGGGGCGGGGGGGGGCTTTGCACTTCCTTCGGTCGGATTTCTCGGCCGATGATCGGAGGCGTTGGAACGGCGCCTTACGTCGCCGTGGGCGCCCGCCCGAAAATTGCGATATTGCGCGAGCAGGGCGTGAACGGCCAGGTGGAAATGGCCGCCGCGTTCGATCGCGCCGGCTTCGCCGCCTTCGATGTTCACATGAGCGACCTGCAGGCGCGCCGTGTCGCGCTGGCTGACTTTCACGGCATGGTCGCTTGCGGTGGCTTTTCCTACGGCGACGTGCTTGGCGCGGGGCAGGGCTGGGCCAAGTCGATTCTCTTCAACGATCCGTTGCGCGCGGAGTTTGAAGCCTTCTTCGGCCGCGCCGACACCTTCGCGCTGGGCGTATGCAACGGCTGCCAGATGATGAGCCACCTGGCGGAAATCATCCCCGGCGCCGATCACTGGCCGCGCTTCGCGCGCAACCGCAGCGAGCAGTTCGAGGCGCGCTTCGTCATGGTGGAGGTGCCGCAGAGCCCGTCGCTGTTCCTCGCCGGCATGGCCGGCAGCCGCCTGCCCATCGTCGTCTCGCATGGAGAGGGCCGCGCAGATTTCTCCGTGCATGGCAAACAGGATCAGGCCGTCGTCGCGCTGCGCTATGCCGACAACCACGGCCGCATCGCGCATGCCTATCCTTTCAACCCGAACGGCTCGCCCGACGGCATCGCCGGCCTCACCACGGCGGATGGCCGCTTCACCATCATGATGCCGCACCCCGAGCGCATCTTCCGCACGCTGCAGATGTCGTGGCACCCCGACAGCTGGGGCGAAGATGGACCGTGGCTTCGCATGTTCCGCAACGCCAGGAAGTGGATCGGCTGATATCATCGGCGGATCGCCCATCGGAGATCCGCCATGAAGAAGAACATTCCCCTGCTTGTCCTCGCCGTCTTTTCGGTCTGCGCCCATGCGCAGGAACCGGCCCCGCAAAAAAGCTCCGATTTCGCCAGGCTCGACAAGAACCACGACGGCTTCCTCAGCCGCGAGGAGGCGAGGGCCGACAAGCGCGTCGCGAAGTTCTTCGGCAAGGCAGACATGAATCACGATGGCAAGCTCAATGAGGACGAGTGGCTGAAGGCGCGTTCGATGGCAGACCGTCAGAAGGCCGCCGAGTACGTGGACGACAGCACGCTCACAGCCAAGGTGAAAGCGGCCTTGCTGGCGGAGCAGGGACTGCCCTCGGCGGCCATCTCGGTGGAAACCTATCACGGTGTAGTGCAGTTGTCGGGATTCGTGGACAGCGACGCGCAGATAAAGCAGGCCGGCCAGGTGGCGCGCGGCGTCAAGGGCGTGAAAGAAGTGAAGAACAGCCTGAACGTCAAGCCGAAGCCATAGCCGCTGCGCTAATCTTCAGCGGCTGGCAGGGCGCCAGGCTTTGTAGGAGCGGGCTTGCCCGCGATATGGCCGCCGCACCCCAAGGGTACTTCCTGCGGGGCGCATCGCCAGCAAGCTGGCTCCTACAGGCGCCCGGCAGAATTTTGTCGCAAATCAGGTCGGATTTTGGCTAATCCGCCTTTGGCGCGGGAGGCGGTGTTTCGAACCAGGCCGGGTCAACCAGATCGAGCTGCTCCCCGCTCAGCACCTTCTGCAGGGCGAACACGCTTTGCGGCCGCTGGGCGACGGGCAGCTTGAGACACCAGTCGATCAACTCCAGCAACTGCAGCGAATAGCGTTTCCCCCAGCGCACCTGGGCAGGCTCCAGGTCATCCTTGATCAGGCGCTGATCGGCCGGCTGCGGTTCGCTGCCCGCCAGGCAGTCGTAGAGGGAGGCGCCTGTCGAGTAGATATCGGTCCACGGCCCCAGCGGCTCGCCCGAGCCCTGCTGCTCCGGGGCCGCGAAGCCGGGCGTGAACACCGCGTTCATGCCGGCGCTCGGGCCGAGCCCCTGACGCGTTGCGCCGAAATCCAGCAGCACCGGGTGGCCGTCGTTGCGCACATAGATATTCGCCGGCTTGATGTCCAGGTGCAGGAGCTTGTGTGTGTGCACTTCGCGCAGGCCGGAGAGCAGGCGCGCGAAGACGTTGCGCAGAAAAGCCTCGCTGATGACATCCCCGCTTTCCATCAACTGGCGCGCATGTTCCTTCAGCGTTCTGCCGCGCTCGTAACGCATCACCAGGTAAGCCGTGCCGTTGGCGCGGAAAAAGTTCTCCACGTGAACCACATTGGGATGATCGATGCCGGCGAGGATGCGGCCCTCCTCGAAGAACCATTTAATGCCGGTGTTGAACGCTGCCTGGTGCGCCGCGCCGACCGTCACCGTCAGCGCGTCGGCGCCGCGGCGCGCCAGCCCGGCGGGCAGATATTCCTTGATCACCACTGGTTTCCCCGCCTCTTCGTGGGCAAGATAGACGATGGAAAATCCGCCCAGGGAGAGCTGCCGGTCGATGCGGTAGCGATCCAGCTGGAAGCCCCGGGGCAGGGGTGGATTGTCGTGTTGGCTGTGCATGAAGGCAAAAAAATCGGCGCCACTGGCGCCGATTTCAATGACTGGAAGGACGCTTACTCTACCTTGGCCTTGGCGCGCAGCTCGATGATGTGCTTCTCGATAATCTGCTGCTGCAGGCGCTGCTGGATCTGCGGCTTCACCTCGTCGAACGGCGGGTGCTTCATGTCACGAATGTCGTCGAGCTGGATGACGTGCCAGCCGAACTCGGTCTTCACCGGCGCTGCGGAGAACTTGCCCTTCTCCAGCTTGACCAGTTCCTCGGCGAAGGGCTTCACGTAGCCGGAGGGAGCGCTCCAGCCGAGATCGCCGCCGCGCTCCTTGTTGCCCGGGTCCTTCGATTGCTTGGCCAGCTCCTCGAATTTCTCGCCCTTCTGCAGGCGGACGACGATGCTCTTGGCTTCGTCTTCCTTCTCCACCAGGATGTGGCGCGCCTTGTATTCCTTGTCGCCCATCGTCTTGACGATGGCGTCGTATTCGTTTTTGACCGCCTCGTCCTTAACCGGGTGGGCGGCGACGAAATCCTGCAGGTAAGCATTCACCAGAATGCCCTGCCGGGCCAGTTCGAACTGCGCATTCACTTCGGCCTTCTTGTCGAAGCCCTTCTTCCTGGACGCCTGCGAGAGGATTTCGCGCGTGATCAGGTCGTTGCGGACGGCGGCGCGCAGCTGTTCGGAATCCTGCTGGCCCTGGACCAACTGCGACTGCAGCAGCGCCTCGGCGCGGGCGGCCGGGATGGCGACGCCGTTCACGGTGGCGACGGCGGCCGGCTTGCCGGCGGCCTTGCCGGCCGGCTTGGTCTCCTGGGCGTGCAGCGGAGCTTGCAGCAGAAAGCCCGCGACGAGGAGGGCGGTCAGACGAGGGAGGGTGTGTTTCATGTGTTTTCCTTGCGTTGGGTTAATCGGTTTCATCCGGCGTCAGCGCCTTGATGCTGAGGGCATGGATTTCCCTGCGCATCATGGGCCCTAGCGCCTCGTAAATCAAGCGGTGGCGTTGCACTGTTCCGCAGCCGGCGAAGCGGGCGGAAACGATGGTCAGGCGGTAGTGGCCGCCGCCTTCTTTGGCGCCGGCATGGCCGGCATGCCTGGCGCTGTCGTCAGCGATGTCGAGTCGCAGCGGGTCGAGCGCGGCGAGTTTTTCCTGCATTGCCGAAATCGTGCTCACGTCGGGAGGGCTTTCTTGAATGGCAACACCCGCGTGTTGGCGAAAACCCCCTCGGTGACATAGGGATCGGCGGCCACCCAGTCTTGGGCCGCGGCAATGGACTCGAACTCGGCGACGATCAGGCTGCCGACAAAGCCGGCCGGGCCGGGGTCGGGGGAGTCGATGGCCGGGCAGGGGCCGGCCAGTATCAGGCGGCCTGCGTCCTGCAGCGCCTTCAGGCGTTCGACGTGGGCCGGGCGCGCGGCGAGGCGCTTGTCCAGGCTGCCGGGCGCGTCGTCGCCGAGGATGGCGTAGAGCATTACTTCTTCTCCTCCTCGACGTACTTCGCCAGCAGCAGGCTTTGCCCGACGACGAAGGCCAGCATCAGGCCCATGCCGCCGAAGAGCTTGAAGTTCACCCAGATATCGGTGGAGAAGTTGAAGGCAACGAACAGGTTGAGCACGCCCATAACGGCGAAAAAGCCGATCCAGCTAACGTTCAACTGGCCCCATACCTCGTCGGGCAGGGAAATCTGCTCCTCCATCACCTTGCGGATGAGGTTCTTGCGGAAGAACAACGTGGCGCCCGCCAGTGCGGCGCCGAACAGCCAGTAGAGCACTGTCGGTTTCCACTTGATGAAGGTCTCATCCTGCAGCAGGAGCGTAGCGCCGCCGAAAACGACAATGATGGCCAGGCTTACCCACAACATCGTGTCGACCTTGCGGCCGCGCAACAGCAGCCAGCCGATCTGCGCGAAGGAAGCGGCAATGGCCACCGCGGTGGCGACGTAGATGCCGGAGACCTTGAAGGCGATGAAGAAAAGGATGACCGGAAAGAGGTCGAAGAGGAATTTCATGCGCGGCGATTATGCCTTTTCCGGCTCGCTGCGTCCATCGCGCTCGAGCTTCAGCGAGGCCGAGTTGATGCAGTAACGCAGGCCGGTCGGTTGCGGTCCGTCCGGGAAGACGTGGCCGAGGTGGGCGCCGCACTGGCTGCACAGTGCCTCGGTGCGGCGCATGAAGAGGCCGTTGTCCTTCTCGGTGGCGAGGTTGGCCGGCTCGGCCGGCTGCCAGAAGCTGGGCCAGCCGGTGCCCGACTCGAACTTGTGCGCCGAGCTGAAGAGATCGGCGCCGCAGCAGGCGCATCGATAGACGCCCTGATCGTGGCAATCCCAGTATTCGCCGGTGAAGGCCGGCTCCGTGCCCTTTTTACGGGCGATGCGGTACTGCTCGGGGGTGAGCTGCTCGCGCCATTCCTGGTCGGTCTTGTTCATGATTTCTCCTTTGGTTTTGTTATCCATAAGGCCAGCGGCCCGAGGAGGCCGTTGCCGAAACCGAAAAACAAATAGACCGTCAAAATTGCGTCGCGTTTCATGAATGGCATGGCGACCCTGAGTCCGACGATAAAGAAGAAGCCGAAAGTATAATGGTTCCTCCTCTCGACGAGATACAGCATGGAAGGCAAACCGCCCTCGCCCGACGCCTGGCCCCTCTCCGCCAGCATCATCGCCTCGCTGGCTGTTTCCGCCGTGATCGGGTTGGCCAATGTCGTCCACGTGCTCGGCTTGACCGGCGGCAGCATCGGCGGACGCCTGCTCGCCGTACTGCCGATCTATTTCATCGCCGCCTTCACCGGTGCGCAACTCGTCTTCTGGCTGCTGCGCTGGCTGGTCGGCCTTGCGGTCGGGCACCTTAAGGACGCATCGGACAATGCCGGACTCGGCGTGCGCGAACACGGCATAGTGGTGCTGCTGACCTTTGTGGCGGCGGGATTGTTGCAGTACGCGGAAAGCACCGGCGTGCAGCAGGTATTGCAGGCGCAGGCCGATTCGCCTGCCGCACAGGGTGGCAGTTGCCCGCCAGGCATGGCCTGCACACCGTTGCGATCCGCCGATGCGTTGAAGGAAGCCGATGCCGCCACGCGCCTTGTCGTCGCCGAGCGCGGCCTGCTCACGGCGCAAGGCTTTGCGCTGCTTTTGCGCGATGCCGATCCCGCCGTGCGGGCGATGCTGGCGCGCCGCGCCGATCTGCCTCAGGAGTTGCTGGAACGCATGGCGGGGGACAGGCATCCGGCCGTGCGCGAGGCCGTCGCGGGGGTACTGCGTCTCAGCGACGACGCGCTCAGCCGGCTCGCCTTCGACCGCGATGAACGCGTGCGCCAGGCCGTGGCGCGCAACCGCAATGCGCCGCCCACCGCGTTGGAAGTGCTGGCATCAAATAGTTCGGCGGGAATTCGCCTGCTCGTGGCGGAGCATCCCCGCGCCAGCGAACCGGTGCTGCTGCGACTGCTGAACGACAGCTCGGATCGCGCGGAACAGGTTGCCCGCGAGCGGCTGCCCGGCGGCGACAAGCTGGCGCGCTAAAAGCGGATCTCCGCCCCGGGTGGCGCAAGCGCCAGGGGGTGCAGGCAAAATTTATTTGCCATACAGCACGATACAGTGCATAGTGCGAACCTGCGATCTTCAAGTAGCACCGTTGTTGTCTGGTTAAGTACCCGCAGTTCTGCGGTATTCCTCCCTTCACCACCCTGCCGTCTTGAGCTTCGCCCTCCGGGGGTAAGCCCCATTTTTTGGTTTATTTAGGATATTCAAGTTATGGCAACAGGTACTGTGAAGTGGTTTAACGATTCGAAGGGTTTTGGTTTCATTACGCCCGAAGCGGGTGGCGAGGATTTATTCGCCCATTTCTCCGCGATTCAGGGACAGGGCTTCAAGACCCTCAAGGAAGGCCAGAAGGTCAGTTTTGACATCACCGCCGGCCCCAAGGGTCAGCAGGCGTCGAACATCCGCGCGGCGGACTAAGCAGGCGATCAAGACGGCATGGCGTATCTGCCATGCCGTCGGTTTTGCCAGGGATTGTGGCCCGGGGTTTCGCCCCGAGCCCCTCCCGACCGGATTTGCCCGGCTTCCGCCGGGCTTTTTCTTTCCGACTTTTTCCTGGAGATAGGCTATGGCCAAGGAAGAACTCATTGAAATGAATGGCGTGGTGATGGAGGTGCTGCCCGACTCCCGTTTTCGCGTCACGCTCGACAATGGCCACAATCTCGTGGCGTATACAGCAGGCAAGATGCGCAAGCACCATATCCGCATCATCGCCGGCGACAAGGTATCCCTGGAAATCTCCCCTTACGATCTGAGCAAGGGGCGCATCTGTTTCCGCCACATCGAGGGTCGCGGCCCCGCCTTCACCCCGCAACGCCGGCGCTGATCTCAGGCGGCTGGCAGCCGCAACCCCAGCCCGTTCCGCTCCGCCGGAAACTTCGCGCGCCATCGGGAGTCCGAACCGCTTTTCGCAGGAGAAACCGATATCCGACAGCGCCTACCTCGCGGCCAAGCTGCGCGCCCGCGACAGCGCCGTTGCAGATCGACCGCCGGCCGACCCGAAACGGATGGATTGACGGAAGGGGTGGGAGCGTCCGGGAAAAGTCAGTCTCCGCGATACGGCGATGCAGCTGGCGAGCCGGGGCTGCAACGATTGCTTCACTGCGGCGCTCAGTCGGCAATGAAGCGGAATTGATCGCCCTGGTGCCCGCCGAAAAAAATCGTGTCGCCGGAGCGCAGATTGACTTCACTGACGGAAGCGTGGGTTTGCGCGTTCAGGAAGGCGCCGTTCGTGGACTGAAGGTCGCGCAGCACGATCCTGCCATCGACGAAACCGATCCAGGCGTGACGCGACGAGACGCGATCGTCGGCCAGCACGATATCGCAGAATGCAATGTACAGCATGGCTTTGCATGGTTCGCGGCAGGCGGAACCGATACTGAGCGTTTGTTCCGGCGCGCACCGCGAATCGCCGCGACCCCGCGTCCTATCGCGCCGTATACCCGCCGTCGATCACCAGTTCGCAGCCGGTGACGAACTTGGCTTCGTCCGAAGCGAGGTAGAGGATGCCGTAGGCGACGTCGACGGGCTCGCCCAGCGTGCCGAGCGGGTGCAGCTTGGCCATGGCGCTGTGTACCGCTTCAGGGGCGACGCCGGGCACCTGGGCGCCGGTCTCCAGCATCGGCGTCCAGATGAATCCCGGGTGCACCGAATTGACGCGGATGCCGTCCTCGGCGAAGGCCAGCGCGTCGGTCTTGCTCATGATGCGGATGGCGCCCTTCGAGGCGTGATAGGCGGCGACGTTGTGCGAGCCGACGATGCCGTACACGGAGGAAAGATTGACGATGCTGCCGCCGCCGGCGTGCCGCATCAGCGGCACGGCATGCTTGGTGCAGAGGAACACGCCCTTGGCGTTGGTGTTCATCACCGTGTCCCACTCGGCCTCGGTGATTTCCTCGGAGGTGCCGTTGGCGCCGGAAATGCCGGCGTTGTTCACCAGAATATCGAGGCGGCCGAATTCCTTGGCGGCCTCGGCGATGACGGTGGCGACGACCGCTTCCTGCGATACATCGAGCGCCCAGAAACGGGCCTTGCCGCCCGTCGCGCGGATCTGTTCGGCCACCGCTTCGCCATCACGGGCGTTGATGTCCGTTACCGCTACCGCAGCCCCTTCGCGCCCCAGCAGCAGGGCGGTGGCGCGGCCGATGCCTTGTGCGGCGCCGGTGACGAGCGCCACCTTGTCTTGTACGCGTCCCATTCCGTTCCCCTTCGTTGAAATTCCTGCGCCCATTCTATGCCTGGAGAAAATGTGTCCGGCTTGATCGGGCGCAAGGAATGGCGTTGACGTTATTCCGGAAAGGCGTCGGCCAGCCTGGCGGCCGCCTGCCTCAGGGCCGGCAAGCATTCCAGTGCCTGGGCCAGCGTCATGCGCGTGGTGGGGGCGTGTACGGCCAGCGCCGCGGTAACCCGACGCTTGTCGTTTTCCACCGGCACCGCGACGCACACCGTGCCGTCGAGATATTCCTCGTTGTCGGTGGCGACCTTCTCCTTGCGGATGCGCTTGAGCGCCATCTCCAACTCTTTCCGTTTGGTGAAGGTGTTGGCGGTGTGGTACGAGAACGGCAGCACATCGAGGATGCGTTTGCGCTCGCGCGACGGCTGCAGGGACAGCAGCAATTTGCCGCTGGCGCTGCAATGCACCGGCACGCGCGAACCGGTCTGGAAATGCAGCCGCAATGGCCAGGCGGCTTCGACGCGGTCCAGGTAGACCACCTCGGTGCCGTCGAGGTGCGTGAGGTTGCAGGTCTCGCCGATCTCGGCGACCAGCGCCTTGAGGATGGCGTGGCGCGGTGCGCGCCATGCCGCGTGGGTGATCGATGCCAGCGCCAGGGAGGCCAGGCGCGGCCCGGGCGCGAAGCGCCTGCCCTCTGCTTCGCGCACCAGCAGAGACTGCTTCGACAGTCCAGCGCATGACGCCGAGCGAAGCCTTGGTGGAAACCCTGGCGGCGCAGGGCGTGCGGGACATCTTCGGCATCGTCGGTTCGGCCTATATGGACGCGCTGGACATCCTTCCGGCGGCCGGCATCCGCTTCATTCCCACCGTACATGAGCAGGGCGCCGCCCACATGGCCGACGGCTATGCGCGCGTTTCCGGCCGCCACGGCGTGTGCATCGCGCAGAACGGGCCGGGTGTCACCAACTTCGTCACCGCCGTGGCCGCTGCCTATTGGGCGCACAGTCCGGTGGTGGTCATCACGCCGGAGACGGGCAGCCTGTCGATGGGCCTGGGCGGCTTCCAGGAAACCGACCAGCTGCCGATCTTCTCGAAAATCACCAAATACCAGGGCCATGTCAGCAGCCCGAAGCGCATGGCGGAGATCGCCGCGCGCTGCTTCGACCGCGCCCAACTGGAGATGGGGCCGACGCAACTCAACATCCCGCGCGACCATTTCTACGGCGAGGCCGACTATGAGATCGCCGCCCCGATCCGCATCGAGCGCGGCGCCGGCGGCGAGAAGAGCCTGAACGAGGCGGTCGCCCTGCTCGCCGCGGCGAAATTCCCCGTGATCGTCTCCGGCGGCGGCGTGGTGCTGGCCGATGGCGTGGCCGCCTGCGCGAAGCTGGCCGAACTGCTCGATGCGCCGGTGGTGACGAGCTACCTGCACAACGACGCTTTTCCGGCGGCGCATCCCCTGTGGTGCGGCCCGCTCGGCTACCAGGGTTCGAAGGCCGGCCGACGCCATGGTGTCCACCGACATCGGCAACATCTGCTCGGTGGCCAACAGCTACCTGCGCTTCGCCCAGCCGCGCAGCTTCTTCGCGGCGATGAGCTTCGGCAACTGCGGCTATGCCTTCCCCGCCATCATCGGCGCCAAGCTTGCAGCGCCGGAACGTCCGGCCGTGGCCTATGTCGGCGACGGCGCCTGGGGCATGAGCTTCGGCGAGATCCTCACCTGCGTGCGCGAGAAGATTCCCGTCACGGCGGTGGTGTTCCACAACAAGCAGTGGGGCGCGGAAAAGAAGAACCAGGTCGATTTCTACGGTAACCGTTTCGTCGGCTCCAACCTGGAGAATCCAAGCTTCGCTGCCATCGCCCGCGCCATGGGCGCGGAAGGGATGGTGGTGGAGAACCTCGCCGATGTCGGCCCGGCGCTGGCCGCCGCCTGCGCGGCGCAGAAGGAAGGCCGGACTACCGTGCTGGAAATGATGGTGACGCGCGAGCTGGGCGACCCATTCCGGCGTGATGCGCTGTCGAAGCCAGTGCGGCTGCTGGAGAAATACAGGGATTTCGTTTGATTGAAGGCTGCAAATCCCCCCCGACCCCCCTTGTGCAAAGGGGGGAGTGAGGCGATGCGACTATTCCCCCCTTTGCAAAAGGGGGGCAGGGGGGATTTCTACAAGGGTAAAAAAGGAGACAGATCTATGGCGGAAATCAGTGGCGGCGAGGTGATCGCCCGCATGTTGCAGAAGGAAGGCGTCGAGAAGGTCTTCGGCATCATCGACGGCACCTATTTCGGTTTCTATTCGGCGTTGCACCGGCTCGGCATCGAGATCGTCACGCCGCGCCACGAGACCTGCGCCGCGCACATGGCCGGCACCTATGCACGGCTGACCGGCAAGCTCGGCGTGTGCATGGCCAGCAACGGGCCGGGCGTGGCCAATCTTCTGCCAGGATTGGTGGTCGAGCAGGCCGACGGTAACCGCGTGCTGGCGATCACCAGCGCGCGCCGGCCGAGCATCATGTATCCGGATCGTGGCGGCAGCTACCAGTGCTTCGACCGGAGCGGCGTCATCGGCAAGATCGCCAAATGGAGTGCCGCGGCGTCCTCCTTCGATCGCGTGCCGGAGCTGGTGAGGAAGGCGCTGCGCAAGAGTTACGAGGGGCGGCCCGGCGTGGTGCACGTCGATGTGCCGGAAACCATCATGAACGGCAAGGTGAAGGCGGATATTGCATTCTGGGCGCCGCACCAGTACCGCCATACCGATCCCGTGACGCCGACGGCGGAGCAGGTCGCCCGCGCGGCGCAGATGCTCATCGCTGCCGAGGCGCCGATGATCCACGCCGGCAGCGGCATCATCCACGCTAACGCCTACGATGCGCTGCGCCGCGTGGCGGAACTGCTGCATGCGCCGCTGACGACCAGTTGGGCGGCGCGTGGCCTGATGACGGAAAACTCGCCGCTGGCCATCACCATGCCGCACGTCAAGCTCAACCACAAGGTGCGCAACGACGCCGACGATGGCGTGCTGACTATCCACGACATCGCCGCAAAGCTGGGCAAGCGCTGCCTCGTGTTGCCGCCGGGGCTGCTGAAACTTGCCTTGCGCGTACTGAAGGCGTTCGGGTTGACGCAATACGGCCCTGAACAAATGGACTTCCTGCGCTATCGCCCGGTGCTCGACAACACGCGGCTGAAGAGCGAGTTCGGCTACGTGCCGCAGCTCACCTCGGCGCAGGTGTTCGATCTCTATCTCGACGCGCGACGCAAGCGTGGCGCGTGAATTTGCCGGGAAGACGGTGGTCGTCACCGGCGCCGCCGGCGGGCTGGGCCGGGCGCTCTGCCTGCGCTTCGCCGCCGCCGGCGCCCGCATTGTCGCGCTGGACCGCGATGCCGCCGTATTGCAGGAACTGACTTTTCCGGAAGGCGTCGCCGCGATCCGCATCGCCTGCGACGTGTCGAAGGAGGAGGAGTGCCTGCGAGCGATGGCCGAGGCGCGGCGCGCCTTCGGCGGGGTCGATGTGCTCATCAACAATGCCGGCATCACCCACCGCAGCGCCTTCGCGTCCACGCAGACGGCGGTGCTCCGCCGCGTCATGGAGGTGAACTACTTCGGCGCACTGCACGCATGCCGCGCTCGGCGATCTGGTCGCGCGGCGCGGCATGGTCATCGCCGTCTCCAGCGTCGCCGGCTTCGCGCCGCTGATTGCGCGCACCGGCTATGCGGCGAGCAAACATGCGCTGCACGGATTTTTCGACAGCCTGCGCGCGGAAGTCGAGCCGTCGGGCGTCAAGGTGCTGCTGGTCTGCCCGTCCTTCATCCAGACCGGCATCGAGAAGAACGCCCTGGCCGGTGACGGTGGTCTGGCGCGCCATCCGCAATCCATCGTCGGCGGACGTGCCACGCCGGAGGCGATGGCAGAGCGGATCTTCCAGGCGGCCAGCCGCGAGCAGCGCCTGCTGCTGCCCGACCGCGTCTCGCGCCTGTCGTGGTGGGTGTCGCGGCTGGCGCCGCGGTTTTACGAGCGGCTGATGGTGAGAAAGCTGGGCAAGGAAATGCAGGAAGGAAAGTGATCGTCGTCCCCGCGCAGGCAGGGGCATGGATTCCCGCCTGCGCGGGAATGAGTGCGCCTGTGAAGGCGCGATAACTGCATGGTGGAAGTCCGTGTCGGGGCAAGCCAAGACCCCGAAGCTGAAGGTAACTGCGTCGCTGCGAAGCGGGGTGGAGAGCAACCGGAAGCGAACTGGCGGTCCGCAGGATAACGAACTCGATTCGGCGGGATGTGGCGACGAGCCTGCTCATTCGTGGC
>CAMTUN010000015.1:0-35200 GCA_947084915.1 uncultured beta proteobacterium | reverse complement strand
CTTAGGAGAAATGAGGCGTGGGTCAGCGGATTCCATCAGGGCCAGCAGGTTCGACCTGCACAACAGGCCGGATATAAAACTGCAGCCTATCTGTCCCAACACACCAATTCGTCCTTGCAAACGGGAGGCGTCCATATAAAAGTCATGAGAGCGATTCTCAGGGGGATGATTTGCCTGTTTTTTGGCATCAGCAGCGCGGTGCTGGCGCAGGATGCGGTGTTGAAACCGTTCGTGCTGGCCTCGAAGGGGCCGGGCGAGGTGGCCGCGAAGGTGGATGCCGTCAAGGCGTCGCTCACCCAACAGGGTTTCACCGTAGCAGGCACTTACACTCCCTATCCCAACGCCACCATCATCGCCGTCACCAACGACGAAATGCGCACCACCGCCGCCAAGTCGGAACACGGCGGTTTCGGCGCCGCGCAGCGCGTCTCCGTCACCAAGGTCGGCAACGATGTACAGGTCGCCTATACAAATCCGATCTACATGGGGCATGCCTACCGCATGGCGGGCGAGTTGAAAGAGACGGCCGCGAAGCTGCAGGCAGCGCTCGGCAAGATCGAGGAGTTCGGCGCCAAGGGCCTGACGGCATCGAAGCTGCGCAAGTACCACTACACCTTCGGCATGGAGTACTTCGACGAGCCGAACGAGTTCGTCAAGTACGCCAGTTACGAAGAGGCCGTGAAGGCGGTCGAGGCCGGCCTTGCCGCCGGCAAGCAGGGTGTGACCAAGGTCTACCGCGTCGACGTCGCCGGCAAGAAGGAGTCCCTGTTCGGCGTCGCCATGAAGGGCGAGGGCAATGCCGGCAAAAACATGGACGACCAGTACATCATGAGCGAGATCGACTTCAGGGACGTCAAGTCGACGGCGCATCTACCCTACGACATCCTGGTCTCGGACAACAAGGTCTATGCGTTGTACGCCCGCTTCCGCATCGCCATCAGCTTCCCCGACCTGTCGATGATGGGGGCGAACAGCTTCATGAACATCATGAAGTCGCCGGAGGCGATCCGCGAGGCGCTGGCGCTGACCGTCGGCGGCAAGAAGGACGCGCGCTGACGGGGTTTTAACGCTGCGCGTAGTGAGGCGCCAGCAAGTCCCGCATGAGTTCGAGGCGTGTGGTGAACCAGATCGCGCCGATCAGGCATAGCGTGCCGCCGGCAGCCACCGTGGCAGCGGCGCCGAAGCGCTCTGCGAGCAGGCCGAAGACGAGCGAGCCGACGGGCATCACGCCGAGGAAGGCGGCGATGTGCAGGCTGACCAGGCGCCCGCGCATGGCATCCGGCGCCACCAGTTGCAGGACGGTGTTGACGGAAGCGGCGATGGTGATGATGCCGAAGCCGACCAGCGGCAGCAGGGCCAGTGAGAGCCAAAGGGTGCCCGACTGCGAGAACAGGATGAGCCCGATTCCGGCGCTGAAGCCGGCCAGGGCGATCAGCCGTTCCAGTCCCGCGGCGCCGCGCCGCCCGGCGAGATACAGCACACCGGCCATGGCGCCGGCGCCGGAGGCACCGACGAGCAGCCCCAGCGTGCTGGCGTCGCCGCTGAGCACGTCGCGCGCGAACACCGGCATCAATGAGGCGTATGGCGTCGCCACAAAACTGACGAGGGCCACCAGCCCGATCAGGTAGCGGCTCGGCGCGAAGGTCCAGGCGAATTGCACGGCTTCCCGCAGTCCGGCCAGCCAGTTCTGGCCGCTTCGCGGCGGGGGCGGGGCGGCCAGCCGCATGGCGGCGAGCGCGGCGAGCATGGCGAGGTAGGACGCGGCGTTGAGCAGGAAGCACCAGGCTTCTCCCGCTACCGCCAGCACCACGCCGGCCAGCGCCGGCCCGACCAGGCGGGAACCGTTCATCATCAGCGAATTGAGCGCGATGGCGTTCGGCAGGTTCTCCCGCGACCCCACCATCTCCAGCAGGAAAGCCTGGCGCAGCGGCGTGTCGAAGGCGTTGACCAGGCCGAGGAAAGTCGCGGCGGCCAGCAGATGCCAGACCTCGATGCTTCCGGCGAAAGTCAGTCCCGCCAGCACGGCGGCTTGAACCAGCGACAGTGTCTGCGTCAGCATCATGGCGCGGCGGCGGTTCAGGCGGTCGGACCAGACGCCGCCGAAAGGCGCGAGGAAAAGGATCGGGATATTGCCGGCGAAGGCGGCCAGGCCGAGCATGAAGGGCGAGCCGGTGAGCCGGTAGATCAGCCAGGCGAGCGCGATCTGCTGCATCCAGGTGCCAACAAAGGAGGCGCTCTGACCGAGAAAATAGAGGCGGAAATTGCGCTGGGAGAGCGAGCGCAGGAGATGCTTCATCGGGATTTTGCGACGTCATTCCCGCGGAAGCGGGAATCCACAGGTACTGCGCAGGTCGTTGTGGATCCCCGCTTCCGCGGGGATGACGAAGCGGCACCCACGCCTACAGCCAGGCGAGTTGCGCACGAAGCTTTTCTGCGAGTGAGCTGAAATTCGCCAGCCGCTCCTTCTCCTGCGTCACCACGGCGGCAGGCGCGCGCTCGACGAAACCGGGGTTGCCAAGTTTTGCGGTCGCTTTGGCAATCTCGCCCTCGACGCGGGCGATTTCCTTGGCGAGACGTTCGCGCTCCGCAACAACATCGATCTCGATCTTCAGCATCAGGCGGAAATCGCCGACGATTTGCACGGGCGCATCGCTTGCAGGCAGCTCGTTTCCGGCTGCTGTCACCTCGGACAGGCGCACCAGCGCGGCGAGATAGGGTGCGAAGGCCGTCACCCTTGCCGTATCGCCGGCGGCGAGCAGCGGCACCTTCTGCGCTGGCGAGAGATTCATTTCTCCGCGCAGGCTGCGGCAGGCATTCACCATGTCCTTGAGCAGCCGGATATCGGCTTCCGCCTGCTCGTCGATGCGCGAGGGTTCGGCCGTCGGATACGGCTGCAGCATGATGCTCTCGCCGCCGCGGTCGGCAACGGGCGCTACCTTCTGCCAGAGTTCCTCGGTGATGAAGGGAATCAGCGGGTGGGCCAGGCGCAGAACGGTCTCCAGCACGCGCACCAGCGTGCGGCGTGTGCCGCGCTGCTGCGCCACGTCGCCCGTCTGCACCTGCACCTTGGCGAGTTCCACGTACCAGTCGCAGTACTCGTCCCAGACGAATTCGTAGATGGCGCGGGCGAGCAGATCGAAGCGGTAGTCGGCGAAGTGTTGCGCCACTTCCGCTTCGGTGCGCTGCAGGCGGCTGACGATCCAGCGGTCGGCCTGGCTGAAGACGATATCCGTGCCACAGGCATGGCCCTCGGCGATGCCGCAATCCTGCCCCTCGCAGTTCATCATGACGAAGCGCGTGGCGTTCCACAGCTTGTTGCAGAAGTTGCGGTAGCCCTCGCAGCGGCCCATGTCGAACTTGATGTCGCGGCCGGGCGAGGCAAGGCTGGCGAAGGTGAAGCGCAGGGCGTCGGTGCCGAAACCGGGAATGCCGTCGGGGAATTCCTTGCGTGTGCGCTTCTCGATCTGCGCCGCCTGCTTCGGGTTCATCAGGCCGCTGGTGCGCTTCTCCACCAGGGCGTCGAGGCCGATGCCGTCGATGAGGTCGATCGGGTCGAGCACGTTGCCCTTGGATTTCGACATCTTCTGGCCTTCCGCGTCACGAATGAGGCCATGCACATAGACGTGGCGGAAAGGAATCTTGCCGGTGATATGTTTCGTCATCATCACCATGCGCGCCACCCAGAAGAAGATGATGTCGAAGCCGGTGACCAGCACCGAGGAGGGCAGGTAGAGGTCCAGCGCGGTGTTGGACTTCTCCGGCGAATTTGGATCCCAATTCGGCGTCCAGTCCAGCGTCGAGAAGGGCCACAGTGCCGAGGAATACCAGGTGTCGAGCACGTCCGGATCGCGCTCCAGCCCGCCCGTGTAACCATCCTGTCGGGCCAGGGTGGTGGCCTCGTTCTCGTCGTGGGCGACGTAGACGCGCCCGTCGTCGGAATGCCAGGCCGGGATCTGGTGGCCCCACCAGAGCTGGCGCGAGATGCACCAGTCCTGGATGTTGTTGAGCCACTGGTTGTAGGTGTTGACCCAGTTCTCCGGGATGAACTTGATCTCTCCGGAGGAAACGCATTCCAGCGCCTTGCCGGCGATGGAACTGCCGTCGGCGCCCGGTTTCGTCATGGCGACGAACCACTGGTCGGTGAGCATGGGCTCGATGACGGCATGAGTGCGGTCACCGCGCGGCACCATCAGCTTGTGCGGCTTGGTCGAGGCGAGCAGGCCTGCGGCCTCCAGATCGGCGACGATGGCCTTCCTCGCATCGTAGCGTTCCAGGCCGCGATATTTCTCGGGACCGTGCTCGTTGATGCGGGCATCGAGCGTGAGGATGGAGAGCGGCGCGAAGCCGTGGCGATGGCCTACCTGCCAGTCGTTGAAGTCGTGCGCCGGCGTGATCTTGACGCAGCCGGTGCCGAATGCCTTGTCGACATAGCTGTCGGCGATGATCGGGATGGTGCGCCCGGTGAGCGGCAGATGCACGTGCTTGCCGACGAGATGTTGATATCGCTCGTCGTCCGGGTTCACGGCAACGGCGACGTCACCCAGCAGTGTTTCGGGTCGCGTGGTGGCGACGACCAGTGCGCCTTTGCCCGAATTTTCCACGTCAGCGTAGGGATAGCGGATCTCCCACATGAAGCCGTCTTCCTCTTCGCTGACGACTTCCAGGTCGGATACCGCGGTGAGGAGTTGAGGGTCCCAGTTGACCAGCCGCTTGCCGCGATAAATCAGCCCTTCGCGGTAGAGCCGGACGAAGGTCTCGGTGACGATTTTCGACAGGCCCGCGTCCATGGTGAAGCGCTCGCGCGACCAGTCGGGCGAGGTGCCGAGGCGTCGCATCTGGCGGGTGATGGTGCCGCCGGAATACTCCTTCCACTGCCACACGCGCTCAAGGAACTTCTCGCGGCCGAGGTCGTGTCGCGAAACGCCTTCCGCGTCGAGCTGTCGCTCGACGACGATTTGCGTGGCGATGCCGGCGTGATCGGTGCCCGGCTGCCAAAGCGTGTTGTCGCCACGCATGCGGTGGTAGCGGGTGAGCGCGTCCATGAGCGTCTGGTTGAAGCCGTGGCCCATGTGCAGCGTGCCGGTGACGTTGGGTGGCGGCAGCAGGATGCAGAAATTGTCGGTCCTGGCTGCGTCGGCGCCGGCGGCGAAATAACCACGTGACTCCCACAGCGGGTACCAGCGGCGCTCGATTTCGGCCGGTTCAAAGGATTTGGCGAGTTCCATCTCTGAAGGGGGAAGGCAAAGCGGAAAAACTGAAATTATACCGGAGCGGCACTCGTGCCCGGCCTAGAGCCTTACTTGCCCAAGGCATGAATGTCGGCAGCCGGTTTGCAGGTCGGGCTGTAGGTCGGCCTTCAGGCCGACAGCGGCCGTCATTGTCGGCCTGAAGGCCGACCTACGGATGCGATAGCTCTGCTTACTTGCCGGATTGGGTTCTTTCCTGTGCCGAGCGAATCAGATCGGAGATGAGCAAGGGCAGGCTTTCGCGCAAGGCCGCGCCGACTTCCTCGGCGACCTGCTCGGCGATGCCGTCGAGACGTCGAGCGACCAGGCGCGGCAGGGTGGCGACCAGCCAGTTTTCCACGGCGCGCGCGATGTCCGGCGGCAGGGGGTCGAGCAGGTCGCGCATGCGCTCGGCCAGATCCTCGGCGCCCGGGCCGCCCGAAAGAGCCGCCGCGAGTGCCGGCACCGCCTGGCTTGGATCGACTACCTCAGTCAGCACCGGCAGGTCATCGGCTGGCGTAGCGGACTGGGCGCCGCCGGCGACGAAAGCGCGGCGCTTCATCAGCGCGTCCGCCTTGTCCAGGATGTTGTCGCTCACCGTTCAGCTACCTTTCAGGTCGTGCGCCGTGATGGCATAGCCACGGTCGCGGTAGAACTTGAAGCGCTCCCGCGCCGGCCCGCGGTCTGTTTCATCCGTGCCGACGATTTCGACCAGCTGCTCGAAGCGGGAAAAGGCCGGCGGCAATTCACCGTCGAGATTTACCAGCACATCGTGGTGCGCCGCATCGTCCAGCGATCCGCCGATGACGATCGGTGTCTCCGCGGAAAGCGCGGCGCTGATACGGCAATGGGGCACAAAACCCGTCGCAGGCTGAACCCACAGCTGACGATCCAACTGGGCGGCCAGGCTGTCCGCCTGTGCATATACCAGCACCTTGCGCCCCTGGGCATACAGTTCGCCGATCAGGCGGCAGGCCGTCTGCACCTTGTCGCCGGCCCCATGGTAGAAATCAATGCTGGTCACAGCTTGCGCGCACGCTTCAGCAGGAAGTGCGTCAGCAGCGGCACCGGTCGCCCGGTCGAGCCCTTTTCCTTGCCCGAGCGCCATGCGGTGCCGGCGATGTCGAGGTGCGCCCATCGGTATTTTTTCGTGAAGCGCGCCAGGAAGCAGGCCGCAGTGATGGTGCCGGCCCCACGGCTGCCGCTGATATTCGGGATGTCGGCGAAGTTGCTCTTGAGCATCTCCTGGTAATCATCCCACAGCGGCAACTGCCAGGCACGGTCACCCGAGATTTGGCCTGCCTCCAGCAATGACTCGGCAAGGCCGTCGTCGTTGGCCATCAGCCCCGAGGCGACCGCGCCAAGGGCGATGACGCAGGCGCCGGTCAGCGTGGCGACATCCACCACGCAGTCGGGGTCGAAACGCTCGGCATAGGTGAGGGCGTCACACAGGATGAGGCGTCCTTCCGCGTCGGTGTTGAGGATCTCGATGGTTTGGCCCGACATGGAGGTGACGATGTCGCCCGGCCGGGTTGCCGCGCCACCCGGCATGTTTTCGGTGGTCGGGATGAGTCCAACGACATTCAGCGGCAACTTCATGGCGGCGAGGGCCTGGAAGGTGCCGAGCACGCTGGCAGCGCCGGACATGTCGTATTTCATTTCGTCCATCTCGGCACCCGGCTTCAGCGAGATGCCGCCGGTGTCGAAGGTGACGCCCTTGCCCACCAGCACGATGGGCTTCGCCTTGGCCTTGCCGCCGTGATAGTGCAGGACGATGAAGCGAGGCGGCTGGTGCGAACCGCGCGCGACGGAAAGCAGTGAACCCATGCCGAGTTTTTCCATGCGGGCGCGATCGAGCACAGTGCATTTCAGCTTGAATTCCCTGGCCAGCTTTTGCGCTTGTTGCGCAAGGTAGGTCGGCGTGCAGATATTGGCCGGCAGGTTGCCCAGTTCGCGTGTGAGGTTCATGCCCCGCGCGATGGCTTCGCCCTGCGCGAGCGCGGTGGCGGCGGATTTGGCGTCTTTGCCGGCCACAGAGAACGCGATGTTAGCCAGTGCGGGTTTGTCGTTGTCTTTCTTCGACTTGAGCTGATCCGCCCGGTAAAGAGCATCATGGACGGCCAATACCCCCTGGCGCGCCATCCAGGCGGCGTTGCGCTTGGCGACGGGGAGTTCGCTCAGGGTAATGAAGATGTCCTTGCTGCCGGTATTTTTCAGGGCGCGCACCGTGGCAGCAACGGCATCGCGATAGGCTTTCTCGCCGTATTCCACTTCCTTGCCAAGGCCGACCAGCAGCACGCGTTCAGCGATGATGCCAGGCGTCCCGTGCAAAAGAAGCGTCGAGCCAACCTTTCCTTCCATGTCGCCCCGGCGCAGGATGCCTGCCAGATGACCGCCGGCGGCCTTGTCCAGTTTTTGTGCCGGCGCCGACAGCATGCGCGCTTCGAACACACCGACAACGATGCAGTCGCATCGGACCTTATCCGGGCCACCGCTTTTTATGCTAAATTCCACGCGCAACTCCTCTCTGGCTGATTAGGCTCCGATTATCCCTTTTCCCCTCAGATAAAGTCAAAATGGTGCGCAGGCCGACTTTTGAGCGTGCGGTGATACGTGAATGCACCGGCACCGCTGGCGCAACCTTCGTCGCCCTTTTCGCAATTCTGCTGACGACCCAGCTGATTCGCCTGCTAAGTCAGGCAGCAGGCGGCAAGCTGGTGTCCGAGGCCGTAATTGCCCTGCTCGGCTTCGGCGCCCTGACGCATCTGCCGATCCTGCTTTCACTGACCCTGTTTATTGCGGTACTGATGACGCTGTCGCGCAGCTACCGCGACTCGGAGATGTCGGTGTGGTTCGCATCCGGACTGTCGCTGACAGCCTGGGTGAAACCCATCCTGAAGTTTTCCGCTCCCATGGTGGCGGCTATCGCCGTGCTGTCCCTGCTGCTGTCCCCTTGGGCGCAATCGAAGAGCACCGAATACCGTCAGCGCATGGATACCCGCGACGATGTCGCTCGCGTATCGCCTGGTGCGTTCAAGGAGTCGGCGAGTGGCGAGCGCGTGTTCTTCGTCGAAGCTGCCTCCGCTGAATCCGCCTCCAGCGAGGAGGGATCGGTGAAGAACATCTTCATCAGTTCGATGCAGCATGGACGGCTGGGCGTCATGATGTCCACCCATGGTTACACTGAGAGTATGCCCAATGGCGACCGTTTTGTGATTCTCATCGATGGCCGTCGCTATGAGGGTACGCCGGGATCGCCCGAGTATCGTGTCATGGAGTTCGAACGCTACGCTGTGCGCATCGAGACGAAAGAGGCGCGCGGCATCGAACAAACGCCGAAGAACACGCCCACATGGGCGCTGCTGCAGGGTTCCAGCAATGTCGGCAAGGGAGAACTCCTTTGGCGCGTAGGGTTGCCGCTGGCGGCCTTGAATCTTGCCCTGCTGGCCATACCTCTCGGCTTCGTCAATCCGCGCGCCGGGCGCACCAACAATCTGGTGTTGGCGCTATTGATTTACATGTTCTACAGCAATCTGGTCTCGGTATGCCAGGCTTGGGTCGCGCAAGGAAGGCTGCGCTTCGAAACGGGCTGGTGGCTGGTACATGTCGTGATGTTCGTCGTGATGATCTTGCTCTTTTTCAAGCGCCTGTCCATTTTTTCCTGGGTGAGGCTGCGTCGATGAAGGTCTACCAGCGCTACCTGGCAAGGGAAATCTATTCTGCCGTGACGTTGGTTCTCGTGGCGTTCCTCATGCTGTTTGCTTTTTTCGACTTCATCAACGAGCTGCAAAGTCTCGGCAAGGGAAATTACCAGCTGCGCTACATGGCGCTTTTTGTTCTGCTGACGTTGCCTGGCCATGTCTACGAGCTTGCGCCCATCGCAGTGCTGATCGGTACGCTCTATGCCCTGACCATGCTGGCACGCCATTCCGAGATCACTGTTCTGCGCGCTTCTGGATTGTCGACTGCAGCGATTCTGGGGACACTTGCAAAAGTGGGGCTGGCTTTCGTGCTGCTGACTTTCGTGGTCGGCGACTTCATCGCACCGCCGGCGGAGCGCGCCGCCAAGGAATTGCGCCTCAAGGCGATGTCACAGGTGGTAGGGCAGGAATTTCGCTCCGGCCTTTGGGTCAAGGACGACATGAGCTTCATCAATGTTCGCACGGTTCTCCCTGATTCGAGGCTGGAAGGGGTGCGCATTTACGAGTTCGACAAGAATCATGTCTTGCGTTCGATTTCCGAGGCGAAGGAAGGGGAATATCTGCCGCCGGACAAGTGGCGACTCAAGGACGTTGCGCAGACTGTTTTCGAAAAGGATCGGGCCAGGGTGAATCACTTGCCGGAAGCCGTCTGGCAGTCTGCGATCAATCCGGAAATCCTCAGCGTGCTGCTGGTCATGCCAGAGCGCATGTCGGTGGCCAGCCTGTATCGCTATATTCGCCACCTCAAGGATAATCAAGTGAGGACGCAGCGCTACGAGATCGCCATGTGGAAGAAACTGGTCTATCCGCTGGCCGCACTGGTCATGATGGCGTTGGCATTGCCGTTTGCCTACCTTCAGGATCGCATGGGGTCTGTCAGCGTGAAGGTTTTTGCCGGCATCATGCTCGGCATCACCTTCCATATGCTCAACGGCTTGTTCTCCAACCTCGGAATCATTAACAGTTGGCCACCCTTCTTTTCGGCCATCACGCCGAGTGCGCTCTTTCTGCTGGCGGCAGCCGGCATGTTGTGGTGGGTTGAGCGCCGCTGATTAATTCATTATGACGAGTCGGGTTCCGGCCAGTCGATCATGCAGGAATTGCCGGTCGTGATCGATCAGCGCCCAGAGAATTCCGATACCGCAGGCAAGCAGGCTTGGCCAGGCCAGCGCATAGCGAAGGAGAATCTGCCAATGCGTCAAGGGTTCGCCGTTGGTACTCACCAGCCTGATTTTCCAGGTCTGCATGGCCAGGGTTTGCCCGCTGCGCTTCCAGAGCCATCCGAAATAAGCCAGCAGAACAATAAAGATGTGCAACCAGAGCAGCGGACCGGGGATAGCAGCTTTCCAGATCATTCCGATCAAAAGGTGAGGCACGACGAAAGCGACGCTCAATAGGCCCAGCAGCAGGAAAGATTCGTAGAGCATGCTGGCTAGCCGCCGCCGTATGCTGGGCGGCATGCCGACGGCGAGAGTTGCGTCCGACACGGTTTACTGCTGAGAGGCCGGGGGGGCGGATGAGACAGGCGTTGCCGGAGCGGGCTGCTCCGGTGTCCCTTCTGAAGCGGAAACACCAGCCTGAGCCGTAGATGTCGAGATTTCCTTTGGGGTGGCGGCAGGAGTGGGAGGAGGAACAGCGGCAGTCGGCAACGGATGAGGTGTTGTCGCCGGAAGCTTGGGTGTCGACTTAGGCGACTTGGCCAAGGGTTTTCTCGCGGCCTTTTCCGCCAGGCGCTTTTTCTCTTCGTCGGGCAACTCCTTGTATTGCTCCCATTTTTCCTTGATGGCCTCTTTACGCTCAGGCGGAGCGGTTTTCAGGTTTTTATACTGGACGCGCGCCTGCGTGCGCTGTTCCGGCGTCAGGCTGGCCCAGTCTTTGATGCGTCTTTGGACGCGTGCCTGTTCTTCCGGCTTCATGGTCGGGTAGCGCTTGGCAATACCCAGCCATTTTTTCTTGCGAAACGCCTCCATCTTGTCCCAGTCGCGGGCGAGAGGGGCGAGAATCTGCTTCTGTTCCTGGGTGAGCTCGGCCCACGCCGGCTGTCTCAGTTCTGGGACAACGGCTTGGGCGGGGGAGAGCAGCAAGAAAGCGAGAATTAGTCCTGCGACGAGCGCTCGGAGAGCCATGCCTGGAAGCCCTTGTCTAGGTAGGCGTTGATCGGCAGGTCATCAGCGAGCAGAGCGCTATCGATTTCCATGTACTCATCTGCCTTCTGGAAATCGTTCCAGGTGGAAACCCCCATAACCCCGAACACCAGGCCAATAATTGCGACGAGTGCACGTGCATGGGGTAGAAGCATGTCTGCGGCGATATGGCCGGCTCCTGCCAGGCTCAGTTGTGCGCCGGCAACTTGTTGATGTGAAATAGCTTTCATGCGGGATTCGAACAACCTGTCGGTGGTTCTGCGGTCAAGCCCGTTCGTTCCCTGGTTAAGGTAGTGGCGGACCTTGTAGGCGATATCACGTTCTTTATTCATAGCTCGACGCCCTTTGCCTTCAATGCCGTGGCCAATGAATGGGTAGCCCGGGAGCAATGCGTTTTCACGCTGCCTGCCGAGCATCCCATCGCCGCCGCGGTTTCGGCGATATCCATGTCTTCCCAGTAACGCATAAGAAAGGCCTCGCGTTGACGCGGCGGCAGTTTCTTTATTTCTTCTTCAATGATTGCAAGGACTTGTGTCTGTTCAAGGCTGCCATGAGGCGTTGTCGGTGAATATGACCCCTGTTCGACCTCCAAAGTTTCCAAGGGGTCGGCGTCTTCGTTGTCGGATGGAGAAAAAGCCGAAAGCAGGGTGGTCCACATAGAGCGAACTTTCTGCCTGCGGTAAAAATCACGAATGGTGTTCTGCAAGATGCGCTGGAATAGCATCGGCAACTCCCCGGCCGGCTTGTTGCCGTACTTCTCCGCCAGTTTAAGCATCGAATCCTGCACGATATCCAGCGCCACCTCGTCGTCGCGCACCGCAAACAATGCCTGCTTGTAGGCGCGCCGCTCTACGCTGGCGAGAAAATCCGACAATTCCGTTCTGGCGGCCAGGATTCAGTTTTCCATTCGATACGAAGGGGTTTGCCCATCGCGAAATGCCTTGACCAAAAGAGGGGGGATAAGTAAAATCACAGGTTTTTCAGCCGTTTATGGACGTCTTCTGGGTGCAACAATGGTTTTGACTGGTGCGGAAATTGTAATCAGGTGCTTGCAGGAAGAAAAGGTCGAATATGTTTTCGGCTATCCCGGCGGCTCTGTTCTGTTCATTTACGACGAATTGTTCAAGCAGGACAAGGTTCGCCACGTGCTGGTGCGCCATGAGCAGGGCGCCGTCCATGCCGCCGACGGCTATGCGCGCTCGACCGAGAAAGTGGGTGTGGCGCTGGTCACTTCCGGTCCGGGCGTGACCAATGCCGTTACCGGTATTGCTACCGCCCACATGGATTCCATCCCGATGGTGATCATTTCCGGTCAGGTGCCCACCGCATATATCGGCCAGGACGCCTTCCAGGAAGTCGATACCGTGGGCATTACACGCCCCTGCGTCAAGCACAATTTCCTTGTCAAGGATATCCAGGAACTGGCGTCGACCATCAAGAAGGCATTCTATCTGGCCCAAAGCGGTCGCCCCGGGCCGGTACTGGTGGATATCCCGAAAGATATCTCGTCGATGAAGTGCGAGTACGCCTATCCGAAATCGATCGCCATGCGTTCCTACAACCCGGTGATCAAGGGCCATCAGGGGCAGATCAAGAAGGCGGTACAGCTTCTGCTCGAAGCCAAGAGACCCATGATCTATACCGGCGGTGGCGTCATCCTGTCGGATACCGCCGACAAGCTGGCCAAACTGGTCAGACAGCTCGGCTTTCCGGTTACCAACACGCTAATGGGCCTGGGAGGCTACCCGGCGACGGACAAGCAGTTCGTCGGCATGCTTGGCATGCACGGCACCTATGAAGCCAACATGGCCATGCAGCATTGTGACGTGCTGCTGGCGGTTGGCGCGCGCTTCGACGACCGCGTCATCGGCAACCCGGCCCACTTCGCCGAGATGCCTCGAAAAATTATCCACATCGACATCGATCCGTCATCGATTTCCAAACGGGTCAAGGTGGACGTCCCCATCGTCGGCGATTTGCCCGAAGTGCTGGATGACATTTCCAAATTGCTCGCGGCCAGCGGCGACCGGCCGGACGAGAAGGCGGTCAAGGCCTGGTGGAAGCAGATTGACGAATGGCGCGGCAAGGATTGCCTCAAGTACGATCGCAAGAGCAAGATCATCAAGCCACAGTTCGTCATCGAGAAACTATACGAGGTGACCAAGGGCGAAGCTTTCGTCACGTCCGATGTCGGCCAGCATCAGATGTGGGCGGCGCAGTACTACAAGTTCGACAAGCCGCGCCGCTGGATGAATTCCGGGGGCCTTGGCACGATGGGCTTCGGCCTGCCGGCGGCGATGGGCGTCCAACTCGCTCATCCCGGTTCCCCCGTGGCCTGCGTTACCGGAGAAGGCAGTATCCAGATGTGCATCCAGGAACTGTCGACCTGCAAGCAGTATCGCCTGCCCATCAAGATCATTCTTCTCAACAACGGCTTCCTTGGCATGGTGCGCCAGTGGCAGCAGTTTTTTCATGGCAACCGCTACGCGGAGTCGTACGTCGATGCGTTGCCGGATTTCGTCAGGCTGGCCGAGTCCTACGGGCATGTCGGCATGCGTGTCGAAAAGCCGGGCGATGTTGAAAGCGCTTTGAAAGAGGCCTTCAAACTCAAGGACGACCTGGTTTTCCTCGACTTCGCCGTCGATCCGACCGAGAACGTCTATCCGATGGTGCAGGGCGGCAAGGGCCTCACCGAAATGATTCTCTCCGAAGAGCTATAAATGCGGCACGTCATCTCCCTACTCATCGAAAACGAAGCCGGTGCGCTTTCCCGCGTGACCGGGCTGTTCTCGGCGCGCGCCTACAACATCGAATCCCTGACTGTGGCGCCGACCGAAGATCCCTCCATGTCGCGCATCACCATCGTCAGTGTCGGCTCGGACGATATCATCGAGCAGATCACCAAGCAGTTGAACAAGCTGATCGAGGTGATCAAGGTGGTGGATATTTCCGAAGCGGCTCACATCGAGCGCGAACTGATGCTGGTCAAGGTTCGCGCCACAGGCAAGGATCGCGAGGAAATGAAGCGCATGTCTGAAATCTTCCGCGGTCGCATCATCGATGTGACTGAGACGACCTACGTCATCGAGCTGACCGGCAACACCAGCAAACTCGACTCTTTCATCGAAGCCATCGATCGATCGCTCATTCTGGAGACGGTGCGTACCGGCGTGTGCGGTATCGGTCGCGGCGACAGGATTCTGAAAGTCTAGTAACGCGTGAGGGGAGGCGGGCGGAACTGTCCGCATCGCCCGCCATTTTTTCTTAAGGATGAATCATGAAAGTCTATTACGACAAGGATGCCGACCTCTCCCTCATCAAGGGCAAGAAGGTCACTATCGTAGGCTATGGCTCGCAGGGCCATGCCCATGCTCTTAACCTGCATGATTCAGGCGTCAAAGTCACGGTCGGCCTGCGCAAGGGCGGCGCTTCCTGGGACAAGGCCAAGAAGGCTGGATTGTCCGTCAAGTCCGTCGGAGACGCGGTAAAGGGTGCGGATCTCGTCATGATCCTGCTGCCGGACGAGAACATCGGGCAAGTGTACCGCGAGGACATCGAGCCGAATATCAAGAAAGGCGCCGCGCTGGCCTTCGCCCACGGCTTCAACATCCATTACGGGCAGGTGCAGCCGCGTGCCGACCTTGACGTGATCATGGTCGCACCGAAGGGCCCCGGCCACCTGGTGCGCTCGACCTATGTCCAGGGCGGCGGCGTACCCTCGCTGATCGCCGTGCACCAGAATGTTTCAAAGAAGGCGCGCGACGTTGCGCTGTCCTACGCTGCAGCCAACGGTGGCACGCGCGGCGGCGTCATCGAGACCAGCTTCCGCGAGGAAACCGAGACCGACCTCTTCGGTGAGCAGGTGGTGCTGTGCGGCGGCCTGACGCAACTCATCCAGAACGGCTACGAGACACTGGTTGAAGCCGGTTATGCGCCCGAGATGGCCTACTTCGAGTGTTTGCACGAAGTGAAGCTGATCGTCGACCTGATCTACGAAGGCGGCATCGCCAACATGCGCTACTCGATTTCCAACAACGCCGAGTACGGCGACATCACGCGTGGCCCGCGCATCGTCACCGAGCAGACCAAAGCCGAGATGAAACGCATTCTGAAGGAAATCCAGTCCGGCCAGTACGCCAAGGAGTTCATCCTGGAGAACCGCGCCGGCGCGCCGACGCTGCTGGCCTCACGCCGCAACATGGCTGCGCATTCGATCGAACAGGTCGGCGCCAAGCTGCGCGACATGATGCCGTGGATCAAGAAGAACAAGCTGGTCGACCAGACCAAGAACTAGTGCCTGCTTACCCGCATCCCATCATCGCCAGGGAGGGCTGGCCCTTCCTGGCGATTTCCGTCGCCGCGGCACTGGCAGTTGGCTGGCTGGCCGGATGGGGCTGGTCGGCCCCGCTGTGGATCTGGACCGTCTTCGTCCTGCAGTTCTTCCGCGATCCGGCGCGGCCAATTCCCGGCACGACAAAAGACGTACTCTCGCCTGCCGACGGCCGCATCGTCGCCATTCAGACAACGCGCGATCCCTATGTTGATCGCGATGCGCTCAAGATCAGTGTTTTCATGAACGTATTCAACGTCCATTCCAACCGCAGCCCGGTAGACGGAGAAGTTAAAGGCTGCTGGTACCATGCCGGCAGCTTTCTGAACGCCGCCTTGGACAAAGCCTCGCTGGAGAACGAGCGAAACGCACTCTGGCTGCGCACGCCCGACGGACTGGATGTCACCAGCGTGCAGGTGGCAGGGCTCATCGCCCGGCGCATTCTCTGCTACGTGAAAGAAGGCGATGTGCTTTCGCGCGGGCAACGCTATGGGTTCATCCGCTTCGGTTCCCGGGTCGACATATACCTGCCGCCGGGATCGAGGGCCAAGGTGACCATCGGGGAAAAAGTGTCGGCTTCAGCAACCATTCTGGCCGTGTTGCCCTGAGCCAACAGCCCATATCCCCTCGGCTACAATAGGCCATGCCCGAGATCCGATCCCGCAAGACACTGATCAACTCCGAAATGAGACGGCGGGGCATCTACATTCTGCCCAACCTGTTCACGACGGCGGCGTTGTTCGCCGGCTTCTATGCCATCGTGCAGGCCATGACCGGGCGCTTCGAGCATGCTGCGGTGGCCATTTTCATCGCCATGATTCTGGATGGTCTTGACGGACGCGTGGCACGTCTCACTCGCACGCAGAGCGCCTTCGGCGCCGAATACGATTCCCTCTCCGACATGGTGTCCTTCGGCGTGGCACCGGCCTTGGTGATGTTCGAATGGGCGATGAAGGGCATGGGCAAATGGGGCTGGATCGCCGCCTTCATTTATTGTGTCGGCGCCGCCCTGCGACTGGCGCGCTTCAACACCAATATCGAGGTCATCGACAAGCGTTTCTTCCAAGGGCTGCCCAGCCCGGCAGCCGCGGCGCTGATTGCCGGCTTCGTCTGGGTGCTGATGGATCTCAACTATACCGGGGAGGAAGTGCGCTGGTACGCCTGGACATTGACGATATTCGCCGGCGTGACCATGGTGAGCAATTTCCGCTATTACAGCGGCAAGGACATCAATCTCAGGCGCAGCGTACCGTTCATTGCTGTGCTGGCCATCGTCCTGTTCTTCGTGCTGGTCTCCAGCTATCCTCCCGGCATCCTATTTGCATTATTCCTCTGTTATGCCGCTTCAGGCTATGTCATGACGGTTTGGAACTGGATCAGGCGACGTAAAACCTCGACGTGACCCCCACTTGCGCCGGTTTAGGAATCTGTCTATAGTCACCTCATGCTTCAGATCGCACTCTTTCTGACGACTTCCCTGCTTCTCAGCGGCCTCCTGCTAGCACGGCCGCTGCTGCGCCGCGCGCGCTAAATCCCCCAACCTACAATTTGAGTTGTACTGGCCGACGAGGGTAAAACCCCCGTTCGACGAATGACGCATCCTATTCGGAGACGAGCATGAAAGACCACTTGGTAATTTTTGACACGACCTTGCGTGACGGCGAGCAGAGCCCGGGCGCCTCCATGACCAAGGAAGAGAAGTTGCGTGTGGCGCGCCAACTGGAGCGCATGAAGGTCGACGTCATCGAGGCCGGTTTTGCCGCCGCCTCGCCCGGTGACTTCGATGCCATCCGCAACATCGCCGAAACGGTGAAGGAGTCAACCGTCTGCTCGTTGGCGCGCGCCAACGAAAACGACATCCGCCGTGCCGGCGAAGCCATCAAGCCGGCCAAGTCCGGCCGCATCCATACCTTCATCGCCACCAGTTCGATCCACATGGAGAAGAAGCTGCGCATGACGCCCGATCAGGTGGTCGAGCAGGCGGTAAAGTCCGTTCGGTGGGCGAGCGAGTACACGGACGACATCGAGTTCTCCGCTGAGGACGCCGGCCGTTCAGAGCTGGATTTTCTTTGCCGTATTTTCGATGCAGTCATCAAGGCTGGTGCCAGGACGATCAATGTGCCGGACACCGTCGGCTACAACGTGCCGGGGCAGTTTTCCGCGACGATCCGCAGTCTGCGCGAGCGGGTGCCGAATGCGGACAAGGTGGTCTGGTCGGTGCACTGCCACAACGACCTCGGCTTGGCCGTAGCCAACTCGCTTGCCGCCGTGATGGAAGGCTCGCGCCAGGTGGAATGCACCATCAATGGACTGGGTGAGCGCGCCGGCAATGCTGCACTGGAGGAAATCGTCATGGCCGTGCGCACGCGCCAGGACATCTTCTGCTGCGAGACGCGCATCGACGCGACGCAGATCGTGCCGGCCTCAAAGTTGGTGTCGAGCATCACCGGCTTCCCGGTGCAGCCGAACAAGGCCATCGTCGGCGCCAACGCCTTCGCCCACGAGTCGGGCATTCACCAGGACGGCGTGATCAAGCACCGCGAAACCTACGAGATCATGCGTGCCCAGGACGTCGGCTGGGCGCAGAACAAACTGGTGCTGGGCAAGCATTCCGGCCGCAACGCCTTCAAGACCCGGCTGGCCGATCTGGGTATCGTCATCGGCAGTGAAGAGCAACTCAACGTCGCCTTCGCCCGCTTCAAGGAGCTGGCTGACAAGAAGCACGAAATCTTCGACGAAGACCTGCAGGCGCTCATGTCGGACGAGGCCGTCACGCCTGAGCAGGAGCATTACAAGCTGATCAGCCTGCGCGTCGCCTCAGAGACTGGAGAAACGCCGCATGCCCGCCTCACGCTGTCGGCGGGCGGCGCCGAAAGTCAGTCCGAGGCGGACGGCGACGGCCCGGTGGATGCCTCCTTCAAGGCGGTGGAGCGTATTGCCGCCAGCCAAAGTGAATTGCTGCTGTTTTCCGTTAACAGCATCACCGGCGGCACCGATGCGCAGGGCGAGGTGACAGTGCGCCTGGCCAAGGACGGGCGCGTGGTGAACGGCCAGGGGGCGGATACCGACATCATCGTCGCCTCGGTCAAGGCCTATATCAACGCCTTGAACAAGCTGGTTTCCAAGTCCGAAAAGGTCAATCCGCAAGTCTGATCCGCGCCAATAACCACTTCCGTTAGTTATGTAACATGCGGCCGTATTAGGGGAGAGGGCAGGGAAATATATGAGCGACGTCAAGCAAAAGCCGCAACGCAAGGTGCTACTGGTCGACGACGACCGGCTGGTCCTGGCGACGCTGTCGAGCGGTCTTGAGCAGGCCGGCTATGCCGTTCAGGCGTGTGCCTCCGCAGAGGAGGCACGCCGAGTTCTCGATTTGGAACGGCCGGATATAGCCGTACTGGATGTGCGCATGCCGGGACAGTCCGGTCTGGAGTTGGCCAAGCATCTTTTGGAACATCCTGGTTTACCTTTTATCTTTCTGACGGCGTACGGCGATGAAGACATCGTACGACAGGCCATCGAGCACGGCGCGCTCGGTTACCTGGTGAAGCCCGTGGATATACCGCAGCTGATTCCCGCCATTGAGGCGGCAATGGCTCGTGCCGCTGATCTGTGGAATCTGCGTATAACCGAACAGCAATTGCAGACCGCGCTGAACGAAAACCGCGATGTGAGCATGGCGGTTGGGCTTCTTGTGGAACGCCGCAGGATCAGCCGGCAGCAGGCGTTTGATGTCTTGCGTACGACGGCGCGTACGCAACGTCGAAAGATCGGCGATGTGGCGGAGGAAATCCTGTCGGCGGCGGAATTGCTCAACGTCGGCAAGACCCCATAAGTTGTATTCAGGGAAGCAGCTATCTGACACTGCACGTCAGTTGGAGGCGTTGGAGGTTGGCATGCGTGCTGTGTGGTCAGCCAGTTCCGTGTCTAGGCCTTAGACGCCGTGTTGCAGCGACTGACTTTTAGTTCCGGCATAACGCCCGCTTGCGCGGGCATTAGCCTTCTCTGAAACTTCGTTTTAGTTCCGGCATAACGCCCGCTCACGCGGGCATTAGCCTTCTCTGAAACTTCGTTTTCCGGTGGCGCGGACATAGAGCACCGCGCTGCCGAATAGAATGCAGGCGAGTGCTGTTTCGGCGACGGCGAGCCAGCCTGAGAGGCCGTGTTCGGTGGTGGCACGCACAAGGCCTTCGGTTAAATAGGCCAGAGCCAGGAGGGTCACCCACTGGTGTGTATAGCGTTTGCCCCGCAGCAACCCGAACAGGGGCGCCAGCAGGGGAAGTGCCTTCAGCGCCAGCCATGAGCCGCCCGGCCGCAGGGGCGCCCACCACAATTCCCAGGACAGGCAGAGAAATACCAAGGCGATCAGGCTGATCACGGCAGCGTGATTGTAGTGACGGGCGATAGTGGGCATGAATGCTTCCGGTAGAATCGCGGCATTCTATCGGAACGGGATTGTACGATGCGCCTCGCCGGCCACTTGCCCGACTTTCTGATGCGTTGCCTCACGCGCTTTCGCGAGGAGCGCTGTGCCCAGGCTGCCGCCAGCCTGGCCTTCACCACGCTGCTGGCGCTGGTGCCGTTGCTGACCGTGGCGCTGGTGCTGATTTCCCATTTCGACCTCTTCTCAGGGCTGGGCACGGCGCTGCGAAATTTTCTGTTGGCCAACCTGCTGCCGGAGAGGGCCGGCAAAGTTATTGCCAACTATGCGCTGCAATTCAGCCAGAAGACCGGGCGCTTGACGGCGCTGGGAACGGGCATGCTGGTTGTAACCGCATTGCTGCTCCTGCTCTCCATTGATCGCGTATTCGGCCAGATCTGGCGGGTTAAAAGGCCACGGCCACTACTGAAAAGGATCTTCGTCTATCTGGTCGTGCTGATACTCGGGCCGATCGTGCTGGGGGCGAGCGTGGCGGCAGTGACCTATCTGATGACGGCTTCGCTGGGGTTGGTTAACGAGCCGAAGTGGATGACCAACCTGCTCCTGAGAATCCTGCCGGCGTTGCTGCTCGCCGCCTTGTGCGGCCTGCTCTATTACGCCATGCCGAATCGTTCGGTGGCCGCCCTGCACGCTGTCTTCGGTGGTGTCGTGGCGGCGCTGGGCTTTACGCTTGTCCAGCGTGGATTCGGTTTTTACGTGTCGGCGTTCCCGAGCTACACGCTGATCTACGGCGCTTTCGCCACGGCGCCGATCTTCCTGATCTGGCTGTACCTGTCCTGGCTGGTGGTATTGGCAGGGGCGCTGGCGACCGCAGTGCTGGGGGATATGAAATCCTCCAGACGGTGACTACATCGGATAAGGGTCGGATTCGAACTGGAACAGATCGACCGCTCCGGTCTGCAGATCGAGGCTGAGTAATCGCCCCTGCATGATGTGGGTTTTGTCTTCTCCCGAGACGATGAAGAAGCGACGAGCGCTGTAAGCGCCCGAGGGGGCAAGCAAGGCCGGGTGTTCACGTAAGGCGGGGATGGCGGGCAGGAGCAGGCCGGGTGTTGGCAGCTGCCCGGGGTCGCCGTTGCGGAACATCAACTGGACGGAGCGCGCGGCCGGGGCGATCAGTTCCAGGCCCAGCTCGATGTGCTCCGGGTTCTCGCTTTTCATCCAGCGCACGATGCAAATGCTCCAGGGCTTGTCTGGCGTGGGGCGAAGCGCAATGGCGCTGCCCGGCACGAGTCCTTCCACTTCGCCTGCGACGTGCATCACTGCAAAACCGCCAGGGCTCTCGTTGAGCACCATCCACTCGGTCATGTGCGGAGCGCCGGCCTCGGCACCTTCGAGCGCTTCGCCCCTTTCGAGCAATTGCCACAGTTCGGTGAGCCCGACGCAGACCTGAGCGCGGAAGTTGTTGTGGCGACGGGGGTGCTGGCGATGGGGCGGATGTGCCCAGTGTGCCTGCAGGCGTTTCAGCGCGGCAATGCCGCCATGCCCGGAGGCCCGTTCCGGCAGCCGAAGGTTGCCCGCCGCCATGCCCGCTTCGAGCGCGGAAACCTGCTCGCCGAGCAGGCGAGCCAGCAACTGGAAAGAACAATAGAGCAGATCGCCGTGATCGGGCGGGATGCGTCTGTTGGGCGGCACCGGACCCATGTCGCGGCTGCTGTCCACCCAATACCATGAACCTTCCTCCTTGGGAGGCGGAGCAGGCAGCAGATTGACCGCTGCGGAGAATTGGGTGAGATATTCGCTTGCCAGCGCGATTTCTCCCGGGGAAAACCCCTCGGGTTGGGATGCGGCCAAGGCCAGGATCCCCTTGTAGATTTTCTCGGCATCAAGCGAGAGCCTTGGAATTACAGTCGCGTTTGGTTCGAAATGTGCCCGAGCCGATTTGGCCAGGGCGTGGGCGCGGCGCCACAGGTCGGATGGCGCTGGGCAGGTCACCATACAACTGGTTTCCAGGGCTTCGGTAAGGCTGCGCAGGGCGCGGGCAGCAACGGAGCCTGAATTGCGGCGTTTGCTGTGTGCGAGACGTTCTACGTCAAGCAGAACGCGCTCGTAGCCGGCCGCGACATGCTCGTGCACGGCAATGAGCAAAGCAGCCATGGCGCGTAATTCCTTGCTGAGCGGCAGGCTGGCTTCGGTGAGGCGGGACTTCAGGGCGTGGGAGAGTCGGTGCGCCCGATCGAAAAAAAGGTCGAGAATGCAATGGTAGTGTGCATTTTCCAGGCGGGCGTGGCCGAGTGCTGCCAGTTCGCCGCTCAATTGGGCCAAGTCCTGGGCCGGGTCCTCCGGAATCGGGGAGGCGAGCCAGTCCAAAACGTGGGCGACGTCATCTGGCGTTCGGATTTGGTGGACGGGGACTGAGCGTGCCAAGCGGGCTATGGACCGCGGGGCGGCCCCTGGAATGATAACGGGTTCATTGTAGAGGAATCGGCCAGCCGGGCAAGGGGGTGCGCGACAGGCCATGCAGCGTCTGGTTGATTCGGCTTGTTCTTGTTTTTCAGACGGTTTTCAATTAAGATTACCGCCTTTTTAGCTTCGGCTGCTTAGCTAGATGTTCGCTTAGCCACTTGGTAGCGGACCAAGCTTGCACTGAATCTCCATTTTCCGATTTCAACCAAGGGTTAAACACATGGTCGTCATTCGACTTGCCCGGGGCGGCGCCAAAAAGCGTCCGTTCTACAATATGGTCGTCGCCGATTCGCGCAAGCGCCGCGATGGCTCCTGCATTGAACGCGTTGGCTTCTATAACCCCGTCGCCGGGGAGAAGGAGCAGGGTCTGCGTGTCGATATGCAGCGCATCGAGCACTGGACGGGCAAGGGCGCCCAGTTGTCGTCTACCGTGGCACGACTGGTCAAGCAGTTTTCGGCCAAGGCTGCTGCTTGACACGCACAATCGACGCATGATCGTCCTGGGGCGCATCACCGCCCCATTCGGCATTCGCGGTTGGGTCAAAATCCAGTTTTACGGAGACGATCCTCAGGCGTGGGCGAAAATGCCGCGCTGGTGGCTGGGTGCGGAGGAGCAGGCCGCCGCCACGGCGTGGCAGACAAGGCAGCTTGCGGAATGCAAGCTGCATGGCAAAGGTCTCGTAGCCCGCTTCGACGGCATAGAGGATTGCAACGCGGCCGAAAAACTGGTCGGGCAATATATCGGCGCCCCGCGAGAGGTATTGCCGAAAACGGCCGCAAATGAATTCTACTGGGCCGATCTGGTTGGCCTGGAGGTGGTGAACCTGGCGGACGAGCGGCTGGGCCGCGTCGCCGAGTTGGTGAGAGCCGGCGCACACGAGGTGCTCGATGTGCGCGACGAGGACGGCAACCAGCGTCTGCTGCCCTTCGTGGCAGCGGTGATCAAGGAGGTGGATCTGGCAGGACGCCGGATCCAGGTGGATTGGGGGCGTGACTGGTGAACGTCGCTTTCGATGTCATCACGCTGTTCCCGGAGATGTTCGCCGCGGTGGCCGATTACGGCATCACGCGACGTGCGCGCGAGCAGGGCCTGTGGCGCCTGGCGCTGTGGAACCCTCGCGATTTTGCGGTCGATAACTACCGTACGGTGGACGACCGGCCATACGGCGGCGGCCCGGGCATGGTGATGCTGGCCGAGCCGCTGGAAAAAGCAATTGCCTCGGCCAAGGAAAGCCAGCCCGGCGGGAAGGTGATCTACCTGTCGCCGCAAGGCCGACCGCTCAGGCATGAGCGGGTGCTGGAGTTGGCGCAGGAATCAGGCGCGATTCTGCTCTGCGGCCGCTACGAGGGTGTCGATGAGCGTCTCATCGAGCGCTGCGTGGACGAGGAGATTTCGCTGGGCGATTTTGTTCTCTCCGGCGGTGAGATCGCGGCGATGGCGCTGATCGATGCGGTGGTGCGGCAGTTGCCCGGTGCGCTGAACGACGCTGATTCGGTCGTGGAGGAATCCTTCGTCGGCGGCCTGCTCGATTGCCCGCATTACACGCGGCCTGAAGTGCATGAAGGGTTGCCCGTGCCGCCGGTCCTGCTCTCCGGCCACCATGCCGAGATTCGGCGCTGGCGATTGAAGCAGGCGCTGGGGCGCACATGGCTGCGGCGACCGGAGTTGATCGATTGCCGGCAGCTGAGCAAGGAAGAATCCATCCTGCTTGAGGAATTCAAGCGGGAACAAGGAGTGTAGGTCGGGCTTCAGCCCGACAGATGCGGCGTCGGGCTGAAGCCCGACCTACAATAAACTGCGTCCATCAAGCATTGGCTTGCTCTGGACGCAAGGCCAAGGGCCATTCGACTTAGGAGCAAGGCAATGAATCTCATCCAGCAGCTTGAACAGGAAGAAATCGCCCGTCTGGGCAAGAGCATTCCCGAATTCGCCCCCGGCGACACGGTGGTCGTGAACGTGAACGTTGTCGAAGGCGAGCGCAAGCGCGTGCAGGCCTACGAAGGCGTGGTGATCGGCAAGCGCAACCGCGGCCTCAATTCCGCCTTCACAGTGCGCAAGATATCCTCCGGTGAGGGTGTCGAGCGGACCTTCCAGACTTATTCCCCGCTAATCGCCAGCATCGAAGTGAAACGCAGGGGCGATGTGCGCCGCGCCAAGCTGTACTACCTGCGCCAGCGTTCCGGCAAGTCGGCGCGTATTCGCGAAAAACTGCCAACGTCGAGCAAGAAAGCAGCAGAGTAAGGTTCGGCGATTAGGCAAGACGGGGCGCTGCGGCGCCCTGTTTGTTTTGCTTCGTTAGACTTCGAACTTGTTGCGTTCGATGAGCGCGTAGGCGGAGTGATTGTGGATGGACTCGAAGTTTTCCGATTCCACCACGTAGGCGTCGATGCGTTTCTCGGCGTTGAGCAGCGCAGCGACATCGCGCACCATGTCCTCGACGAACTTCGGGTTGTCGTAGGCGTGTTCGGTGACGTATTTCTCGTCCGGCCGCTTGAGCAGGCCGTACAGTTCGCATGAAGCCTGGCTTTCAACCAGTTGCACCAGATCCTCGATCCAGACCAGGTCGTTGGTCGACGCCGTGACCGTTACATGGGAGCGCTGGTTGTGCGCACCGCGTTCGGATATCTTCTTCGAGCATGGGCACAGGCTGGTGACCGGCACCACGACTTTCATGGTGAAGCGGTACTTGCCGCCTTCGTGAATTTCGCCCACAAAGGTGACTTCGTAATCGATCAGGCTCTGCACGCCGGAAACGGGAGCCTTCTTGTTGATGAAATAGGGGAAGGTCATCTCGATATGACCTGTTTCGGCTTCCAGCCGCTTGACCATCTTGCGCAATGTCGGCTCAAAATTCTCCACGGAGATTTCGCGCTCGTGGCTGTTGAGCAACTCGACGAAACGCGACATGTGCGTGCCCTTGAAGTTGTGGGGCAGGCTCACGTACATGTTGAAGACGGCGATGGTGTGCTGCATGCCGCCATTCTTGTCCTTCACCTTGACCGGGTGCCGGATGGATTTGATGCCGACCTTGTTAATGGCCAGCTGGCGGGTATCTGCAAAGCCTTGGACGTCAGGGATGGCCATAGTATCGCTCAGATTCATCATGTTCTCTCGGAGGGGTTGGGGGCGTCTGTTAGCGCTTGCTTTTGAACGCATCCTACCATTCCCGACAGAATTACTCAAGTATTGCCTGTTTCACTCTTTCAGTGATGCTTGTGGCGTCCAGGCCCAACTGCGCCAGTAAGGTAGCGGAATCGCCGTGTTCGGTGAATCGGTCGGGCAACCCAAGCCGCAGCAGCCGTGCGCTCAAGCCTTGTTCCTCCAGTGAGCGGGCCACTTCAGCACCTGCTCCGCCGATGACGGCATTTTCCTCCAGAGTGACGAGCAAGTCATGGTCGAAAGCAAGTTCCTTGACCAGGGCGTGGTCGAGCGGCTTGACGAAGCGCATGTTGGCGACGGTGGCGTTGAGCATGTCGCCCGCTTCAAGTGCCGGCGCCAGCAGACTGCCGAAGGCAAGAAGCGCGATTCGGCTGCCGGAGCGACGGATTTCACCCTTGCCGAGGGGCAGGGCAGCCAGCTCCTTCTGCGTTTGCACGCCGGGGCCATGGCCGCGCGGATAGCGCACGGCGCTGGGGCCATCGTGGAGGAAAGCCGTAGTGAGCATCTGTCGGCATTCGTTTTCGTCGGCGGGGGCCATGACGAGCATGTTCGGCACGCAGGTCAGGTAGGACAGGTCGAAGGCCCCATTGTGGGTGGCGCCGTCGGCGCCAACGAGACCGCCGCGGTCGATGGCCAGCATGACCGGCAGGTTCTGCAGGGCGATGTCATGAATGAGCTGGTCGTAGGCCCGCTGCAGGAAAGTCGAGTAGATCGCCACCACCGGTTTCATGCCCTCGCAGGCCAGTCCGGCCGCAAAAGTCAGTGCATGCTGCTCGGCGATGCCGACATCGTGGAAGCGCTGGGGGTATTCCTCGGCGAAGCGCACCATGCCGGACCCTTCGCGCATGGCCGGAGTGATGGCGACGAGGCGTGGCTCCTGCGCCGCCATGTCGCACAACCAGTCGCCGAATACCTGGGTGTAGGTGCGGTGGCCGCCGCCCTTGCCCTGCTGGATGCCGTTCTCGCTGTCGAATTTCGATACGCCGTGATATAGCACCGGATCGGCCTCGGCCAGCTTGTAGCCCTGGCCCTTCTTGGTGATGACGTGGAGGAACTGCGGGCCTTTCAGCTCGGCGATGTTGCGCAGGGTCGGTACCAGCGAATCGAGGTCGTGTCCGTCGATCGGGCCGATGTAGTTGAAACCGAACTCCTCGAACAGGGTGCCGGGCGTGAGCATGCCCTTCAGATGCTCCTCGGTGCGCTTGGCAAACTCCAGCAGCGAGGGCGAGACGCCGAGCACCTTCTCGCCTGCGCGTCGTGCGGCATTGAAGGCGTGACCGGAGAATAGACGGGCCAGGTATTTGTTGAGGGCGCCTACCGGGGGCGAGATCGACATGTCGTTGTCGTTGAGCACGACCAGCAGATTGGCGTCCGCCACGCCGGCATTGTTGAGCGCCTCGAAGGCCATGCCGGCGGTCATGGCGCCGTCGCCGATGATGGCGACGACATGCTTCTCTTCACCCAGATTGCGTGCCCCGATGGCCATGCCTAGCGCGGCAGAGATCGAGGTTGACGAATGCCCGGTGCCGAAGGTGTCATAGAGGCTCTCGTCGCGGCGCGGGAAGCCGGAAACGCCACCGAGCATCCTGAGCTTCGCCATGCCCTCGCGCCGGCCGGTCAGCACTTTGTGGGCATAGGTCTGATGGCCGACATCCCAGACCAGGCGATCCCCAGGTGTATTGAAGACGTAATGCAAGGCGATGGTCAACTCCACCGTGCCGAGATTGGAGGAAAGATGGCCACCCGTCTTCGACACCGACTCGATAAGGAATTCGCGCATTTCCTGCGCCAGCTGGGGCAGCTGCTTGCGCTCGAGCTGGCGCAAGTCGGCTGGATTACTGATGGTGTCGAGGAGAGGATAAACGGACATGACGGTAGTCGTAGCAGCCGGTCAGAACTTGCGCGTGACGATGAAGTGTGCCAGTTCGTGCAGGCGGTTGCCGCGCTCACCGAAGGCCTCGATCGCCTCTCGTGCTTCGCTGCGCAGGGTGTTCGCCATCCCGCGAGCTTCGGCCAGGCCCATCGCGCTGACATAGGTGGTCTTGCCCTGGGCGGCGTCCTTGCCTGCGGTTTTGCCCAGGGTTGCCGTATTGGCCTCGGCATCCAGGATGTCGTCGACCACCTGAAACAGCAGGCCGACGCGTTTGGCGAAATGGTCGAGGCGCGCCATTTCGTCTTCGGGCAACGGCGAGCCGCACTGGGCGCCGAGCAGAATCGCGGCGCGGATCAATGCGCCGGTCTTGTGCACATGCATGAGCTCCAGCTCGGCGCGTGTCATCTGCCGGCCAGTGCCCTCGATGTCGATCATCTGGCCGCCGGCCATGCCGCGCGAACCGGCAGCCTGCGCCAGGAGTCGCAGCATCTCGAACTGACGGCGTGGGTCATCGGCCAGAACGTGGTCGGAGAGGAGCAGGAAAGCCTGCGATTGCAGCGCATCGCCGACCAGCATCGCCGTGGCCTCGTCGTACTCGACATGGCATGTGGGCTTGCCCCGGCGCAGGACATCGTTGTCCATGCAGGGCAGGTCGTCATGCGCCAGGGAGTAGGCGTGGATCATTTCTACGGCACAGCCGGCGATGTCCAGGCGTGCGGGATCCGCGCCGGCAAGCACGCCCGCGGCGTGGCACAGCAGCGGACGGATACGCTTGCCGCCGCCCAGGGTTGCATAGCGCATGGCCTGGTGCAGTCGCTGCGGTGCGATGTCGGCTGCGGGCAGCAGGCTTTCGAGCGCACGCTCGGTTCGCTGCTGCACGGCAGTCATCCAATTCTGGAAATCCATCTTGAAGGAGTCAGCGCCCGCCCGGCCGCGCCCCGAAGGGCAGGCGAAGCCGCCCTGAAGAAGTACTCCTGGGGTGTCCGAAGGGCGCTGAGCGCCCCCTCGGGGGGGTGAAGCAGGGGTTTCGCGGAGCACCGCTCCGCGCCTGCGCAACAGGCTGGCTGTGCAAAGCCGGCACTCCTCGAACGAAGTGAGCGTGGGGGTGGTTCATCTCAGCTATCGGTGCGCGGCAAATCCTTCAACTGACCCGCTTCCAGAACCTGTATCTTCTGCTCTGCTGCGCTCAGCGCGCCCTGGCAATGCTTGAGCAGCGCTGCGCCGCGCTGATAGGCGGCAAGCGATTCTTCCAGGCTGAGCTTGCCGGTCTCCATGCCCTGCACGATGGATTCCAGTTCGGCCAGCGCGGCCTCGAAGGATTCGGGCGGCTTGTCTTTTGCGGCTTGGCTCATGGGGGATTGCTGAAAGGCAAACTGTAATCATAGCGTATTGCCTTCTTCCGGGCACGCTGCGCTTCGGCGCAATCAGGGCAATCGCATGAACGCCGGCAGCCGGTTTGCAGGCCGGGCTTTAGCCCGACTTCGGCGGTTGATCGCCCCCCATGTCGGCCTGAAGGCCGACCTACGCAGGGATTTCTCCATTCCCACGGCATTCATGCGATTGCCCTGGCGGTGCAATCGCGTGCGCCGATCGAGAAGGATTGATATAGTAGGATCGAATAAATACGAAGGGGAGCGCAGCATGATCGTCACCGACCACAAGGACAATCTGGTCACCATCACCGTATACGGAGAATTCACACTGGCCGACTACCGGGAGTTCGAGGAGCTGGTCAATTACAAGGTCCAGTTCCAGGGGCCGGTGAATCTGCTTTTCGACTTGCGACAGATGGCCGATTTCACGCTCGACATGGCCTGGGAGGAAATCAAGTTCGCGCGCGCACACAGCCACGACTTCGGCAAGATCGCCGTTCTGACCGACTCGCAGTGGGTGACGTGGAGCGCCTGGCTGTCGCAGATATTCGTCGATGCCGACTTGCAGGTGTTCGCCGATGAGCAGGAAGCCCGCGACTGGCTGCAGGCTGCATGAAACTCTACAACACCCTGATCGATGCCGACGCGCTGGCGCACCATCTGCACGATGCGCGTTGGCGGGTCTTCGATTGTTCCTTCGACCTGGTGCATCCGCATGCGGGCGAACTCGCTTATCGGGAAGCGCACATTCCTGGCGCGATTTACGCGCACCTCGAGCGGGATCTGTCCGGCCCGCTGAACGGCCGCAACGGCCGCCATCCCCTGCCGGATCCGGCGCACTTCGCCGCCAAGCTGGGCGAATGGGGCGTGGGCGGCGATACGCAGGTGGTGGTCTACGATGATGTCGGCGGCACGTTCGCCGTGCGTCTGTGGTGGATGCTGCGCTGGCTCGGCCATGACGCGGTGGCGGTGCTCGATGGCGGCCTGAATGCCTGGGAGGCCGCCGGATATGACCTGACCGATGCGGAAACCCATCATCCCCACGCCGTGTTTGCGCCGCGAATGCGTACGGATATGGCCGTCGACGTGCGCTTCGTGGAAAGTCAGTCTCCGCAGGACGGCGTGCTGCTGCTGGATGCGCGCAATGCGCAGCGCTTCCGCGGCGAGAACGAGACACTCGACCCGGTGGGCGGCCACATTCCCGGCGCGGCGAACCGCTTCTTCAAGGACAACCTGGAGCCCGCCGGGCGCTTCAAGCCGGCCGACGTGCTGCGCGTCGAGTACCAGCAATTGTTGGGGGGGCGCGGCGCGGCCGAGGTGATCCATTCCTGCGGCTCCGGTGTGACGGCCTGCCACAACCTGCTGGCGATGGAAGTGGCGGGCCTGTCCGGCTCGCGGCTCTACCCGGGCTCCTGGAGCGAGTGGTGCGCCGATCCGTCGCGTCCGGTCGCCACCGGAAACTGACGGTTCCGGTTCAGGCGTGAGCGCGCTCGCCGATCTTGTTCTCGCGGTTCATTTCTTCATCGCCGGCTTCATCACGGCCGGCTTTGCGCTGATTCCCCTCGGCGCCGCATTCGGCTGGCGCTGGGTGCGGGCGCGGCGCCTGCGCCTGTTCCATGCCGGGGCGATCGTCTTCGTCGCGCTCGAATCGCTGGCCGGATTCGCCTGCCCATTGACAGTGTGGGAGGACATGCTGCGCGGCGCCGCCCGCAGCGAAGAGGGCTTCATCGAACGCTGGCTCGGACGGCTGCTCTACTGGGATGTTTCGGCGACGGCGTTCACATTGCTGTACGCCGCGCTGGCCCTGCTGGCCGTGATGCTTTGGCGCTGGGTGCCGCCGGATCAGTCGGCGCCGTGACGCGCCAGCGCCCAGACTACGTGCTCCCGCACCAGTGCCGAAGGATGGTCGCGCCGCGCTTCCAGCGCGGCGACGATGGCCGGGGCTGTCGGCGCATTGCCGAGCGCCACGGCCAGATTGCGCAGCCAGCGCTCGAAGCCGATGCGGTGGATGGCGCTGCCGGCCAGGCGCGTCTTGAAATCCGCTTCCGTCCAGGCGAATAATTCGACCAGCCCCGCCGCATCAAGGCCGTGGCGCACAGAGAAATCCCCCTCCTGACTTATTTGTGCGTAGCGGTTCCATGGGCAGGCGATCTGACAGTCGTCGCAGCCGTAGATGCGGTTGCCGATCAATGGCCGCAAGTCCGGGGGGATGGCGCCCTTCAGCTCGATGGTGAGATAGGAGATGCAGCGCCGTGCATCCACCGTGTAGGGGGCGACGATGGCCTGCGTTGGGCAACAGTCCAGGCAGGCGCGGCAAGTGCCGCAGTGATTCGTTTGCGCTTCGCCCCCCAAGGGGGTTTCCTTCGGGGCATCGGACGGTAGCGGCAGGTCGGTGTAGATTTCAGCGAGAAAGAAATACGAGCCGGCTTCGCGTGTCAGCAGCAGCGTGTGCTTGCCGCGCCAGCCCAAGCCGCTTTTTTCTGCCAGTGCCACTTCCAGCACCGGGGCGGAGTCGGTGAACACACGATAACCATAGGCGCCGATCTCAGCAGCGATGCGGTCGGCCAGTTTTTGCAGCCGGGCGCGCAGCAGTTTGTGATAGTCACGGCCGAGGGCATAGCGGGAAATGGCGGCGCGCGTACCGTCGGCCAGCACCGTTTCCATTGGGACCGCTCGCGGCAGGTAGTTCATGCGCGCCGTAATGATGCTCACGGCGCCTTGCACCAGTTCCCCGGGGCGCGACCGTTTGGTGCCGTGGCTTGCCATATAATCCATTTCACCGTGGAAACCGGCGTCAAGCCAGGCCGACAATTCGGCTTCCGCGATGCCGAGTTCCGTGCCGGCAATGCCTATAGCATCAAATCCCAACTCCCGTCCCCATATTCTGATGAGTGCGGCGAGTTCAACCCCTTCGATGGAGTGAGCGTTTTGCATAGCAAGGATGATAACCACTTGACCCTGCGCCTGCCTGACGAAGCCGCGACGCTGGCCCTGGGCGCCCGGTTGGCTCTTGCGCTGGTGCCTGGCCTGGTGGTTTATCTGGACGGCGACCTTGGCAGCGGCAAGACGACCCTGGTGCGTGGGGTGCTGCGCGGCCTCGGTTTCGAGGGGAATGTGAAAAGTCCGACCTATACTTTGGTTGAACTTTATGCTATTTCTAGATTAAACTTGCATCACTTTGATTTTTATCGATTCAGCCAGCCGGAAGAATACCTGGATGCAGGCTTGGACGAATACTTTCAGGGCGGGGCCGTCTGCCTCGTGGAATGGCCGGACAAGGCCGGGGCTTACCTCGCGCCGGCCGACCTGCAGATTCACCTTGCCCTGGCAGAGTGCGGACGCCGGATCGACTGCAAACCCCTTACCGAAGCGGGAGGCGCATGCCTGAGCAAACTCCGCGCTTCCCTGTCGGACTCCACCGCCGCGACTTCCTGAAGTTTGCCGGCGCCGCGATGACCCTGCTGGTCAGCCCGGCGGGGCAGGCGGCAACGAGCGTCCTGGCTGTTCGGGTCTGGCCGGCACGTGATTACACCCGGGTGACGCTGGAGTGCCAGCAGTCCATCGCCTTCTCGCAGATGATCCTGAAAGACCCCGACCGGCTGGTCGTCGACCTGGAAGGCATCGAGTTCAACAGCATCCTGCAGAATCTTCCCGACAAGATATCGGCGACGGATCCCTATATCAAACTGATCCGGGCGGGGCGCTTCAAGCCGGGCGTGGTGCGCCTGGTGATCGAACTGAAAACGGAAATCCAGCCACAGGTGTTCGCCCTGAAACCTGTCGGCGAGTATGGCTACCGTCTGGTGATGGATCTGTATCCGACCGTGGCGGACGACCCTCTGCTCGCCCTGCTGGAAAAGCTTGATACCGCACCATCTTCCCAGAAGGCGCCGCAGAAGTCAGCCGCACAGGACGAAATGATACGCATGGTGACCATCGTGATCGATCCAGGCCATGGCGGCGAGGATCCTGGCGCCATCGGTCGCGGCGGCAGCTACGAGAAGAACGTCACCCTGCAGATGTCGCGCAGGCTCAAGGCGAAGATCGACGCAGAGCCGAACATGCGTTCGATGCTCACGCGCGACGGCGACTTTTTCATTCCGCTGAATCAGCGCGTGCAGAAGGCGCGTCGCGTGAAGGCCGACCTTTTCGTTTCCGTGCATGCCGACGCCTTCATCAAGCCGACGGCGCGCGGCTCTTCCGTGTTCGTGCTCTCGGAGAACGGCGCCTCCAGTTCCGCCGCGCGCTGGCTGGCGCAGCGCGAGAACTCGGCCGATCTGGTCGGCGGCGTCAATCTCGACGTCAAGGACCCGCATCTGGCGCGCACCCTGCTCGACCTTTCTCAGACGGCCACTCTCAACGACAGCCTCAAGCTCGGTCGCGCCGTGCTGGGCGAACTGGGCGGCGTGAATGCCCTGCACAAGGATCATGTCGAACAGGCCGGCTTCGCCGTACTGAAGGCCCCCGACATCCCCTCCATCCTCATCGAGACGGCCTTCATCAGCAATCCGGAAGAGGAGCGGCGGCTCAACGACGATGCCTACCAGGACAAAATGGCCGAGGCCATCCTGAGGGGCATCAAGAGCTATCTGGCGAAAAATCCGCCTTTGGCCAAGTCGAAACTCGTTCGTCTCGACTGATATAATTCGCCGTTTCCCGGCAACCCCTTAACATCGTGCAGGTCTTCCGAGGCATCCCCGCCCGCGCTTCGCATTCCACGGTGCTCACCATCGGCAACTTCGATGGGGTGCACCGGGGCCATCGCGCGCTGCTGGCAAAGCTGACCGGCCTGGCGAAGCAGGCCGGCCTGCCGGCGGCGGTGATGACCTTCGAGCCCAACCCGCGCGAGTTCTTCGCCCCGCAATCGGCGCCCGCGCGGCTCGCCAGCCTGCGTGAAAAGCTGCAGTTGCTGGCCGAGTGCGGCGTCGACCAGGCTTATGTGTGCGCCTTCAACGCCCGTTTTGCCGCGTTATCGGCGGAGGCATTCATCGGGCGCATCATGCACGGGCTGGGCGTGCGCCATCTCATGATCGGGGACGATTTCCGTTTCGGCAAGGGTCGGGCAGGGGACTTCGCCATGCTGCAGCAGGCAGGGAAGGATCACGGTTTTGGCGTCGAGGCGATGGAAACCCTGGTGCATGAAGGCGAGCGCGTTTCCAGCTCTGCGGTGCGGGAGGCGCTCGATGCGGGCGATCTGGAGCATGCCGAACGTCTGCTGGGGCGCCCCTACTGCATCTCCGGTCGCGTCATCCACGGCGAAAAGCTCGGCCGCAAGCTGGGCTATGCGACTGCCAACATCCAGTTGAAGCGCCTGCGGTCGCCACTCTCCGGCATTTTCGTCGTGACGGTGGACGGCATTGCCGATCATCCACTGGAGGGCGTGGCCAGTCTCGGCGTCAGGCCCACGGTGAGTTCGGCCGGCGTGCCGACGCTCGAGGTCTACATCTTCGATTACTCGGGCGACCTCTATCGCGCACACCTGCGGGTGAATTTCCTGCACAAGCTGCGCGACGAGGCGAAATTCGATTCACTTGAAGTACTGACGGCGCAGATCGCGCGCGACGTGCAAGAATCAAAAGATTATTTCTGCCGCGGATTGCACGGATGAACGCGGATTTGCTCTGTGTGCATCCGCGTTCATCCGCGAAATCCGCGGCCGCATGAGGTTTTTCCCATGGCTGACTACCGCAAGACGCTGAACCTTCCCGACACGCCCTTCCCGATGAAGGGTGATCTGGCCAAACGCGAACCGCAGTGGGTCGCCGACTGGCAGCAGCGCAAGCTGTACCAGAAGATCCGCAAGGTTTCCGCAGGCCGGCCGCGCTTCGTGCTGCACGACGGCCCGCCGTATGCGAACGGGGACATCCACATCGGCCATGCCGTCAACAAGATCCTCAAGGACATCATCGTCCGCTCCAAGACCCTGGCCGGTTTCGACGCACCCTACGTGCCGGGCTGGGATTGCCATGGCCTGCCCATCGAGCATCAGATCGAGAAGCTGCACGGCAAGCATTTGCCGGCCGACAAGGCACGGGAATTGTGCCGTGCCTTTGCCGCGGAGCAGGTGGAGCGGCAGAAGAAGGATTTCATCCGCCTCGGCGTGCTGGGCGACTGGGACGACCCCTATCTGACGATGGCCTTCCGCAACGAGGCCGACGAGATCCGCGCCCTCGGCGAGATTCATGAACGCGGCTTCCTCTTCAAGGGGCTGAAGCCGGTGAACTGGTGCTTCGATTGCGGTTCGGCACTGGCCGAGGCGGAGGTCGAATACCAGGACAAGGAGTCGCCCGCCATCGACGTGGCCTTTCCGCTCGATGACGCCGAGCGTGCGCGCGTTGCCCACGCATTCGGCCTGAAGGCATTGCCGGACGGACCCTGCTTCGCCGTGATCTGGACCACCACGCCATGGACGATCCCCGGCAACCAGGCGCTCAACATGCACCCGGAGTTCACCTACGAGCTGGTGCAAACGCCGCGTGGCCTGCTGGTGCTGGCGGCCGAACTGCGCGGCCAGGCGCTGGCCCGCTACGGTCTGGAGGGCACAGTG
>CAMTUN010000014.1:0-15509 GCA_947084915.1 uncultured beta proteobacterium | reverse complement strand
CGGCACCGAGATGGTGATGCCGGGCGACAACATCACGATCACTGTGAAGCTGATCGCCCCGATCGCCATGGAAGAGGGACTGCGCTTTGCTATCCGCGAAGGCGGCCGTACCGTCGGCGCCGGTGTCGTGGCAAAAGTGATTGAATAATCAATGCGTGAACGAGGGGCATCCCGAGAGTCGGGATGCCCCTCAGTCTCTGCCGCAGGGGCATAGCTCAATTGGTAGAGCGTCGGTCTCCAAAACCGAAGGTTGGGGGTTCGAGACCCTCTGCCCCTGCCAACAGAACTTTAGGCGAGAGTAATGGCCGACAAAATCAAGTTCGCGCTGGCGCTGTTGTTGGTGGCTGCGGGCGTCATGGGTTTCTACCTGCTGGGGGAAGCCGCGTTGATCCTGCGCGTGTTATCCGTCTTGGCGGGTGTGATCGCGGGCGCCGTGATGGCCTGGTTCACCGAATCGGGGCAACGTTTCTTCGCCTTCAGTCAGGAAGCCTGGACGGAGACCAAGAAGGTGGCCTGGCCCTCCCGCAAGGAAACCATGCAGACCACCGGCGTGGTGTTCGCCTTCGTCGTTGTCATGGCGATTTTCCTGTGGCTGACCGACAAGAGCCTGGAGTGGGTTCTCTACGACCTGATCCTTGGATGGAAGAAATCATGACCAAGCGCTGGTACGTTGTGCATGCCTACTCGGGCTTCGAGAAGTCCGTGCTGCGCGCCCTGGCCGAGCGTATCAAGCGCGCCGGCATGGAAGAGAAATTCGGCCAGATCCTGGTGCCGGTCGAGGAAGTGGTCGAGATGAAATCCGGCCAGAAGAGCATCTCGGAGCGCAAGTTCTTCCCGGGCTATGTGCTGGTGGAGATGGAGATGGACGACGACACCTGGCACCTGGTGAAGAACACCTCCAAAGTGACCGGCTTTGTCGGCGGCACTTCGACCAAGCCGACGCCGATCTCCGAAAAAGAAGTCGCCAAGATCATGCAGCAGATGCAGGAGGGCGTCGAGAAGCCGAAGCCCAAGGTACTGTATGAGGTTGGCGAGATGGTGCGGGTCAAGGAAGGCCCCTTCACCGACTTCAACGGCACGGTGGAAGACATTAACTACGAGAAAAGCAAGCTGCGTGTGGCCGTGACTATTTTCGGCCGTTCGACGCCGGTTGAACTGGAATTCTCGCAGGTCGAGAAGGCGTAGTTTCGGGCGGGGCCGGGACCGTCTGTCGGGCCATTGGCCCGGGAGCAAGTTCCCCGGCAGAGGAGCGCGAGTAGGGCGACTGAAAGCGCGCTAATACTCACTTAACAGGAGCCATTATGGCTAAGAAGATCGTTGGTTTTATCAAGTTGCAAGTGCCGGCGGGCAAGGCGAATCCATCGCCCCCGATCGGCCCCGCGCTGGGTCAGCGCGGCCTCAACATCATGGAATTTTGCAAGGCGTTCAACGCCCAGACGCAGGGCGTCGAACCCGGGTTGCCGATTCCGGTGGTGATTACCGCTTTCGCGGACAAGAGCTTCACCTTCATCATGAAGACGCCTCCGGCGTCGGTCTTGATCAAGAAGGCCGCCAAGCTCGACAAGGGTTCCGCCAAGCCGCATACCGACAAGGTGGGCAAGCTGACACGCGCCCAAGTGGAGGAAATCGCCAAAGCCAAGATGAAGGATCTCACCGCTGCTGACCTTGAAGCCGCCATGCGTACTATTGCCGGCAGCGCCCGCAGCATGGGCGTAACCGTGGAGGGGATGTAATATGGCCAAACTCTCCAAGCGCACCACGGCGCTGCGCGCCAAGGTCGACCGCAACAAAACTTATTCCGTTGCCGAGGCGCTCGCCCTCGTCAAGGAATGCGCCACCGCCAAATTTGATGAGTCCGTCGACGTCGCCGTGAATCTCGGCATCGATGCCAAAAAATCCGACCAGTTGGTACGTGGTTCCGTCGTCCTACCGGCCGGCACCGGCAAGAAGATGCGCGTCGCCGTCTTCGCTCAGGGCGACAAGGCCCAAGCCGCCAAGGACGCCGGCGCGGACATCGTCGGCTTCGACGATCTTGCTGCCCAGGTCAAGGAAGGCAAAATGGACTTCGATGTGGTTATCGCCACGCCCGACGCCATGAAAGTGGTCGGCGCTCTCGGCCAGATTCTTGGTCCGCGCGGCCTTATGCCCAACCCGAAGGTCGGTACGGTGACGATGGATGTCGCCACGGCAGTGAAAAACGCCAAGGCGGGCCAAGTCCAATACCGCACCGACAAGGCCGGTATTGTGCAATGCACTATTGGACGCGCTTCGTTCTCGATCGAGCAATTGCAGCAGAACGTGGTGTCGCTGATCGATGCGCTCAATAAGGCCAAGCCTGCCACCAGCAAGGGCCAGTATCTCAAGAAAGTGTCCGTATCCAGCACCATGGGAGTGGGTGTACGCGTCGACCAGGCCAGCCTGTCGGCGCAGCAGTAAGGAATTGTATTCCCGCTTAAGCGGGGAGAGGGCTTTGGGACGCCGGGGAAGCGCAAGCCGAACTGGCGAATCGTCAAAGACCGCAGGTACCCGAGGGTGCGGTATGGCCCGGAGGCTTAAGCGCGAAAGCGGCCTGCGCAGACGGTGCACCCTGACAGGTTTTTTGTCCGTTGCATGATCGTGACGGATTGCACTCCTGATCCAGGTCGCCGTGGGTGCGGCGGAGCAGTTTCTGCCGTGTGTGGACTTGATAGGAGAAAGGAACTCATGGGCCTCAATCTTGAAAGAAAAAAAGCCATGGTGGCGGAAGTTTCGGCACAGGTCGCTAACGCCCAGACCGTTGTCGTGGCGGAGTACCGTGGCATCGAGGTGGGCGATCTTACCCAGCTGCGTGCCAAGGCTCGGCAGTCTGGTGTGTATTTGCGTGTGCTGAGGAACACCTTGGCTCGCCGTGCGGTTGAAGGCACGACGTTTTCAGTACTCACCGACCAGCTGACCGGCCCGCTGATTTACAGCATTTCGAGCGATCCGGTCGCGGCCGCGAAAGTACTGCACGATTTTGCCAAAGGCAACGAGAAGCTGGTGCTCAAGGCCGGGGTGTACGCTGGCAAGGCGCTGGACAAGGCCGGCGTGCAGGCGTTGGCCTCCATTCCGGGCCGCGAAGCGTTGCTTGCCAGGCTGCTCGGTGTCATGCAGGCGCCGGTGTCAGGTTTTGCCATTGCACTTGGCGCGCTTGCCAGGCAGCGCGAAGCGACTGCCGCCTGAACGACCCCTTAACATTTTCGAATCTGGAGTAATTGAACATGGCTATCAGCAAAGAAGACATCCTCGAAGCCGTCGGCAGCATGACGGTGATGGACCTGAACGACTTGGTGAAGGCGTTCGAAGAGAAGTTTGGCGTTTCCGCTGCTGCGATGGCAGTTGCCGGCGCGGGCGCCGGCGGTGCCGCTGCCCCGGTAGTGGAAGAGCAGATTGAGTTCACTGTGAATCTTGTCGCCATTGGCGACAAGAAGGTCGAGGTGATCAAGGTGGTTCGCGCGGTGACCGGCCTCGGTCTCAAAGAAGCCAAGGACCTGGTCGATGGCGCGCCGAAGCCTGTCAAGGAAGCGATTCCCAAGGCTGACGCTGAGGCAATCAAGAAGCAACTGGAAGACGCAGGCGCGAAAGCCGAGATCAAGTAAGGCTGTTCTGGCAGGTTGGGCTGGCGGTTTTGGCCGCCAGCCCTTTGCCTTTGATGAAATACCCAGTTTCCAGTTGCCAGCTGCCCGCAAAAGACAACGTGTGGCGCCGCAAGCAACTGACAACTGAAAACTGATTTCTCACCCCCGGAGCCGATATGACGTACTCCTATACCGAGAAAAAACGCATCCGCAAAAGCTTTGCCAAGCGTGCGAGCGTGCTCGACGTGCCATTCCTGCTGGCCACTCAGTTGGAGTCCTACCTGTCTTTTCTTCAGACGGACATCCCGCCAGTACAGCGCCGCAACCAGGGCTTGCAGGCTGCCTTCACCTCGATCTTTCCGATCTCCAGCCACAGCGGAAACGCGCGACTGGAGTTCGTCTATTATGCGCTGGGCGAGCCGGCCTTCGACGTCAAGGAGTGCCAGCAACGTGGCTTGACCTTCGCCAGCCCGCTCCGCGCCCGCGTGCGCTTGGTCATCATGGACCGCGAGGCGGCTAAGGAGACCATCAAGGAAGTGAAGGAGCAGGAGGTCTACATGGGCGAAATTCCGCTCATGACCACCACTGGTTCGTTCGTCATCAACGGCACCGAGCGGGTTATCGTCTCCCAATTGCATCGTTCGCCGGGCGTTTTCTTCGAACATGACCGCGGCAAGACCCATTCCTCGGGCAAGTTGCTGTTCTCGGCGCGGATTATTCCCTACCGCGGCTCGTGGCTGGACTTCGAGTTTGATCCAAAGGACTACCTGTTTTTCCGCGTTGACCGCCGCCGCAAGATGCCGGTGACGATTCTGCTCAAGGCGATCGGTCTGACGCCGGAGCAGATACTCGCCACGTTCTTCGAGTTCGATGCTTTCCATCTGACCAAGAAGGGCATCCAGTTCGAGGTCGTGCCCGAGCGCCTGCGTGGCGAAGTGGCACGCTTCGACATTACCGACAAGGCCGGCAAGGTTCTGGTCGCCAAGGACAAACGTATTACCGCCAAGCATATTCGCGAACTTGCGGAAGCGGGCATCAAGAAGATCAACGTGCCGGAGGAGTTCCTCGTCGGCCGCGTCATCGGCCGAAATATTATCGATGGCGAGACGGGGGAAATTCTCGCCAGCGCCAACGAAGAGTTGTCCGAGAGCCTGCTCGGCAAGCTGCGTGAGTCCGGCGTCACCGAGTTGAACACGCTGTACACCAACGATCTCGATCGCGGCACCTACATCTCCTCGACGCTGCGCACCGATGAGACTGTCGATCAACTGGCTGCCCGTGTCGCCATCTACCGAATGATGCGCCCCGGCGAACCTCCCACCGAGGATGCCGTTGAGACCTTGTTCCACGGCCTGTTCTACTCCGAGGAGCGCTACGACTTGTCGGCCGTTGGCCGTATGAAATTCAACCGCCGTGTCAGTCGCGACGAGTTGGACGGCTCCGGTACATTGTCCAACCGGGACCTCATCGATGTCATCCGCATTCTCGTCGAACTACGCAACGGCCGTGGCGAGATCGACGATATCGATCACCTCGGCAACCGCCGTGTGCGTTCCGTCGGCGAACTGGCCGAGAACCAGTTCCGCGCCGGCCTGGTACGCGTTGAGCGCGCCGTGAAGGAGAGGCTTGGCCAGGCCGAGAGCGACAACCTGATGCCCCACGACCTGATCAACGCCAAGCCCATCTCGGCGGCGATCAAGGAGTTCTTCGGCTCCAGTCAGCTTTCGCAGTTCATGGACCAGACCAACCCGCTGTCCGAGATCACGCACAAGCGCCGCGTCTCGGCCCTCGGACCGGGCGGCCTGACGCGAGAACGCGCCGGCTTTGAGGTGCGCGACGTACACCCGACCCACTATGGCCGCGTCTGTCCGATCGAGACACCGGAAGGCCCGAACATCGGCCTTATCAATTCGCTGGCGCTGTACGCGCGCACCAACCAGTTCGGTTTCATGGAAACGCCCTATCGAAAGGTGGCGGATGGTCGCGTTGCTGACCAGATTGATTATCTGTCGGCGATCGAGGAGGGTCACTTCGTCATCGCCCAAGCCAACGCCCAGCTGGACAAGAAAGGCAAACTCGTCGACGAATTGGTCTCATCCCGCCACAAAAGCGAATTCTCGTTGGTTACACCTGACCAGGTGCAGTATATGGATATCGCGCCGGGGCAGATTGTCTCGGTAGCCGCCTCGCTTATCCCCTTCCTCGAGCATGACGACGCCAACCGTGCTCTGATGGGCGCCAACATGCAGCGGCAGGCGGTGCCTTGCTTGCGCGCCGAGAAGGCGCTGGTCGGCACCGGCATCGAACGTACCGTAGCCGTCGACTCCGGTACCGTTGTGCAGGCGTTGCGCGGTGGCGTGGTGGACTATGTCGACGCCAACCGTATCGTCGTTCGTGTGCATGACGAGGAGACGGTTCCGGGTGAAGTCGGCGTAGACATTTACAACCTCATCAAATACACCCGTTCCAACCAGAACACCAACATCAACCAGCGCCCACTGGTGAAGGTGAGCGATATCATCGCCAAGGGCGACGTCATCGCCGATGGCGCGTCCACTGACATGGGCGAACTGGCGCTCGGCCAGAACATGCTGGTGGCTTTCATGCCCTGGAACGGCTACAACTTCGAGGACTCCATCCTCATTTCAGAGCGCGTGGTGGCCGACGACCGCTTTACCTCAATCCACATAGAGGAATTGACGGTGGTCGCCCGTGACACCAAGCTTGGCGCCGAGGAAATCACCCGCGACATCGCTTCGCTGGGCGAGGCGCAGTTGTCGCGCCTTGACGAGTCCGGCATTGTCTACATTGGCGCCGAGGTGGAAGCAGGCGACGTGCTGGTCGGCAAGGTGACGCCGAAAGGCGAAACACAGCTGACCCCGGAAGAAAAGCTGCTGCGTGCCATTTTTGGCGAGAAGGCCTCCGACGTGAAGGATACGGGCCTTCGTGTGCCCTCCGGCATGTCCGGTACGGTGATTGACGTCCAGGTGTTCACCCGAGAAGGTATCGAGCGCGACAAGCGCGCTCAGCAGATCATCGACGATGAGCTGCGCCGCTACAAGACAGATTTGGCCGATCAGATGCGTATTGTCGAGCGCGACACCTTTGCGCGTATCGAGCGCCTGCTTGTCGGCAAGGTTGCCAACAAAGGCCCGAAAAAGCTGGCCAAAGGCACCAAACTGACCAAGGCGTACCTGGAGTCGATCGATCCGCATCATTGGTTCGACATCGGTCTGGCCAACGACGAGACGGCCCAGCAGCTGGAGAACCTGCGCGAAAGCATCGAGCAGACGCGCAAGGACTTCGATCAGGCCTTTGAGGCGAAGAAGAAAAAACTTACCCAGGGAGACGAATTGCCCCCGGGCGTGCAGAAGATGGTCAAGGTGTACCTGGCCGTCAAGCGCCGCCTGCAGCCTGGCGACAAGATGGCCGGCCGCCATGGCAACAAGGGCGTTGTCTCGCGCATCGTGCCGATCGAGGACATGCCCCACATGACCGATGGCACGACGGTCGACATCGTACTCAACCCGCTCGGCGTGCCTTCACGGATGAACATCGGTCAGATATTGGAGACCCATCTCGGCTGGGCCGCCAAGGGTCTCGGATTGAAGATAGGCGAAATTCTGAAGAAGCAGACTGCCGTGGCTGAACTGCGTAAATATCTAAACAAGATCTACAATTCGAGCGGTAAGGGCGAGGATGTGGATTCACTGCTCGACCAGGAGATTCTCGAGCTGGCGGGCAACCTTAAGCAGGGTGTGCCCTTTGCCACGCCGGTATTCGATGGCGCTCACGAGGATGAAATCAAGAACATGCTCGAACTGGCCGGATTGCCGAGCACGGGCCAGGTGTCGTTGTTCGACGGCCGCACAGGCGAGCGGTTCGAGCGTCCCGTGACTGTGGGCTATATGCACGTGCTGAAGCTGCATCACCTGGTTGACGACAAGATGCACGCGCGTTCCACGGGGCCGTATAGCCTTGTGACGCAGCAGCCTCTGGGCGGCAAAGCGCAGTTCGGTGGTCAGCGCTTCGGTGAGATGGAAGTATGGGCCCTAGAAGCCTACGGCGCCGCCTATACGCTGCAGGAGATGCTCACGGTCAAGTCCGACGACGTGTCGGGTCGCACCAAGGTCTATGAAAATATCGTCAAGGGCGAGCACAAGATCGACGCAGGTATGCCGGAATCCTTCAATGTTCTGGTGAAGGAAATCCGTTCCCTGGCGATTGATATCGATCTTCAGCGGTTCTGACGACAGGGCGATGCGCCGGTCATGCATGGTGCATGACCGGCAGCAAAGAGAATTCTGAATTATTTTTGATTTGAAGTTTCACCCCTTGCTGGAGTGAAGACATGAAAGCACTACTCGATCTGTTCAAGCAGGTAACTCAGGAAGAGGAGTTCGATGCCATTACCATCGGCCTCGCCTCGCCCGAGAAAATTCGCTCCTGGTCCTATGGCGAAGTGAAAAAGCCCGAGACCATCAACTATCGCACCTTCAAGCCGGAGCGAGACGGTCTTTTCTGCGCCAAGATTTTCGGTCCAGTGAAGGACTATGAGTGCTTGTGCGGCAAGTACAAGCGCCTCAAGCACCGCGGTGTCATCTGCGAGAAGTGCGGCGTCGAAGTCACACTTTCCAAAGTGCGCCGTGAGCGCATGGGCCACATTGAGCTGGCCTCGCCGGTTGCTCACATCTGGTTTCTGAAGAGCTTGCCCAGCCGTCTCGGCATGGTGCTCGATATGACACTGCGCGACATTGAGCGAGTGCTCTATTTCGAGGCCTATGTTGTGGTCGATGCCGGTATGACGCCGCTCAGCCGCGCGCAGCTGCTGTCCGAGGACGACTATCTCGCCAAGGTCGAGGAATACGGCGACGATTTCGCCGCGATAATGGGTGCCGAGGGCATCCGTGAACTGCTTCGCTCTCTCGATGCGCATCACGAAATAGATGTCCTGCGTAAGGAACTCGAGACAACCGGATCTGAAGCCAAGATCAAGAAAATCGCCAAGCGCCTCAAGGTGCTGGAGGGGTTCCAGCAATCCGGCATCAAGCCGGATTGGATGATTCTCGAAGTGCTGCCAGTCCTGCCGCCCGATTTGCGCCCGCTGGTGCCGCTGGACGGTGGCCGTTTCGCCACGTCGGATCTAAATGACCTCTACCGCCGCGTCATTAACCGCAATAACCGCCTGAAGCGCTTGCTGGAGCTCAAGGCACCCGAGATCATCGTGCGCAACGAGAAGCGCATGCTGCAGGAAGCGGTTGACTCGCTGCTCGATAACGGTCGCCGGGGAAAGGCCATGACCGGCGCCAACAAACGACCGCTGAAGTCCCTCGCTGACATGATCAAGGGCAAGGGTGGCCGCTTCCGCCAGAACCTGCTGGGCAAGCGCGTCGACTACTCCGGCCGCTCTGTGATCGTGGTTGGCCCACAGCTTAAACTGCACCAGTGCGGACTGCCAAAGAAAATGGCGCTGGAATTGTTCAAGCCCTTCATTTTCAACAAGCTGGAATTGCTGGGCCTCGCCACTACCATCAAGGCTGCGAAGAAGCTGGTTGAGCAGGAAGTGCCGGAGGTATGGGACATTCTCGAAGAGGTAATCCGCGAGCATCCGGTTATGCTCAACCGCGCACCGACCCTGCACCGCCTCGGCATCCAGGCTTTCGAGCCGACGTTAATCGAGGGCAAGGCAATCCAGTTGCATCCCCTCGTTTGCGTGGCCTTCAACGCCGACTTCGACGGCGACCAGATGGCCGTCCACATTCCGCTTTCGCTGGAAGCCCAGATGGAAGCGCGGACACTGATGCTGTCCTCCAACAACATACTCTCGCCTGCCAACGGCGAGCCCATTATCGTTCCGTCACAGGACATCGTGCTCGGACTTTACTTTGCTACGCGCGAGCGTATCAACGCCCGAGGCGAGGGCATGGCCTTCACCGATATCGCCGAGGTGAAGCGCGCCTATGAATCCGGCCAGGCCGACCTGCACGCCCGCGTTCTGGCGCGCATCAAGGAGTACGACGTTAGCGAGGACGGTGAGAAGTGCGAGAAGATCACGCGCTATGAGACTACTATCGGCCGAGCCATCCTTTCGGAAATCCTGCCGGCCGGATTGCCCTTCTCGATCATCAACAAAACGCTCAAGAAAAAAGAGATATCACGCCTGATCAACGCATGCTTCCGTCGCTGTGGCCTGAAAGAGACGGTGATCTTCGCCGACAAGCTGATGCAGGCCGGCTTCGGTCTGGCTACGCGCGCCGGCATTTCAATTTCCATTGATGACATGCTGGTGCCACCGCAGAAGCACGAAATCATTTCCGCTGCAGAGCACGAGGTGAAGGAAATCGAGAAGCAGTATACTTCCGGCCTCGTAACCGACGGCGAACGCTACAACAAGGTAGTGGACATCTGGGGCCGTGCAGGCGATCAGGTAGCGAAGGCCATGATGGAACAACTCTCCCACGAGGAAGTCATCGACCGCGGCGGCAAAAAGGTGGCACAGGAATCCTTCAACTCCATCTACATGATGGCCGATTCGGGCGCCCGCGGCTCCGCCGCGCAGATTCGCCAACTGGCCGGCATGCGCGGCCTGATGGCCAAACCGGATGGCTCCATCATCGAAGTGCCAATCACCACAAATTTCCGCGAAGGACTCAACGTCCAGCAGTACTTCATTTCGACGCACGGCGCGCGCAAAGGCCTGGCCGATACTGCACTGAAAACCGCCAACTCGGGTTACTTGACCCGCCGCTTGGTAGATGTAACGCAGGATCTGGTGGTGACCGAGGACGATTGTGGAACCAGCAACGGGTTCGCCATGAAAGCGCTGGTCGAGGGCGGTGAAGTGGTAGAGGCGCTGCGCGAGCGTGTGCTCGGACGCGTCACGATCTCCGAAGTGCTCCATCCGGAGACTCAGGATGTGCTGTTTCCTGTCGGCTTTCTACTCGATGAGGATGCGGTCGATCTTATTGAGTCGCTCGGAGTGGATGAGGTGCGCGTACGCACCCCTCTAAATTGCGAGACGCGCTACGGCCTGTGCGCCAAATGCTACGGTCGCGACTTGGGACGTGGCGTGCTGGTTAACTCGGGTGAGGCAGTGGGCGTAATTGCTGCCCAGTCAATCGGCGAGCCGGGCACCCAGCTCACCATGCGTACATTTCACGTCGGCGGAGCGGCTTCGCGGTCGGCGTCAGCTTCGCATATCGAAGCCAAATCGGTTGGCACGGTACGCTTTACGCAGAACATGCGCTACGTTACCAACCCGAAGGGGGAGAAAGTGGTCATCGCCCGTTCCGCCGAGGTGCTGATCACAGACGACCATGGTCGCGAGCGCGAGCGCCACAAGATTCCATACGGCGCCATGCTGGCGGTGGATGACGGCAAGCACGTCAGGGCGGGCGCGCAGTTGGCCACATGGGATCCGCACACCCGCCCGATTGTCACCGAATATGCTGGCACGGTGAAGTTCGAGAACGTCGAAGAAGGTGCTACCGTCACCAAGCAGATCGACGAAGTGACCGGCCTGTCGACTCTCGTCGTAATCGATCCGAAGCGCAAGGCGAGCGCCGCCACCAAGGGCCTGCGTCCGCAGGTGAAACTGCTGACCTCTTCCGGCGAAGAAGTGAGGATTCACGGCACCGATCATTCGGTAACTATTACTTTTCAGGTTGGCTCCATCATCACGGTGAAGGATGGCCAGCAGGCCAACGTTGGCGACATTCTCGCGCGTATTCCGCAGGAATCGTCCAAGACGCGCGATATCACGGGTGGCTTGCCGCGGGTGGCGGAACTCTTCGAAGCCCGTTCGCCCAAGGACGCCGGTATGCTGGCGGAAGTCACCGGCACAGTCTCGTTCGGCAAGGACACCAAGGGTAAACAACGCCTGGTGATCACCGAGCCGGACGGCGTGGCACACGAGTACCTGATCACGAAGGACAAGCACGTCATGGCCCACGACGGCCAGGTTGTGAACCGTGGTGAATTCATCGTGGATGGATCGGCAGATCCGCACGACATTCTTCGCCTCAAGGGCGTCGAGGAACTGGCCCATTACATTATTGACGAGGTGCAGGACGTGTACCGTCTGCAGGGCGTGAGGATCAACGACAAACACATCGAGGTGATCGTGCGGCAGATGTTGCGCCGCGTCGTCATCACCGATCCGGGCGATACTCACTTCATCCGCGAGGAACAGGTGGAGCGTGCGGAGGTGCTTGACGAGAACGACAAGGCGATCAACCAGGACAAGCGTCCGGCCGAGTACCAGTACCTGCTGCTCGGCATCACCAAGGCTTCGCTGTCAACCGACTCATTTATCTCGGCGGCTTCCTTCCAGGAAACCACTCGGGTGCTGACCGAAGCAGCCATCATGGGCAAGCGCGACGAACTGCGTGGCCTCAAGGAAAACGTCATTGTTGGCCGTCTTATTCCTGCGGGCACAGGTATGGCCTATCACCGCGCACGTCGCATGCAGGCCGTGGGCGAGGACATCGCCTTCGATCGCGAGATGGTGGTCGAGGAAGGGCCTGCCCAGGAGGACGTTCAGCCTGGTTGACGCTGGGATGAGAACTCCCTTATAATCCGGCCTCTTTGCGAACGGCGCGGCCAAACCGCGCGCTGCGCGAGAAACACGAATCCCGGGGCGGCGCAGCTTGAAAAGCCGCCTCGGTTTTTTGGGAATTCGAGAATATGCCAACAATCAACCAGTTAGTTCGGAAGCCACGCAAGGCTCCGGTCACAAAAAGCAAGGTTCCTGCGCTGGCCAATTGCCCGGCCAAGCGTGGTGTGTGCACCCGCGTATACACGACAACGCCGAAGAAGCCGAACTCGGCACTACGGAAAGTTGCCAAGGTGCGCCTTACCAACGGCTTTGAGGTGATTTCCTATATCGGCGGAGAAGGCCACAATTTGCAGGAACACTCGGTGGTGCTGATTCGCGGCGGCCGCGTCAAGGACCTGCCGGGCGTGCGCTACCACATCGTGCGCGGCAGCCTGGATACGCAAGGTGTAAAGGATCGCAAGCAGAGCCGTTCCAAGTACGGTGCCAAGCGGCCAAAGGCTGCCTAACCGGAAGACCAGGGGTAAGAGAACATGCCACGACGCAGAGAAATTCCGAAACGCGACATCCTGCCCGATCCGAAATTCGGCAGCCAGGATGTGGCGAAATTCGTCAACGTGTTGATGATGAGCGGCAAGAAATCGGTCGCCGAGGGCACGCTCTATCGCGCTTTCGACCAGATCAAGAGCAAGTCCGGCAAGGACCCGTTGGAAGTTTTCACGCTGGCGGTCGGCAACGTCAAGCCTTCCGTCGAGGTGAAGAGTCGCCGCGTTGGCGGCGCCAACTACCAGGTACCGGTTGAAGTACGCCCGGTGCGCCGCGCCGCGTTGGCGATGCGCTGGATCCGTGAATCGGCCCGCAAGCGCTCGGAGAAATCCATGGGTGCGCGTCTGGCCGGTGAACTGCTTGAGGCGTCCGAGGGCCGCGGGGGCGCAGTGAAGAAGCGCGAGGAAGTGCACCGCATGGCGGACGCCAACAAGGCCTTCGCGCATTACCGCTTCTGATGAGCGGCCGGGATTCCCGGCCTTGATGGGAAAACATCCGCCACGGTGTCCCGAATTGACGCCTTGGCGGTTTGGTTTAGATAAGGCAGGTTAGCAAAGTGGCACGCACGACCCCGATCGATCGCTACCGAAACATAGGCATCAGTGCCCATATTGATGCCGGCAAGACCACGACCACTGAGCGCATACTTTTCTATACGGGCGTCTCGCACAAGATTGGCGAGGTGCACGACGGCGCCGCCATCATGGATTGGATGGAGCAGGAGCGCGAGCGCGGCATCACCATTACGTCTGCTGCCACCACTTGCTTCTGGAAGGGAATGAACGGGAATTTCCCTGAGCACCGCATCAATATCATCGATACCCCGGGACACGTGGACTTCACCATCGAAGTGGAGCGCTCCATGCGCGTTCTCGATGGCGCCTGCATGGTGTACTGCGCAGTAGGCGGCGTGCAGCCGCAGTCGGAGACGGTGTGGCGTCAGGCCAATAAGTACAAGGTGCCGCGTTTGGCTTTTGTGAACAAGATGGACCGTCAGGGTGCGGACTTCTTCAAAGTTTACGAACAGATGAAGACGCGCCTCAAGGCCAACCCGGTGCCGCTACAGGTGCCGATCGGCGCCGAGGAGCATTTCGAGGGCGTGATCGACTTGGTCCGCATGAAAGCGATTTACTGGGATGAAGCCAGCCAGGGCATGAAGTTCGATCTGCGCGACATTCCAGCCAATCTGGCCGACAAGGCCCAGGAGTGGCGTGAGAAAATGCTCGAAGCGGCAGCCGAGGCTAATGAAGAACTGATGAACAAGTACCTCGAAGAGGGCAACCTCTCCGAGGCAGACGCCAAAGCGGGCTTGCGCCAGCGCACCATCGCCAGCGAGATCGTGCCAATGCTGTGCGGCTCTGCCTTCAAGAACAAGGGCGTACAGGCCATGCTGGATGCGGTCGTCGACTACATGCCGGCGCCGACCGATATCCCGCCGGTCAAAGGCGAGCTGGAAAACGGCAAGGAAGGCGAGCGCAAGGCCGATGACGCCGAGCCGTTCTCCAGCCTAGCGTTCAAAATCATGACCGATCCTTACGTCGGCCAGTTGACCTTCTTCCGCGTCTATTCCGGCGTGGTGAAAACGGGCGACACGATCTACAACCCGATCAAGGGCCGCAAGGAACGCATCGGCCGCATCCTGCAGATGCATGCCAACCAGCGTCAAGAGATCAAGGAAGTGCGCGCAGGCGATATCGCCGCCGCGGTTGGCCTGAAAGAGGCGACCACGGGCGAGACGCTGTGCGATCCGGACAAGGTCATCACCCTTGTCAAAATGGTGTTTCCCGAACCGGTGATCCACGTCGCCGTCGAGCCGAAGACCAAGGTCGACCAGGAGAAGATGGGTATCGCATTGAACCGTCTGGCACAGGAAGATCCTTCGTTCCGCGTGCGTACCGACGAGGAATCCGGCCAGACCATCATTTCGGGCATGGGTGAACTGCACCTTGAGATTCTGGTCGACCGCATGAAGCGCGAGTTCAGCGTCGAAGCCAACGTCGGTGCGCCGCAGGTGGCCTACCGCGAGGCGATCAAGAAGAATGCCGAAGTCGAAGGCAAGTTCATCAAACAGTCCGGTGGCCGCGGCCAGTATGGACATGTCTGGCTGCGCATAGAGCCGAACGAGGCTGGCAAGGGTTTCGAGTTCGTTGATGCCATCAAGGGCGGTGCCGTGCCGCGCGAATTCATTCCTGCAGTGGAAAAAGGTCTTATCGAAACCCTGCCCAACGGCGTGCTGGCCGGTTTCCCGGTGGTAGACATCAAAGTCACTCTGTTCGACGGGTCCTACCACGATGTGGACTCAAACGAAAATGCCTTCAAGATGGCGGCCTCCATCGCCTTCAAGGACGGCATGCGCAAGGCCAATCCGGTCCTGCTCGAGCCGATGATGGCGGTCGAGGTCGAAACGCCCGAGGACTTCATGGGCAACGTCATGGGCGATCTATCAGGCCGCCGTGGCATGGTGCAGGGCATGGAAGATCAAGTCGGCGGCATCAAGGTGATCAAGGCGGAAGTTCCGCTGGCTGAGATGTTCGGCTACTCGACCACCATGCGCTCGCTCAGCCAAGGCCGCGCCACCTATTCAATGGAATTCAAGCACTACTCGGAGGCGCCGAAGAACGTCGCCGAGGCGATCATTAACAAGAAGTGATTTGTTCTTTAGGGGAATAGAAACATGGCCAAAGGCAAATTCGAACGTACGAAGCCGCATGTGAACGTTGGGACGATTGGGCACGTGGATCATGGCAAGACGACCTTGACGGCGGCGATCACGACGGTGTTGTCGAGCAAGTTTGGTGGTGAGGCCAAGGCCT
>CAMTUN010000013.1:0-53619 GCA_947084915.1 uncultured beta proteobacterium | reverse complement strand
GGGTGCTGCCACGACAGACCGCGCCCCGTGGCTGGCGGCTTCAGTCGCGCTACGCGCTCCTTCCACCGCCAGCCACGAATCACCGCACCATCCGTCGAATTCTTTCATGGGAAAATAATACAAGGTCGGGCTTCAGCCCGATGACCGCAGGAAATCCGCCCCGCAGGAAATACCCTTGGGGCGCCTGTGGGACAGCGGCCGTTGTCGGCCTGAAGGCCGACCTACATTGCTATCTGGCTGACGTTCATTGCTAATCAGGATCGCTATTGTGGGAGCGGCCTGCGCCCCCTTGGGGGCTGTAGGAGCCAGCTTGCTGGCGATGCAGCGGTTGATCCCCCAAGGGGACTTCCTTCGGGGCGTCGCGGGCATGCCATGAAACCAACTGCTGGCGCCAGAGCCCGCTCCTGCAAGGGGCCCCAGAGGGGCAGTGAAGCGAACGTGGGCGATTCATCTCTCAAGTACGAAAGCCCCGCACGACCTGGCTCAACTCTCGGGAGAGTTGCTCCATCTGGATGGCCTGCTGATTCACCCCCTCCACGGCCTGGAAGTTTTCACTGACCATCTCGGCGATGCGCTCGACGTTCTCCGTGATGCCCCGGCTGGCAACGCCCTGTTCCTTGACGGAGGCGGTGATTTCCTCCATGCCGTCGCTGGTGCGGGCCACCGAGCTGCTGGCTTCGGACAGGACGATCGCCACCGTTTCCATGTTGTCCTGACCCGCCCGGAGCGATTCGCGGCCGCGGCGGATGGCGCTCTCGACATCGGTGGACTTGGCGCCCAACGCGCGCGTCACCTCGTCGATCTGCGCGGCGGATTTGGCGGATTTTTCCGCCAGCTTGCGCACCTCGTCGGCCACCACGGCAAAACCGCGCCCCTGCTCGCCGGCGCGCGCCGCCTCGATGGCGGCATTCAGGGCCAGCATATTGGTCTGCTCGGCGATGTCCTTCACCTGGCGCGTCATTTCCATGATGGACCGGGTGTTGGCGATGAAGGTATCGACATTGCGCTCGATGTCAGTCACCGCCTCCTCGATCAGATAGAGTTCGCCGATCATGCTGGACAGGCTTTCATTGCCTTCGGCTGTCTTGCTGCGCGCGGAGGCGGACAGTTCGCCCGCCTCGCTGGCGTTGCCGGCCACGCGCTGCACGCTGGCATTGACCTGTTCCACGGCATGCACCACCGAAGCGGTGGCCTCGCTTTGCGCGCGCGAACTCTCGCTGATGCGGCGGGTCGTCCCGGCCAGGCTCACCGAGGCGTTCTCCAGATGGCCGGCGCTGTCCTGGACGCGCCGGATCACCCCGCTCAGGGTTTGCGCAACCGTATCGAAGGCCTCGCCGATATCGCGGTATTCATCCTGCGATTGCAGCGCCACTCTCGCCGTCAGATCGCCCGATGCGATGCGCTGTCCGCCGTCGATCACCTTGCGCACCGCCCCCTGCATCGACAGGTAGGCGCCGAGCAGCAGATAGCCGGTCAGGGCGAGTCCGGCCAGCGTCAGAAGCAGTCGCGTGCCATTCGTTTCCCCGCTGAACAGGAGATAGGCCATCACGATGCCGCCGGCGATGCCGGTGACGACGAATTTCGTCCGCAGGCGCAGCTTCTCCATGAAGGAGACGGCCGGATGCAGGATTGACGCAAAAACCGCTTGCATGATCACATCTCCTCTCGGTTCGCAGGTCGGGCTTCAGCCCGACTTCAGCCTTTGCTGTCGGCCTGAAGGCCGACCTGCGTTATTTTAATGATTGCGCCGCCGCTGCCGGGATATCGATGTTGTCAGTGAATGGGTGCGGCGGCATGGCATTTCTAACGGCGGGGGAAACAAAACCTTTAGGGGCGCCCTTATTACCTGAGAGATAGAATATTCAGGCCCGAATCAGGTGGCGTGACCAACCGGGCAAAGACGGAACATCAGCCGGGCGCCGATCTCGGACAACGGCGCCACCTCGTCCACCGCCTTGAGGGCGACCGCTTCGCGCGGCATGCCATAGACGACACAGGAGGCCTGGTCCTGGGCGATGTTCCAGGCGCCGGCGCGCTTCATGGCCAGCATGCCTACCGCGCCATCCTTGCCCATGCCGGTCAGGATGGCGCCGATGGCATGGCGTCCTGCGCAGGCGGCCGCCGAGTGAAACAGCACATCCACCGAAGGACGATGACGATTGACCGGCTCCGACTGGGACAGTTCGGTGATGTATCCGGCACCGCTTTTCCTCACCAGCAGATGGGAATGCCCGGGCGCCACGTAGGCCGTGCCCGGCAGCACGCGCTCGCCATGCGCGGCCTCCTTCACATGAATCCGGCACAGGCTGTCCAGCCGCCTGGCGAACGACCCCGTAAACGACTGCGGCATGTGCTGCACGATGAGGATGCCGGGGGTGTTCTCCGGCAGGGCGACCAGCACCGCCTTGAGCGCTTCGGTGCCGCCGGTGGACGCGCCGATCACGACCAGATCCTCCGCTGCGGGGCGCCAGCCGGGTCGGGCCGCGGCGATGACAGGCGGCGCCAGCACGGAGCGCTCGACCACGACCGGATCGGGGGAAGCCGCCCAGGCCACGCGGGCGCTGCGAATCTTGTCGCGCACATCGCCGGCAAAATCCGCAGCGGCGGTTTTTGCATCCGCCCCCGGCTTGGTGACGAAATCCATCGCGCCCAGTTCCAGCGCCTTCAGCGTCTGCTCCGAGCCGCTCGCGGTAAAGGAAGAGACCATCACCACCGGCATCGGCCGAAAGCGCATCAGGCGGCGCAGGAACTCGATGCCGTTCATCTTCGGCATCTCGACATCCAGGGTCAGCACATCGGGAGACAGGGACTTGAGCAACTCGTGCGCCACGATGGGATCGGCCGCGGTGCCGACCACCTGCATGTCCGGCGCGGCGTTGACGATGTCGCTCAGCAGCCGCCGCATCATCGGAGAGTCGTCGACGATCAGGACGCGGATCACTTCCGGCGCCCCTATAAAGCCGTCATTCCCGCGAAAGCGGGAATCCAGGTGACAAGTGCAAGTGGATTCCCGCTTTCGCGGGAATGACGATATTGCAGTTTGCCGAGGCGCCTCATTTTTTGCAATCGGCGTGCGCATAGGTCGTCCTGCCGAGGGCGCGGAACAGGTCCGTGGCGTGCAGGAAGCTCTCCGAGTGTCCGGCAAACAGCAGCCCGTCCTCGCGCAGCAGCGGCACGAATTTCTTCAGAATGCCGTACTGGGTCTGCTTGTCGAAATAGATCATCACATTGCGGCAGAAAATCGCGTCCAGCGGCCCCTGCACCGGCCAGGCGGCATGCAGCAGATTGACGCGGCGAAAGGTAATCAGCCGTCGCAACTCGGGCCGCACCTCCACATCGCCTGCTGCGGCGACACCGCCCTTGAGAAAGTGGCGCGAGACCTGTTCAGGCGCGAGCTTGGCGATGCGCTCGGCCGGGTAGACGCCGCGCTCCCCTTGTGCCAGCACATTCGTGTCGAGGTCGCTGGCGATGATCGACACGGGCGGCGTCAGGCTGTTGAAGGCTTCGACTGCGGTCATGGCGATCGAATAGGGTTCCTCGCCGGTCGACGCCGCGCTGCACCAGATGCGGATGGGACGCTTTTCCGCAATCGACTTGAGGTGCTTCGACAGCACCTCGAAGTGATGCGCCTCGCGGAAAAAAGAGGTCAGATTGGTCGTCAGCGAGTTGATGAAGGGTTCCCACTCCTGCGCATCGCCGCGCTCGAGACGAACCAGGTACTGGGCGAAGGTGCGATCGCCGCTGACCCGCAAGCGCCGCGCCAGCCGGCTATAGACCATGTCCTGTTTGTTGTCGGACAGCGCGATGCCGGCATGCGCGTAGATCAGCTTGCGCACGCGCTCGAAATCGGCCGCAGTGAACTCGAACTCGCGCTGCGAAGGACTTTTGTCGCTATTCGTCATATCGGGTCCAGGCGATCCTGCCGCTCCGGTAAAGAGGTTTCAAGCGAACCGCCTTGTAGGAGCGGGCTTGCCCGCGATTCGGCCGCCGCACCCCACACCCCTTCGGGTGGGCTTCGCGCAGGGTACTTCCTGCCGGGCGCATCGCCAGCAAGCTGGCTCCTACAGCGATTCTTGCCCGCGATCAAGCGGCCGCACAGCAAGGAAACCGTGGTCTGAAAATCATCTAGCAAGGCCGCCGCTGCCGGCGGCTTCTACCAGGGCCATGACCTCGTTCGACGCCGTTGTCGTTTGACGGGCCAGTTCCTGCAGCTCGACGGCCGCTTCCGCAAAATCCTTCGCCGTGTTGTGGAGGCTGACTTTCCCGCTCGACGCCGGCGAGGGCATGACGCGCACCGTGTCCGGCTGCTTCGCTTCTCCCCGGCGATCCATCGAACGACCGTGCAGCAAGTCAATTGCCCGCACCACGGCATCCTGTTCCACGGCGCCTTCGCCGCGATAACCGGCAAGCAGCGCCCTGAGCACGCCGCAGGCTTCGCGCAGCGCGGTGACGCGCGCTCCCGATAGCCGGCAGTCGCCCCTGCGCACCCGCGCGACGAGCGTCTCGACCTCCCGTGCGAGACCCGCCATGTCCTGAAATCCGAACGTGCCGCCGGAACCCTTGATCGAATGCGCCGCGCGGATAATATCGTCCAGCTGCTCGGCATCGGGATCCGCTGCATCGAGGTAGAGCAGCAGCGACTCCATCGTCGACAGATGCTCGGCGGTCTCGTCGAAGAAGACCGTGTGGAACTGGGTCAAGTCGAGCGGCATGGCGGCCTGCAGTCGGGGCGCGCGTCAGCCGGCGGGCTTCTCTGTCATTGCCGCCGGAGCGTCACGCTCTTCCGCCGGTTTGGACTCCTCCAGCTTGCCGTCACGCAGGATGGCTTCCTCGGTTTTCTTGTTGAGCACGAGGATGCCAATGCGACGGTTGCTTGGATTGAAGGGATCCTGTGTGTCGAAGAGCACGGTGGAGGATTGCCCGACGACCCGGATCACCTTGTCCTCGGCCATGCCGCCGGCGATCAACTCGCGCCGCGAGGCATTGGCTCGGCTGGCTGAGAGCTCCCAGTTGCCGATGCCGCGGTCGCCCGTGACGAATGGCTTGGCATCGGTGTGGCCGGAAAGCGATATGCGGTTATCCACCTCGTTGAGCGAGCGGCCGATCTCGCGCAGGATGTCGCGCATATAGGGTTTCACCTCGGCGCTGGACAGATCGAACATCGGCCGGTTCTTCTCGTCCACGATCTGGATGCGCAGGCCTTCAGCAGTGATGTCGAGCAGCAACTGGTTCTTGTACTGGCGCAGGCCCGGATTGCCCTCGATGCTCTTCTCGATTTTTTCCTTCAGTTCGCCCAGCTTGACCCGCTCCAGCCGCTCCTGCTCGGCCTTCAGCGCCTGCAGGTTGACCGCCTTTTTTTCCGCGACGACTTCGCCGCGCTTGACCTGGCCCGCGGTGCGGGTGAGATCCTGGCCGCCGCTCTGGATCACGCTGGAGGCGTCGCCCGAACCCGAGCCGCCCTGCATGGCGACCTTCAGCGGCGTGGCGAAATACTCGGCAATGCCATTCAGGTCGCCCTTGGCGGTCGAGCCGAGCAGCCACATGAGCAGAAAGAAGGCCATCATCGCCGTGACGAAGTCGGCATAGGCGATCTTCCAGGCGCCACCGTGGTGGCCGCCGCCACCCTTCTTGATGCGTTTTACGACTATCGGCTTCTGGCTATCGTCGCTCATGATGTCGTTGTCTGACGGTCTGTAGGTCGGCCTTCAGGCCGACGCGGCGGTTGGTCGATCATTGTCATCCCGCAAGGATTCCTTTCGTCGTCGGGCTAAAGCCCGACCTACTTGCCCTTCCTCGCCTTGACCTCGTCCTCCAGCTCGCGGAAGCCGGGACGCTCGGTCGAGTAGAGCACCTTGCGGCCGAATTCGACCGCCACCTGCGGCGCGTAGCCGTTCATGCTGGCCAGCAGCGTGACCTTCATGCACTGGAACATCTTGGTCGACTCGTTCAACTTCTGTTCCAGCAGCGAGACGAGCGGCGAGACGAAGCCGTAGGCCAACAGGATGCCGAGGAAGGTGCCGACCAGCGCAGCGGCGATCAGCTTGCCCAGTTCGGCCGGCGGAATGCCGACCGACTCCATGGTATGCACCACGCCCATCACCGCAGCGACGATGCCGAAGGCGGGCAGGCCGTCGGCGAGCTTGGCCAGGGCGTGAATCGGCACCTCGCCCTCGTGGTGGTGGGTCTCGATCTCGTTGTCCATCAGGTTCTCGATCTCGAAGGCGTTCAGGTTGCCGCCCACCATCATGCGCATGTAGTCGGTGAGGAATTCCATGGCATGGTGGTCATGCTGGATATGCGGGTATTTCGAGAATGTCGGACTGGCCTCCGGATTTTCCACATCGGACTCGATCGACATGAGGCCTTCCTTGCGCACCTTGGCCAGAATCTCGTAGAGCATGGACAGCAGATCGATATAGAGCGCCTTGGAGAACTTGGAGCCTTTGAGCAGGCTGGGCAGGGCCTTCAGGGTCGACTTGATGGTTTTCGGTGTATTGGCAACGAAGAAGGCGCCGAGCGCAGCCCCCCCGATCATGACCAGCTCGACCGGCTGGAAGAGGGAGGCAATATGCCCCCCCGCCATGGCGAATCCGCCGAATACGGCGCCCAATACCACGACATAGCCAACGATTACGAACATGCTCGCATCTCTCTGTTTTTAATTGACCTTGAAGCCCCCCGGGGGACGACCAGCTTGACAGGCATGCTTCAAATATCGGCGCGGCCTCAAGGAACTTGAGCGAGATGAGGTGGAAAAAAGAAAGCCGCCCGGCAAGGGAAGAAACCGGGCGGCATAAGTCTCCTTGGCTTGCAAGGAGGAGGTCAGACGGTGTTCAGGCGGTCGCGGCAGCGGCCTCCGCGTTGCGTTTGGTTTTGCCCGCCCGGGCCGGCACATGGCACAGTCCGCAGGCGTAGTCCTGGGTCAGGTCGAAGGCATGGGCGACAAACTGGCCGCCGCAGTCCTTGCATTGCGCCATCTTCAGCATGTTGGCGTCGAAGAATCGCACCAGCGTCCAGGCACGGGTCAGGGAAAGCACGCACTCCAGTCCATGCAGTTCGATGTGTTCGAGATACAGGCGATAGGCCTTCACCACGGCATTCAGGCCGCGCAACTCGGTGTTGTCGAGCATGAACCGGTAGAAGGACATGAACAACGAGGCATGCACATTCGGCTGCCAGGTGAGGAACCAGTCGGTCGAGAAAGGCAGCATGCCCTTCGGCGGCGAGACGCCCTTCACTTCCTTGTAGAGCTTGAGCAGGCGCTCGCGTGAAACATTGGTTTCCGCTTCCAGCAACTGCAGCCGGGCGCCGAGCCGGATCAACTCGGCGGCGAGCTGGATTTCCTGCGCTTCGACCACTACGCTTTTGTTGCGCATGGCAATTCCTTCAGGCGATGGCCGCGACTGGGCGGGCGGAAGCGAGGATGGCGGCGTGGGTGTGGGACGTGCCGCGGTCGCGCTCATGGCTGGAGAGCAGACCCACCAGCAGCTTGTCGTCGAAGCGGAAGCGGCATAACACCATGTTCGAGCCTGCCATCTTCAGCACCTGGCCGGGTGTCAGGCTGTCAATCACTTCAGCAATGTCCGTGCCGATGCCCAGACGATACTGGGCGGTTTCACGGTCGGCCCGAATAAGCTGCTGGGCCAGCATCAGGTAGGACAGGTTGAGTTCTTTGATTTCGTTGTAGACATCCGCAGTGTTCATCCGAGCGCTCCTCCGTTATGGCGCCCGCGGCGCCTTGGTTGAGCGCATTCTGCATCTGTCCGGCCGCCGGCAGAATCAGCCGACTTCGGTATTTGACGTACGAATAGGGGAACACCCGCGTGTAGGAATTGCACCTACATGAACGGAGGGTTGCCTACTTATCGTTATTTAACGGCGCCGGCGGCGGATACTTTAGGGGTTTTTGGAAAAATTATTCAGATTTGTGAGTCTCTTGCAAAACACGTCATTCCCGCGCAAGCGGGAATCCAGTGCTTCTGCAACCTATTGAAATTCATGGATTCCCGCTTGCGCGGGAATGACGAACCTCTATTTTTTCGTAGTTTTGCAAGAAGCTCTTGTATATGTACTTGTCGGATGTAGGTCGGGCTTCAGCCCGACAACGACCGTCGCTGTCCCGCGGGGCTTTGCACTTCCTTCGGTCGCACCCCAAGGGTATTTCCTGCGGGGCAGATTTCCTTCGGTCATCGGGCTGAAGCCCGACTTACGCGGGACGCTCACTGCAGGACGGCGTAGACCTGCAGTTTTTCTTCCATGAGGCGCGCCGTCAGGGCATCGATGTCGATCGGTCGGCTGAAATGGTATCCCTGGAAACGGTCGCATTGTTCGCGCTGCAGCAACTGCATCTGAAGTTCGGTTTCCACCCCCTCGGCGATGGTCGTCAGCCGCAGGCTTTTCGCCAGCGCCATGATGGCGCGCACGATGGCCGTGTCTTCCTCATTGACGCCCAGCGTACCGACGAAGGACTTGTCGATCTTGAGGATGTCGATGGGAAAGCGCTTCAGGTAGGACAATGAAGAATAGCCCGTGCCGAAGTCGTCGATGGACAGCTTCACGCCCATGTGCTTGAGCGCCCGCAGCATGCCGACCGCCGTTTCTGCATCGTGCATGACGACCGACTCGGTGATTTCCAGCGTCAGGGCTTGCGGCGGCAGACCGGAATCCGCCAGTGCACGCTTGACCACGTCGAGCAGGCGCGGCTGGGCGAACTGGACGGCGGAAACGTTCACCGAAATCGAGAAATCCTTGAGGCCCAGGTCAAGCCAGATCTTGGCCTGGTGACAGGCCTTGCGCAACACCCACTCGCCGATATCGACGATCAGGCCGGATTCATCGGCAATCGGAATGAACCGGTCGGGCGGGATCAGGCCGCGCTCGGGGTGGCGCCAGCGCACCAGCGCCTCGACGCCGATGGTGTCGAGGCGGGTGGCATCCACGCAGGGCTGGTACTGCAGGAACAATTCGTCGCGCTCGATGGCGTGGCGCAACTCGCTTTCCATGGCGATGCGCTCGGCCGAGGTGGCGTTCATCTCCTTCAAATAGAAGCGATAGCCGTTGCTGCCGCCGCGCTTGGCGTTGGCCATCGCCGTCTCGGCATTCATGAGCAGGTCATACACCTGCCTGCCGTCCTCCGGCACGAGGGCGATACCAATCGAGCACGTCAGATACAACTCGATGCCGGCGAGCATGAACGGCGCATCGAACGCCTGCTTCAGCCATTCGGCGAAGTTCTGCACCGCCGCCCTGTCCGTCAGGCCGGGGTAGTAGATGCCGAACTCGTCCCCGCCGAAACGGGCCAGCAGGGCGCCGGACTCGGCGGCGCATTCCTTCAATCTGGCGGCCGACTGGCGCAGGATTTCATTGCCGGCTTCGTAACCAAAGGAACTGTTGATGCGCAGGAAACGATCGAGGTCGATATAGAACAGCGCGCCGCAGGGGCCGTCGCCCCGCTTCTCGCACCCCAAGGGTATTTCCTTCGGGGCACATTCCTCGATCATCTCGGTGACACGGGCGCAGAAATAATTGTGGTTGGGCAGGCTCGACAGCTTGTCGAAATAGGCCAGTTCCATGATGCGCGAGTCGGCTTGCCGCACCGCACTGCGCGCCGCCGCCCCCTTCAATTCGCGTTCGATGACGGGAATCAGCCGCGCGAAGTTGCCCTTCTGAATATAGTCATTCACCCCGTCGCCCATGGCCGTGAAGGCCGTCTGGTCGCTGATATGGCCGGAGTAGATGAGGAAGGGAATGTCCTTGCCGCTCTGCTTGAGGATCTCCAGCGCCGTCAGCGCGTCGAAGCCCGGCATGGAATGGTCGCAGATGATGAGATCCCAACTGCCGTCGACGAGCGCATTGCTCATCTCCGGGGCGGTATCGACCCGTTTGTAATCGACCCTGGCGCCGCGGGAAGCCAATTCAGAGAAGAGCAGAAACGCGTCATCCTCGGAATCATCCACGATCAGCATGCTGATGGGCTGCTCCCTCAGCAACATGCTCATGTTCGCGCGTTCCATCACAGCCATGTCCGTTCTGAGAATATGGTTCGGGGTTATCCCGTTAACGGCACCGGACAGGAGAACTTTAACGCGCCCAGGAAAAAATAAAGCCGCTTTTCCCTCAATGACTTGCCTGCTCGGCCAGGACCTGGTTCGTGACGACGCGGTTGCGTCCGCGCTGCTTCGCCAGATAGGCGCCCTGGTCGGCCTGCTTGATCAGCGCATCGGCGTCGGCCATCTCCGGCAGGCGTTCCGCCACCCCGACGCTGACGGTTCCCTTCAGCCGCAGCTGGCCGGCCTCGACCGGCCTGCCCTCGACGGCGCGGCGCACGCGCTCCGCGCAGGCCAGGGCCGCGTGCAAATCGGTGTCCGGACAGATGACCAGGAACTCGTCGCCGCCGGTGCGGCAGAGCACGTCCTGGGCGCGCAGCGCGCCGCGGATGGCGGCGGAGGTCTGCGTCAGGAAGGCGTCCCCGATGTCGTGGCCGTAGATGTCGTTCACCTGCTTGAGCTCGTCGAGGTCGATCACCATGCAGGCCTGCGGACGCCTGCTGCGGGTGGCCCCCGCCCACTCCTGCTGCAGGCGCTCCATGGCATAGCGCCGGTTGGGCAGGCCGGTCAGGGCGTCGGTCAGCGCGACCTCCTGCAGGCGCCGGTTGGCAACCGCCAGTTCGGCGGCAAAGCGCCGGAGTTCCTCGCGGTCGCGCTCGATCTCCTGCTGCATGCGCACCACGCGCCGGCCGGCCTGCAGGCGCGCCAGCAGCAGTCGCGGGTCGAGCGGCTTCCCGAGGGTGTCGTCCACCCCGGCATCGAACGCCTCGATCAATTGATTCTCGTCGCCCGGCGCGGTCAGGATGAGGATGAAGATGGTCCGCCCGGGACGGGTCTCGCGCAGCGCCCGGGTCAGCGCCAGGCCATCCATGCGCGGCAGCGTGCGGGCCACGACCATCATGTGCGGCTCGACTTGCAGCGCCGCCTGCAGGCCCGCCTCGCCGTCGGCGGCCTCGCTGACCTCGTAGCCGGCCTTTTCCAGCGCGGCGCGCAGCGCCATGCGGATCGAACGGTCGTCCTCCACCACCAGAACGCGCAGCTTCCCGGCCGGGTTCTCCGCGGCAACGCCCTTTCCGTCCGGCGGCGCCCGCATCCCGGCCATCTCGTCGAACGGCGGCAGGGGCTGCGACACGACATTGAGCATGCCGGCCCACTCGCGCCACTCGCGCACAACGCGGTCGCACAGCACGCCAAGCTCCTCGGCATCGATGGAAGCCAGCCCGCCCAGGGCCAGCAGCCTCGCCATTATCCGCGAACGGTCCTCCCCGGTCGCCAGGCACAGGTCGGCGATCTCCCGCGACAGCGCCAGCAGCCTGACGATCCGGCGTTCCCGGCTGTCCTCGGGATAGCCGCAGTCCTCGCCGGCCTCGTGCCGGCCCACGGGATCGACGAATATCTTCGGCAGGCCCCAGTCGGACAGCATGGCGGCGGAGAGCTCGCTGTGCGTCATGGCGAAGGCCTCGCCTTCCATGCGCGCCAGCTCCCCTTCGCGCTGCTTCGATGCCGCGCGCAGGATCCTTGCGTACTCGTCCGAATACAGCGTCGCCAGGGCCAGTTCCCCGATCCGGGCGAGCAGGCCGACCGAAAACGCCTCCTCGGGCTGCACCAGGCGCGTATGCTGGGCCAGCACCTGCAGCGCGATGCCGCAGGCGAGTGAGGCCGACCAGAAGCGCTCGTAGTCAAAGCCCTTGCAGGCGCCCTTGCGGTACTGCGAGAGCAGGGAGAGGCCGAGGGCCAGATTGCGCACCACCGGCATGCCGAGCACGATCAGTGCTTCCTGCACCGAAACGACGGGACGGCCGGGGTTGGCGCTGACGGAATTGGCGGCCTTGATGAGGCGGCCGACGAAGGCCGGATCCGACTTGATGATGCGCGACAGCTCCGCCATCGAGGCATCCTCCCTCTGCGTCAAGCGCAGAATGGCCAGCACCACCCCCTTGGGGGACGGCAGCTGGCCGGAGGCCTTGAGTTGCTCGTATTTTGAAATGTCGATTGGGCTCATGTCGGCGCCTCGGACGTTGAAGCCTCGGTCGCAAGCAAATCCGTCATGCATAGGCTACGGCCGGCGCGCGGAAAACTTTAGGGCCTGCGGGGTAAAATGCGGCGATGAATTATTGCAGCCATTGCGGCGCCCCCGTCGGTCTGAAAGTGCCCGCAGGAGACACCCTGCCGCGCCACGTCTGCGATCGCTGCGGCACCATTCACTACGCCAATCCGAAAATGGTGGTCGGCGCAATCCCGGAATGGGAGGACAAGATCCTCCTTTGCCGTCGCGCCATCGAACCGCGCGCCGGCCTGTGGACCCTGCCGGCCGGCTTCATGGAAAACGCCGAGACCACCGCCCAGGCCGCCGCGCGGGAAACGCTGGAGGAAGCCTGCGCACGGGTGGAGATCGGCGAGATGTTCACCTTCATCAACGTGCCGCACATCAACCAGGTGCACATCCTCTACCGGGCGCGCCTGCTCGATCTGGACTTCGCGCCCGGCGAGGAATCGCTGGAAGTACGGCTGTTCGACGAAGCCGCCATCCCCTGGAAGGAGATCGCCTTCCGCACCATCGGCTTGACCTTGCGCCATTACTACGAAGACCGGAAAGCCGGCCGTTTCGGCTTTCACGCCAGCGATCTGCAGGTTCCGAAGTAGTACTACTGCACGTCCGGAATATCGAAGACCACCGGCAACCGGACGGCGAAGGCGCGGCCACGCAGGGAATCGGGCAAGGTGGCTGAAGCGGCGGCGCGCGACATCATCTGCACGGCTTCGCGGTCGAGGATGTCATGGCCGCTGGAGCGGGCCAGCAGGATTTGCCGGGGTTGGCCTTCGCGCGAGACATCCACCCGCACTTCCGCCGTTCCCGTCCAGCCGCGCTCGCGCGCCAATAAAGGATATTGCCTGTGCGCCCGCGCTTCCCGCGCCAGGCCGATGCGGTAGGCGCGAATCCCGTCGGCATCCGGACGTACCGGATCCCCAGTCTGCGCAGCCGGATTCTGAGTCCGATTCTGAGTCCCCGTATCACTGTATAAAGCCGCCGAACCGGTGATTGCCGGCCCCGCTGTGCTGGCGCCGGTGTTGTCGGCGGCGACAGGCGGCGGCGTATTCGTCACCGGTTCCGCCTTGGCGACGGCGAGTTGCCGCTGGGCGATCTTGGCTGCGGGCTTTTCTTGTGCGGGCGGGCCGCTCGGAGACGCCGGGGCGGGACTGTTGACCGCCGCGGAAGCACGCAGGGTTGCCATGAGCGGCTGTCCCGCCTGTTGCGCCATGCGCGGCAAGGCGTCCGGCCAAAGCAGCAGGACATGCAGGACGCAGGAGAGAGCCAGGGCGGGCAGCAACCCGCCTGCGCGCCGCCCCTGTCCGACAAGACTTTTAAAAATCACAATGCTCTGATACGCTACGGCAACTTTATGATTTTACACTGAAGATCAAACCGGCAAACGGGCGCCAAGAGCGCCTTGATAGCGTTATGTCAAACCTGGGTCATCCGCTTATCCTGACACTCGACATGAACGGTGCACCGCACCGCTGGGTGACCTGGCAGCATGCCTGCTTTTACTACGCCAAGAACCTCGTCGCCTGGGTCGCCGGCGATCACAGTTTCACCATCCATGGCGGCATGAGCCGCGATACGGGCGAGCGCTCCTTCATTACGGTGGACAGCATCATCGCCATCAAGGGCAAGGCGCTGGCGCCGCGCAATCGTTCCGTCGTGCCGCCCCTGAATAACCGCGAGCTGTTCCACCGCGACCGCCACATGTGCGGCTACTGCGGTCACGAATACTCCTTCATCCGCCTGACGCGCGACCACATCCTGCCCGTCTCCCAGGGCGGACGCGACCTGTGGATGAATGTCGTCACCGCCTGCCGCCACTGCAATCAGAAGAAGAGCGGCCGCACCCCCGAGCAGGCCGGCATGGAACTGCTCTACGCTCCCTACGTGCCGAACAAGGCCGAGTTCCTCATCCTCTGCAACCGCAACATCCTTGTCGACCAGATGGACTTCCTGGCCCAGCATGTCTCGGCGCACAGTCGCCTGAAGACGGCCGCCTGAACGATCCTGCGTTTTCCCGGCGGCGGCAAGCATGCCATCGGGAATATCCTGATGGGCAAAGCCCGTAGTCCGGTTTATAAGCCGGACAGATGTGAATTGACATAAGAAGAACGACCCGCCTCGGGTCAGGCCGAGCCTGACCCGACAGCCGGCACAACCACCACGGCAACCCTGTCCCCGTTGCCGGTCCTCCCAGGATTTTCCGCAGGAGAACTGTGAGCATGCACCAACTCGACCGGTTGGCCGAATCCATAGCATCTGACATCGGGCTGGACGCTCAGGAAATCGCCATTCGCAAACGATTTCTCGAGTTCAGCGACAAGGATGTTGCACTGCTGAAAAGCCTGCACGACAAGCTGGAACCCGAAGGCGACCGCTTCACGGCCGCCTTTTACGAGCACCTCCTGCAGTTCGAGCCGCTGCGCACCCTCATCGGCGACGAATCCGGGCTGGCGCGCCTGCGCCGCGCCCAGTCCGCCTACTTCAGCTCGCTGACGGCGGGCGAGTATGGCGACGCGTACGTCCTGCACCGGCTGGGCGTGGGCGCCGTGCATCAGCGCATCGGCCTCGACCCGAAATGGTATCTCGGCGCCTACCGGAAATACCTGTCCGAACTGCTGCCGCTGCTGGCCCGCGCCTGCGAGGGCGACAATGATCGCTTCCTCGCCGCCGCCGATGCCCTGCTGAAGGTGGTGATCTTCGACATGGGCCTGGCCCTCGATACCTATATCCACCACGAACACCAGAAAATCGCCCGCAGCCAGCGCCACGCCGAACAGGTGCTGCGCAGCATCGTCGAGGGCACCGCCACCGTCACGGGGCCGGCCTATCTCGAGGCGCTGGCGAAGAATCTGGCCGGCGCGCTGGGCGTGCGCTATGCCGTGCTCGGCCTCTGCGAGGAACCGGAACGGGTGCGCACGCTGGCCGTCTGGGCCGGCGAGGGCCTCGCCCCGAATTTCAGCTACGACCTGGCCGGCACGCCCTGTTGGAACGTCGTCGGCAAAGCACTCTGCGCCTATCCGAGCGACGTGACTGCCCAGTTCCCCGACGACCCGCTGCTCGCGCAATTGAAGGTAGAGGGATATATCGGCACGCCGATCTTCGGCAGCCGCGGCGAGACGCTCGGCATCCTGATCGTCATGGACGACAAGCCGATGGATCCGAATGACGAGATCAAGTCCATCCTGCGCATTTTCGCCGCCAGCGCCGGCGCCGAACTGGAGCGCATGCGCGCCGAGGCCGACATCCGCCGACTCAACGAGGGGCTGGAGCAGCGCATCAAGGAGCGCACGGCCGAACTGGAGGCATTCAGCTATTCCCTCTCGCATGACCTGCGCGCGCCGCTGCGCAGCATCGTCGGCTTCAGCCAGGTGCTGCGCGAGGATCACGCCGAGGCGCTATCCCTGGACGGCCACGAACACCTGACCCGCGTCATCGCCGCCGGCCAACGCATGGATCAACTGATCGAGGGCATGCTCGGCCTGTTTCATATCGGCGCCCAGACGCCTTCCTGGCAGCCGCTCGACCTGGGCGAGATCGCGCAGGATATCTGCGACCATCTGGCCTCCAGCCATCCCGAACGCAAGGTGCGGTGCACGGTGGCCCGGCCTGTGCCGGCGACGGGCGACCCGAGGCTGCTGCGCGCCGTGCTGGAGAACCTCATCGGCAACGCCTGGAAATACTCCGCGCAGCGTGATGACGCCCGCATCGAGTTCGGCGTTGTGAGCAATGACGCCGGACAAACCGTCTATTTCGTGCGCGACAACGGCGCCGGCTTCGACATGCAGTATGCCGCGCGCCTGTTCGAACCTTTCCAGCGCATGCACCGCGCAAGCGAATTCCCGGGCAGCGGCATCGGTCTGGCCACGGTGAAACGCATTATCGCCCTGCACGGCGGCCGCGTCTGGGCCGAAGCGGAAAAGGACCAGGGCGCGACGTTCTTCTTTACGCTGGTGTGAGACGACGCCGGCTCGCAGGGCAATCGCATGAATGCCGTGGGAATGGAGAAATCCCTCCGTAGGTCGGCCTTCAGGCCGACATGGGGGGTCGATCAACCGCCGAAGTCGGGCTAAAGCCCGACCTACAAACCGGCTGCCGGCGTTCATGCAATTGCCCTGTGCCGGCTCGCCCTCGACAACAAACGCGGCGGCGCGGGGTATGATTCCCGCAGCAATCCAAGCACACCCTTCTGCCATGCACGACACTATGGAACAGGCACTCCCGCTCACGGCGCTGCGCCCCATCGACATCCTCATCATCGAGGATTCGCCGGACGACCTCACCCTGCTGCTGCTGGCCCTGCGCCGGGCCGGCTACGCAGCGCATTACCGCTGCGTGAGCAGCGCCGAGGAGACGGCGCAGGCGCTGAACGCACAGCCCTGGGACATCGTTCTCTCCGATTACACCCTGCCCGACTACTCCGGGCTGCTGGCGCAGCACCAGGTGCATGCCTTCGATCCGGACATGCCCTTCATCATCGTCTCCGGCAACATCGGCGAGGATGTCGCCGTCGCCACCATGAAGGCCGGTGCGCACGACTACCTGATCAAGGGCAATTTTGCCCGCCTCGGCGCGGCGATCGAACGCGAAGTCAAGGAAGCGGAAGTGCGCCGCGCGCGCCGCAGGGGCGAGCAGGAACTGCGCGAAGCCAGACTGCGCCTGCAGGCCCTGTCCAATCGCATGCTGCAGGTTCAGGAAGCGGAGCGCCGCCATATCGCCCGCGAACTGCACGACGAGATCGGCCAGTCGCTCACCGCCATGAAACTCAATCTCGACGCCCTGCAGCGCCGCCTGGTAGACCATATTGCGCTGCCCCTGGCCATCGAAGTCACCGATATCGCCGAACGGCTGCTCGATCAGGTGCGCAAGCTCTCGCTCGACCTGCGTCCGCCGCAACTCGACGACCTGGGCCTCGCCGCCGCGCTCAACTGGCTGGTCAAGCGCCACAGCCGGCCGGAAGGCCCGGCCATTGTCCTCGATACACCGGCGTCCCTGCCCCGCCTCGACCCGCTCATCGAAACCGCCAGCTTCCGCGTCGCCCAGGAAGCCCTCACCAACGCCCTGCGCCACGCCAGGGCAGCGGAAATTCGCATCGAACTCAGGATTGTCGAAGATCGCCTGGAACTGACCGTGCGTGACGACGGTATCGGCTTCGATCTGCCTGCGGCGCAGGACCACGCCCTGCACGGCGGCAGCCTGGGGCTGGTCGGCATGAACGAGCGCGCCATGCTGGCCGGCGGCACGCTGTACATCACCACCCGACCGGATGACGGCGCCACGGTCGGCATCACCTTTCCGCAACCCGCTTCGCCGTCTTCCGGGGACGAGTGCCCGACCTTGCTTCCGGGGTACTGACTTTTGACCAAAGGGAATCTGCCCCGCAGGAAATACCCTTGGGGTGCGACCGAAGGAAGTGCAGGGCCCCCGGGATGAAACCGCTGCGCCTGCTGCTGGCCGACGATCACACCCTGGTGCGGGCCGGCCTGCGCGCCCTGCTCGACGGCATCGAAGGCATCTCCGTCGTGGCAGAAGCGAACAACGGCGAAGAGGCCGTGGCGCTGGCCGCGCAGCACCAGCCCGATATCGCGCTCCTCGACATCACCATGCCCGGCATGAACGGCCTGCAGGCGGCCGAGCGCATCCTGCGCGACCTGCCGGACACCCGCGTCCTCATCCTCTCCATGCACGCCAGCGAGGAATACGTCACGCAGGCCCTCAAGCTGGGCGTCTCGGGCTATCTCCTCAAGGATGCCGCCACGCTGGAACTGCAGGCCGCCCTGGAGGCGGTGGCCTCCGGCGCGACCTATCTCTCGCCGCGCATCACCAGCCAGGTACTGCAATCGACGGGGCTGCGCCAGCCCGAGGCGCCCGGCCAGGCCGCACTCACGGCCCGCCAGCTCGAAGTGCTGAAATTGCTGGCGCTGGGTCGCAGCATCAAGGAAATCGCCTTCGATCTGCAGCTCTCGCCCAAGACAGTGGAAACCTACCGCGCCCAGATCATGGACCGGCTGGGCATACACGACCTGGCCAGCCTGGTGCGCTACGCCATCCGCAACGGCCTCATCGACGCCAACGCCTGAGGGCGGGGCAAGCCCCGCCCTTGTAGGAGCCAGCTTGCTGGCGATCATGGGCCGATCGCGGGCATGCCCGCTCCTGCACTGCCGCATCGGGAAATTCCTGATGCGGCATGAGGAATTGACCTATCCCGCAGTCCGCAGCCGCTTCCGATATGTCTTTTGTCCGGACAAAACCAAGAGGCGGCAGTGCGAATCCAGGCTCATGATTCGATTTCATTTTTTGTAATGCCGCGAGTCGCGGCAGGCGGCGTCGTGCGCCCGGGGGCAAGGTAAGGCCATGAATTCGCCTGCAGAACCCGGATTGCGGCCTCTGCGCCTGCTCCTCGTCGAGGACACCCAGAACGACGCGCTCCTGCTCGAGCGCACCCTGAAGAAGGGGGGCTTCCAGCTCGACACTGTGCGCGTCCAGACTGCAGATGAACTGCGCGCAGCGCTCGACGCCGGCGGCTGGGATTTCGTCATATCCGACTACACCATGCCGGAATTCAGCGGCCTGCAGGCGCTGGCCATCGTCCGCCAGCACAGCCCCGAGCTTCCCTTCATCATCGTCTCCGGCAATATCGGCGAGGAGGTGGCGGTCGGCGCCATGCGCGCCGGCGCGCAGGACTATGTTCTGAAGAGCAACCTCGCCCGGCTGGCGCCGGCCATCGCGCGCGAACTCGACGACGCGGCCACCCGGCGCCTCAACAAGGAAACCACGCAGGAACTGCTCCACAAGACCACCCACGACACGCTCACCGGCCTGCCCAACCGCGGCTTGATGCTGGACCGCCTGCACCAGGCGATCGCCGGCCACGAGCGCAGCGGCGAATCGCTGGCCGTCATGAGCATCGACCTGGACCGCTTCAAGACCATCAACGACAGCCTCGGCCACCAGGCCGGCGACAGCATCCTGCGCACGGTGGCGGAGCGCCTGTCGTCGACGCTGCGCGCCGAGGATACGGTGGCGCACCTGGAAAGCGACGCCTTCGCCGTCATCCTGCCCCGCGTGGCCAGCGAGGGCAGCGCGGCCGATCTGGCGCAGCGGCTGATGCAGGCCGTCGCGCCGCCGATCGAGGCGGACTCCAGCCTCATTCACTGCACGGTCAGCATCGGCATCGCCTATTTCCCGCGCGACGCCGACAACGCCGAAACCCTGCTGAAGAATGCCGAAGCCGCCATGTACGCGGCCAAGCGCGCCGGCCGCAACACCTTCCGCTACTACGCGGTCGCCCTCAACGCCACCGCCAGTCGTCGTCTGAAGCTGGAAAACGCCTTGCGCGGCGCGCTGGCGCGCAACGAACTCGACCTGCACTACCAGGCGCAGATCGACCTCAGCCGCAACGGCGCCATCTGCGGCTTCGAGGCCCTGCTGCGCTGGACCCATGCCGAACTCGGCTTCGTCTCGCCGGCCGAGTTCATCCCCATCGCCGAGGAAAGCGGCCTCATCGTGCCCATCGGCGAATGGGTGCTCGCCCGCGCCTGCCGCCAGGCCAGGCAGTGGGTGGAAACCTACGACGCCAACCTGCGCATGGCGGTCAACCTCTCGGCGCGCCAGTTCAGCCTGCCCAATCTGCCGCAAGTCGTCGCCGCCGCCCTGAAGGAGACCGGCCTGCCGGCGCGCAACCTGGAGCTGGAAGTGACCGAGTCGCTCATCATGCAGGACATCGAGCAATCGGCGCGCACGCTGCGCGAACTCAAGGCCATGGGCATCACCCTCGCCGTCGACGACTTCGGCACCGGCTATTCCAGCCTGGCCTACCTGAAGCGTTTTCCCCTCGACATCCTCAAGATCGACAAGTCCTTCGTCACCGAGATCACCTCGAACCCGGACGATGCCGCCATCTGCGCCTCGATCATCGCCATGGCCCACTCGCTGCGCAAGAAAGTGGTGGCCGAGGGCGTCGAGAACGACGCCCAGCTCGGCTTCCTCGCCCAGCAGCATTGCGACCGCGCCCAGGGCTTTCTTTTCAGCAAGCCGGTGGCCGCGGCGGCGGCGGGCGACCTGCTGCACAATGGATTGTCGCTGAGTTCGCTGCCGACCCATGCCGCGATGCGCACGCGCACGCTGCTGCTGCTCGACGACGAGGCCAATATCCTCACTTCCCTCAAACGCCTGCTGCGCCGCGAGGGCTACACCATCCTCATCGCCAACAACTCGACCGAGGCCTTCGAGCTGCTCTCCGCCCACCCGGTCGGCGTGGTGGTCTCCGACCAGCGCATGCCGGACATGACCGGCACGGAATTCCTCAGCCGCGTCAAGGAGCTCTACCCGGACACCATCCGCATGGTGCTGTCCGGCTACACCGACCTGCAATCGGTCATCCAGGCCATCAACGAGGGCTCGATCTACCGCTTCCTCACCAAGCCGTGGGACGACGACCAGTTGCGCGGCGTCATCCGCGAGGCGTTCCAGCGGCAGGAAATGTCGCAGGAAAACGCGCTGCTCAACCAGCAGATCCGCGAGCACTCGGCGCGCCTGCTGGAGATGAACGAACGTCTGGAAAGCCTGCTCGGCCAGAAGACGGATCGCATCGCGCGCGATGAGGCGCTGATCGGCGCCGCCCAGGAGGCCTTCTACCATGTGCCGGTGCCGCTGGTCGGCATCGACGACAACGGCATGATCGTGCTGGCCAACAGCCGTGCCCTGGACCTGTGGCCCGGCGCCCTGCCCGGCTGCGAACTGGCCGATGCGCTGCCGGCGGAACTGGCCACCTGCATGCTCCTGGAAGCCGCGGCCGAGCCGCAACCACTGGAAATCGGCGGGCAACACTTCCTTGGCCAGCGCCAGCGCATCGACTCACGCTCCGGCGGCGCCGGCTGGCTGCTCACCTTCCTGCCCCTGTCCCGCGCTGCTGCGGGTTTGCCACCCGAGGCCGCTGCCGGCCAACTCCCGCCACATATTCACTAGAACAATGACATCCACGACACGCGCCCTTCCCCAAGCCACCTTGGACAAGGTGCCGCCAATCGCCGGCGCCGTAATGGATTTACTGCGCTCGCTCGACGACGAGAACCTCGACGCCGCCCATCTGGCAATGAAGATTGGCCGCGACCCGGTGCTCTCGGCGCGCGTGCTGAAGATCGTCAACTCGCCCTTCTACGGCGTCGCCGGCCAGGTCGCCAGCCTGCAGGAAGCCGTCATGGTGCTGGGCTTTTCCAGCGTGCGGCGCCTGGCGCTGGCCGTCTCGCTCAACGGCAGCTTCCCCATGCGCGGCCATGGCGCGGCCGATCCGCGCCGCATCTGGCGCCACAGTTTTTGCGTGGCCCTGTGCGCACAGGCGCTCGCGCCCCTGTGCCGCATCGACCCGGAAGTGGCCTTCACCGCCGGACTGTTGCACGACATCGGCCGCATCGCCCTGCTCTCCGTCGATCCGGAACGCTTCGCCGCCGTGCTCGCCGCGCGCCAGGAGCACGCCGATCTCACCGCCGCCGAGACGGCCCTGCTCGGCTTCACGCATGCCGAGTTCGGCGCCCGCCTGCTCGAACGCTGGCATCTGCCAACCAGCCTGATACGGGCCACGGAGCACCACCACCAGCCGGACACCGCGCCGACCGCGCCGCTGACGGACCTCACCCATCTCGCCGACCAGCTGGCGCATGCGCTCGCCAACAACACCCTGGAAGACACCGTGACGACCGCTGCACCCAACAACGCCGCCATCCGGCTCGGCCTGACGCGGGTGCAAAGCGCCGAGGCGCTCGCCCCCGTACCCGCGCAGATCGAGGCGCTGGCCGCCGTGCTCGATTGAGGCGAAACATGCACCCCCACGCTCACATTCGTTCGCTGCCCCCCGAGGGGGCGCATGCCGTCCTTGGGGCGCCCCAGGAGTACTTCTTCAGGGCGCACCCCAAGAGTATTTCCTCGGGGTGGCTTCGCCAGCCCCTCAGAGCCTGTGAAAATATTCACCGCAGAGTGTAGGAGCCAGCTTGCTGGCGATCATGGGCTGATCGCGGGCAAGCCCGCTCCTGCAAGGGCGATGCGCCCCGCAGGAAGTACCCTTGGGGTGCGGCAGGCTTTCAGGGATTTTTTCACAGGCTCTCAGGGCAGCTTCGCCTGCCCTTCAGGGCGTGGCCCGGCGGGAGACATGAATGTCCAATGAAGAATCGAAAACGCTGGCCTGGCTGCACGACCTGCAGCGGCTCGGCGACGGCGCGATGGCGCGCGGTGCGCGCCACCTGCCGCAACTGATGCTCGACTACATCGCCGCCGCCTTCGAGGCGGATTGCGGCTGTCTCGCCATGCGCGCCGACCTCGACCGGCCAGAGCAGATCGTCGTGGCAAGCAAGGGCGGCTGCGGCTACGCCGTCGGCAGCAAGGTGCCGGCCGGGGATGTCCTGCTGGGCCGGGCAGTCACCGGCGCCGCCCCGGTTTCGGGCGCGCCTTCCTGCGGCGCAGGCAGCGCGCTGTGCTGGCCGCTCATGATGGACGGCCAGATCGTCGGCGCCCTGGCGATCCGGCGCGGCAGCAAGCAACCTCCATTCGACGACCATGATCTGCAGCGCGGCAACGCGCTCACCGCCTTCCTCTCCGTCATCGTCGACAACGCCCGCCTGCACGAGGAGCATCGCCGCCGCATCGAGGTGCTGTCGCAGGCCCATGCCGAGGTGCAGGCCATCAACAAGCGCCTGGAGGACACCCAGCAACAGCTCCTGCAGTCGGAGAAGATGGCCTCCATCGGCCAGCTCGCCGCCGGCGTGGCGCACGAGATCAACAACCCGATCGGCTATGTGCACTCCAACCTGGGCAGCCTGGAAGGCTACGTCAACGACATCTTCCGCATGCTCGAGGTGTATGCCGGCGTCGAGCGCAGCCATCCCGGGGAGGCTACGATATTCGCCGAGGCGAAGGCCCTGCGCGAAAAACTCGACATCGACTTTCTCAAGGACGATGTGCATGCCCTGCTGGCGGAAACGCGCGAGGGCATCGGCCGCGTCAAGAAGATCGTGCAGGACCTGAAGGATTTCTCCCGCACCGGCGCCGAGGACGAATGGCAGTGGGCCGACCTGCACAAGGGCATCGATTCCACGCTCAACATCGTCAACAACGAGATCAAGTACAAGGCCAAGGTGGTCAAGGAGTACGGCACGCTGCCGGAGATCGAATGCCTGCCCTCGCAGTTGAACCAGGTCTTCATGAACCTGCTGGTGAACGCTTCCCATGCCATCGAGGCACAAGGCACCATCACCGTGCGCACCGGCGCCGACGAGAGCAGCCTGTGGGTGTCGGTGTCCGACACCGGCAGCGGCATCGCGCCGGAAAACCTGAAGCGCATCTTCGAGCCCTTCTTCACCACCAAGCCGGTCGGCAAGGGCACCGGCCTCGGCCTGTCGCTTTCCTACAGCATCCTGCAGAAGCACGGCGGCCGCCTCGAAGTGGAGAGCGAGCTGGGCCGCGGCACCACCTTCCGCATCACGCTGCCGCGCGAGCGCGTCGCGGTAGCGGCATGAGGACAGGATCATGAACGAACCTGTGTTCATGAAACACCTGTGGGAGCGGCGTCCTCGCCGCTCCCACAGCGTCTGTCCAGATAACTGGCCTGGGGAACTGAGATGAGCGAACCAGCCATTGACACCGCCGCCGATTGGGGCGCGCTCTTCGACGCGCCCCCGGCCGCCGCGGAGCAAAGTCAGTCTCCAGGACACGGCGAACCCGCCGCGTCAGACAGTGATTTCACCCTGCTTTGCGTGGACGACGAGGCCAACATCCTTTCCTCGCTGAAGCGCCTGTTCCGCCCGACGGGCTACCGCCTCCTCACCGCGAACAGCGGCGAAGAAGCGCTCGCCCTGATGGAAAAGGAAGCCGTCGACCTCATCATCTCCGACATGCGCATGCCCGGCATGAACGGCGCCCAGGTGCTGGCCGCCGCGCGCGAACGCTGGCCCGACACGGTGCGCATCCTGCTCACCGGCTTTGCCGACATGAATTCCACCATCGAGGCCATCAACAACGGGCAACTGCACCGCTACATCGCCAAGCCCTGGGACGACAACGAGGTGCTGCTGGTCGTGCGCGAGGGGCTGGAGAAGAAGGCGCTGCTGCGCGAAAAAAACCGCCTGGAAGCGCTGACGCAATCGCAGAACGAGGAACTCAAGCAGCTCAATGCCGGCCTCGAGGCTAAAGTCGCCGAACGCACGGCGGAACTCGCCAGCGCCCACGACAAATTGAAGACGGGTTTCCTCAATACCCTCAAGACATTTTCCAACCTGATCGAACTGCGCGGCGGCAATATGGCCGGCCACTCGCGCCGAGTTGCCGATCTGGCACGGCGCATCGGCCAGGCCATGAAGCTGCCTGCCGAAGAGGCGCAGGACCTGTTCTTCGCCGCCCTGCTCCACGACATCGGCAAGATCGGACTGCCCGATCCCCTGCTCGGCAAGCCCTTCAACCAGCTCACGCCGGACGAGCGCAACGAGATGGTCAAGCATCCGGCCAAAGGGGAAGCCCTGCTCATGGGGCTGGAGCAGCTGCGCGGCGGCGCCCGCCTGATCCGCGCCCATCACGAACGCTTCGACGGCCAGGGCTATCCGGACGGGATCGCAGGCGCCGACATTCCGCTGGGCGCGCGCATCCTGGCCGTGGCCAACGACTACGACGCCCTGCAGCAGGGCGCCATCTCGCCGAAGCGCGCCAGCCCCGAGGAGGCGCTGCACTACCTGCATGGCGGCCGCGGCCACCGATACGATCCCGCCGTACTCGATGTGGTCGAGAAACTGCTGGGCTGCCCGGACAAGCCGGAAGCCGGGCCGCTGGCGCTTCGGTCCGACAAACTCAGGCCCGGCATGGTTCTCGCGAGAGACCTCGTCACGCGCGACGGCATACTCCTCCTGGCGCACGGGTTCCTCATCGACGACAACCTGATCCGGCAGATCCAGGGATTCGAACGCTCTGAGGGCTACCGGCTGACCTTGCATGTCACTGAAGGAAAATCATGAAAGCCCTCGTCCGCCTGCTGCTGGTCGACGACGAGCCGAACATCCTGCGCTCCCTCGAACGCCAGCTGCGCACCATCAGCCGGGGAGACGGCCCGGCCTACCACATTGAAACCTGCTCCAGTCCCGTCGTCGCCCTGGTGAGCGCCGGGGAATCCGCATTCGATCTGGTCATCTCCGATTACCGCATGCCGGAGATGAACGGCATCGCCTTCCTGCGCGCCTTCCGTGGTCTGCAGCCGACGGCGGCGCGGCTGATCCTCTCCGGCCAGACGGATCTGGCCGGCATGATCGGCGCCATCAACGAGGCCGGCATCATGCGCTTCCTCGCCAAGCCCTGGGAAGAGGCCGAACTGGTCTTCGCCGTGGAAACCGCCTTGCGCGAACGCAGCCTGCTGCTGGAGAACCAGCGCCTGGCCGACGAACTGCGTGCCAGCCTTAATATCGTAGCGCGCCAGGAAGCCGAGCTGATGCGGCTCGAGCGCGAAAGCCCCGGCATCACCCGGGTCAGCCGCGATGCCGATGGCGCCGTGCTGCTGGAAAAGGGAATGGAGTAAATCCAACCGGAACAACTGTTTTCCTGATTTTGACAAGGCAGGAACATGAATACCGCTTCCGACCACGATCACACCGTGGCGCAACAGTTGCATGAATTGCGCCTGCTGCGCCGCATCGCCGGCGATGCGCCCTTGCGGGAGGTGCTGGATGACCTGTGCCTGACGCTCCAGTCGCTCGCCTCGCGCCCGCTGCGCTGCGCCGTCATGATTGCCGATGCGGCCGGCCATGCGCTGAGCTGCCTGGCCGCGCCCTCCCTGCCGGAGGAGTTTCGCCGGAGGGCCGCCTATCCCATCCGCGATGGCAACTCGACCTGCGCCCGCTCCATTCTCTCCGGCGGCCCGGTCATCGTTGCCGACGCGCAGGGAGACGGCGCCACCGAAGAGGTGCTGGCGCTGGGTGCTGTCGCGCGGCGCGGTGATCACGGACGCCGCCACGGGCAAGCGGCGCTGGCTCGGCTGCCATGTCGACATCACCGAGCACAAGCAACTGCTCGAAGCGTTGCACCGCAGCGAAGACGACTATCGCCAGCTGAACGCCTCCCTCGATGATCGTGTCAAGGCGCGCACGGCCGAACTTGAGGCCGCCAACCATGAACTGGACGCCTACAACTATTCGGTCTCGCACGACCTGCGCGCGCCGCTGCGCTCGGTGGAAGGGTTCAGCCAGGCTCTGCTGGAGGATCACGCGGAATCGCTCGACGCCGCCGGCCGCGATTACCTGCAACGCATCAACGCGGCGGCGCAGCGCATGGCGGTGCTCACCGACGCCATGTATCAGTTGTCCAAATTGACGCGCTCCCTGCTGCAAGTCAGGGAAGACGATTACGCCGGCCACGGCGTCGGCCTCACCACGGTGCAACGCATCGTGCGACGGCATGGCGGCCGCATCTGGGCCGAGGGCACGAAGGGACAGGGCGCGGTTTTTTACTTCACCTTGTGGAGCAATGCGGCACTGCGGCGTACTGCGGAGGCTGACTTTCAGCAGCGTCTGGCCTGAACGGAGGGAGAGCGGGTTCATGGGAATGAAAGACGAAATCGATGCCGCGCTGCAGGCGCATGCCGCCTGGCGCAAGCGTTTCAAGGATTACCTCAACGGCCACGCGCCTTTCGACCTCGACACCGTTGCGGTGACCGACCAGTGCGACTTCGGCCGCTGGCTCAACAAGGAAGGGCACCGGCTGATGCCGACCGAACTGCATGGCGAAATCTGCGCGGCGCATACGGAGTTCCACCGCGTCGCCGGCGAGATCATCCAGAAGATCAAGCAGAAGCAATTCGAGGAAGCCCGCCAGGATATCGCCCGCGACGGCACGCTCAACCAGGTCAGCGCCCAACTCACCGCCCTGCTGCTGAAGGCGACGCTGCGCGAGCCCGGCGGACCCGCGGCGGCGGATGCGCCCCAAGCCTGATCGACGAGACCAAGACGGATGGACGAGATCGTGCAACACGCGCCCGGCATAGAAAAACTCGACGATTTCCTCCACGGCCTGCGCGAACTGGCGGAGGCCTCCTTTCCCAAGCGCTGCCCGACCTGCGAACGGGTATTCGAGACGGCGGCCGAGTTCATTGCCCAGACGCAGCCGGTGCGCGCCAGCCACAGCGGGGTGAAACAATCGCAGGACGACAATGGCGTGGCGATGCTGGAGCTCTACCGCAACTGCCCCTGCGGCTCGACCCTGATGGATTTCTTCAGCGAGCGGCGCGACGTGTCGGACAAGGGCCTGCTGCGGCGCAAGCGCTTCGGCGAGCTGCACGAGTATCTGGTGGCGAACGGCGTCGACAAGGCGCTGGCGCATGGCGAGCTACTCAAGGTGATGCGCGGCGGGTCGAGCGATCTGCTGAAAAACATCGCACCGCCCAAGGCCGGCTAAGGACAAACAGCCTCTAGAAAAAAGTGATTTCCGATTCCTTCGGGCTGGCGGTATTGCCGCCGGCATGGACGGCGCGCTGTTCCGCCGTTGTGTAGGTCTGCGCCAGTTCGCCGAGCCAGGCGGAAGCGTCGAACGATCCGCTGAGGCGTCCCTGGATGCGATCCGAATCGAACCTCTCCAGCAAGCCTTCCAGCTTGCCCAGATCCTGCGTCACGTGAGAGAGGATCTGGCTGACGCGATCCTGGAACTGCAAGGAAACCAGCACGTCGGCGATTTCGTCGCGAATGCCATAGCTTTCGCGCTGCAGAATCGCCGCCGATTCGGTGAGACCGGAGGCGGCGCCGCGGAAGCGGTCGAGCACTTCGTGCACGGTCGCTTCGGCGCCGCTCATGGTTTCGGCGTCCACCCTGGAGTAGTGATCGGCGGCCTTCATGGTCGTCGCAATGGCGGCATTCACCGCTTCCACCTTCTCGCTGATCCGCTTGCCGGTTTGGCCGGACAGGTTGGAGAGCTTGCGCACGGCATCGGCCACCACGGCAAAACCGCGCCCCGCCTCGCCGGCGCGCGCCGCCTCGATCGAGGCATTCAACGCCAGCAGGTTGGTTTGCCCGGCGATGCTGGCAACGTCCTCCGCCATCTTGCGCAGTTCCGCCGTGAAGCGCGACAGATGGGCGATGTCGTCGAGCATGGCGCGCTTGGTATGGAGCGAGGCGTTGAGCGAGGTAATCACGGCATCCAGTTCCTGCTGGCTGTGCATGAGAATGCCGAGAATGCCGTCTCCTTTCCGGCTGTCGATGCCGCCGGCGGCCTGCTGCGAGGCCAGGACCGAGGCCTCGAGTTTCTGCGATATGCCGGAGAAGCGCCCGGACAGGGCGGTGATGGCCTCCTCGGTCTGACTTCTCGCCGTGTCGATCTGCTTGGTCCACACCGGCAGCACCTTGACGCACAGCCTGTCGAGGCCGTCGAGTGTTCCCGTCGCGGCAGGCGCCGCCGCGGCGGCGACCGTCTCGCCGGCATCGGCGCATAAACTTCTGCACAGGGCGGATGTCTGTTGCCCCGCAATCACGCCGGCGACCAGCAGGACGGCGCAATAGACAAACGTCATGGCTGTGAAGCCTGAATTCACCAGCAGGAGGACGCCGCCGAGCGCGGCCACGCCGAGAGGCGGCAGCCACAGCCGACCGAGCGGGGCCGCCGGCATGTCCTGCGGCAGCACTTGCGAAATGCTGATTGCCATTCTCTATCCCTCCTTGCTTGTCAATCGATCCCGGGCGGGATGCAATTTTGTAAACGGAAGGACACGAGATTTCTTTACACATTTTTGGCTACGATCTTCAGCACGTCATTCAGAGTTCCGCATTGAAGTGCTGCCCCTGAATGACTCCATTGGCTTGTCGCAATCTGAAATCGATACCAATCATTGCGTTACTGAGGCCTTTGTATGCATTTCAATCGGTACAACTGACAATTTTTGTCAGTGATTAACTTAAGACATAAGGAATATAACTATGGGATATCAGGAATATCCTGACTCAATTAGGCTCGACGATAGTCGTTAATAATATGGCCACTCGAGAGTTGCGGCGCGAATCGGCAAAGCGTCTCGGCCTTGCCGTGCCGGATTTACCGGACCACCCCATGGCGTGCGTTGCTGTTCGTGACGGAGGATCCCGCCATAAGGCGGGAGAGGCTGCAAGCCGCATGTATGTAATTGGGAGGGAGGGATGTCCAAGACCATTTTGATCGTCGATGACTCGGCATCGCTGCGCCAGGTCGTCGCCATCGCGCTGCGCGGCGCCGGCTACGACGTCATCGAGGCCTGCGACGGCAAGGATGCGCTCGGCAAGATGTCCGGGCAGAAAATCCACCTCATCATCTCCGACGTCAACATGCCCAACATGGACGGCATCAGCTACGTCAAGGAGGTGAAGCAGCTGCCGGCCTACAAGTTCACCCCGATCATCATGCTGACCACCGAGTCGCAGGAGTCGAAGAAGCAGGAAGGACAGGCGGCCGGCGCCAAGGCCTGGGTGGTCAAGCCCTTCCAGCCGCAGCAGATGCTGACGGCGGTCTCCAAGCTGATCCTGCCATGACAGTCGCCGCCATATACAACGACGACACCTGCTGTTTGGGCATCGACGGCGAGATGACCATCTATAGTGCGGCCGAGCTTAAGGGCGCACTGCTCGACGGACTCAATCGCTGCGAACAGCTCGAAATCAATCTGTCGCAGGTAAGCGAGATGGACAGCGCCGGCCTGCAATTGCTCTATCTGGTCAAACGCGAAGCAGCGCACCTGAACAGGAAACTTGCCCTGGTCGCGCACAGTCCGGCGACGCTGGAAGTGCTGGATCTCTACAACATGACTTCGTATTTCGGCGATCCGGTGCTGATTTCGGAGGAACGGCCGAAGAAGCGCGGCCGCGGCAAGCGCGAGGGGGCGAAATGAATCTCGACCAGGCACAGCAGACCTTCATCATCGAAAGCCGCGAGTTGCTGGAAGCGATGGAAGACGCGCTGCTCCATCTGGAGGGCGAGTCCGACGACCAGGAGGCGGTCAGCGCGATTTTCCGCGCCGCCCACACCATCAAGGGCTCGGCCGGACTGTTCGGCCTCGACGGCATCGTCGCCTTCACCCACGTCACCGAGAGCGTCCTCAACCGGGTGCGCGACGGCGAAGTCGCCATCGACGGCGATCTCGTCGCGCTGCTGCTCGCCTGCGCCGACCATATCGGCGCGCTGGTCTCGCGCGTGGACGCGGGCGAGACGGCGCCGGATGCGGCGCTGGAGCGGATTGGCGACGACCTGCAGGCGCGCCTGCGCCGGCATCTGGGCGAGGCCGCCCCCGCGGCGGCGGCGCGGAAGTCCCTGCCGGCGGAAGCCGGGGAACCGGTGCAGGCCAGCGGCGGCGGTCTGGTGTCGAGCGACATCTGGCATATCTCGCTGCGCTTCGGCCGCGACGTGCTGAGGAACGGCATGGACCCGATGTCATTCGTGCGCTATCTCGGCACCCTGGGCGATGTCACCGCCATTGTGCCGCTGTTCCACGCCATGCCGGCGGCGGAGGAGATGGACCCGGAATCCTGCTATCTCGGCCTGGAAATCAACCTGCGCAGCGATGCCGACAAGGAGGCCATCGCCAATGTCTTCGAATTCGTGCGCGAGGATTCGGTCATCCGCATCCTGCCGCCGCACAGCAAGGTCAACGAGTACCTGCGCCTGATCGACGAACTGCGCGAGGACAAGGTGCTGCTCGGCGACATCCTGGTCGCCAGCGGTGCAATTACCCGCGACGAACTCGAGCGGGGCATGGCGAAGCAGAAGGCGCAGCAGGCGCAGCGCGGCGAGGCGAACGAGGTGGCGCCGCCGCCCCAGCCGCTGGGCCAGATCCTCGTCGAGCAGCGCGTCGTGCAGCGAGAGGTCGTCGACGCCGCGCTGGAGAAGCAGAAAAAGGTCAGGGAAAGCAAGACGCAGGAGCAGCGTTTCATTCGCGTCCAGGCCGACAAGCTGGACAAGCTGATCAACCTGGTGGGCGAACTGGTCATCGCCGGCGACGGCGCCAGCCTGCACGCGCAGCGCCTCAAGGACGAGGGATTGCTGGAGACATCCTCGATCATCCACCGGCTGGTCGCCGACATCCGCGACAGCGCGCTGCAGTTGCGCATGGTGCAGATCGGCGAAACTTTCAGCCGCTTCCATCGCGTGGTGCATGACGTCAGCCAGGAACTGGGCAAAGGCATCGATCTCGTCGTCAGCGGCAAGGAAACGGAACTGGACAAGGCGGTGGTCGAGAAGATCGGCGACCCGCTCATGCACCTGGTGCGCAATTCGATGGATCACGGCATCGAGCTGGCCGAAGTGCGCGTGGCGCGCGGCAAGCCGGCGCGCGGCACGCTGCGGCTGAACGCCTATCACGACTCGGGCAGCATCGTCATCGAAGTGTCCGACGACGGCGGCGGCCTCAACCGCGAGCGGATCCTGGCCAAGGCGACCGAGCGCGGACTGGTGCAGCCCGGCCAGGAGCTGTCCGACCCCGAGATCTACAAACTCATCTTCGAGGCGGGCTTCTCGACCGCCGAGCAGGTGACCAATCTTTCCGGCCGCGGCGTCGGCATGGACGTCGTCCGCCGCAACATCGAAGCCCTGCGCGGCGCGGTTGACATCCGCAGCAGCGAAGGCGCGGGCACCACCATCGCCATCCGGCTGCCGCTCACGCTGGCCATCATCGACGGCTTCCTCATGGGCATCAGCGGCGGATCCTACGTTGTGCCGCTGGATTCCGTCGTCGAGTGCATGAACTACCCTGCTTCGGCCGCCCGTCTTGATCGCGGGCGCAACTACATCAACCTGCGTGGCGAAATCCTGCCCTTCATCCGTCTGCGCGAGGTGTTCGACGGCCATGCCGGGAACGGCGCCAATGGGGCGAACGGCAAACACGTCATGAACGGAAAATTGCACGCCGAGGAACATATCGTCGTCGTGCAGTTCTCCGGCCACAAGGCCGGCCTGGTGGTGGATCGCCTGCTCGGCGAGTTCCAGACGGTGATCAAGCCGCTGGCCAAGCTGTTCGGCAAGCTGCCGGGAATTGCCGGATCGACCATCCTGGGCAGCGGCGACGTGGCGCTGATTCTCGACGTGCCGGCGCTGATACAGCAGGCGGTGAATTCGGAGACGCATCGGTCGCTGCAGTCGATGCCCGCCGGACGGCTCGCGGTTGCTTGAACAGAATCGGTGGAAATCTTGTAAGCCCTAAAGAGACAGAGGAGAACAGATCATGCGAACAAACATGCCGGTGACGAACGTCGAACGGGAATTTCGTGACGGTGAAACGATCGTTTCGAAGACCGACCTCAAGGGCGCGATTACCTACGTCAACCCCTATTTTTGCGAGATGAGCGGCTATGGCGAGCAGGAGTCGCTCGGGCAGCCGCACAACTATATCCGTCATCCGGACATGCCGGCGGAGGCGTTTGCGGATCTGTGGGCGACCCTGAAGAAAGGCAAGCCCTGGACGGGCCTGGTGAAAAACCGCTGCAAGAACGGTGACTATTACTGGGTCGTGGCCAACGCCACGCCGATCCGCGAGAACGGCCAGGTTGTGGGCTACATGTCGGTGCGCAGCAAGCCGGACCGCGTCCAGGTCGAAGCGGCCGCGAAGATCTATCAGGAAATCAAGGAAGGAAAAAGCAAGTACATCGTCAGGGAAGGCAAGGCCGTCATACCCGGCAGATTCGAGCGCCTGAATGTGTTCAGGAATTTCAGCGTCAAGGCGCGCCTGGTGTCGGTCGTTTCGTTCCTCTGCCTGCTGGTCGTCGCAGTCGGTGCGCTCGGCATGTTCGGCATGAACCAGGCCAACGAGGGGCTGCGGGCCGTCTATCAGGATCGCACCCTGGCCCTGGAACAGATCGGCAGCATCGGTCGCATGCTGCTGCGCAACCGCCTTGAAATAAACGAGGCGATCATGAACCCCACGCCGGAAAGGATACGCGCCAGCACGGAGGTGATCGAAAAGAATATCGCGGAGATCAGCAAGACCTGGTCGGCATTCTCGGCCGGAAACCTGACGCCGGAAGAAAAGCAGGTGGCCGACAGGTTTGCCGAAGACCGCGGCCGCTTCGTGAAAGAGGGCCTGCTGCCCGCCATTGCGGCGTTGAAGGCAGGGAAAATCGAGGCAGCCAAAGCCGTGGTCGGCGAAAGGATTGCCGTGCTCTATCCGCCGGTGCGCGAGGGCCGCGATGCGCTGAACAAGATGCAGGTCGAGCTTGGCAAGGCGGAATACGAGGCGGCGCAGAACCGCTACGTCGTCCTTCGCAATACGGCCATCGCGCTGCTCGTGGCGGGCCTGCTGCTGGCCGGCGCGGCCGCCTGGCTGCTCGTGCGTGCCATCGTCACCCCGCTCACCGCAGCGGTCGGGTATCTCGACCAGATCAGCCAGGGCAACTACAACAACAGGATCGAGTCCGGGAGTGAGGACGAGATCGGCCGGATGCTGCTGGGGCTGAAGTCCATGCAGATCAAGTCGGGGTTCGACATCAACGATGCGAAGCGCCGCGCCGAGGAGTCGACGCGCATCACCAATGCACTCGACAACGCATCGACGGGCATCATGATCGCCGACAATGACCTCAATATCATCTACATCAACAAGTCGGTGCAGGAACTGCTGAAGAATGCCGAGGCGGACATCAGGAAGGACCTGCCGAATTTCAATGCCGACAACCTGCTCGGCGCCAATATCGACGTCTTCCACAAGAATCCGGAGCATCAGCGAAAGCTGCTGAAGACCTTCACATCCACCTACAAGGCCAGCATCAAGGTCGGCGGGCGCACGTTCCGTCTTGCCGCCAACCCGGTTTTCAATGCGGCCGGCCAGCGCCTCGGCGCCTCGGTGGAGTGGATCGATGCCACCGAGGAGGTTCGCGTGGAAGAGGAAGTGAAGCGGATCGTGGATGCCGCGGTGGCCGGCGATCTTTCGCAGCGCATCGAGGTTGGCGGCAAGCAGGGTTTCATGAAGCTGCTCGGAGAAGGAATCAATGACCTGACCGGGACTTCCGAGGAAGTGATCGGCGAGACGGTTCGCGTGATCGAGCGCATAGCCCAGGGCGACCTGACGCAGACCATCGATCGCGATTACCAGGGTTCCTTCATGCGCCTGAAGGATGCAACAAATTCAGCGGTGCGCAAGCTGTCCGAGACCATCAGCGAGGTACGTTCGGCGGCGGATGCGCTCTATGGCGCCTCCGGCCAGGTGAGTGCCACCGCCCAGTCGCTGTCCCAGGGCGCCAGCGAGCAGGCAGCAAGCGTGGAGGAAACCAGCGCTTCCATCGAGCAGATGTCGGCTTCGATCAACCAGAACGCCGAGAACGCCAAGGTCACCGACGGCATGGCGTCCAAGGCGTCCAAGGAGGCCGGGGAGGGCGGCGACGCGGTCGGCCAGACAGTTACGGCCATGAAGCAGATCGCCGACAAGATCGGCATCATCGACGACATCGCCTACCAGACCAACCTGCTGGCGCTGAATGCCGCCATCGAGGCGGCGCGCGCCGGCGAGCACGGCAAGGGTTTTGCGGTCGTGGCGACCGAGGTGCGCAAGCTGGCCGAGCGCAGCCAGGGTGCCGCGCAGGAGATATCCGAACTGGCGGCGGACAGCGTGCAAATGGCCGAGCGCGCCGGCAAGCTGCTGGTCGAGATCGTGCCGACGGTGTCGAAAACCTGCGACCTGGTGCAGGAGATCGCCGCCGCCTCGCAGGAGCAGTCCTCCGGCGTGGCGCAGATCAATACGGCAATGAGCCAGATGAACCAGGTCACGCAGCAGAGCGCGTCGGCCTCCGAGGAACTGGCCGCCACTGCCGAGGAAATGAACGGCCAGGCCGAGCAGCTCAAGCAGATCATGGCCTTCTTCAAGATCGCCGAGGAGGCCCTGGCGATGCCGCAGGCCCGGGCCGTGACAAAAGAGGCGCCCAGGCCAGAGGGCTTTGCCGGCAAGCTGCTCGGCGCCGCCGCGCCGCTGCCTTCGGTCGAGGCGGCCGCTGCGCAGGGCGACTTCGTCCGCTTCTGAGGAGATCGTCATGGGATCGCTTGTCAGTTCCGAGAAGCAGTTGCCGGAAACTCCGCCACAGGGCGCCGAGGACCGCGCCCAGTATCTGACCTTCCGCCTGGGCGCCGAGCTCTACGCGATCGGCATCCTGAATATCAAGGAGATCATGGAATACGGCGCCATCACCGCGGTGCCGATGATGCCCGCTTTCATCGGCGGCGTGATCAACGTGCGCGGGGCCGTGGTGCCGGTGATCGACCTGCTGGCCCGCTTCGGCAAAGGGGCCTCGCAGGTGACGAAGCGCACCTGCATCGTCATTCTCGACCTGGAGACGGAAGGCGAGACGCAGAGCGTCGGCGTCATGGTCGACAGCGTGAGCGAGGTGGTGGAAATACTTTCGGCGGACATCGAGCCGGCGCCGGCCTTCGGCGCCGGCATACGCGCCGATTTCATTCGCGGCATGGGCAAGATCGGCGGCAAGTTCGTCGTCATCCTCGACGTCGGCCGGGTGCTCTCCGTCGAGGAGATATCCACTCTGGCGCAGGCCAGCGGCCACGCGCACGCCGCGGCGGCATTCGGCAGCGCAGCCGCCGCGGCTCCGGTCGCGGCCTAGGAGGCGATATGGGTCACGTCGAACCGGGCATTGCTACAGCAACCGTGGCTGGCAGCCAGACCCGCAAGCGGGCCATGCACGCCTCGGAGCTATGCCGCATGGTGCGCATCAATGAGGAGATCAAGAAGGTTCTGTCGATCTCCAACGAGGTTAACCTGACGGCACTCAACGCCAAGTTCATGGCCCACAAATCCGGCGGAACGGCGATCGGTTTCGGCGTGGTGTCCACCGAACTGCGGCAGTTCAGCAAGAAGCTCGACCACCACATGGAAGAGCTGGAAAAACTCGTCTTCGGCATGGTCCTGAAGGAGGCGTATGTCGGCAAGCAGTCGCGGCTGTTGTCCAATCTGAAGAAAGCCATGGACAGATGTCCCAGCCCGCGGTTCAAACAGCGGCTTGACGGCATTCTCGAACCGAAGCTGGATGAACTGGCGAGGATCCGCCTGGACATCCGGCGCGAGTACATCCACTTCCGCATGGAAGTGGCGCGGGCCCTCAAGCTCGGCCGCATGGGCGCCACCATCGCCCAGCGTGCCAAGGTGGAGGCGGTCTATGGCGGCGAGTTGTCCGCGTCCCTGGCGCAGGTGTCGAGCCAGGTCGAGGGCGCGGTGGATCGCACGCTGGATATCCTGAAGAACATCCGTACTCATCTGGGGGGCTGAAGTGAAGAAAATCACCTACATCTACGAGGATGGCGACCACAAGTGGGCGGCCGTCGCACGCGATCCGGAAAAGCCGAACTACCTGATCGATACCAATGAATACCTGATCATCAACGGCGAGGAGGCCATTCTTGCCGATCCGGGAGGCATGGAGATTTTCCCCGCGGTGTTCTCGGCCATCAGCGCCGATGCCAATCCGGAGAGCATCAAGTTCCTGTTCGCCTCGCACCAGGACCCGGACATCATTTCCTCTCTCGGCCTGTGGCTGGACTTCAAGCCGGAACTGAAATGCTATCTGTCCTGGCTGTGGACGGGCTTCATCCCGCATTTCGGCGGCGATGGCGGCACTTTCATCAACATACCGGATGCCGGCATGCCGATTCATCTCGGTGATCTGACCCTGGAGGCGGTGCCGGCGCACTACCTGCACTCGTCCGGCAACTTCAATCTCTACGACCCGAAGGCGAAGATCCTGTTCTCCGGGGACGTCGGAGCGGCCATGCTCCCGCCGCCCGAAAACTACCTCTATGTCGAGGACTTCGACAAGCATATCCGCCATGCGGCCGGTTTTCACAAGCGCTGGATGGGTTCGAACGAGGCGAAGAACAAGTGGTGCGATCGGGTGGACGGCATGGATATCGACATGCTCTGCCCGCAGCACGGCGCCATTTACCGCGGCGCGGACGTGAAGCGATTCATCAACTGGTTCGGCGATCTGGAAGTCGCGCAGTTGAAGTAGGTCCGGCTCGGGCCGGATGACCGGCGAGGGCCGGTTCCTTTCCCATGAACATGGAAGGAAGCGTCATGGAAGCCATTGCGATTTCCGAGCAGGAGTTCGGCCAGTTTCGCGACATGCTGCGGAAGCTGGTCGGCATCAATCTCACATCGGCCAAGAAGGCGCTGGTGTGCAGCCGCCTGGAAAAGCGCCTGCGCCACTACCGTCTGCACAACTACGCGGACTATTACAGCCTGATCCAGAGCGGGCAGGATCCGCGCGAGCTGCAGACGGCTGTGGATTTGCTGACGACCAACGAAACCTACTTCTTTCGCGAGCCCAGGCACTTCGAGCACCTAGCCGACAACGTGCTGGCGGAATGGCAGCGCGGACAGACATTCAGAGCCTGGAGCGCGGCCAGCTCCAGCGGGGAAGAGGCCTACAGCATCGCCATGCTGCTGGCCGACAAACTGGGGGAATCGCCATGGGAAGTGATCGGCACGGATATTTCCACCCGCGTCCTCGAGCGCGCCGTCGCAGCGCATTATTCGCTGGAGCGCACCAGCGGCGTGCCGCAGCGCTACCTGCAACAGTATTGTCTGAAGGGCATCGGCGTCCAGCAGGGCACCTTTCTCGTCGGCAAGGAGCTGCGCGGGCGGGTGCACTTTCTGCAAGCCAATCTGTGCGCCCAACTGCCCTCGCTGGGCAGTTTCGACGCCATTTTCCTGCGCAACGTGATGATCTACTTCGAGGCCGAGACCAAGCGCCAGGTGGTGGCGCGCATGCTGCCGCTGCTGAAGCCGGGCGGGCTGTTCGTCGTCGGCCACTCGGAGAGCCTCAACGGCATCACCGATCAACTGAAGACGGTCGCGCCGTCGATCTACAGGAAGCCGTGACAATCCCGTCCGCCCAGCGCGCCCAGTCCGACATCTTTCTCAGGCCCGGCGAGTTCCATTTCGGCGGGGACGGGGTAGTCGTGTCGACCGTGCTCGGCTCCTGCGTCTCGATCACGCTGTGGCATCCGGCGCTGCGCATCGGCGGCATGTGCCATTACCTGCTGCCGGCGCGATGCAGCCGCGGCGAACCGCAGCAGCTCGGCACCTACGCGGATGAGGCGATGGTGCTGTTTGTCGAAGAAATGGCGCGCCACGGAACGCGCCCTTCCGAATACCAGGCCAAGATGTTCGGCGGCGCCAACATGTTTCCGGACATCCAGGCGCCGTCCAGCCGCGATGTCGGCGCCAAGAACATCGAGGCAGGGCGCGAGCTGCTGCGGGTTTTCGGCATCCCGCTGCTCGGCGAGCATGTCGGCGGGGTGGGCCACCGCCGCGTCCTGCTCGACCTGGCCGGCGGCGACGTCTGGGTGAAGCAGGTGAGCGAGGCGATGGCGCCCAACTGGGCGGTGCTGACGCTGCCCGACTTTGGAATGGGGGAAACGTAAGCATGGAAAAGGTGAAGGTCATGCTGGTGGACGACTCCGCCGTGGTGCGGCAGGTGCTGACCGGCATCCTGGAGGCGGCGCCCGGCATCGAGGTGATCGGCGCCGCCGCCGATCCCATCTTCGCGCTGGAGCGCATGAAGCGCGTCTGGCCGGACGTGATCGTGCTGGACATCGAAATGCCGCGCATGGACGGACTGACCTTCCTGCGCAAGGTAATGGCCGAGCGTCCGACGCCGGTGGTGATCTGTTCCTCGCTCACCGAAAGGGGCGCCGCCACTACCATCCAGGCGCTGGAGGCCGGCGCACTGGACTGCGTGCTGAAACCGAAGGAAGGCGTGAAGAAATACCTCGAGGGCGCCTCGAACGACCTGGTCAGCGCCGTGCGCGAGGCGGCCAGGGTGAATCCGGCGCGGCTGCGGGCGGCGCCGGCGGTCATACCGAAGGTCGTGCCCAAGGTCAGCGCCGATGCCGTCCTGCCGCCGCCCGGCTCCGAAGCGCTGGCGCAAACGACGGAGCGCATCGTCGCCATCGGCACCTCCACCGGCGGCACCCAGGCGCTGGAAGCCGTGCTGACCACCCTGCCGCGGGTCAGTCCCGGCATCGTCATCGTGCAGCACATGCCGGAGAAGTTCACCGCGTCATTCGCCGCGCGCCTGGACAGCCTGTGCGAGATCGAGGTGCGCGAGGCGCAGAACAATGACCGTGTCCTGCCGGGGCGCGCGCTGATCGCGCCGGGCGGCAAGCACATGCTGCTCAAGCGCAGCGGCGCCTTCTACCACGTCGAAGTGATCGACGGCCCGCTGGTGAACCGGCACCGCCCCTCGGTGGATGTGCTGTTCCGCTCCGTCGCCCGCTTCGCCGGCCGCAACGCCACCGGCATCATCATGACCGGAATGGGCGACGACGGCGCGCGCGGCCTGAAGGAAATGCACGACGCCGGCGCCGGCACCGTGGCGCAGGACGAGGCCAGTTGCGTGGTGTTCGGCATGCCGAAGGAAGCGATCAAGCTGGGCGCGGCGGACCGGGTGATGCCGCTGCAGGACATCCCGCGCGCGATTCTCGCCGCGGAGCATTCGCCGGGAAAGGTAGGCCATGAAAACAGAGCAGAAATACTGGGAAGCCGGTAAGGGCTGGCAGCCTGCCACGCCGTTTGAACTGGGCGCGCAGGTCCAGTTGGTCCTGCTCTTCGGCGACGCCGCCCTGCTGCGCGATGGGAAGCTGTGCGGCGAGATCCAGGCAGGCTATCCGCAAGCGACGATCGTCGGCTGCTCGACTGCCGGCGAGATCTGCGATACGCGCGTGCGCGATGCGACGCTGTCGATGACCGCCATCGCCTTCGAGCGGACAAAAGTCAGTCTGGCGCATACGGCGATCGGCGCGGATGGCGACAGCCATGCGGCCGGGGAACGGCTGGCGCGGGAACTGGACCTCGACGGCCTGGCCCATGTCCTGGTTTTCTCCGACGGCCTGAAGGTGAACGGCACCGACCTGGCGCTGGGGCTGCGCGAAAACCTGCCCGACCGCGTTGCCGTGACGGGCGGGCTGGCCGGCGACGGCGAGCGCTTTCAGCAAACACGCGTCTGCTGCGACGGCGTTGCGGCCGAAGGCTGCATCGCCGCGCTGGGCTTTTACGGCGACCGCCTCAAGGTCGGCTACGGTTCGCTCGGCGGCTGGGACCCCTTCGGCCCGGAACGCCTCATCACGCGGGCCCAGGGCAACGTGCTGCATGAACTGGACGGACAGCCGGCGCTGGCGCTCTACAGGAAGTACCTGGGCGAGCATGCCGCCGGCCTGCCGGCGACGGCCCTGCTGTTCCCGCTCGCGCTGCGATCCGCCAACAACCCCGCCGGCCGGGTGCGCACGGTTCTGGCCATCGACGAGACGGCCGGCAGCATGACCTTCGCCGGCGACATGCCGGAAGGCGAATACGCCCGCCTGATGAAGGCCAACTTCGACCGGCTGATCGACGGCGCCGCCGGCGCGGCGAAGGCAGGCGCGGCCACCCTGGGCAGCTTCCCGGCCGAACTGGCCGTGCTGGTGAGCTGCATCGGCCGCAAGCTGGTGCTCAAGCAACGCATCGAGGAGGAAGTCGAAGCGGTGCGCGACGTGCTTGGACCGCAGGCGGCGCTGACGGGCTTCTATTCCTACGGCGAACTCTGCCCCGAGGGCGGCGTCGGAACCTGCGAGCTGCACAACCAGACCATGACCATCACGGCATTCGCCGAAGCCTGAGGCCGGCATGCACAAGCTGCTCAAACGCCAGATCGACCGCTTCCTCGGCGGGGAAGGGCAGCTCTCCGGCGGGATGCAGCCGTTTCTCGATGCGGTCAGCCAGGCCTATGAGGCGGCGGACACCGACCGGCTGATGGTGGAGCGTTCTCTGGAATTGATGTCATCCGAACTGGGCGAGCGCAACAACGACCTGCGCGCGCAACTGGCCGAGCGGCAGAAATCCGAAGGCCAGCTCGAGGAACTGCTCAGCCTGCTGGGCACCACCCTGGAATCCACAGCCGACGGCATCCTTGCACTGGACAGGAACGGCAGAGCGGCGCGCTTCAACCAGCAGTTTATCGACATGTTCGAGGTGCCGGACGAGGTCATCGCCTTCTGGGAGCACGGCAAGCTGATGGAGGCGGTGCTCTCCCGCCTGAAGGATCCGCAAGACTTCATGCGCAACATCGAGCACCTGTGCCGGCACCCTGAAGCGGAAACGCGAGACCTCTTCGAATGCGTCGACGGGCGTGTCATCGAGCGCTACTCGCTCAGGCAGCCGCTGGGCGTGGAGTGCGTCGGCCGCGTCATCAGCTTTCGCGACATCACGGCGCGGATGCTTGCCGAAGAGGCGCTGAAGCGCGAGAAGGAGGAGCAGCGCCAGCTCATCCGCAAGCTGGAGGAGGCGCACAACCAGTTGCTGCAGTCGGAGAAGATGGCTTCCATCGGCGGCCTGGCCGCCGGCGTGGCGCACGAGATCAACAATCCGATCGGCTTCGTCAGCTCGAATCTCGGTACGCTGGGCGGCTATGTCGAGAGCTTCATGGCGCTGATCGCGGCCTATGAGGCGGCGGAGCCGCAACTCTCCCCCGAACAGCGCGAGGCGCTGCAGGCCTTCAGGCGCAAGATCGATCTCGACTACCTGCGCGAGGACGCGCTCTCCCTCATGCGGGAATCGGCGGACGGCATTCAGCGGGTGCGACAGATCGTGCAGGACCTGAAGGACTTTTCCCATGTCGGCGAATCCGACTGGCAATGCTCCGATTTGCACAAGGGGATTGATTCAACGATCAATATCGTCAACAACGAGATCAAGTACAAGGCCGACGTGGTGCGGGAATACGGCGCCCTGCCCCAGGTGGAATGCCTGCCTTCGCAGATCAACCAGGTGTTCATGAACATGCTGGTAAACGCGGCGCATGCCATGCCGGAGGGGAAGCGCGGCACCATCACCGTGCGCACATCGGCCGCGAACGACCACGTGTGCGTGGAGTTCGCCGACACTGGCAGCGGCATCGCGCCGGAAAATCTCAAGCGCATATTCGATCCCTTCTTCACGACCAAGCCGGTGGGCAAGGGCACCGGGCTGGGTCTGTCGCTGTCCTACAGCATCGTCGGCAAGCACCATGGAAAGATCGATGTCGAGAGTCAACCCGGCAAGGGCGCCGCTTTCCGCATCACCCTGCCGGTAAAACAGCCGGAGCAGGCCGTGGCTGAAGCGCCGAAGCACGCCGCAGTGTGCTGAGAAACCGTTCCGCGCCGGTAGAATGGGCGGATGCAGCTTCCGCCTGACACCAGGCTTCTCACCGCCTACCGCAAGCACTGGGCCCATCGCTTCGGCGTGTCGCCCTTCCTGCCCATGTCGCGCGCCGAACTGCTCAAGGTGATGCGCGGCGGGTCGAGCGAACTGCTGAAGAACATGGCGCCGCCGCCACAGAAAAAAACGGCCTGATTCCCCCTCCTCCGCCGGCTAGCAGCCTGTCGGGCTTGCCGGCGCGATCGGCAACGTGGCAGACTGAAGAAACACTTTCCGTCACGCAGCAATTCCGGAGTACCCCATGACCGCGCCCCGGTTCCTGCTTGCCCTCGATCAGGGCACCTCCAGTTCGCGCAGCATCGTCTTCGATGCGCAGGGGCAGATCGTCGCCATTGCCCAGCGCGAGTTCCGCCAGATCTATCCGCAGCCCGGCTGGGTGGAGCACGACCCGCAGGAGATCTGGTCGAGCCAGCTCGCCACGGCGCGGGAAGCGCTGGAGCGCGCACGCATCGGCGCCGCAGACCTGGCCTCGATCGGCATCACCAACCAGCGCGAGACCACGCTGGTGTGGAATCGCGCCACCGGCGCGCCGGTGCACAACGCCATCGTCTGGCAGGACCGCCGTGCCGAACCCGCCTGCGCGGCGCTGCGCGAGCGCGGCCTGGAAGCCAGCGTGCGCGAGAAAACCGGCCTGGTCATCGATGCCTACTTTTCCGCCACCAAGCTGCAATGGATCCTCGACAACGTGACCGGCGCGCGCGCGGCCGCACAGCGCGGTGAACTCGCCTTCGGCACGGTGGATTCCTGGCTGACCTGGCGCCTGACCGGCGGCGCGGTGCATGCCACGGACGTCAGCAACGCCGCGCGCACAATGCTCTTCAACGTACGCAGCAACCAGTGGGACGACGATCTCCTGGCGCTGTTCGACATCCCGCGCGAAATGCTGCCCGCGGTGCACCCCTCCAGCCATGTGTATGGGCACACGCAGGCCGACCTGCTCGGCGCGCCGGTTGCCATCGGCGGCATCGCCGGCGACCAGCAAAGCGCGCTCTTCGGCCAGGCCTGCTTTCGTGCCGGGATGGCCAAGAACACCTACGGCACCGGCTGCTTCATGCTCATGCATGCCGGATCGCACTTCCACACCAGCGCCAACGGGCTCATCACCACGCGCGCCGCGCAACCCGCCGCCACGCCCGAGTTCGCGCTGGAGGGCAGCGTATTCATCGGCGGCGCAGTGGTGCAATGGCTGCGCGACGGCCTCAAGGCGATCAAGACCAGCGACGCCGTGCAGGACCTGGCTGACAGCGTGCCCGACAGCGGCGGGGTGATGTTCGTCCCGGCGTTCACCGGTCTCGGGGCGCCCTACTGGAAGGCCGACGCGCGTGGCGCCATCCTCGGCATCACGCGCGGCACTACGGTGGCGCATATTGCCCGCGCCGCTCTGGAAAGCATCGCCTTCCAGAGCGCCGCCCTGCTGCAGGCCATAAGCCGGGATGCCGCAGCGGCCGCGGCGCAAGACGGCACAGCGCCGGCGCTCGCCGGCGTCACGGAACTGCGCGTGGATGGCGGCGCCTGCGTCAACGACCTGCTGATGCAGTTCCAGGCCGATCTGCTCGGCATTCCAGTCGTGCGGCCCAAGGTGACCGAGACCACCGCCCTGGGCGCGGCCTATCTGGCGGGGCTGTCCAGTGGCGTTTTCAGCAACCTCGACCAGCTCGCCGCGCAATGGCAGGCGGAACGCACTTTCCACCCGACGATGCCGCGCGAACGCGCCGAAGCATTGATGCAGCGCTGGGAGCATGCCGTGGCCCAGACCGTGCTGTAGTCGGAGCAAGCCGGCAGGCGTGCCGCGAGTTCCCGCACCCGGCCTGTAAAATACGCAGATGCAACTGCCGCCGGATACGAAACGCCTCACCGCCTACCGCAAACACTGGGCACACCGCTTCGGCATCTCGCCCTTCCTGCCGATGTCGCGCGCCGAAATGGACGCTCGCGGCTGGGACGAGTGCGACATCATCCTCGTCACCGGCGACGCCTGCATCGACCACCCCAGCTTCGGCATGGCGCTGATCGGCCGCCTGCTCGAGGCGCAGGGCTTTCGCGTCGGCATCCTCAGCCAGCCGGACTGGCATTCGGCGGAGGCTTTCCGCGCCTTGGGCCAACCGAAGCTCTTCTTCGGCGTCACGGCGGGCAACATGGATTCGATGGTCAACCGCTACACGGCCGACCGCAAGATCCGCTCCGACGACGCCTACACGCCGAACGCCGAAGCGGGCAAGCGCCCTGATCGCGCCGTCGTCGTCTACGCGCAGCGCTGCCGCGAGGCCTATCCGGGCAGCGCCGTCGTCATCGGCAGCATCGAGGCCAGCCTGCGCCGCATCGCCCACTACGACTACTGGTCCGACACGGTGCGCCGCTCCGTCCTGCCGGACTCGAAAGCCGACCTGCTGCTTTTCGGCAATGCCGAGCGTGCCATCGTCGAACTGGCGCACCGGCTGGCCAAGGGGGTGCCGATCCAGGAAATCCGCGACCTGCGCGGCAGCGCCTTCATGGCGCCGCGCGGCTGGCGGCCCGGCGAGGCGTGGACCGAAGTCGACTCGACGGAAGTGGATACGCCGGGCGCGGTGCATACGCATCCCGATCCCTACTCCCCTCTCCCCAGCCCTCTCCCCGCGAGCGGGGAGAGGGGGCAGGCTTCCTCCCCTCTCCCGCTCGCGGGGAGAGGGCCGGGTTTCGCGGAGCGGGGGCCGGGGAATGGGGGGCCGTCTCCCCCCTTTGGAAAAGGGGGGCCGGCTTCCTCCCCTCTCCCGCTCGCGGGAGAGGGGCCGGGGGAGAGGGCAACGGCGCCCGAACCGAAAGTCAGCCCCCGCAACACGGCGACGACTTTCCCGCTGCGACAGCTCAAGCTGGAGGCGCGCCGCGCCGAACGCGCCCACACCGCGATTCGCCTGCCTTCCTACGAGCAGGTGAAGGAAGACCCGGTGCTCTACGCCCACGCCTCGCGCACCTTCCACCTCGAATCCAACCCCGGCAACGCGCGCGCGCTGGTGCAGGCGCACGGCGAACGCGACGTCTGGCTCAATCCGCCGCCGGTGCCGCTCACCACGCCGGAGATGGACTACGTCTACGGCCTGCCCTACGCCCGCGCGCCGCACCCGTCCTACGGCAAGGCGAAGATCCCGGCCTGGGAGATGATCCGTTTTTCGATCAACATCATGCGCGGCTGCTTCGGCGGCTGCACCTTCTGCTCGATCACCGAGCACGAAGGCCGCATCATCCAGAGCCGCTCGGAGGAATCGATCCTCCACGAGATCGAGGAGATCCGCGACAGGACGCCCGGCTTCACCGGCGTCGTCTCCGACCTGGGCGGGCCGACCGCCAACATGTACCGCCTGCAGTGCAAGGATGCGACGATCGAGCAAGCCTGCCGGCGCCTGTCCTGCGTCTACCCGGACATCTGCCCCAACATGGGCGCCGACCACGGCCCGCTGGTGCAGCTCTATCGCAAGGCGCGCGCCCTGCCCGGCATCAAGAAGGTGCTGATCGGCTCCGGCCTGCGCTACGACCTCGCCGTGAAATCGCCGGAGTACGTCAAGGAACTCGTCACGCACCACGTCGGCGGCTACCTGAAGATCGCGCCGGAGCACACCGAAGCCGGCCCGCTGTCGAAAATGATGAAGCCGGGCATCGGCGCCTATGACACCTTCAAGGCGCTGTTCGAGAAATTCTCGCGCGAAGCGGGCAAGGAGCAGTACCTCATCCCCTACTTCATCGCCGCCCATCCCGGCACCACCGACGAGGACATGCTGGCCCTGGCGCTGTGGCTGAAGAAGAACGGCTTCCGCCTCGACCAGGTGCAGACCTTCCTGCCGACGCCGCTGGCGCTGGCCACCGCCATGTACCACACGGAAAAGAATCCGCTGCGCAAGGTGGGCGCGGGCTCCGAGCCGGTCAGCGTGGTGCGCGGCGGCCGGAGCCGCAAGCTGCACAAGGCCTTCCTGCGCTATCACGACCCGGAGAACTGGCCGCTGCTGCGCGAGGCCTTGCGCCGCATGGGCCGCGCCGACCTGATCGGCAGCGGCAAGCGTCACCTGATCCCCGCCTTCCAGCCGGCTGGAATCCGCAACGCCACGCCCTCCCGGCCGCAGGTCCGCAAAAGAAGATAAAGAAACCCGCCAAACTGCCGTAACAGACTGATAAATGCCGATTTCTTCACAGACACTGCCAAGCAATACGTTATCATCCTGCGGAATAACAAAATTCCAGAATCGTGAGCGAAACCACTGACAACAAGCCGGCAGCCGGGAAGCCGACGCGCCACCTGGGCGAGTCCCTCCCCGAAGACCAACTGCACCACGATCCGCTGCTCGACTGCCTGCTGATGGGTTGGGAGGAAGAAGGCCGGAAAGCCCGCGTGCTGTTCCCGGATGCGGGCCAGGGCAGCGTCAGCCTGGACCGCGAGGCCATCGAAGCGCGCTATGCCGGCATCGCCATCTTCGCCCGGCCGCACTTCCGCTTCGACCAACGCACGCCGCAGGTCGGCGAAGTCGTCCAGCGCCACTGGTTCTGGGGCACCTTCCTGGAACAGATGCCGGTATATCGCGACGTCCTCATGGCCGCCGCGATCATCAACGTCCTGGCCCTGGCGATGCCGCTGTTCGTCATGAATGTGTACGACCGCGTCGTGCCCAACTTCGCCGTGGAGACGCTGTGGATGCTGGCGGCGGGCATCCTGCTCGTGCTCGGCATCGATTACACCCTGCGCCTGCTGCGCGGCCATTTCGTGGACCTGGCCGGCGCGCGCATCGACCACAAACTTTCGGCGTTGATCATGGAGCGCGTGCTGGGCATGCGCATGGCCGACCGGCCCGCTTCGGTCGGCTCGTTTGCCGCCACGCTGCGTTCCTTCGAATCGGTGCGCGACTTCATCGCTTCGGCCACGATCACCGCGCTGATCGACTGGCCCTTTGCCCTCCTCTTCCTGCTGGTGATCGCCTGGATATCCTGGCCGCTGGTTTTCGTGCCCGTATTGGGCGCCATCGCCATGCTGATCTACAGCTACGTCATCCAGCACAAGATGCACGAGTTGTCGGAGACCACCTACCGCGCTTCCGCCCTGCGCAACGCCACCCTCATCGAGAGCCTGACCGCGTTGGAAACCATCAAGGCGCACGGCGCCGAAGGCCAGATGCAGGCGAAGTGGGAGAAGACCGCCGCCTTCCTCGCCCGCGTCAGCGCAGAATTGCGGCTGCTCTCCTCCTCGGCCTTTGCTTCTGGGATAAATACGCAAACCCTGACGCTGCAGAGCGCGGCCCAGAAAGCCGTCCTGTCCAATCCGGAGGTTCTGCAGCGCTGGCATGCCTACAAGGCCGCGCAGGGCAAGCGCGATGCCGCTGCGTGCGCGATGCCGCCTACCAGCCGCGCGTCGATCTGCGCCTCAAGCGGGAGGATGGCCGCAACCTCAACGGCTACGCCGGCCAGCATGAATCCAGCACCGCCGAAGTCGTGCTGAGCTGGAATCTCTTCAACGGATTTTCCGACACAGCCCGATCGCGCCAGTACGCCGAACAGCACAATGTCGCCAAGGACATCCGCGACAAGACCTGCCGCGACATCCGGCAGACGGTGGCCATCGCCTACAACGACACGCGCAAGCTGACCGAGCAACTGGGTTACCTCGACCAGCACCAGCTCTCGATCGAAAAGGCGCGCGATGCCTATCGCAAGCAATTCGACATCGGCCAGCGCACCCTGCTCGATCTGCTCGACAGCGAGAACGAACTGTTCCAGGCCCGGCGTGCCTACAGCAACGCCGAGCACGATCTTGCCGTTGCCTACGTGCGCGCCCATGCCGGCATCGGCAAATTACTCACCACGCTTGGCGTATCGAAGGCCGGAGATCCGGCCCCGGCCGAGCCTGAAATGTGGGCGGCCGGAGAAGAAGCTCCGGAAAATTGTCCGCCGGACAACCCGCAACTTTATGTCGCCAACAAGGAAGCGCTCAACGCCCGCGCACAGGAGCTGATCAAGGATCTCGCGCCACCGCCCGCTGCACCCGCTATGCCCGGTTCGCCGACCGCAGCGGCATCCGAAGTCACGGCCGAGCGCGCCGTCGCCGAGATGCTCAAGGCCTGGACGCTCGCCTGGTCTGGCCGCAATGTCCAGGCCTATCTCGACGCCTACGCCCCCTCCTTCGCGCCTGTCGATGGCAGTACGCGTGCGGCCTGGGCCGCTCAACGCAAGATTGCGCTCGCGCGCGCCAGGGACATCTCGCTCGACATCAGGGACATCAAGCTCGCCGTCAAGGATGACAAGCGCGCCAGCACGACATTCAAGCAGGCATACCGTTCCGAGCAGTACAAGGACGCCGTGCTGAAAACCTTGGCGTGGGAGCAGATCGACGGCCGCTGGCTGATCGTCAGGGAAACGGCAGAACCGCTGAAATAAGTCGTTGCCATGCGAGCTCAGACAACGCTATGGTTTACAAGCCCGATATCGACAGCGCCGGCATAACTCGCCGAACCGACATCGAGAACGAAGCGCGACTCGAAGACATCCACATCGAAGGTATCGAGTTCACCCTGGACGCGCAGCAACGGTCCCATGCTGATATCGATGGCTGAAAAATCGAGATTCAGCCAGTCTGGTCCGTTCTCTCCGAAAAGAAGGGTTCCCAGCGGCACCTGCAAGCCCGCGGCGAATCCACCTTTCAGGAAGTCGAGCTGGTAACCCAGACTCAGACCAACTTCCGTATCGTTGGAGAACATCGCCTTCGGCACGATGTTGAGCGTATAGGTAATCAAACCATCACCATTGAGATCATGGGTACTGGCATTCGGGATTTGCAGGGCACCTGCTCCGTTGGCGGTGAAATTGAAGGTAACACCATTTTCCATGGTGACCAGATAGAACATGTCGTCGATGGAAAGCGTAAATTCCTGCGAGAAATTCAGTTCCTGGCTGACATCGAGATCCGCCGCCTCGAAGGAGAAACCGAGATCAACCCATTTGGTAACTTCATCCGCTACAGCTTTTGGCACCGCCGCGATTTTAAGAACTTGCTCGATGCCGAATTCGAGGTTGTACGGATTGGGAATCGCGTCGATGATCGGGTGGATCGTGGTCCCGGCCCCAACGGTGACCGCCGACGCCACCGCTTTGGCGATGGCCTTGACGATGGCCACATAGGCCGCATCCAGATCCACGGTGACTTTGACCACGGGATCGCTCTCGCCATAGGCGGCGTAGAAACCGAGCGATCCGGTGTTGGCACTGGTCGTGTTGCCCATTACATCGTCGGTGAACAGGTTGAGATGGAGCAGCGAGCTGCTGGTTTCATCCGTCATGTCGAGGACGAAGATCGGCACGCCCTCGCTCTGCCCGCTCAGCACATCCCAGATGTTCGCCATCAGGCCGGTCGCGATATCCTCCACCGTCTCGGCAAGCGATTTGCCGTCCAGGCTGTCCATGCCGTATTGGGTCATGAATTCATCGCTGAAATCGAATTTCGCCCCGATGATGTTGAAAAATGCACTGCTGATTTCAGAGAAATCGATGCTGGCATAGGGGAATGGACCGATCTGTTCCTCAAAAGTACCCGTTGTCCAGATGTCCGCCGTAGCCGGAACATAGGTGTCCGCCGTACCCTCGGTCTCGAGGGTCGGAATTGCGACTTCGATGGTCAGAATACCCTGGGTCAATGCCTCGACGAACGGGACTTCCATCGGTTCCAGCTTTGTCGTATCGAGATCGAGCAGCACCATTTTGCCGACATCGATGTTGCCGCCGGCGATCACGCCCAGGGCACTTGCAAAGCTTTCCGTGGAGATCGGGAACTGGAGGTTGAGACCGTCCGACGTTGGCGACAGGTCGTATATCGTTGTGTTATCCACCACCAGCTTGCCATCGACAAACACATCGAAATCGGCGCCGACGTCATACAACAGCGCCGCATAGAACTTGGCATTCGGGCTGATGGTGTCGAAGGCTACGGAAGTGCCCGTGGTCATGTTGGTCATCGTCGGCGTGATGGTCAGCATGTCCGCGGTCTTGTTGTACTGGGTCGTCGAGGTCAGCCGGTAATCGATGCTGGAATCGACCGAACCCATATCCAGTTCGAAATCCACTTGCAGTCCGACCTGCGCGAATACTTCCGCATCGACTTTCAGCGTCGAATCGAAATCGACTTTGTCGTTGATCATGGCGAGAACAGACAGCACACCATTTCGCGCTACGTCATAAACGGTCTGCGCGGCGTCATGAATATCCTGCTTTACCTCGTTATATACGTACTCTGCCGCCGCAAATACGGCTCTGGCTCCATCGAACACCACTTGCGCAGCCGCATTGACCGCGCCTGACGCAGCGTTGTAGACCGCGAGCGCGGTGTTGTAAATGCCGGTGGCGACCGTCTCGAATGCGTACTGCGCGGCATCCCAAATCTGCACCGCCCCTGGAACGTAAATCCCGAGAATATAGCCACCGTGATACAACTGATTGGCAACGCCCCAGGCGACGTCGTTCGCCAGATGTCCGGCCGCATTCCAGAATTGGTCCCAGCCACTCGCACTGTGATACCAGTTGTCGTAGGACGTATAAACGTTCTGAGCGATGTTATACGCACCGGTGGCAATCGTATGGAATACATAACTGGCGGTGTCGTAAAGACCGTCTGCCCAATCGTAAACGGCCATTGCCGCCTGGAAAGTCGCCTGGACAGCCGCATCCACGGTGCGGGCGCCAAAGTAAAACACATTCTCGGCGGTCTGAAAGACGGCTTTGGCCGCGTCAAAAACACCCTTGGCCACCGTGTCGACGGCAACCGCCGCAACATCGAACGCGGCTTTGGCGGCATCCAGGACAGTCGTTGCCGCCTTGGAAGCGGCCGCGATGATTTGTGTGGAATCCAGTTGAACATCGATCACCTGGAACTCGCCGCTGCGCCAATAATCCGGCGCGGCAGCGTCGTCCCACTTCCCGGTCTGCGCGTTCCAGATGATCGGCGCGCCACCAAGGAATGGAATGTATTCATGCCAGCCAATGTAGCCACTGAAGTTGCCCCACATATTCTGGTTCGCGGACGCAAAATTCAGCATTTCCGTCGAAGAGGAAATATCGTAGGAGAGGTCGATCGTCTGGACGTTGTGGCCAATCGCCGCGCCGTCGGCATCTCTCCCGGTCACGGTGACCAGCAGGTTTTGACGGATATCCGAGGTTTTGAGGAACTCCACGGTAAATGTGTCGGCGCCATCAAAGTTGGTAACGCCTGATGTCACTACCTGAGCAGCGAGGTTCTTCACCGTCGCGCCGGTCGGCAGGCCGGCAAAGCTCAGGTCGGCGCTGGTAGCACCGTTCAGCCCGCTCGTCACTGTCAGCACGATTTGATTGACGTCGGCGCCGGCCGACGCCACAACCGCCAGCGTTGGCGCCGCTGCGTTGACGGTGGTGTTGGTCACCGACCGGTCTGTCAAAGTGATGGCATCGTTGCCGAAGCTGTCCTGAATCGCCTTCAAATCGTTTGCGGTGCTCGGGTCGGTGTAACTCACGGTCACTACCTGGCCGTGGGTGACCGCCGCCGCCAACGTCAGCGTGACAGTCTTGGCGGTGGAACCCACCACCACGGCGGTCGGTACCGCTTGCGCCGTGCCGCTGACGTTCACTATGAAATCAGTGGCTGCGGGTCCATTGGTCTCGTCGAGTGCTTCGCTGTAGGTCAATACCAGAGTGCTGCCACTGACGGCGGCGCCGACGAGCACCGGCGCGGTGGCATCAGGGGTGGTGTTGGTCACCGCACGGTTTGCCACGCTGCTGGCGTCGTTGCCGGCGGCGTCCTGAATCGCCGCAGTGTCGTTCCCGCTGGTCGGGTCGGTGTAGCTCACGGTCACCGCCTGCCCGTTCGTGACGGCCGTCGCCAGTGTCAACGTGACGGTCTTGACGGCGGCATCCACCGCCACGGCGGTCGGCACTTGTGCCGCGCCATTGACCTTGACGCTGAAGGCGCTAGCTGCGGGCACGTTGGTCGCATCCAGCTCATCGCTGTAGGTCAATACCAAGGTGTTGCCGCTAACGCTGGCGCTAGAGAGCAGCGGAGGCGTGTGGTTGGTCACCGGCTGATTGGTCAGGCTGATGGCGTCGTTGCCGAGCGCGTTCTGGATCGCCGCAGTATCGTTCCCGGTGGTCGGATCGGCATAGCTCACGGTCACTGCCTGGCCGCTCGTCACCGCCGCCGCCAGCGTCAGGGTGACGGTCCTGGCGGAGGCATTCACCGCCACGGCGGTCGGTGCGGCTTGGTCTGCGCCCCCGACATTCACGGTGAAGGCACTGGCCAGCGGAATGTGGCCGCCGACCGCATCGAGCGCATCGCTGTAGGTCAGCACCAGGCTGTTACCGCTGACGCTGGCACTGGAAAACACCGGGGGCGTGGTGTTGGTCACCGACAGGTTTTCCAAGGTGTCGGCATCGTTGCCGGCGACGTCCTGGATCGCATTAGTGTCGTCGCCGGTCGTCGGGTCGGTGTAGCTCACCTTCACCGTCTGACCGCTCGTCACCGGTGCCGCCAACGTCAGGGTGACGGTTTTTGCCCCTGAATCCACCGCCACGCCGGTCGGCGCAACTGGCTCGGCGCTACCAATCTTGATGGTAAAGGCACTGGCCAACGGAATGTTGCCTGCATCCAGCGCTTCGCTGTAAGTCAGCACCAGTGTGTTGCCTTGAACCGTAGCGCCTTCGAAAAATGGGGTATCAGCGGCGTTATTGGTCACTGCCTGGTCGATAAGGGTGGCGGCGTCGTTGCCGGCCTTGTCCTGAGTTGCGGCAGAGTCGTTACCACCAGTCGGGTCGGTGTAGCTGACGGTGACTATCTGGCCGTATGTGACGGGTTGCGCCAGGGCCAGCGTCACGGTCCCGGCGATGGCATTCACCACGACGCCAGTCGGCGTTTGCGCCACGCCATCGACCTTGACGCTGAAGGCACTGGCCGGCGGAATGTTGACCGCGTCGAGTGCTTCGTCATAGGTCAGCATCAGCGATTTGCCATTCCCGCTGACGGCGGCGCTGACGAACACCGGCGCGGTCACGTCGAGTGTCTGATTGAGCACCACCCGGTTGCTTACGGTGACGGCGTCGTTGCCGAAACTGTCCTGAATCGCGTTTGTGTCGTTCGCGGTAGTGGGGTCGGTATAACTCACGGTCACTGTCTGACCGTGAGTTACTGGCGTTGCCAGCGTCAGCGTGACGGTCTTGGCGGCGGCATCCACCGCCACGCCGGTCGGTGTGCCTTGCGCCGTATTGTTGACCTTGACGGTGAAAGCACTGGGCGGCGGCAGGTTGATCTCATCCAAGTCGCCATCGTAGGTCATGACCAAGGTGTTGCCTGTCACCGTGGCGCTTTTGTACAG
>CAMTUN010000012.1:0-51359 GCA_947084915.1 uncultured beta proteobacterium | reverse complement strand
GTGGCCGGTGGCGCCGCCGCCGGAGAGCTTGTAGCTTTCCCAGCCGGCCGCGGCCCGGCCGGAAATCGTGACGTTGGTCTGCGCCAGGGCCGGCACGGCGATGAGGCCGGCGACTGCTGCAGCGATGAGTTTCTTTTGCATGCTTTATCCCTTTCGTTCGATGTGAATTGCGATGAAGCCCCATTGCGGTCGGGCTGGATCGAAAGGTAAGCGCGGGGGCGGAGCGAGGGAACGGGGCTGGCGGGATTGGCGGAATATCGGAAGCGAAAGGGGAAAAGCCGAACGGCAGGTGTTGCATGCGCGCAACATGCGGTTTTTATGTTGAATCAGGCGGTTCCAAACTTGATATTGTTGCAACAATGCAACAATCAGTCGGGTTCGGTACGCAAAACAACGCAATCAACCGCTGCAATTCGCCATAACCATCCCGGTTCAGTGCGTTTCATCCCATGCTCACGGCTCGAATCGCGTTGCGGGACATTCCATGGCATCACGCAAGGCGCAGGCGCTCATCAAGGCGGCGCGGACGGGCGACATTGCGGCGCGGCTGGCGCTGGGCCGGCTCTACCTTGCCGGCGGCGAGGGGCTGGCGGCCAGCCCGCAGGCGGCCTTCCACTGGCTGGCGCAGGCGCTGGCCGGCGGCAGCGCGGCGGCGGCGCGGGAGATCGCCGACGGCATCCCGCCCGAGGCGGCAGCGGCCGATGCGGCGACTTACGCGCGCGCCTGCCGGCAGGCCGCCGGGGACGGTTCGGCCGCCGCCCGGCGCGCGCTCGGCGAACTGCTGCTCGCAGGACGCGGCGTGGCGGCCGACCCGGAAGCGGCGCTGGAGGCTTTCCGCGCCGCCGCCCTGGCCGGCGACATGGCCGCGGCGGCCCGCCTCGGCGAACTGCTGGCGGCGCGGCCGGACGGGGCAGAGGCGGCGCGGCCGTGGCTGGAACGGGCGGCGCAGGCCGGCAATGCGGCGGCCGGCCGGCGGCTCGCCGATCTGCTCTGGCGCGCCGGCGACGCTCGCGCGGCGCCCTGGCTGCGCGGCGCGGCACAGGCCGGCGACATGGAAGCGGCTTGCCGCCTCGGCGAACTGCTGGCAGGGCAGGCAGGCGCGGCCGGCCGGGAAGGCACGGCCTGGCTGGAACGCGCCGCCCGCCAGGGCCATGCGCGGGCGCTGTGGCGCTACGGCCGCTGTTACGCCGGCAATCCGGGGGGGGGGGAGACCCGCCGGCCTGCCGCGCTCCCTGAAGCAGGCGGCGCGGCTGCTGGAGCGGGCGGCGGCGGCGGGCGTCGCCGAAGCCTGGTGGGATCTGGCGCGGCTCTACGCACAGCGGGGCTTTTCCGGGCGCGACCTGGCGCGCGCGCGGCAATGCCTGGAAACGGCGGCGCGCCTGGGCGTGCCGGCGGCGCAATTGTCGCTCGGCGAGGCGCTGGCCGCGCGCAGCGGGGAGCTGAAATCCCTGCTGGAAGCCGGCCGCTGGCTGACCCACGCACTGGAGGCGGGAGAGGCCGGCGCGGCGCGCCTGCTGGAAGGCCTCGCCGGCCATGCCCGGCCGTGGCCGGCAGAGACGCTGCAGCGACAGGAGGCGGCGCTGGCGGAGATCGCGCGCGAGCATGCGGCGGTGGCGGCGCGCCTCGCACTGGCGGCGCGCTTCGATCTGGACGCGCGGGAAACCCTGTTTCTCGACCCGCGCACGGCCGCTCAGGGCTGGTGCCTGCTGGCCGACGTCGGCAAGCATTTCACCTACAAGCCGTGGCGGCTGGTGCGCGTCGAGGACGCGGCGCAGGGCGCGGCGCTGGCGCGGCTGCGGACGGTGTTCGCCGACGCAGCGATCGCCGCGGCGGACTTCGAAGGGACGGCGCGCACCCGCAAGCGGCGGCTGGAATCCCTGCTGCGGCGCCTGGCGCTGGACCCGGGCCTGTTCATCCGCGACTGGCAGGCGCCGTGGTCGGCGCGCGACCGGGCGCTGCGGGAAGCGGACGGGGCGTAGGCCGGCGCGCAGGCCTGTCTTGCACAAGCTCAGTGCTTCATGCCGGCGCCGTGGCCCTTGTCCATCTTGTCCATCTTGTCCATCGTGGCCGGCGCGGCGAGGTCGCGCACTTCGGCCTTGACTTCGACCGTCTGCACCTTCTTGTCCTTGCCCTCGAGCTTCAGGGTGATGGGCACCATGTCGCCCGGTTTCATCTGCTGCTTGAGATCCATCAGCATGACGTGGTTGCCGCCCGGGGCGAGCTGCACCGCCTTGCCCGCCGGCAACTCCAGCTTCGGCAGGGCGCGCATCTTCATCACGCCGTCCTCCATCTTCATGGTGTGGATCTCGACCACGCCGGCCACCGGGCTGCTGGCCGAGAGCAGCACCGCCGCGTCGCTGCTGGTGATCTGCATGAAGGCGCCGGTGGCCTTCTGCGCCGGCGTGGTGCCGCGCACCCAGGAATCCTTGACCGTCACATCGGCGAGGGCCGAGACGGAAAATGCCGCCAGGGCGAGCGTGGTAATCATCGATTTCATGTGCTGCCTCCTTGAGTAAAGAGTGAATTTTACAGGGTTGAAGCGCTACTTCCCGGTTGGATCGGTGACGAAACCGATGCGCACCAGTCCGGCCCTGGCCGCCAGTGACATGACCTGCGCGACGCGCTCGTAGCGCACGCCGCGGTCGGCACGGATATGCAGCTCCGGCTGTGGCGCCTGCATGGCCGCCGCCGAGAAGTGCGATTCGAGTTCCCGCATCTCCACAGCAGCGCCGTTCCAGTGCAGGCTGCCGTCCTCGCGGATGCCGAGCTGGACATGCTCGGGACGGGTCAGGTTCGGACTGCTCGAAGCCTTCGGCAGGTCGATCTTCACCGAGTGCGTGAGCAGCGGCGTCGTGACGATGAAGATCACCAGCAGCACCAGCATCACGTCCACCAGCGGCACCACATTGATCTCCGCCATCGGTCCCTGCCGGGCCTGCCCGCTGAAGCTTCCGATCGCCATGGCAGCCCCCTCAGCCTTGCGCCACGGCGCGCAGCCGGTTCGCTTCGCCGGCCGAACTATTGCTCTTGGCGCCAACGGTCATCAGCGCATAGAGATCGTGCGCAAAGGCATCCAGCTTCGCCAGCCAGATGCGGTTGCGCCGGTTGAAGGCGTTGTAGGCGAGCACCGCCGGGATCGCCACCGCCAGGCCGAGCGCCGTCATGATGAGCGCCTCGCCCACCGGGCCGGCCACCTTGTCCAGCGTGCCCTGCCCGCTCATGCCGATCTGCACCAGCGCGTGGTAAATGCCCCACACCGTGCCGAACAAGCCGACATAGGGCGCAGCGGAGCCGGCCGAGGCCAGCACCGTCAGCCCGTGCTCTACGTTCGCCGCCTCCTGGTCGATGCCGTTGCGCAATACGCGGGTGAGAAACTCACCCTCCCCGCCGGCTGAGGCAAGCTTTTGCAGGCCGAGCTGGCTGCCGTCGCCGGCGGCGTTCATGGCTTGCTGCGCCAGTCCGGCAAAGGCATTGTCGAGCCCCCGCTGACCCAGCATGGCATTCACCTCCTGCAGGGAGCCGGCCGCCCAGAATTGCTCGAGAAAGGCTGCCGCGCGGCGCTGGAAAAGGATATTCGACAGACTTTTGGTCAGGATCAGGTACCAGCTCGCCATGGACATGGCGAGCAGGAGGGCCAGCACCACGCGGCCGACGGCATCGGTCTGGGCAAGAAAATGGGCAAAACCAAGGCTTTCATTCATGACGGATCATTCCGGAAAAGTCAGGCTCCACGCTACGGCGTCCATCACTGCAGGACGAACCTGAAGGGTTGCAGGGCGACCGCACGTGCAGGGCGGCCATCGCGTTGCGCCGGCGTGCAGCGCCAGGTCTTCACGGCGGCCAGGGCGGCCTGATCCAAGCGCGCATGGCCGCTGCCGCTGGCCACCGCTGCGGCCGCGACGCTGCCCTGCTCATCGAGTTCCACACGCAGCACCACCTTGCCCTCCTCGCCCAGCCGGCGCGATTGCGGCGGATAGGTGGGTGGCGTGCGCTCACGGCAGGACATCGCCAGCTCCGCATCCAGCGTGACAGGCCCGGTCGGCTTCACGGCCGCAGCCGCCTCGATGCGCGGCGCAGGCGGGGCTGCCACTGGCTCGGCAGGCGTTGTCACTGGCGCCTCGGCCACAAGCTGCTGCGGCCGGGGTTGCTCCGCCGGGCGCGGCTTCTCCATGCGCACGGGCTTGGGTTTCTCCACCGGCGCAGGCGGCGTTTCCTGCCGCAGCGTTTCGACGAACAACGTCACCACCTCGTCCGGCGCGGGAATGATGCGGTGGCTCAGCAGCGCGTACAGCACCGCGCCGTGCAGGGCGACAACGACGACCAGGCCGGCGGCGCGCTCCGCCCGCATTCCGGAACGCGCGCCGGAGAAACCCTGCAGAGCTTCAGAGCGTGCCACGGAGCTCCACAAGCCACGTGCGAGCCGGGTAAGGATGGAACACGAAGGTGCGGCGATCAGTCAGGTTGTCCACGCCTACTGCCACACGCAGGTGCTTGTCCAGCTTCCAGTTCACCCGCGCATCCCACAGCGTGTAGCGGCTGGCGCCGCCGTAGGTGTCGGGGTTGATGTCGCTGCCGTCAAGCGTGTTGTATTGCCTGCCGCTATGGCGCAAGCCGAGTGTCCAGGAAAGTTTTTCGGTTTGCCGCCAGGTCGCGCTGGCATTCAGCCGCCAGTCGGGTATGCGCGGCACGTGCTCACCCACGCTGGCCGGGAACTTGTCGTTCTTCAGGATCTCGGAGTCCGCGTAGGTCACACCGCCGGAGACGTCGAGGCCGTGCAGCAGGACATTCTCGGCGTTGTAGGCCAATTCGATGCCATCCGTGCGGATCTTGTCGATGTTCTGGATGTTGGTGACGTTGGGGAATACCGTGATGTTGGTCTGCGAATAGAGCGCGTCACGCACGGCATCGCGGAACAGCGTCACCCGCAGTAGTCCGTTCTCCAGGGTGCGCTCGGCGGTGAGTTCCCCTGACGTAGCCCGTTCGGCGCGCAGGTTGGGGTCGCTATTGATGATGCTGCCGGCAGATATCGATCCCTGGAACATTTCGCTCACCGTCGGCATGCGCCAGGCCCGGCCCAGCGAGGCGCGCAGGCGCCAGCGCGCATCCAGATCGTGCGTCAGCGACAGCTTGGGCGACAGAAAGGTTTCGTTGCGCTCTGCGTACGACAGATGGGTGGTCGCGTTCGCCCGCTCGCCGTCGAAGGCCTGCCAGCGCTCATGGCGCAGGCCGGCGGTCAGCGTCCAGGCCGGCAGGAATTTCCAGGCATCCTGCACGAACAGCGCAGTCGTGGCGCTCTTGCCGCCGAAGAAGCTGTTGCGGGTGGTGGTGGTGGCCGCGATCCAGTTCGTCGCGTTCAGCGTCAGGGTGCTCAGTATGTAGCGGTCGAAATGGGCGCCGAACGTCACCTCGTGCCCGGCGCCCGCAGGACGCCAGATGGCCTTGAGGTCGGCCGTTCGCCAACCGGTGCCGTCGCTGTAGGAGACCGTCCCCGCGCCACCCGCGGCGGCAACTGGCAGTGCAGCCGACGGCTGGCGCGTCTCGTCGGTGGCGAAGTTGTAATGCGTCAGCGCCGCCTCGAAGTCCCACTCGCCCTTCGTGTTCGTGCGCAGCGACACACCGTGCATATTGTGCGTCTCGTCGCGCCGACTGGGCCGGAACACGCCGGCGTTCAGCGCGTAACGAAAGCCCTCGATGTTTACGTTGCCCGAGTAGATCGTGCTGCCCGCAGCGTTGCGCAGATAGCTGTCGACCGCGGAGCTGGAGTCGGCGCGCCAGTGGCCGAAAAGATAAGTCAGCTTGAGCCATGGCGTGGCGTCATAGGCCAGCTTGATCTTGAAGTTGTCCTGGCGCGAGTCGTCGATGCCGGTGGCGCCGAAGATCACGCGCCGGTTGCCGGACGGATCAAGATCCTTGTCGAAACCGGTTACCACGGTGTCCCCGCCGCCGGCGGGTGTGGTCGATTGCGATGCCGTCGCCCACGACATGGGCTGGCTGCGGTTCTGGATATGGCTGGCGGCGACAAACCAGGAAAAGGCGCCGTTGCGGCTGCCTATCGTCGCGCTTTCCTGATGCCCGGAAAAAATGTCGTCGGTACGATAGTAATCGTAGTGTTGTCTGAACACCTGCACGCGGCCGCTGCCTTCCAGCGCCTCGGGCGAGCGGGTCGTCATCAGCACCGTCGCGCCCATGGCATTGCCCGGATACAGCGCGGAATAGGGCCCGTAGGCGACATCCATGCGCTCGATTTCCTCCGGCGCCACCATGCCCCAGCGCGGCGTATTGGAGAAGCTGTTGCCGAGCAGGTTGGACAGGAGCATGCCATCGGCGTATACGAGCGACCGCGCGCCCTGCAGGGAACCCGAGCTGCGCGAGGCGACAACGCCGTTGCGGTCGCCCACGTAGCGCTTGCGCACCAGCAGGCTGGGCAGATAGCGCAAGCCGTCCTCGACGTTGATCACGTTGAGTTCGGCAAGGCGCTTCGCATCGATGCCCTCGGTGACCGCAGGCAGGGTCGCGTCGAACGCGGGGCGCGCGCCGCTCACGGTCATTTCCGGCAGCGCCCGCTCCACGGCGCCGGCTTGCGCAGCGGCGCCCAGACAGAGAAGCATGGTGGTGAGTCGTTTGGTTTTCATGATGTGCCTTGAAGGGATGGGGGTTCAGTGGCCGGACTGCTTCAGCCAGGCCTTCAGGCGCGCCTCGCCCAGAAGGCCGCTATGCGCCTCGCGGCGATGGGCGGCGTCGTACAGGTAGCTGCGCGGCAGTTCGCCGTGCCAGGCCGGGTCGATGGCGTAGCGCAGCCGCTGCGGCACGGCATCGTCGAAAACCCAGGTGTCGAGGCGCTCCAGGCCGTGGCGCCTGAGTGCTGCGCGCAGGGCCTTCGCTTCGGCCGGCGAATCGGTCGAGACGATCGCCAGCGGCAGGCTGCGCCCTGAAGGGCCGGCGAAGCCGCCCTGAGGAAGTACTCCTGGGGTGCGCTCCTCGCGGACGAGCCGGCCCAGCAGTTGCAGCTCCTTCGCGCAGTGATGGCACTCCAGCGACCACAGCGTCAGGATGAAGGGCTGGCCGGCAAAGCGCGCCTGGATCGCGGCCAGGCTCCCGGCGGTGAAGGGGCGCAGTTCCGCCGCGGCTGCCGCGCCGGCCACGCCCAGCAACAACGCCAGCGCCGCAATGAAACGGCTCACGGCGCGCCCTCCCGCACCGGCAGCACGCGCAGTCCCTCGGCAGCAGAATTCCAGACGACCAGCGCACGCCGCGCATCGATGAGCGGAACGGTGTAGTCGGCCGCCTGCTCCGCATCCGCCAGCCGCTGCGCCGGACCCCAACTTTGACCCGCATCGGAGGACAGCATGGCCCAGGCGGAGAAACGCCGGCCATCGAACTCGCGCCAGGTCACCAGCACGCGCGCGCCGTGCGCGGCGACGGCCGGATGGCCGGCTTGCCGCGCCGGATCGCCCAGCCGCATGGCTTCGCCCAGGCCAAAGTCAGTCCCCGTGACACGGCGATAGAAAATGCCCTGGCGCCGGCTGCCCTGGGTGAACCAGACAATGTGCAGGCTGCCGCGCCCGTCGGCAGCGATGCCGCCGCCGTGGTGCGGACAGGCATCGATCTGCCAATCATCGTCGGTGACCCGGCGTGCTGCCCCGCCATCGAGCGGCGCGATGGCGAAATCGCGGATATTTCGTCCAAAGACATGCCGCCAGTACGCCACCGGCCCATCCGGCGTCCACGTCAGACCGGTGCGGCAGCATTGACAGGTATTGCCGGCGATCTTGCGGTTGGCGGCGAAGCGCGCACCATCGTCCGCGGACAAGGCGGCATACAGGCCTACCTGGGTTTCGGGCGAACCCCTGGCGCCCATGTCCTTGCGCTCGCGCGCATCGAGCCAGACGATGGCGACCCCGTTCTTGCCGTCGATCGCCAGCGAATCGAAGCGGTGGCTGATCTCCTGGCGGTCTTCATTGACGATGACGGGCGGCGCGAAGCTGCGGCCGCCGTCGGTCGAGCGCGCATAGCGGATATGCCCGGCCATCGGCTTGCCCAGACTTTGCAGCCAGGTGACGTGCACGGCGCCGTTGTCCGCCACGGCGATCTTCGGCCGGTTCTCGGCATCGGCGGCGACAGTCTCCGCCTCCGCCGTCACAGCGACCGGAACGGAGAAATTCGCGCCGCCATCCTCCGAACGGCTCACCCGCAGGCGGCCCTTGTCGACCCGCGCCAGCCACAGCCGGCCCTGCGCGTCCAGCGCGGCGCCGACTGCAAGCGGGGCGACTTTAGCGGCAGGCTTCGTCGGCACGGGCGGCGCATGCGAGGTATGCTCCGCGGACAGCGCGGACGCCGCCCAGGCGAAGCCGGCAAGCGTGCAGCAGAACAATTTTCGCAAAGCCATCCGATGCCCCTTTGAGAGGGAGCAAGGTTAGCGAATTTTTCCCGTCCGCCCGTGCGACAAATCGCCGCATGGCGGCGCATCCGTATCCGCTAGAATCGTTGCGGTAAAACCATGAAGAAACCCGATCCCGCCCGCCTCGAGGAAGGCCAGGACAGCCTGCGCCGGCTGCTCGCCATGCGCTGGCTCGCCGTCGCCGGCGAAGCCGCCGCCATCGCCGCGGCGCCGCTGCTGCTCGGCATCCCGCTGCCGCTCGCGCCGATGCTCGGCATCGTCGCGCTGCAGGCCGCCTTCAACCTGCATGCGCACGGAAGAGCGCGACGCGGCGATCCGGTGACGGAAGGCGAACTCGTCACCCATCTCGGCGTGGACATGGTGGCGCTGACCCTGCTGCTGTTCTTCAGCGGCGGCGCCGCCAATCCCTTCGTCTCGCTCTACCTGCCGCCGATCGCGGTGGCGGCGACCATCCTGCCGGCGCGCGCGGCCTGGGGCATCGCCCTGTCCGGCATGGCGGCCTACTCCCTGCTCTCCGTGTTCAACGTGCCGCTCGAACTCGCCGACGCGGCGCGCGCCACGCGCCTGCACCTGGCCGGCATGTGGCTGACCTTCGTCGTCTCGGGCGCGCTCATCGCCTGGTTTGTCGCGCGCATGGCGGCCGCCATCCGGCAGCGCGACCTCGAACTGGCCGCAGCGGGCGAGGCGGCCCTGCGCAACGAACGCGTCATCGCGCTGGGCAGCCTGGCCGCAGGCGCGGCGCATGAACTCGGCACACCGCTGGCGACCATGGCAATTCTCGCCGGCGAACTGGCGCGCAACGCCGACGTGCATCCCGACATGAAGGAAGATCTGGCCCTGCTGCGCGAGCAGGTCGAGCATTGCAAGGGCATCATCACGGGCCTGGCCGCGCGCGCGGGGCAGGCACGGGCCGAGGGCGGCGGGGCAATTGCGCTGGATCGGTGGCTGGAACAGGTCGTCGCGCGCTGGCGGCAATTGCGGCCGCACGCCGCAGCGAAAGTCAGCCTCCACGGCACGGCGGCGCCGATGATCGTGGGGGAAGCCACCCTCGAGCAGGCGTTGCTCAACCTGTTCAACAATGCCGCCGACGCCGACGGCGGCGAGGTGGACATCGATGCGGATTGGGACAGCGCGCAACTGCGCATCGAAATCGGCGACCGCGGACCGGGGTTCGACGAGAACGTTCTGCTCGCCGCCGGCCGCAACTTCATCACGACGCGGGCGGAAGGCGCCGGCATCGGCCTGTTCCTCGCCCATGCCGCGGTGGAGCGGCTGGGCGGCCGCATCGTGCTGGCCGGCCGCGAAGGCGGCGGCGCCGTCACCCGCATCGAGCTCCCGCTGGAAAAAATCAAGGCAGACGACACATGAGCGAAGCGCCGCAAATCCTTGCACCACAAAAACAAGGGCTGGCACTGGTCATCGACGACGACCCCGTGTTCAACCGCGTGCTCAGCCGCGCCCTGAAGCAGCGCGGCTACGACGTCGTCAGCGCGCTCGGCGTGGCCGAGGCCGCCGAAAGCATTGCCGCAATACGCGCCGCGTGCGCCGTGCTGGACCTGAACATCGCCGGCACGTCGGGGCTGACGCTCATCGCGCCGCTGCTTGCCGCCAACCCCGATTGCCGCATTGTCGTGCTGACCGGCTACGCCAGCATCGCCACAGCGGTGGAGGCGATCAAGCTTGGCGCCACGCACTACCTTGCCAAGCCGACCGACGTTGACGCCATCCTCGCCGCCTTCGAGGCGACGACGCCGCAGGGAGACATCGCGGCGCCCAGCCAGCCGCTGTCGGTGGATCGCCTCGAGTGGGAACACATCCAGCGCGTGCTGAAGGAGCACGACGGCAATATTTCGTCGACCGCGCGGGCGCTGAAAATGCACCGGCGCACCCTGCAGCGCAAACTGATGAAGCGGCCGGTGAAAAGCTAGAGATATTCAGAATGCGTCGGAGACCGTCATTCCCGCGCCCTGAAGGGCAGGCGAAGCCGCCCTGAGGAAGTACTCCTGGGGTGCGAAAGCGGGAATCCAGTAACTGGATCAAAGCGTGGATTCCCGCTTTCGCGGGAATGACGCATCAATGCTTTCCTACAGCACGATCGCCAGGGCGATCGAGATGAACAGCAGCGAGGCGACGTTGCCGACCATGACGATCGAGGCGACCTTGTCCGGCTCCTGCCGGTAGCGCTCGGCGAACACGTAATTGAGCACCGCCGGCGGCAACGCGCCGAACACCAGCAGCATGTCGCGGTGCTGCGGGCTCAGGTCCAGCGCCCACCCCGCCCCCCAGGCGATCAGCATGCCCAGCAGCGGCCGCGCCACGGCGCCGGCCACGCCGACACCCCAGGCATGGAAGGAGGCGTCCGCCAGGCGCACGCCGAGCGAGAACAGCAGCAGGGGAATCGAGATCTCGCCGAGCATGCGGATAGCGGTCAGCAACGGCGGCCACAGCGCCAGGCCACTGGCGCTCACGCCCAGGCCGGCCAACGCCGCCAGCATGACCGGCATGCGCCAGACGGTGGTGAGCCGCGTGCGGTGGTCCAGCATCCAGGCGCCGAGCGAGAAGTGCAGCAGGTTCTCCACCAGGAACAGCACCACCGCCGCCGGCAGCGCCGCCTCGCCGAAGGCCAGCACCGCCAGGGGCAGGCCCATGTTGCCGGAGTTGTTGAACATCATGGGCGGCAGGAAGGTTTTCGCCTCGACCTTCATGAGCCGCGCCAGCGGCCAGGCCGCCAGTCCCGATCCGAGCACCACGGCGGCAGCGCCCACCGCCAGCGCCCAGTAGGTCACCAGGTCGAAGCGGTGCCCGGCCAGGGTGGCGAACACCAGCGCCGGAATGAAGACATCCATGTTGAGCTGGTTGGCAAAAGCCATGTCCGGCTTGAACCGGCGGCCGTAGAGCCAGCCCGCCAGGACGACGGCGAACAGCGGGAAGATGATGGAGACGATGCGGAAGAGCATGGGTTCGCGTAGGGCGGACTTCAGTCCGTCATCCACCTTGGCGGGCTGAAGCCCGCCCTACAGCACATAGCGCGCCAGATCCTCGCTCTGCGCCAACTCCTTCAGTCGCACATCGACATAGGCGGCGTCGAGCGTCAGCGCCTTGCCGTGGCTGCCGGCATCGAAGGCCACTTCCTCGAGCAGTTTCTCCATGACGGTGTACAAGCGGCGCGCACCGATGTTCTCGGTGGTCTCGTTGACGGAAAAGGCCAGCTCGGCGAGTCGACGCACCCCGTCGGCCTTGAAGTCGAGCGCGACGCCCTCGGTGCCCAGCAGCGCTTCGTACTGCTGCGTGAGGCAGGCATCCGTGCTGGTGAGGATGCGCTCGAAGTCCTCCACGTTGAGCGAATCCAGTTCGACGCGGATGGGGAAGCGCCCCTGCAGTTCCGGGATCAGGTCGGAAGGCTTGGAGAGGTGGAAGGCGCCGCTGCCGATGAAGAGGATGTGGTCGGTCTTCACCATGCCGTACTTGGTCGTGATGGTCGTGCCTTCCACCAGCGGCAGCAGATCGCGCTGCACGCCCTGGCGCGAGACGTCGGCGCCGTGCATTTCAGAACGGCTGGCGATCTTGTCGATCTCGTCGAGGAAGACGATGCCGTTCTGCTCCACCGCCTGCACGGCGGCAACCTTGACCTCGTCGTCGTTCACCAGGCGGGCGGCTTCCTCGTCGGCGATGGCCTTCAGCGCCTCCTTGATGCGCATGCGCCGCGTCTTGCGGCGGCCCGAGCCCATGTTCTGGAACATGCCCTGGATCTGCGACGTCAGCTCCTCCATGCCGGGCGGGGCGAGGATTTCCATCTGCGCACTGGCAGCCGCCACTTCGATCTCGATCTCTCGCTCATCCAGTTCCCCCTCGCGCAGCTTCTTGCGGAATTTCTGCCGCGCCACCGAGTCCGTCGCCGATTCCGGTTCGCCTTGCAGGCCCGCGCTGCGCGCCGGCGGCAGCAGCACGTCCAGCACACGGTCCTCGGCGGCATCCATCGCCCGGTCGCGCACGCCGCGCATGGCCGCCTCGCGGCCGTCCTTGATGGCGATCTCCACCAGATCGCGCACGATGGAATCCACGTCGCGGCCGACATAACCGACCTCGGTGAACTTCGTCGCCTCGATCTTGATGAAGGGCGCATTGGCGAGCCGCGCCAGACGGCGCGCGATCTCCGTCTTGCCGACGCCGGTGGGGCCGATCATGAGGATGTTCTTCGGCGTGATCTCGGAACGCAGCGGCTCGGCCACCTGGGCGCGACGCCAGCGATTGCGCAGGGCGATGGCGACGGCGCGCTTGGCGCGGGCCTGGCCGACGATATGCTTGTCGAGTTCGTGGACGATTTCCTGCGGCGTCATGGAGGACATGATGAGAACCTGTTAATCCAGCGTTTCAATGACGTGGCTCTGGTTGGTGTAGATGCACAGGTCGCCGGCGACGGTGAGGGCCTTCTTGACGATCTCCTCGGGCGCCAGTTCGGTGTTCTCCAGCAGGGCGCGCGCCGCTGCCTGCGCGTAGGGGCCGCCGCTGCCGATGGCGACGATGCCCAGTTCCGGCTCCAGCACATCGCCGATGCCGGTGATGACGAGCGAGGTCTGCCGATCGGCCACCGCCAGCATGGCCTCCAGCCGGCGCAGGATGCGGTCGGTGCGCCAGTCCTTGGCCAGTTCAACAGCGCTGCGCAGCAGGTTGCCCTGGTGTTTTTCCAGCTTGGCCTCGAAGCGCTCGAAGAGCGTGAACGCGTCGGCGGTGCCGCCGGCAAAGCCCGCCAGGATCTTTTCCTGATAGAGCCGGCGCACCTTGCGCGCGCTGGCCTTGATGACAATGTTGCCGAGCGTCACCTGGCCGTCGCCGCCGAGGGCGACGCTGCTGCCTCTGCGCACGGAAAGAATGGTGGTGCCGTGATATTGCTCCATGGAACTGCCCGATAGAAAACGAAGAAGGATAGAAAAGGCGTCAGAATTTGCGACGCTCGACGTGCGCCACCCGGTTGATGCCGAGCACGCCAAACAAGGCGAAAATCAATTGGTTCGGATGACGGATCGTCACGCTGCAGCCCGTGATCTGCAGGTTGGTGAGTGTGTTGAGGAAGAGTCCTGCACTGACGAAATCCATGCGCTTGAGCGCGCTGCAATCGATCAGCACCTGTTCGCGGTCCGTGGCGAAATCCACCAGTTGCCGGAACGCATCGGAGCCGGCGCTGTACATCTCGCCCGCCAGCCGGAAGACATCCGGGGCATCCGCTTCCACTGCCGGCATGTCACTCGGAGCCGGTTTCTTCGGCGGCGGCCGGTTTTCCCAGGAAGGCGGGGACACCTCGAAGGTGATGGCGTAATTCACCGCCCACTCTTCGAACGGCTCCTGCTGCGCCATGTGCTGATACAGTTCCAGCAGCAGCATCCAGAGGGTCTCGTCCTCGCGCTTGCCGACTTCGATCTTGCCCTTCAGCAATTCGACCAATTTGTCGGGGCCGCTCATCACCAGTTCGCACTTGCGCTTGCGCGCTGCCCGCATCGCCTTCAGCAGCAACTCGGCGCCCAGCATATCCACGCTCTGCAGCTTGCCGAACTCGACGCGCGCCACCGTGTTGCCGGCGATGATTTTCTCGAGCTGCCTGACCGTCTTGTCGGCGCTCTCGCCGAGCAGTCCCGTAAACGCCACGAAGGCCGTGCCGCCGGTGGTGAGCGCCGGGCCGAGCGTCTGCCGCGCCGGCTCGACCCAGGTCGGCGGCGACTTTTCATATTTCATCGAGTACTCGAGGGCGCGCTTGTCGAACACCTCGCGCTTGCCCAGGAGCTGGTAGAGATCGAACAGCATGGACCACACCTGGTCGGCCGCGGCATCAAGGCCGCCTGCAGCGGCGGCGGCTTCCAGCGTCGCCAGCGTCGCCTCGTCCTGACCGTTGGCGAAGAGAATGGCCGCTTCCTCGACCACCGGGTGCAGGGTCGACGCGCTTTCACTGATCTCGAAGTGACCGGGATGGTCGTCCTCGCGCACCTCGATCGCACCGGGCGCGGTGAAATCGAGCGACCCGAGTTCTTCCTTTTGCGGCTTGGATTCGGCCGATGGCTTGGGCGCAGCCGGGCGCGACGGGGCCGGCGCCTTTTTTTGCGGCGCCGGTTCTGGCGGGGGTTTCTTGCCGAAAAGTGAGAAAGCCACGTTCAGTCAGCGCGCATGGGATGGAAGGAAATGAAAGTCAGCCTGGACAGGACGGCGAGTCCCGCTTTTAGCATATCGGCCGGAGAGGCGCAACGTTTCACCGGAAAGCGCCGGATTTACGGGCACTTTCTCATTTTTTAACCTGGAAAAAGCGCTTGCCGCGGATTACGCGGATGAAATGAGTTTTTCAGATTTAACCCGGATGGGCAACCGTCCGCCGTCGCAGGAACGTCAATCCGGCCGCCAGTACCAGGGTCAGGGCCAGGATCGGACCGAATGGCTGGTCGGCGGCCAGGGCGAGGAAAAAGGCGGCGACATAGCCTGCCGCCCCCATCAGCGCGGAGAAGATCAGCGCGCGGCGCCATCCGCTTGCCGCATCGCAGACGATCCAGGCGGGAACGAAGATCAGGGCAAAAGCCGCCGCAACGCCGATGCTCATGGTTGCCAGGGCAAGCGCGCAGGCGACCAGCAAATCGAAGCCCAGGTGGGCGCGGCCCTCCAGCCTTCCCGTCGCAAGCAGGTGGCCCGGCAGGAAACGCGCGACGAGCAGGGTGCGCGACAGGCGCGCCAGCCAGGCCAGCGCCAGCGGCAGCGCGGCCCAGGCAGCCATGAGGTGCGCCTGCCCGGAGAAATACAACTGGCCGTCGAAGAGGGCGCGCGCCAGCCGCTCGGCCAGCGGCAGGTTCGCCACCAGCAGGACCGCCACGCCCCAGCCGCCGAGATAGAGCAGGGCATAAATCGCGTTGCCGACGCGCATCGAATGGTGCTTGACCAGCGCCGCAAGCGCGGCAGCCGCCAATCCTCCGAGCACCGGCGGAGCCGCGATGGCCATGGCAACAAGGGCTCCGGCTGCGGCCACTTGGGTAAACGCCAGCGCCGCCAGCCATTCGTCCCGCAGCCGCAAATAGCAGCCGAGCACCGGCAGCAACAAGGCATAGGCGAGGCCGGTGAGAAAGGGCTTGAGGAACAGCGATCCGGACAGAAGCGCTTCGTTCACCCGGACACCTGCATTTCGCCCACCCTCACGATCTGGTCGCATACCGTTTCCAGGAAATCGCTCTCGTGGCTGATCAGCGCAATGGCCGTGGTTGATGATCGCCCGCGGATCGCCTTCTTCAACTCGGCCATGCCGGCCGGATCCATGTTGTTGGTCGGTTCATCCAGAAGCACTGCCTCCGCGGGCGACATGAGCGTCGCCCAATGATGCAGAAACTGGCGCTGGCCGCCGGAGAGCGTGTCCAGGCGCCGGTCCAGCGCCCGCATCAGCCAATCCGGCAAGCCTGCGCAGGGCGCCGCCGCCAGATCGAGCAATTCCCGCCCGGTGAGGGGCAATCCGCGCGACGGCGGCAGGTGCTGGCCTTGAAATGCGATCCTCAACCCGGGCGGCCTGTTAACGCGGCCGCCGAAGACGCGCGCAGTCCCGACGAGCGCCGCCAGCACCGTGGACTTGCCGGCGCCGTTCGGTCCGGACAGGCCCAGCACGCGCCCCGGCGACAGGCTGAAAGAGAGGGGGCCGACCACCGGCCGTTCGTAGCCGGCGAAGAGCTCGACGACCTCGATCCCTCCCGTGGATGGGAGGCTCAATGCTTGTGCCTCATGCCGCAGTGGGGCCCCGACGCCTTGCCCTTGCAAGCCTTCTTCAAGGCTTCGTCGCATTCCTTGTACGGTTTGCCCGCTTCGAGGCATAGCGCCGCCTGCAGGTGGATTTCGGCGAACTCCCGGTGCTGGCGTGCGTGGGCCTTGGCCTCTTCTGCCGTCATGCTCTTTTCCGCCGCCTGCGTGGCGCCCGCGAAAAGGAAAAGGATGGCAATAAGGTTGCGATTCATCATCGGTTTCTCCTCAATAATCAGGTCAATTCTTGAGCGCAGCCAGCAGCCGCGCAATGGTATCGTCAAACAGGCGATAAAGATCCTTCGCTTCCGCCGTTCCGCCCACGGTCAGGGGCAGGGTGACGATCGGCAGTTTCGCCCGTTCCGCGATCCAGCGGGAGGACGCGTCATGCTGGTAGGCGGGCCGCAGCACCATGCGCGCCGGCTGGGCGGCGAGCCGGGCGAGCACTTCCTGCAGGTACGCGGCGCCGGGCTCGACGCCCGGCTTCGGTTCCAGCGTGGCCACCCGCCTCAGGCCAAGCCAGTCTTCCAGGTACACGAAGGCATCGTGCTGCACCACCACCGGCACGCCCCTCAGCGGCCGCGCCTCGGCTTCCCACCGCGAAAGCGCAACGCGCCACCTCTCGGCGAAGGCGCGGTAGCCCGCCTGGTAGGCGGCGGCGTGGGCGGCGTCCAGGGCGGCCAGGCGCGAGGCCAGCGCTTCGCCGATTTTCAGATACACGCGGGCATCGGTGACGAAATGCGGATTGCCCGCGGCGTGCACGTCGCCGTGGATGCGGTCCAACGCCTTGGGCGCGTCGAGCATCCTGACGTGGGCGGCCGCCTCGAAATAGCCCGCCTTGCCCGGCTGGATGGCGGCGTTGCCGGACTCGCGCAGCACCACCGGCAGCCAGCCGACTTCGAGCTCGGCGCCGGTGGCGATGACGAGGTCGGCGCGCCGGGCGCGCGCAATCAGCGAAGGCCGCGCCTCGATGCGATGCACGTCCTGCAGGCCGTGCGTGGCCGGCCAGGCATTCACGCGCTCGCCGCCGATCTCCTTCGCCAGCGCCGCCCATTCCGGCCCGGTGGCGAAAACCTCCAGCGCGGCCTGGACCGGCAGGGCCAGCAAGGAAAACGCAAGAATCAGCAATCGTCTCATGCGTCCTCCCGGCTCAGAACTTGTGCGCGCCATGAGCGCCCAGGCTCATGATGTATTGCAAGGTCACCTGGTTGTCGGTCACCCCTTGCATCGACTTGTCGCGCGCGAACTGCAGGCGCAGGCGCGAGAACTCGTCCTGCGACCAGTCGGCCATGATTGAATGGCGCTGCGGCCGGTAGCGGGCGAAATAGGCGTTGGCCGGATCGAGCGCGGCGAACACCACGGCCGGATCGTAGCGCTTCGAGCCGGCGTTCAGCCAGTCGTAACGGTAGCCGACGCGCCACCGCGGCATGAACTGCCACACCGCCTGCGCGTAGCCGCCGGTTTGTGCACTACGCAGCCTGCCTAGGTCCACGCCGCCGAGGCAGGGAGAGGTGGCGACGTCCGAACCGCAGGCCAGGTCCCCGTTCTCGGTACGGCGGAACAGCTCAGTCTGCAACTTGAGGTTGCGCTGCTTCGGGTTGCCGTCCGGCGCCCACTTCCAGACAAAGTCAGCCACCACGGTACGGCTCCTGCCGGTAAACAGGCCTTCGACTTCGTTCGGACCGGCCGCATCGGTGTCCTCGAAGTGCGCCTCACGCTCGCGCGCCCGTGTGGTCAGCCATGAGAGGCCAGCGCGCCAGGCGTGCGAGCGGCCGACATCGCCGCCGACATGCGCGAAGAGCGCACTAGCCCCGGCGGAATTCTTGTTGCGGTCGGTGCCGGGGAAGCCCGCGCCGCGGCCGATCTCGGCGCCGAACGCCAAGAAGAGATCGGTCGGCGCCACCCACTTGAGCTGCAGGCCGTCCTGCGCGTAATGCTCGCCGAACAGGGCCTTGCTCATCAGCGGCGCGTCGGCGAAGTCCCAGGCGTGCGGATGCTGCTCGTTGATGTAGCCGATGCCGGAGAGGAAACGCCCGCCCTTGAGCGTGAAGCCGCGACCGAGGCCGAGGGTCTGGAAATACGCCTCCTCGACTGCGGCTTCGCCATCCTTCAGCGCCACGTTCAACAGGCCGCGGAAATGGGGATTGACGTTGGCGGAGACCACCAGCTCGGAATTGTCCAGGGTGAATCCACGCTCATCCCCGCCGTGGCCGTGGCCGCCCGCAGGCCAGTAGCCGGTAATGCTGCGTTCTGGCACCTCCTTCATCCTGCGATATTGGCCTTGCAGGATAAGGGACACTTCGGGATTGAAGCCGCTGGCAGCGGCGGTGGTGCGCGCGCCGCCGTCCTGCGGCGACTGACTTTTCTCCTTCGAGGTCTCGGCGGCGACCAGCCGCCGCTCAAGCGATTCGATGCGCGATTCGTAGGTTTGCTTCATCTGCGCGACTTCCTCGCGCAGGGCTTTCAGCTCGGCCTCGTTCGAGGCGGCGGCGGGCAGGGCCAGCGCGGCCGCGACGGCCGACAGTGCAATGCGTCTCATGGTCTTCTCCAAAACAGGCAAACGGGGGCGCCGCGCCGGGGCGCGGCAGCCATCAAGGCTGTTTCAGGTGAAGGCTGGCGGAGCGCGGGATTCGTAGCGCCGTATCGGGAAGACTGATTTTTGTCCGAACGCCGGCATGACGCGTTCCACCGCTGCGGCAGCGGGCACGGCGTGCGCCCGAATGCCGGAAACCAGGCCACCGAGCGCCGCATAGGCCGCGCAGTGTGCGCAGAGCCGGTCCGCGCCCGCCAGAGCGGTGTCGCCGTGATCCGATTCGATGCCGGCGGCCGCGGGCGCGGCCAGGTGGCCGGCCCAGTGCGCAAAGGCCGCCTGCTGAGTCGCAAGGAACGGCAGCCAGAAGACGAGCAGCAAACGGGCGATCCGGCGTTTCATGGCGTCACTTGAGCGGCATCGACGAGGCGATAGAACAGGCTGGTCGGATCGTCGGGCAGCAGCATCAGGCGGCCGCTCAGCACCACGCCTTCCCAGGTGTAGTCGAGCGGCTTGCGCAGATGCACCTCGATCACCGACTCCGGCCCGCCGCCGGGCAGGCAGAAGGTGCAGGTCACCGGCATGCGCGTGAGCAAGATGCGCTTCTGCTTCTTGCCGGCCTCCAGCGGCAGCATGAAGCCGGCGATCTGCACTTCCTTGCCGTCGAGCGCCTTGAGTTCGGGCGAAAACTGCGGCACGTAACGCTCGGGCGTCATCTTGAAATCCACCCGCGCCAGCACGTCCCAGCCGAGCAGGTCGCCGCCCTTGGGCAGGGGACGCGTGGGTAGCGGCACGGCCTGCTCGGCCCGAAAGCCGCCGCGCGTCTGCGCCGCCGCCGGCAGCGCCAGGGCCAGCATCGCCAATACGATCGCGACTTTTTTCATCTCATCCCCTTGCCAGTATCGCTGCGACGTCGCTGCGCGCGGCCTGCCAGGCCGGCCATAATCCGGCCAACAGGCTGGCGATGAGCGCCAGCACGGGTAAAGACAACTCCCAGGGCGCGAAGTGCCCGACCGCAACGAGAGGCTGCCCGGCCGAGGATAGCCAGGCATTCAGTCCGGCGAGGAAGGCATGGCCCAGCACCAGCCCCGCCAGCGCGCCGGCCAATCCGATGGCCGCCGCCTCGATGAGGACGGTCGCAAACAGCGTTCCCCGGCCGGCGCCCAGCATGCGCATCACCGCCAGTTCGTAGCGGCGCGCGGCCAGCGCCGCCATCAGCCCGGCGGCCAGCGCCGCGCCGGCCGTGAGCAGCAGCAGCCCGGCGAGCGCGGCCAGCGCGTCGCGGCCGACCCCGAGCAGCGTCATCAGGCGCGCGATCTCGAAGGCCGGCGAAGCCGCCTGCAGGGCGCTCGCCGCGTTGATCTGGCGCGGCAGCAGCGCCACCGCCACCGGGCTGGCATAGCGCACCAGGGCGACGGTCACCTCGCGCCGCGACGCCCCGAAAGCCGCGTCGTCCTCGGCATGGCCGGCGTGCATCCACCAGACGCTCTCCACCGGCGTCAGGATCAGCCGGTCGAGCACCGTGCCGGTGGGCGCCAGCACCCCGGTCACCTCGTAGCTGTCCTCTTCGTGCTCATGGCCACCCTCGCCCAGGCCGTGGGCGCCGTGGAAGCGCCCCCCCGGACGCAGGCCCGTGCTGCGCGCCGCTGCGGAGCCGAGCACGGCTTCCATCGGTTCGTCGTAGAGCTTGCCTGCGGCGAGCCGGCCGCCGTACAGGGCGATGTAGTCATGGCCGGCGCCGACGATGCGGTGACCGCGGAAGCTGTCGCCCAGGGCCAGGGGAATGACCTCGGCCACCAAGCGGTTGCGCCGCAGGGCCTCGGCTTCGCTCAGCAGGATGTTGCCGGGCGGGATATCGAGATGATAAACCCCGGCCAGCACGAGCTGCAGAGGGCTGCCCTTGGCGCCGACCACCAGGTCGATGCCCGCGGCGTCGCGCGCCATGCGCCGCTCGAACTGGTCGGCGAACGACAGCAGGGCGGCGAGCAGCGCCACCGCCATCGCCGTCAGCAGCATGGCCAGCAGCGGCTGCGCCGGGCGGGCGCGCAGGTCGCGCAGGGCGAGGCCCAGCAAGGTCATAACGCCCCCAACGTCACGCGCTGCGAAAAACGCGTCTGCGCGCGCCGATCGTGGGTGGCGACGATCAGTCCCGCGCCGACCCGCTCGGCGGCCGCGAAGAGCAAATCCAGCGCGGCCCCGCAGGCATCGTCGTCCAGGCTGGAGGTCGGCTCGTCGGCCAGCAGCAGGCGCGGCCGGTTCGCCACCGCGCGCGCCAACGCCACCCGCTGCTGCTGGCCGCGCGAGAGCGCGTGCGGATAGCGCCCGGCGCATTCCGACACGCCGAGGGCGTCCAGAATCGCCAGCGCCTCGCCGCGGCGCGTCGGATCCTGCGAGGCCCCGGCCAGAAAGGGCGCAAGCCGGACATTGTCGGCCACGCTCAGGCCGTCGATCAGATGCGGTTCCTGCGGCACGAAGCCGATCAGCCGGCCGCGCCGGCGGTCGGCGGCGGCGCCGGAAAATCCGCGCCAGTCCTCGCCTGCGATGCACACCGCGCCCCGGCTGGGCGCGAGCAGGCCGGCCAGCGCCATCAGCAAGGTGCTCTTGCCGCAGCCCGAAGGGCCGAGCAGCAGCAGGCGCCCCCGCTCGGCGAGATCGAAATCCGGCGCGACCACTTCCACCGCGCCCGGGTAACGATGGCCGAAGCCGCGCACCGAAACCAGTATTCTGCTCACGGCGCCGCTCCTGCGGCCAGCGCGATGCGGCCGGAAAACATCTCGAAGGCCTTTTCGATGACCGAGGGCGCCAGGCCGCGCACGATGAACACCAGGCGGCTGCGCCGGTCGGCCAGGGGGCCGTCCTGCGGCCAATCGGCGAGGTCGGTCGAGGGATAGCGCAGGTGGCCGACAGCATGCACCACGCGCGGCCCCGGCAGGTTCTCCACATTCACCAGCCCTTTCACTCGCAGGACGCGTTCGCCACACGTCGCCAGCAGGACGTCGATGGCTTCGGCAAAGCCGGGCCAGGCAAAGGGCGCGTCGAAGGTGAGGACATGGGCCCGCACCATCGCATCATGGCGGTTGATATCGTGCGCGTGGGCATGGCCGTCGCCCGCGGCGGCTTTTGCCGCTTCGTGGGCCAGCCAGGCGGCGACGTCCGGCGTCTTGCGCGCGGCATCGTACAGGCCGCAGCCGAGCACCGATTCGGCCGCCACCTCGCCGCGCCAGACCATGATCCTGGGCGCGCCCGGATTGAGCCGCGTGAGGAGGGCGTCGATGAGCGGCAGCGCCTCGGCGCCGGCGAGATCGCACTTGGTCACGAGGAGGCGGTCCGCCATGGCGACCTGCTTCACGGCCTCGAAGTGGCGCGCAAGCTGCCGGTCGGCGTTGAGGGCATCCACCACCGTCACCACGCCGTCGAGGCAGAAGCGCTCGGCGACGAAGAAATCCTCCTGCAGCACGTGCACCAGCGGCGCCGGATCGGCCAACCCCGTCGTCTCGACCAGCACGCGGGAAAAGGGCGGAATCTCCCTGCGCAGCCGGCGCATGAACAAGTCCTTGAGCGCGCGCGTGAGATCGCCGCGCAGCGTGCAGCAGAGGCAGCCCGAATCGAGCAGCACCAGTTCGTCGTCGATCTTTTCGACGAGCAGGTGGTCGATCCCGACCTCGCCGAACTCGTTGATGAGCACGGCGGCGTCCATCATCTTCGGCTGGCGCAGCAGGCTGTTCAGCAGCGTCGTCTTGCCGGCGCCGAGGAAGCCGGTGAAGAGGGTGACGGGGATGGGCGAATGCGTATCGGTCATCGCACCGACTCAGCGCGCATGAACGAAATGGCCGGCCAGCGGAATGATCGCCACGCCGGCTGCCATCAGCGCCCCTTGCCAGAGTGCCGCCGCCGCGCCGCGCTGCCGATGCAGGAAGGGCATCAGGTCGGCCACCGCGATATAGAGGAAGCTCGCCGCGGCGAGCGCCAGGGCATAGGGCAGCGCGGCATGGGCATCCTCCAGGAGGAAGTAGCCCATGACGCCGCCGGCGACGGCGGCGAGGCTGGAGAGCGCGTTGTAGAGAAAGGCCCGGGCTTTCGAGTAGCCCGACAGGCGCAGCAGCAGGAAGTCGCCGGCCTCCTGCGGGATCTCGTGGGCGATCACGGCGAGGGTGGCCGCCCAGCCGACCGACGGCGAGGTCAGGAAGGCCGCGGCAAGCAGCACGCCGTCGACGAAGTTGTGGAAGGCATCGCCTAGCAGGATCAGCCGCCCCGCCACCGCGCCGCCGTCGAGGTGGTGATCGTGCCGCCAGAGGGCGATCCGCTCGAGGGCGAAAAAGCCGAGCAGACCCGCCAGGAGGGTCACGAACAGGACTTGTGGTTCCAGTTCGGCGCTGGCCTCCGGCAGCAGGTCGAGCAGCGCGGCGGCCAGCAGCACGCCGGCGGAAAAACCGGTCAGCCGCGGCAGCCAGCGATTCGGCACGCCCAAGGCGAAAAGGGCGGCCACCGCCATGCTGAGGATGCCCCCGGCAAGCGTGGCAAAGACGATCAGGGCCAGCGTCGGCATCAGCCCGTCCTCCGCCTGGAGGTGCATTCGCGGCATTCGCCGCGCAGGTCGAGCGACATCCGCGACAAGCGGAAACCGGCCGGCAATGCCGGCGCCGGGGGCGGCGGCGCCGCCAGGCAGAACACCCGGCCGCATTCGTCGCAGCGGAAATGGGCGTGGGCAGCGTGGGCTTCGGTCTGCTGCGCGGCGGAGAAGCGGAAAATCCGTGATTCGTCTGCCTGGCGAAGGGCCAGCCCGCCGGAGACGAGCGAGTCGAGAACGCGATAGAGCGTCACCCGATCCATCGGTCCCTCGCCGGAACGGGCAAGCGCCGTCTCGATTTCCTGGTGAGCGAGTCCTCGCGGAGTGCCCCCCAGGAGCGCCAGCACGCGCACCCGTGCAGGCGTCGCCCGCTGTCCAATGGCACGGATTTTCGCCGTTGCATCGGCGACGGTGCTGCTTCCCCTCTTGATCATGCGCTGGATTTAATCACAACAGTGTTGCACATGCAACTCTGTTGCAATCAGATCGCGCAGAGCAGGCCCTTCAGGTATTCCCCTTCCGGAAAGGCCAGCGCCGCCGGATGATCGGCCGCGGCCGTCAGCCGGCGCAGGATGCGCGCAGTTCATCGAACACGTCGGCGTCGCGCCATTCGGCGCGCGCGGCCGGCAACTGCGGATTGAGCGCCAGGTTGCGCCGCGCCGATTCCAGCGCCGGCCCGGAACTGTCGATCGACAGCACCTGCGTCGCGCCGCCCGCCAGCGCCTGCAGGCTGAAGCCGCCCGTGTAGCAGAAGCAGTTGAGCACGCTGCGACCATCGGCCAGCTCGCGCACGAGCAGGCGGTTTTCCCGCTGGTCCAGATAGAAGCCGGTCTTGTGGCCGCCGCGGATATCGACTTCGAGGCGGATGCCATGTTCCTCGATCACCACCGGCCCGTCGGGCGCATCCCCGTGCAGAAAGCCGGGGCGGGCGCGCCCGTTGAGCCGCTCCACGAACCCCTCGAAGACCCAGGGGTGGCGCCGCATGACGGAGCGTTCCTTGCCGGGCGAGAGAATAAGTTCTGCCATGCCTATCCGATTTTCGCGAGAAGGGCTTCGAGCCCCGGGTAATGTTGCGGCGTCAGCGTCACCTTGCGCGAGGTTCCGCCCCATTTTTCACCCGCGGCGCAGCGCGCGAGAAAGGCTTCGGCATCGACCACCCAGGCCGTGCCCACCGAGGTCACGCCTGCGGCGAACAGCGGATCGGGCGGACAGCCGGCGGATGGGCCGACGACGGCCACCGCATCGGCGCCGCGCCAGAAATCCGCGACCGCCTCGAAAGTGTCGTTCAGCAACAGCGTGCTGGTCGACACGATCTTGTTGCAGCCGGCCAGCCGCTGCGCATCGAGCGTGACGACCAGTCCGGCTTCCTCGCGCACCAGTTCGGCCTTGAGTTCCAGCACGGTGACGGGAATGCCGAGCGCACGCGCCTGCTCGATGAGGGGCGTGAAATGGCCCACCATGCCCAGGCGATCTCCCGGCGCCGGATTGAGCGCGCCGAAGGAATCCGTGGCGTTGTCGGCAACGAAGCCGGCACGGTCGTACAGTCGGCGCGTCAGGGCATTGATCGCGGCCAGGCCGAGGGTGCGCGTGGCGCCGTCGCCCGACGCATAGCCGCGCACAAGATCCAGCGCCGCACGGCCGGCCTGTTTCCGGTCCTGACTGTGCGCATGCAATTCGGCCAGCGTGCCGCCGAGCAGCGTGAAGGCCATGCCCACACTGCCGTCGTCGAGCTGCACGGCGCAGAACTCGCCCTCCTTGCCCGGCCTGTCGACCAACGGCGGCAGCACGATGCGCTTTACCCGCGCCGGACCCAGGTCCATATCAATGCGCTGCGCGGCGTCGACGAGCCAGCTTCGTACTGTCGGCACGTTCATGGTCTGCCTGTGGGAGCGGCGTCCACGCCGCGATATTGGCGGCTGCAATCGCGGCGTGGACGCCGCTCCCACAGCCATGTCTTCATCCCTTCAGGGTTCACTTTTTCTTCGCCCGCGGATGCGCTGCGTCATAGACCTTCGCCAGGTGCTGAAAATCGAGATGGGTGTACACCTGCGTCGTGCCGATGCTGGAATGGCCGAGCATTTCCTGCACGGCGCGCAGGTCGCCCGAGGACTGCAGCACGTGCGAGGCAAAGGAATGGCGCAGCATGTGCGGATGGACATGGGCGCCCAGGCCGGCCTTCTTCGCCCAGCGGTCGAGGCGCAGCTGGATCATGCGCATGGACAGGCGCGTGCCGCGTTGGTTGACGAACAGCGCCGGGCAATCGGCGGCGGCCAGCTCGTCGCGCCGCACCAGCCACGCGGCCAGTGCCTCGCGCGCCTTGGCGCCGACCGGCACGGTGCGCGTCCTGGCGCGCTTGCCGGTGACGGTCACTTCCCCCGTCGCCATATCCTGCGCCATATTGCAATCGAGGCCTGCCAGTTCGGCCAGGCGCAGGCCGGACGAGTAGCAAAGTTCGAACATGGCCTTGTCGCGCAGTTCGAGCAGTCCGTCGGCTTGCGTCTCGAGCAGCGCATGGGCCTGGTCCGGTGAAAGCACCGATGGCAAGGCCTTTTTCGACTTCGGCGCGCGTACGCTGAGGCAAGGATTCTGCGCCAGGCCGCGATAGCGGGCCAGCCAATTGAAAAAGCCGCGCCAGGCCGACAGCACGCGGGCCAGCGACCGCCCCGACAAACCCCGCCCATGCAGTTGCGCGACGAAGCGGCGGATGTCGTGATGCTTCAGTCGATCGAGGGAGACATCGCCGGCCAGCGCCAGCAGCGCGGCGAGATCACGGCCATAACTCTCCAGGGTGAGCGGACTGACGCGGCGCTGGTGGGCCAGCTCGTCGAGGTAGGCAGCGGCAGCGTCTTTGGCGCCTTCCCCCGTCAGCCCTGCCGAGGCCACAGCTACTCCAGCGTTCTCAGCAGCGCTGCGCTCGCCAGATTGCCGATATGGCCGAGATACAGTGTGCCCATCTCTGGATAGAAGCGCTGCACGTCCTCAGAACCGAGGGCCAGCAGGCCGACCGTCTCGGCTTCGCGGCGCAATGGCGCCAGCGCGACCGAGCGCACATGGCTGCCGGCCTCGCCGAACCAGTCGGCCGCCTCGAAGCCGGCGTTGGCGCCGCAGAAAGGATGGACCAGCCCGGCGGCAAAGATGCGCGTCTGTTCATTCACCTCGGCGAACTCCGCTGCGTCCGCCTGAGCCGGCAGATTCCACAGGCGCAGCGCGACATGCGGCACGGCAAGATCTTCGCCAAGATGCGTCAGCAGCGCGCGCCGCACGGCGGCGAAATCCCGCGCCCCGGCCAGCGCCGTCGCCAGGCGATGCACCTTTTCGCCGATGGCGTCGTTCTCCTCGCCGAAGCGGATCATCTCGCCCAGCTTGGTTTCCAGCTGCTTGGCCTTCTCGCGCAAAGTCAGTATCTGCCGCTCGGTGATCGAGATGGTGCGCCCGCCGTGCGGATGCGGGATGTAGAGCTGCGCCAGCAAGTCGGCGTACTCCTCGAAGAACTTCGGATGATCCTGCAGGTAGCGCGCGATTTCGTCGGCTTTCATTGGTAGGCCTTTCTAAAAACATTTTTTGCCGCGGATTGCGCGGATTTGCGCGGATTTTTCCTGTTCTTATCCGCGTCCATCCGCGTAATCCGCGGCTACAAATCGATTTCCCCGTCGAACACCGTCACCGCCGGGCCGGTCATCAGTACCGGATGGCCCGGGCCACCCCAGGCGATGGTCAGGTCGCCGCCGCGCGTCGTCACCCGCACCGGCGAATCGAGCAGGCCGCGCGCGATGCCGGCGGCGACGGCGGCGCAGGCGCCGGTGCCGCAGGCCAGCGTCTCGCCGGCGCCGCGCTCGTACACGCGCAGCCTGATCGCATGGCGGCCCGTCACCTGCATGAAGCCGGCGTTCACGCGCTGCGGGAAGCGTGGATGGTTCTCGATGAGCGGGCCCTGCTCGTCGACCGGCGCAGTGTCGACGTTCGCCACCACCTGCACCGCATGCGGATTGCCCATCGACAGGGCGGTGATATCGACGACGGCGCCGTCCAGCTTCAGCGGCTGCACCAGGGCATCGCTCTCGGTGACGAAAGGTACATGCGAGGGCTCGAAGCGCGGCGCACCCATGTCCACCGTCACACTGCCGTCGTCCTCCAGGCGCGGCTCGATCAGGCCGCCCTGCGTCTCGACGCGGAGGGCGGGCTTCGCCGTCAGGCCCTTCTCGTGCACGAAGCGCACGAAGCAGCGCGCGCCATTGCCGCACTGCTCCACCTCGCCGCCGTCGGCATTGAAGATGCGATAGCGGAAATCCGCGCCCGGAAGCAAAGTCTTCTCGACGACGAGGATCTGGTCGCAGCCGACGCCGAGGTGGCGGTCGGCGAGGAAACGCGCCTGATCCGTCGTCAGCGAAATGGCCTGCTTGACGGCGTCGAGCACGACAAAGTCGTTGCCGAGGCCGTGCATCTTGGTGAATTTAACCCGCATCGACCGCCTCGGCGCACAGGCTCGTGTAATCGCGCCAGATGCAGCGGTCCATCACCACCGTCATGCCGCCGGCAACGGCTTTGGCGACCGCTTCTTCATTGACGATGCCGTCCTGCAGCCAGATGCGCTTCAGCCCCAGGCGCAGGCATTCGTCCACGATCGGCCCGACATGCTCGGCGGCGCGGAAGACATCCACCAGGTCGATACGGTCCGGCACCTCGGACAGCGAGGCGCAGGCCTTCTCCCCCAGCACCGTGTCCACCTTCGGCCGCACCGGGATGATGCGGTAGCCGAAGTCCTGCAGGGCGCGGGCGATACGGAAGGCGGGGCGGGCGGGGTTGGGCGAGAGGCCGACCACCGCGATGGTCTTCACTTCGCGCAGCAGGGTGCAGATTTCTTCGGGCGGCGGGTTGCGGAACATGGGCGAATCTTACCTTAACCTGATCGGCGACGACGCTCGGCAGAGCGTGTGGGAGCGGCGTCCACGCCGCGATATCGACGGCTGCAATCGCGGCGTGGACGCCGCTCCCACGACAGCGTTTCAAGATTGTTCCGCTTTGGCTAATAGGGTCTTTTCTCGCCCTTCGGCCGCGTCTTGAAGCGCTTGTGCACCCAGTAGTACTGCTCGGGCATTTCACCAACGCGTCCCTCTATCCAGGCATTCATGCGCAGGGTGTCGGCCTCGATGCTCTCGCCGGGGTAATCGTCCCAGGGCGCGCCCAGTTCGACAACATAGCCCGCCTCCCCCGGCAGCATGCGCGTGATGCAGGGGATGACCGCCGCGCCGGTCATGCGCGCCAGCCGCGACAGGCCCGTGATGGTTGCTGCCGGTACGCCGAAGAAGGGTACGAAAATGGTGTCGCGCTGGCCGTAGTCCATGTCCGGCAGGTAATAGAAAGGCTGGCCGGCCTTCATGCCGCGGATGGCCTGGCGCACGCCCTCCTGGCGCGAGAGCAGCTTCGAACTGCCGAAGCGCAGGCGGCCCTTGTACAGCGCGGCGTTGAAATAGAAGTTCTTCTGCTGGGCGTAGATGCTCACCATGTCCAGCTCCAGCGTGAGCCGCGTCCAGCCCATGTCCAGCCCGACGAAATGCGGCACGAAGAGGATCACCGGCCGGGTGCCGGCCGCGCGCAGGTGCGCCAGGCCCTCGACGCGCACCAGGCGGCGGATCGTCTCCGGCGGCGACCACCAGAGCAGCCCGCGCTCGAGGAAGCTGCGGCCGAAAGCGCGGAAATGCGCACGCGCCAGCTGCTCGCGCTCCGCTTCCGGCATCTGCGGATAACAAAGGCGCAGGTTGGTCAGGGCGACATGGCGGCGCTCGCGGCCGAATGCATAGAGCAGGTTGCCGAGTCCCTCGCCCAGTTTCGCCAGTCCATTCAGCGGCAGGAAGTGCAGCAGCCAGATGAGCGCCAGGCCAAGGCGCGTCAGCATGGCGGCTCCGCCGGGCCGCCCCTGGAAGCCGGCAAGCCACCTTCCTGGAGCGGGCCTTGCCCGCGAACTTCCGTCACCCCCGCCCTCGGGGCGGGGGATGGGGGGTGGGTGCTCGTTGGCGGTACTGCGCCGCGCGGCGCCTTGTAACGGTTGTAGCCCCACAGGTACTGCTCGGGACAGCAGCGGACCAGCGCCTCGATGGCACGGTTGAGTGCCACGACGCGATCTTCCAGCGCGCCCTCGATCTCTACCTGCGGCGGCAGGAAGTGCAGGTGGAAGCCCGCGCCATGCGGCAAGCGCTCAGCGTAGGTCAGAATGACCGATGCTTTGACGGCCTCGGTCAGGCGCGCCGCCAGGGTCATGGTGAACGCCGGGCGACCGAAGAAATCCGCCCAGACACCCTCGCCTTCCCCCGGCACCTGATCGGGCAACATGCCGATGGCTTCGCGGCGCTTCAGCGCGCGCAGCAGCAACCGCACGCCGGAAAGGTCCGCCGGCGCCAGGTGAAAGTCGCCGCCGCCGCGTCCCTCCTCCATGAGCGGCTGGAGCCATGCCAGCTTGGGCGGCCGGTAGAGCACCGTCAGCTTCATGTGGGCGGCGAGATACTGGCCAATGATGTCGAAGCAGCCCAGATGCGGCGTCAGAAACACGATGCCCTCGCCGCGCGCCTGGGCGCGCTCCACCACCTCCCAGCCAGTGACGTGCCTCACAAGGCCCGTCACTTCGTCCCGGTCGCGCAGCCATACCAGCGGCAGTTCCAGCACGCCGCGGCCGGCGTGGGCCACCGCCGCCGGCAGGATGGCCCTGGCCTCGGCGGGCGGATAGGCCAGCGCCAGATTTTCCTTCATGTTCCGCCGATAGGTCGGCGAGGCGAAGTAAGCGGCCCGGCCCAAAAATGCGCCCAAGCCATGCAGCAGGCGCAAGGGCAAACGACCGAGGAGACGAAAGAGGAATGCCATTGAAGATAAGTACCGTGTTTGACCCGAAGCGGGCCAAAAAACTATAATTATCGTTCCGCCGAGTTAATAAAGACAACTTGCGGGGCGGAAACCGGGCCGGCCCGGGGGAAAAATACTGCTAAAGCGTCACCTGCTCGTGATCCCGGGGCCGGTAACGTCGGCGCAACCGGGACTTTCTACAGGAGCAGGACAGATGTCCAGAGAATTTCTATTTTCGTCCGAATCGGTTGGCGAAGGCCACCCCGACAAGGTCGCCGACCAGATTTCCGATGCCATACTCGACGCCATCCTGGCCGTCGACAAGCACAGCCGCGTCGCCTGCGAAACGCTGGTGTCCACCGGCCTCGTGGTGATTTCCGGCGAGATCACCACCTCGGCGCACATCAACTACCGCGAGATCGCCCAGGAAACCATCAAGCGCATCGGCTACGACAACTCCGACATCGGCTTCGACTACAAGTCCTGCGCCGTCCTCACGGCCATCAACCGCCAGTCGCCCGACATCGCCCAGGGCGTCGACGAAGGCCAGGGCCTCGACCTCGAGCAGGGCGCCGGCGACCAGGGCCTGATGTTCGGCTATGCCTGCAACGAGACGCCGCAACTGATGCCGATGCCGATCTACTACGCCCACCGCATCATGCAGCGCCAGGCCGAGGTGCGCCGCGACGGCCGCCTGCCCTGGCTGCGGCCGGATGCCAAGAGCCAGCTCACGGTGCGCTACCGCCATGGCAAGCCGGTCGGCATCGACACGGTGGTCGTCTCGACGCAGCACGACCCGGATGTCTCGCACGCCCAGCTCTCGGAAGCGGTGATCGAGGAAATCATCAAGCCGGTGCTGCCCAAGGAAATGCTGAAGGGCGAGGTGCGCTACCTGATCAACCCGACCGGCCGCTTCGTCGTCGGCGGCCCGCACGGCGACTGCGGCCTCACCGGCCGCAAGATCATCGTCGACACCTACGGCGGCGCGGCCCACCACGGCGGCGGCGCCTTCTCCGGCAAGGATCCGTCGAAAGTCGACCGCTCCGCAGCCTACGCCTGCCGCCACGTCGCCAAGAACATCGTCGCCGCGGGACTGGCCGACAAGTGCGAGGTGCAGGTCGCCTACGCCATCGGCGTCGCCACACCGGTGTCGCTGATGGTGAATACCTTCAGCACCGGGCGCATCCCGGAAGAAAAGATCGAGGACCTGATCCGCAAGCACTTCGACCTGCGGCCGAAAGGCATCATCCAGTCGCTCGACCTGCTGCGGCCTATCTACGGCAAGACCGCCGCCTACGGCCACTTCGGCCGCGACGAACCGGAGTTCACCTGGGAAAACATTGACAAGGCAGCCGCGCTGCGCGCGGATGCCGGCCTGTAAGGCCACGCAATGAAGGCAAAACGGGCGCCTGGAGGCGCCCGTTTTCTTTCAAGTAAAAGTCAGCCCCTGCAGTACGGCGAGAAAGGGGTTTTACTGCGTTCCACGGTTAAACCGTGAAGTGGCTGCCAACTACATTGCAGCAATGAACTCCTCCGGCGATACGTCAGCCTGTCGCAGAACACCCGCCAAAGTGCCGATCTTGACTTCGCTGTGCATGGGAACGACACAGCCTTTTGAACCACGACGCATGATGACGTGACTTCCCGATTGACGAAGTTTCACGAAACCAAGCCGTTCCAGCACCCGCACTATGGTAGCCCCGGAAACGCAGGGCAGTTTAGGCATGCGCGGGAACGCTGAACATCGTGATCAACGGATGTCCCGAGGCAGGAAGAGAAAACTCTGTCAGATAAAGCGCCGTAGCCTCCTGCAGATTGGAGAGGGCCTCCTCGACCGTTTCTCCTTGCGTGGTGGTCCCCGTTTCGGGATTCAGGGCGACGTACCCGCCTTCTTCTGCGGGAGTGAGTACCGCGGTCAGTTCCATGACTGGACTCCAGTGAAAACGCAATTGTCGCTTATTCCGGGCATCGTCGCCCTTCGCGTAACTTACCCCATCCAGCGGCCGTCTTCCAGCATCCGCGCCCTACCGAGGGCGACGAGGGTGTCGAGGAGTTGCGGCAGGCGCTTCTTCCACGGCCCTTTGCCGGTGAAGTGGGCGGCGAGGTCGGCTTCGGCGAACGGGGCGCGTGCCTCGGCGAGCACGCGGGCCACGGCGGCGACCTGTTCGGGGAGGGTGGCGGGCCAGGGGTGCCGCTCCCCTGTAGGAGCGGGCTTGCCCGCGATAAATCCCCCGGCCCTGCGGGCCACCCCCTTTTCCAAAGGGTGTATCGCGGGCAAGCCCGCTCCTACATCCATCTCGCCCTGCACGGGACGCGCCTCGGGATACTGGAACGCCGGCCGCAACCAGCGCACCACGCCGCGTGCCTCCTCGGCAGCGCGCTCGGCGTTGAGTGCGACGAGGCGTTCGAGGATGGTGTCGTCGCCCTCTCCCCCGACCCCTCTCCCGCCAGCACCCCAAGGGTACTTCCTGCGGGGCGCGGGCGAGGGGCGCAAATCGTGCCAACCGTAGGCCTCCAGCACCGCCGCATCCAGCTCGTCGTGCAGGCTTTTCAGCACCGACACCAGCCCCATCTCGTGGATCGCCTTCTCCTTCGCCGTCATGGGGAGACCAATTCCTGAAACGACAGATATGTCAAGCCATAATCGCCCCCTCCATCTGTCGCACCCCGCTCGGCGCCAACGCCGGCAAGCGGGGAACGCCGAAGCTACATGCGTCGGCCGCACCACACAACTCTTCCGAAGATGGATAGCTTCCCGCTGCCGATGTCCGCGAGCCTGGCCTGAAAGGCGTCGACAGCGGGATTGTCGCTCGACACTTTCACCAGTCCGCCGCGCAGCGCCTGCAGGCGCCTTGCCAGCAGCATGCCGTCCATGTGCAGGAGGTAGATGCCCTCGCGGTCGGGTCGCGTGGCCCGGCGGTCGATCAGGATCATGTCTCCCGCGCGCAGCATGGGCTCCATCGAATCCCCGGCGACGCGCAGCAGGCACAGGTCCCGCGGCCGGGCGTCGAGTTCGAAGCGCAGCCAATCTTCGCTGAAGATGAGGGCATCGCCACCCGCCCCATCTTCCACGGACGGCGTGGCGCCCGCAACGGGACGCCCTTCCTTCCCCAGCGGGGGCGTCGCATAGCCGGGGCGAGGCGGCTCGGAAACCCGGTGTCGCGTCACCTGCGCCCCGAAGGAAATCCCCTTGGGGGACGCATCGCCCGGCTCCAGCGGACCCTCGCCGGTCACCAGCCATTCCACCGACACGCCGGCATGCCGCACGATCCGCTCGATGTAGAGGCGCGAGGGTTCGGACAGGCCATCGCGCCATTTGCGCACCACCGACTCGGATACGCCGCACGTTCGCGCGAACGCGCTGGCGCTACCGGCCAGCCCGATCATGTGCGCGATCCTGCGGGAAAAGGCGGACGTTCCGGGAGGCGAACCCCGATCTTCCGTGGCGGGCTTCGCGCCCCGTCGTGTTTCCGCCTTGATCTGCCGCTCTTTCCCGATGATGACCCTCCCCGTGACAAGCAACTACCAGCCGCACGAACGTATTGACCGGAACCGTCCTATCGTGCGAATATGCATCTGTATTCATCACCCAAGCGGGTCATGCCGAAGCGCGAAGGAGAAACGCAGTCCCCCGACTGGCATGCCGCCGATGTGATTGCCGCGCTGCACAAGCAGGGCACGTCGCTGCGGCAACTGGCACTGACGCGGGGCTACGCGCCACGCAGCCTGCACAAGGCGCTCAGCCATCCGTGGAAACGGGCCGAGGAAATCATCGCCGCGGCGCTCGGCGTCGAGCCTCGCGCCATCTGGCCGAGCCGCTTCCTGGCCGACGGCAAACGCGTCGACCGTCGCCGCAGGATGTCCTGACCGATCCGCGAATGCCGCCATTCTACTTCCACTCATTGCATACATGTATGCAATGTACCGCAGCCAACCGGCCGGGGTCTCCACATTCGCAATGAGAGACGCGGCGCCCTTTTCACCCTCGGAGCGCCCAGCGTAATTCGGAGACCGCTACGACAACCCTGACACGGTGTGATTACGAAGAGGAGAGCACATGAACGAGGCGGATTTGGATGCGGTCGTCGCCAGGGGCGAATTCATCTACGCGGTATTCGTACCCTCGGCGGCGTTCGTCCGGGAAGAGCTTTTCGACCTGGCTGAAGAAGGAGGATTCCAAGGCGACGGCAAAGAGGCCTTCGCACTGATCCACTGCTGCCTGTTCCGTTCCGATTTCGTGGCGGAGTTGCGCCGCTGGGGCGAGATCGAGCGATTCCCGACGCACCGTATTGCCGTCGCCTGGTGTCGTGGCTGCAACTTGCGCTTCGTCGTCACCGCCCGGGATGGGGCGGCGGCGGCCATGATGCACAAGACCATCCTGCTGCTCCGGCAGATATGCCAGCCGCGGGAAGAAACCCCTGCAGGGGGCAAAGGGGCTTGATTCCCCACGAACCGGAAAGCGCTCCCCTCCGCCCCAAGTCAACCTTGCCTGTCACCGCCGGTTTTGGCATCATGCGTCCTCTTTTTGCGCAACTGTCAGGAATACATGCAGAAGCCCGGACGCAACGATTCCTGCCCCTGCGGCAGCGGGAAAAAGCACAAGCGCTGCTGTATGAACGCAGCACAGGCCGAATCGCCCGAGGAGCTGCGCTGGAGGCGCGTTCGGCGGACTATCGAAAACATGGCGGCCACGCTGCTGCGCTACGGCGGGAACCGCTACGGCCCGGAGATGATCGACGAGGCCTGGTATTTGTTCTGCCTGACCGAGGAAGCCGAACCCTTCGCGCCCGACACGCCGCAGATGCCGGTGTTCATGCCCTGGCTGTTCTTCGACTGGCTGCCCGACCCCATGGATACCGACGTAAACCCCGCCGCACTGGACGGGCTGACGCTGGCACAGGCTTATCTGCGGGAAAACGAGCGACGCATCGACCCGTTGCTGGCCGAATATATTCGCGCCTGCTGCGAGGCGCCGTATAGCTTCTACGACGTTGTGTCGGTGCAGCCCGGCAAGGGCATCGCCGTGCGCGACATCTTCAATGGCGACGAAATCGATGTCAGCGAGCGCTCGGCGTCGACCCAGATGCGGACGGGCGACATCATCTTCGCCAAGATTGCCCGCCTCGGCGACATCGCGCTGCTGGAGGGCATGACGCCGGTTCCTATCCCGCCCGACCGTCGCGCGCCGATCCTGGCCCTGCGCAAACGCATGGAGCGAAGCAAGCAGCCGCTCACGCCGGCGGTACTGAAAGAGCGGGGTCTCGATCTGCTCGACGCCTACCACGAAATCATCGAGCCGATTCTGCATCCGCTCATGCCCGAGCTGCAGAACACCGACGGCGATCCCCTCATGCCGCATACCGTGGTCTATGACATCGAATCGCCGCAGGCGGCCTTCGACGCCCTGGCCGACCTGTCCATCAGCGCCGGCCGGGACGAGCTGCTCGACGAGGCGACGCGGGATACGGACGGTCGCCTGACGCGCATCGAGTTCGACTGGCAGAAGGCCGGCAACGCGAAGCACAAGAGCTGGAGCAACACCATCATGGGCCACATCGCCATCGACGGCACGCGCCTGACCGCAGAGGTGAATTCCGAGAAGCGCGCGCTGCGCTTGCGCGAGATCATGCACGATCGGCTGCCCGGCGCCCGCTACCGGACCACCACGATCGAGTCGGTCGAATCGATGCTCAAGCAGGCCAAACAGCCGCCGTCCGCCGCCACGCGACGCGCCGCGAAGGAGGCGGAAGACTTCAATGCCCAGCCCGAAGTGCAGGCGCTGCTCGCGGAAGAAATGCGCCGCCACTACCGGGCATGGCTGGACATGAAGATCCCGCTGCTGGGCGACAAGACGCCGCGCCAGGCCGTGAAAAGCCGCGACGGGCGCGAACTGGTCGAGGGCATGCTGCTGCAGCTCGAGCGCGGCGCCGGCCAAGCGCCGCAGATCGATCCGTCCATTCTTCAGGAACTGCGGGAAGCGCTCGGTCTGGCGCCAGGGCAATCGCATGAATGCCGCAGGAATGGAGAAATCTCTTCGTAGGTCGGCCTTCAGGCCGACATGGGTGGTCGATCAACCGCCGAAGTCGGGCTGAAGCCCGACCTACAGTAGGCTATCGGCGTTCATGCGATTGCCCTGGGTCTGGTGCAAACGCGCCTGCTGCAAGGGCTGATACGGCGTATAATGCGCGGCTTCCGAGGAGCGCTGCGAGGCGCCGCATCAGTCGGCCCCCAGGCTCGGAAATTTCAGAACGGCGCTCACCTCAACCCGTGCCGGGCACGGGATGGACGGTGAGTGCGAAGCCCCCCCCTCTTCCATCCTCCCCCCGGCTGCTTTGACAAGGAGCCAACCATGAATACGGTCGCCAAAGCCGTTTCGAGTTTCACCGACTACAAGGTCGCCGACATCACCCTGGCCGACTGGGGTCGCAAGGAAATCGCCATTGCCGAAACCGAGATGCCCGGCCTGATGGCCGTGCGCGAGGAATTCGCCGCCACCCAGCCGCTGCGCGGCGCGCGCATCGCCGGCAGCCTGCACATGACCATCCAGACGGCAGTTCTGATCGAGAGCCTGAAGGCCCTCGGCGCCGACGTGCGCTGGGCCTCCTGCAACATCTTCTCGACGCAGGACCACGCGGCGGCGGCCATCGCCGCCGGCGGCACGCCGGTGTTCGCCTACAAGGGCGAGACGCTGGAGGAATACTGGGACTACACCCACCGCATCTTCGAGTGGAGCGACAACAAAGGCCCCAACATGATCCTCGACGACGGCGGCGATGCGACGCTGCTGCTCATCCTCGGCAGCAAAGCCGAGGAAAACCCGTCGGTCATCGCCCACCCGACCAACGAAGAGGAAGTCGCGCTGTTCGCCGCGATCAAAAAACGCATCGCCGCCCAGCCCGGCTGGTACCCGAAGATGCTGGCCGGCATCCAGGGCGTGACGGAAGAGACCACCACCGGCGTCAAGCGCCTCTACCAGATGGCCGCCGAGGGCCGGCTGCCCTTCCCGGCCATCAACGTGAACGACTCGGTCACCAAGGCCAAGTTCGACAACCTCTACGGCTGCCGCGAGTCGCTGGTGGACGGCATCAAGCGCGCCACCGACGTCATGATCGCCGGCAAGGTCGCCCTGGTGGCGGGCTACGGCGACGTCGGCAAGGGTTGCGCGCAGTCGCTGCGCGGCCTCGGCGCCACCGTGTGGGTGACGGAAATCGACCCGATCTGCGCCCTGCAGGCGGCGATGGAAGGCTACCGCGTCGTCACCATGGACGAGGCCGCCGCGCACGCCGACATCTTCGTCACCGCCACCGGCAACCTGCGCGTCATCAATCACGCGCACATGAAGGCGATGCGCAACAACGCCATCGTCTGCAACATCGGCCACTTCGATTCCGAGATCGACATCGCCTCGCTGCGCCAGTACACGTGGGACAACATCAAGCCGCAGGTCGACCACGTCATCTTTCCGGACGGCAAGCGCATCATCGTGCTGGCCGAAGGGCGGCTGGTGAACCTCGGCTGCGCCACCGGGCATCCCTCCTTCGTCATGAGCAACTCCTTCACCAACCAGGTGCTGGCGCAGATCGAGCTGTTCACCCGCGGCGGCCAGTACGGCAAGCAGGTGTACGTGCTGCCCAAGCACCTCGACGAAAAGGTGGCGCGGCTGCACCTGAAGAAGATCGGCGCCCATCTGACCGAGCTTTCCGACGAACAGGCGACCTACCTCAACCTGTCCAAGGACGGCCCGTACAAGCCGGATCACTACCGCTATTGACGTGGTTTCACGGCGGAACCATAATGGAGCCATTCCGGTTCCGCCGTGGAGGTGCTCATCATGCCCAGTCTTTCGATCAAGGACGTCCCCGAACCCCTGCTGGAAGCGCTGCGCCGCCGGGCGGCGCGCAACCACCGCTCGCTGCAAGGCGAGTTGATGGCGCTCATCGCCCAGGCGGTGGGCGAGCCGGTGACGCAAGCGGCGGCGGCCCCCGGGCCGGTAATACAGAAAACCATCGAGCAGATCGCTGCCGAGCACCGGGCGCGCTGGCCGAAGCCCTTCAAGACCGGACCGCGCGCGGTGGACATCATCCGCGCCGAGCGGGATGGGCGATGAAGCAGCCGGTTTTCGTTGCCGAGCCGCCGGCGGTCTATCGCCTGCGCCCACCGCTGGTGATCGACTGCAGCCTGCTGGCGGCGGTGCTCTTCGACGAACCGGAGCGCGATGATGCGCTCGACCGCATGTCCGGCTGCGAGCTCTTCGCGCCGCACCTGCTGGATTTCGAGATCGCCAGCGTGGCCCTGAAGAAATCCCGCCAGGGTCTGGCCGAAGTGGCCGCCTGCGCTCTGGCCGATTACGGCGCGCTGCCGCTCTCGCAACAGCCCATCGATATCCAGGAGCAAGTCGCACTGGCCCTGCGCTACGACCTATCCACTTACGACGCGGCCTACCTGTGGCTCGCGGCCGAACTGAAGGCGCCTCTTGCCACGCTGGACCGGCGCCTGGGCGAAGCTGCGCAGCGCCACCTGCGGTCGCTCGAATGAACCCCTTGCCATGAAACCCGAAATCTCCTTCGAATTCTTCCCGCCGCAGACGGCCGAGGGCGCCGAGAAGCTGCGCACCACGCGGCGCCAGCTGGCGCAGCTGAAGCCGGCCTTCTTCTCCTGCACCTTCGGCGCCGGCGGCTCGACGCGCGACCGCACGCTGGAGACGGTGCTGGAGATCCAGGCCGAAGGCCATCCGGCGGCGCCGCACCTCTCCTGCATCGGCTCGACGCAGGCGAACGTGCGCGCCGTGCTCGACTGCTACAAGGCGGCCGGCATCCGCCGCATCGTCGCGCTGCGCGGCGACCTGCCCTCGGGCATGGCCGATCCGGGCGAGTTCCGCTACGCCAACGAGCTGGTGGCATTCATTCGCGCCGAGACCGGCGACTGGTTCCACATCGAGGTGGCGGCCTACCCCGAGTACCACCCGCAGGCGAAGAGCCCGCGCGACGACCTGGAGAACTTCAGGCGCAAGGTGGCGGCGGGGGCGGATTCGGCCATCACGCAGTATTTCTACAACGCCGACGCCTACGACCAGTTCGTCGAGCAGGCGCAGGCGCTGGGCGTCAACGTGCCGATCGTGCCCGGCATCATGCCCATCGCCAACTTCAGCAAGATCGCCCGCTTCTCGGATGCCTGCGGCACGGAGATTCCGCGCTGGATGCGGAAGAAATTCGAAAGCTTCGGCGACGATGCGGCGTCAGTGCGTTCCTTCGGCCTCGACGTGGTGACGGCGCTGTGCGAGCGCCTGCTCGCCAACGGCGCGCCGGGCCTGCACTTCTACACCCTCAACCAGGCCGGGCTGACCTCGACGATCTGGCAGCGGCTGGGGCTGTAGTTCCCCGGAAAGTCAGCCTCTGCAGGACGGCGACCCGAACTCCGTCAGCGCCGTTTTCCGCTACCCAGGATTGACCCGAGCACACCGCGCAGCACCTGGCGGCCGAGTTCCGATCCGATGGCGCGGGCGGCGCTCTTCACCGCCGCTTCGCCCACCGACTGGCGGCCACCGCGCGCGCCGCCGCCGAAGAGATCGCCCAAGGCGCCGAGAATGCCGCCGCCACCGCCTTGCTGTTGCGGCTGCGAAGGCACAGGTGCAGCTTCGGCCGCCTGCGCGGCACGCGCCTTGAGCTTCTCGTAGGCGGATTCGCGATCCACCGCCTTCTCGTAGTGGCCGTACAACAGCGAAGCCTTGATCGCGGCGTCCCTCTCCCCGGCCTGCAGTGGCCCGATGCGCGAGGCCGGCGGCAGGATGAAGGCGCGTTCGACGACGCTCGGCCGGCCCTTCTCGTCGAGAAACGATACCAGCGCCTCGCCCACGGCCAGCTCGGTGATGGCCGTTTCGGTGTCCAGCTTGGGGTTCTGCCGCAGCGTCTGCGCCGCCGTCTTCACCGCCTTCTGGTCGCGCGGCGTGAAGGCGCGCAGGGCGTGCTGCACGCGGTTGCCAAGCTGGCCGAGCACCGTCTCCGGCACGTCGAGGGGGTTCTGCGTGACGAAATAGACGCCGACGCCCTTGGAACGAATCAGCCGCACCACCTGTTCGATCTTCTCCAGCAGCGCCGGCGGCGCCTCGTTGAAAAGCAGGTGCGCCTCGTCGAAAAAGAACACCAGCTTGGGCTTGTCCAGGTCGCCCGCCTCGGGCAACTGCTCGAAGAGTTCGGACAACAGCCAGAGCAGGAAGGTCGAGTACAGGCGCGGCGCGTTGAGCAGCTTGTCCGCCGCCAGGATGTTGACGACGCCGCGCCCTTTCTCGTCCGTCTGCATCAGGTCGGCGATGTCGAGCATCGGCTCGCCGAAGAAGCTGCCGCCGCCCTGCTCTTCGATCTGCAGCAGGGCGCGCTGGATGGCGCCGACGGAAGCCGCCGAAACGTTGCCGTACTCGGTAGTGAACTGCTTGGCGTTCTCGCCGACGTGCTGCACCATCACGCGCAGATCCTTGAGATCCAGCAGCAGCAGGCCATTGTCGTCGGCAATGCGGAAGACGATCTGCAGCACGCCCGCCTGCGTGTCGTTGAGGTTGAGCAGGCGCCCGAGCAGCAGCGGCCCCATGTCGGAGACGGTGGCGCGCACCGGATGACCGGCCTCGCCAAAAACATCCCAGAACACTCCCGGGAAAGCCGCCGGCATCGGTTCGGCCATGCCATGCGCCTCGAGCCGGGCCTTCAGCTTCGCCGTTATCGCGCCGGCGGCTGCCAAACCGGAGAGGTCGCCCTTCACATCGGCCATGAACACCGGCACGCCGGCGCTGGAAAAACGCTCCGCCAGCACTTGCAATGTGACGGTCTTGCCGGTGCCGGTGGCGCCGGTGATGAGGCCGTGGCGGTTGGCCAGCGCCGGCAGCAGCGCCAGGTCGAGTTCACCGGATTTCGCGATGACGAGCGGCTGGATCATCGTGCGCCTCTTTGGGAGTGTAAAATCGCATTTTATCGCAGCACTTCGACAAGGGGTTCCACATGGCCGGCCACTCCAAATGGGCCAACATCCAGCACCGCAAGGGGCGCCAGGACGCCAAGCGCGGCAAGGTCTTCACCAAGTTCATCAAGGAAATCACCGTCGCCGCCAGGATGGGCGGCAGCGACGCCGGCAGCAACCCGCGCCTGCGCCTGGCGATGGACAAGGCCTTCGACAGCAACATGTCGAAGGACACCGTCGAACGCGCCATCAAGCGCGGCGCCGGCGAACTGGACGGCGCCAGCTACGAGGAAATCCGCTACGAGGGCTACGGCATCGGCGGCGCGGCGGTGATGGTGGATTGCCTCACCGACAACAAGACGCGCACGGTGGCGGAAGTGCGCCACGCCTTCGCCAAGAACGGCGGCAACCTCGGCGCCGAAGGCTCCGTCGCCTTCCAGTTCAGGCACTGCGGCCAGTTCATCTTCGCCCCCGGCACCAGCGAGGACAAGGCGATGGAGGCGGCGCTGGAAGCCGGCGCCGAGGACGTGCTGACCAACGAGGACGGCAGCATCGAGGTGATCTGCGCGCCGCAGGACTTTCATGCCGTGAAAGCCGGCCTGGAAAAAGCCGGGCTCAAAGCGGAAATCGCCGACATCACTTTCAAGTCGCTCAACGACACCGAGCTTGCCGGCGAGGACGCCACGAAGATGCAAAAACTGCTCGACGCCATCGACACGCTCGATGACGTGCAGGAAGTTTATTCGACCGCGGTCATGAACGAAGCCTGAGTCATGGGGGACGGGAACCCCATCGTTTCTCCCCCCCTCCGCATCCTCGGCATCGACCCTGGCCTGCGCGTCACCGGCTTCGGCATCATCGAAAAAAACGGGACGAAGCTCAGCTACCTCACCAGCGGCTGCGTCAGGACGTCCCCGGATGGCTCGCTGCCGCTGCGCCTGAAGACCATCCTCGACGGGCTGCGCGAAGTGATCGCCGTCCACCAGCCGCAGCAGGTCGCCGTGGAAATCGTCTTCGTCAACGTCAACCCGCAATCCACCCTGCTGCTCGGCCAGGCGCGCGGCGCGGCCATCTGCGCGGCGGTCGACGCCGATCTGCCGATTGCCGAATACACTGCCCTGCAGGTCAAGCAGGCGGTGGTCGGCAACGGCCACGCCGCCAAGGAACAGGTGCAGCACATGGTGCGACGGCTGCTGGCGCTGCCGGGCGACCCCAGCCCGGACGCCGCCGATGCGCTGGCCTGCGCCATCTGCCACGCCCATGGCGGCCAGGGGCTGGGCAGCTTGCCCACCGTCGGCATGACGCTGCGCCGGGGTCGGCTGCGATAGCCCTGTTTCGCTGGAATTGCTTTTTGTACTTCATCCGTGTGCCCGGCGCCCGCAAGGGCGCTTTTTCTTCACGCTCCCGCTACAATCCTTGTCTTCTTCCCGGAACAACGCCATGATCGGCCGTCTCACAGGCATCCTCATCGAGAAAAACCCGCCGCAAATCACGCTCGACGTGGCGGGCGTCGGTTACGAAATCGATGTGCCCATGAGCACCTTCTACAGCCTGCCTGCCACCGGTGAGAAGGTGACGCTGCACACCCACCTGGCAGTACGCGAGGACGCACATCAGCTGTTCGGCTTCGCCTCCGAAGCCGAGCGAACCGCCTTCCGCCAGCTGCTGAAGATCTCCGGCATTGGCGCGCGCACCGCCCTGGCGTTGCTTTCCGGGCTGTCGGTGGCCGAACTCGCCCAGGCGGTGGCGGCACAGGAAACCGGCCGGCTGACGAAGATTCCCGGCATCGGCAAGAAAACGGCCGAGCGCCTGCTGCTGGAGTTGCGCGACAAGATGAGAGGGGTCGTCTCTGTTTCGCCGACTGCGGCGCAAACCACCCCGCACGACGTCCTCAACGCCCTGCTCGCGCTCGGCTACAACGAACGCGAAGCGCAGGCGGCATTAAAGACGCTGCCCGCCGATGTTTCCGTTTCCGACGGCATCCGCCAGGCGCTCAAGTCACTCTCGAAAGCCTGAGTGTTTGTGAAAAAATCCCTGAAAGCCTGCCGGCATTGCACTTCCTTCGGTCGCACCCCACACCCCTTCGGGTGGGCTTCGCGCAGGGTATACCCCAAGGGTATTTCCTCAGTCTGCCTGTTGGCAGACCTCGGGGCGCATCGCCCTTGTAGGAGCGGGCATGCCCGCGATCAGCCCATGATCGCCAGCAAGCTGGCTCCTGCACTCCGCGGTAAATATTTTCATAGGCTCTGAGAGGTACAATCCCCACAGCATGGACAACAAACAACTCGCCCGCATCGTTCTGGTCACCCTGCTGGCGCTCGGCTGCTTCCTGATCCTGCAGCCCTTCATCGCCGCGATCCTCTTCGCCGCCATCATCTGCGTCACCACCTGGCCCCTGCATGCCTGGCTGCTGACGCGTCTGGGCAATCGCCCGGCACTGGCCTCTTCCCTCATGGCCCTGCTGCTGATGCTGGTGGTGCTGCTGCCGATGGTTCTGCTCGCCGCCGGCCTGGCCGATGCCGTGCCGCCACTGGCGGACAAACTGCGCGCCCTGTTCGAACGTGCCGTTCTCGGCCCTCCCGAGTGGCTGAGCGGAATTCCATTTGTCGGCGAGCAGTTGGCCGCCTATTGGCAAGGCCTGACGGAGAGCCGGGAGGAATTGAACAAGCTGCTCAAGCAGTTCTACGATCCGATGCGCAAGTTGCTGCTGAAAATCGTCACCCTGACCGGCGAAGGCCTGCTGCAACTGGTGCTGGTGCTGTTCATCTCCTTCTTCATATACCGCGACGGCCCGGCCCTGGCCGAACGCCTGAATAACGCCAGCCGCAAGCTGGCCGGCGATCTCGGCGTACACATGCTGTCCCTGTCCCGCGGCACGGTCATGGGCGTCATGGCCGGCATCGTCGGCACGGCTGCGGCGCAGGCCTTCGTGGCGCTGGTCGGCTTTCTCATCGCCGGCGTGCCGGGCGCTCTGCTGATGGCTGCGGCGATCTTTTTCCTCTCCATGATCCCGGTCGGTCCGCCGCTCATCTGGGGCGGCGCCGCCTACTGGCTCTATGATCAGGGCCAGACCGGCTGGGCGATCTTCATGGTGATCTGGGGCGTGGCCATCATCAGCAGCATAGACAATTTCGTCAAGCCGTTGCTCATCAGCCGTACCGCCAGCCTGCCGATCCTGCTCATCGCGCTGGGCGTTTTCGGCGGCGTGCTGGCCTTCGGCTTCATCGGCATCTTCATTGGCCCGGTGCTGCTGGCGCTCGGCCTCGTCCTGGCAAATGAATGGACGGCATCCATCCGGGATATGGCGGCAAGAGAATGATCGAAACCGATCGCCTCATATCCGCCACGCCTGAATCCGCGCAAGAAGCGCAGATCGAGCGCGCGCTGCGACCGCGCAAGCTGGAGGAGTACGTCGGCCAGCAGAAGATCCGTGGCCAGCTCTCCATCTTCATCGAGGCGGCGAAAAAGCGCGGCGAGGCGCTCGACCATGTCCTGCTCTTTGGCCCGCCCGGCCTCGGCAAGACCACCCTGGCGCACATCATCGCCCACGAGATGGGCGTCAATCTGCGCCACACCTCCGGTCCGGTGCTGGAGCGTGCCGGGGACCTCGCCGCCATCCTCACCAACCTCGAGCCGCACGACGTCCTCTTCATCGACGAGATCCACCGTCTCTCGCCGGTGGTGGAGGAGATCCTCTACCCCGCACTGGAGGACTTCCAGATCGACATCATGATCGGCGAGGGGCCGGCGGCGCGCTCGGTGAGGCTCGACCTGCCGCCCTTCACCCTGGTCGGCGCCACCACCCGCGCCGGCATGCTGACCAACCCGTTGCGCGACCGCTTCGGCATCGTCTCGCGCCTGGAGTTCTACACACCGGAGGAACTGACCCGCATCGTCACGCGCTCCTCGCAGCTGCTCAAGGTGGAGATCGCCGCCGAGGGCGCCTTCGAGGTCGCCCGCCGCGCCCGCGGCACGCCGCGCATCGCCAACCGCCTGCTGCGCCGCGTGCGCGACTTCGCCGAGGTCAGGGCAGACGGCGCCATCACGCAACTGGTCGCCGATGCGGCGCTGACCATGCTCGACGTCGACCACATCGGCCTCGACATCATGGACCGCAAGCTGCTCGGCGCCGTGCTGGAGAAATTCGGCGGCGGACCGGTCGGGCTGGACAACCTGGCGGCGGCCATCGGCGAGGCGCGCGACACCATCGAGGACGTGCTCGAGCCCTACCTCATCCAGCAGGGCTACCTGCAGCGCACGCCGCGCGGCCGCATGGCCACCGCCGCCACCTGGCGGCACTTCGGCCTGGCCGCACCCAGCGCCGGCCACAACGCCGATCTATGGAGCCCGCAGTAGGTCGGGCTTCAGCCCGACAGCTGCGGCTGATCAACCGCCCAAGTCGGCCTGAAGGCCGACCTACAGTAAAATGCCCGCATGACGCCTGTCAGCAAATCCGCGCCTGAATCGTTTTCATTTCCAGTGCGCGTGTATTACGAAGACACCGACACGGCAGGCATCGTCTATTACGCCGGCTATCTGCGCTTCATGGAAAGGGGTCGCACCGAATGGCTGAGGGCGCTGGGCGTCGAACAATGCCACCTGGCAGAGGAGGCCGGTGTCGTCTTCGCCGTGCGTTCACTCAACATCGAATACCTGAAGCCGGCGCGGCTGGACGACTTGCTCGCCGTGGTGACGGAGCTGACTTTGGCCGGACGCGCCCAGATCACGCTCAGCCAGCGCATTGAACGGGCGGGCGAAACCCTGGTCGAAGCGAGCGTCCGCATAGCCTGCCTGGATACCAGGAAGATGAAGCCGGCTGCCTTGCCGGAGGAGATCAGAAGAAAAATGGGAGCGTCATGAACGTCACTACGGATATGTCCATCCTTTCCCTCATCGCCGGCGCCAGCATCCTCGTCAAGGGCGTCATGCTGCTGCTGGCGGTGGTGTCCTTCATGTCCTGGTACTGGATCTTCCGCAAGTGGTTTGCCATCCGCGATGCGCGCGCCAAGACCGACCAGTTCGAACGCGATTTCTGGAGCGGCGGCGACCTCAATTCCCTCTACCAGAGCGCGGTCAACGACCGCCATAGCGCCGGCGCGCTGGAGCGCATCTTCGAGGCCGGCTACCGCGAGTTCACCAAGCTTCGCGGCCAAAAATCGCTGGATCAGGCCACCGTTGTAGACGGCGCGCGGCGGGCCATGCGCGCCACCTTCCAGCGCGAGATGGACCACCTCGAGGCACATCTGGCCTTCCTCGCTTCGGTCGGCTCGGTCAGCCCCTACGTCGGCCTGTTCGGCACGGTGTGGGGCATCATGAACGCCTTTCGCGGCCTGGCCAACGTCAGTTCGGCCACGCTGGCGCACGTCGCGCCGGGCATCGCCGAGGCGCTCGTCGCCACCGCCATCGGCCTCTTCGCGGCCATTCCCGCCGTCGTCGCCTACAACCGCTTCGCCCATGACATCGACCGCGTCAGCATCCGTTTCGAGAGCTTCACGGAAGAGTTCTCCAACATCCTGCAAAGGCAACTGCGATAGGCCCCGGCATGCGCCAGCGCCGCCTCATGAACCAGATCAACGTCGTGCCGTACATCGACGTGATGCTGGTGCTGCTCGTCATCTTCATGGTGACGGCGCCGCTCATCCAGGTCGCGACGGTGGACGTGCCGACAGTGGGCAAGGCCTCCCAGGCGCCCTCCGACCCGCTCCAGGTGATCGTCAAGGCAGACCAGACGCTGGCCTTCCGCGCCACGTCGAATGAAGCGCCGCGTGACGTCACGCGCGACGAGCTGGTGCGCCTGGTGGCGGAAGCGCAAAAGAAGAACCCGCAGCAGGCCGTTGTCGTGGCCGGCGACAAGAATGTGCGCTATGAGGCGGTCATGCAGGTGATGGACGATCTGCAGAAGCAGCAGGTCGCCCGCGTCGGTTTGCTGGTGCAGCAGGGGAAATGAGCGCCGTTTTCGACCCGCACGAGGAACCCGGCAAGAAAGCTTCGGCGGCGTTCGCCGCGCTGGTGCACATCGCCCTGGCGGCCCTGCTGATCTACGGCATCCGCTGGCAGACGGCACCACCCGCAGCAGTCGAAGTGGAACTGGTGCGTGCCGTTCCGGCGCCAGTCGCCGTCGTGCCGCCAGCGCCGGAACTCGCGCCGCCGCCCAGGATCGAATCGAAACCCGAACCCAAACCGGAACCGAAGGCTGAACCGAAACCCGCGCCGCCGAAGCCGGACATCGCCATCAAGGAAAAGTCGAAGCCAAAGCCGGAACCCAAGCCCGAACCCAAGCCGCAGCCAAAAGTCGAGCCGAAACCGGAGCCCGACAAGGCGAGCCGCCAGCTCATGGCGGAAGCATTGAAGCGCGAGCAGCAGCAAATCGAGGCGCACAAGGCCGAGCAGGAGCTGGCACAAATGAAAGCGGCCCAGGCCACCTCCGCACGCAGCAAGGCCACGGCGGACTACATCGGCAAGATCAAGGGCAAGATCAAGGGCAACATCGTGCTGCCGCCCGACATCAAGGGGAACCCCGAAGCGATTTTCGATGTCGTTCAATTGCCGAGCGGCGAGATCCTCAGTGTCAAGCTGAGGAAATCCAGCGGCCATGCCGCTTATGACAACGCCGTCGAACGCGCCATCCTCAAGTCGAGCCCGCTGCCCAAGCCGGAACAAAGCGATCTCTTCAACCGCAGCCTGGAGCTGAAGTTCCGGCCGCTCGAGGAATGATGAAGCGTATTTTCAGCAAGGCTGACGCCGGCTTCATCGGCGTCGGACAGAGCCAAAGCATGGCGGCCGTAGCTAAAATGTATAATTCATGAATTACCTGCCCACCCGAGCAATGATGACCGCCCCGATGAAGCCAGCCCTGTTGCGCGCCGTATTCGCCCTTGCCGTTTTCGCGCTGTCCTTTGCCGCGCGCGCCCAGCTCACCATCGAGATCACCGGCGCCGGCGCCAACCGCATCCCCATCGCCATTGCCGACTTCGCCGGTGAGCCGGGCGTCTCCCGCGCCGTCGCCATGGTGGTGCGCGCCGACCTCGAACGCAGCGGCCTGTTCAAGCTGGTCGAGGCGGACACCCCGCTGGCCGAGAACACCGCCGTCAATTTCCCCGACTGGAAATCGCGCGGCGCCGACGCCCTGGTGGTCGGCAGCATCGCAGCGGCCGCCAACGGCCGCTTCGAGGTGCGCTTCCGCCTGCACGACGTGCAGAAGCAGGCCTCCCTGGGCGGACTGGCCTACATCATGACGGCCCAGCAGGGGCGCGCCACCGGACACCGCATCGCCGATTACGTCTATGAGAAGCTGCTCGGCGAGCCGGGCATCTTCTCCACCCGCATTGCCTACGTCGTCAAGAGTCCCGGTCGTTTCGAACTGCAGATCGCCGACGCCGACGGCATGAACGCTCAGACCGCGCTGGCCTCGCGCGAGCCGATCATCTCGCCGGCCTGGTCGCCCGACGGCACCCGGCTCGCCTACGTCTCCTTCGAATCGAAGAAGCCGGTGGTCTATGTGCACTCCCTCGCCACCGGCCGACGCCATGTCGCTGCCAATTTCAAGGGTTCCAATTCCGCACCCGCCTGGGCGCCGGACGGCAACAAGCTTGCCGTGGTGCTGACCAAGGACGGTGCCTCCCAGCTCTACTCGCTGAACGCCGACGGCAGTGGCGTGGTGCGCCTGGCCTCGTCCTCCGGCATCGACACCGAGCCCTTCTTCTCGCCCGATGGGAAATTCATCTACTTCACCTCGGACCGCGGCGGCAGTCCGCAGGCCTACCGCATCGAGGCAAACGGCGGATCGGCGCAGCGCATCACCTTCGAGGGCAGCTACAACGTCACGCCGCGCCTGTCGCCCGACGGCAAGAGCATGGCTTATGTGTCGCGCAACGACGGCCGCTTCCAGCTCACCCTGATGGACCTCGCCACCCGACAGACGCAGGTCCTCACCAATTCAGACAAGGACGAATCGCCCAGCTTCGCGCCCAACGGCCGCATGATCCTCTACGCATCGGAAATCGGCGGGCGCGGCGTGCTCGCCGCCGTTTCCAGCGACGGCCGCGTCAAGCAGAAGCTCTCGGTGCAGGCAGGGGACGTGCGCGAGCCGGCATGGGGACCCTTTCTAAAACATTAATTACCTAATGGAGAAAATATTATGCGCAAGGAACTGATGATTATTTTGGGCGCCGCCCTGATCGCCGGCTGCGGCACGACCGGTGAGCCGGAACAACCCGGCGCAGCCGTGGAAGATCGCAGCGCGAGGAAGATCGACGGCGCCGAAGTCAAGCCGGTCACGGCGGTCGATCCGATGGGTGCTGCGCTGGCTGCCGTCAAGCAGGGCGTGCTGGCCAAGCGCAGCGTCTTCTTCGATTACGACAGCTACGTCATCAAGGACGAGTTCAAGTCCCTCGTCGAGGCGCATGCCCAGTTCCTCGTCGCCAACCCGAAGGTGAAGATGCTCATCCAGGGCAACGCCGACGAGCGCGGCAGCCGCGAGTACAACCTCGCGCTGGGCCAGAAACGCGCCGAAGCCCTGAAGAAGACGCTCACCCTGCTCGGCGCCCGCGAAGATCAGGTCGAAGCTGTCAGTCTGGGCGAGGAAAAGCCGCGCTGCAGCGAGGCGAATGATGCCTGCTGGTCGCAGAACCGCCGCGACGACATACTCTACACTGGCGAGTTCTAAGATGAACGGCCCCCACGCTCTCTTTCTTCGCTGCCCCCCGAGGAGGCGCTGAGAATGCGGCGCCTCCTGCCCCTGCTGCTTCTCGCCGCAGTGCTGCCGACGCGTGCCGCGCTCTTCGACGACGGGGAGGCGCGCAAGCGCATCGAACAGCTGCGCACGGAAATCAACGTCAGAGTGGACAAGCTGGAGGCCTCTTCGCGCGGGCAAATCGAACTGGCCAATCAGATCGAGTCGCTCAAGGCCGAGGTGGCCAAGCTGCGCGGGCAGGTCGAGGTGTTGACCCACGAGATCGAGTCCACGCAAAAACGGCAGAAGGATTTCTACGTCGACCTCGACAACCGGCTGCGCAAGCTGGAGTCGCAGGCCGTCGCGGAAGCCAAGCCCGCCTCGGCCCTGCCGGCGGTCGACTCGGCGGCGGAGACCCGCGACTACGAGGCGGCACTGAATCTCTTCAAAGCCGGCAAGCACAAAGACGCACAGACCGCCTTCCTGAATTTCATCAAGGCCTATCCGGCCAGCCCCTTCCTGCCGTCGGCGCATTACTGGGCCGGCAGCGCGCATTACCAGCTCGGCGAATACAAGAAGGCCATGGAACTCTTCGGCAAACTGGCCGGAACCTGGCCGGACGATGCCAAGGCGCCTGACGCGCTGCTCGGCCAGGCGAATTGTCAGCAGGAATCCGGCGACGCCAAAGGCGCCAGGAAAACCCTGGAATCATTGGTCGCCAAGTACCCCGCCAGCGCCGCGGCTGCGGTGGCCAAGCAGCGGCTCGCCAAGAGGCGCTAGTCCCGCAGGCGGCCCAAGGCCATTTCCTTCTGGGCAGATTTCCTTTGCTCATCGCGGCACTGAAGCCGTGCCGACGATCTTGAGGTCAGCATGACCGACCATTCCGCCAAGCTGCGCATCAGCGAAATCTTCCATTCCCTGCAGGGTGAAAGCACCCGCGCCGGCCTGCCGACTGTGTTCGTGCGCCTGACCGGCTGCCCTTTGCGCTGCACCTGGTGTGACACGGAGTACGCCTTCACTGGCGGCGAGACCCACACTCTGGGCGATGTGCTGATCGAAGTGGCGAAGCATGGCGCCCGCCAGGTCTGCGTCACCGGGGGCGAGCCGCTGTCGCAGAAAGCCTGCCTGCCCCTGCTCGGCGCCCTGTGCGACGCCGGCTACTCTGTGTCGCTGGAAACCAGTGGTGCGCTGGATATTTCCACTGTCGACCCGCGCGTCTCGCGCATCATGGACCTCAAGGCGCCGGCTTCCGGCGAGGTGGACAAAAACCTGTGGGGCAACCTTTCCCACCTCAACGCACAGGATGAAATCAAGATCGTGCTGGCCGACGAGGCGGATTACGCCTGGGCGCGCAAAGCGATCAACGAGCGGAAACTCGACACGATCTGCCCGGTGCTGCTCTCGCCCGTCGCAGGGAAGCTCGACGCGAAGCTACTGGCCGATTGGGTGCTGCGCGACCGACTGCCAGTGCGCGTGCAGCTGCAGCTGCACAAGATCATCTGGGGTGCGGAAAGAGGACGGTAAGCCCTGATAGGGGTAGAGATGAGCGCTCGCCCACCCCTCCCTCCGAACCGTGCGTGCGGTTCTCCCGCACACGGCTCTCCAGTCGGTGGTTTCAACATCGTGATTGGCTCGCCAAGATATGAGCTCCAGCCAAAGTGAAGAGCCC
>CAMTUN010000011.1:0-96731 GCA_947084915.1 uncultured beta proteobacterium | reverse complement strand
CCCGATGACCGAAGGAAATCCCCGTGGGACAACGGCCGCTGTCCCACGGGCACCCCAAGGGTATTTCCTGCGGGGCAGATTTCCTTCGGTCATCGGGCTGAAGCCCGACCTACAGGGCGAACGGATTTTGGCTAATGGACAATCTGGGCTGATAGCCCATACCCGGACCGCCGCCGGGGCCCATACCTTGGCCGGGCTGCGCGAAGACAGGCACGGACATAGTCGCGCCGAGGAGTGCCGCGAATGCGAACTGCTTGAGTTTCATGATTTTTCCTTTCGAAGGCAGGGAGGATCCACCGTGCATGCTGCTGCCCGGGTCGATGATTGGAATTGACCGCGCAACTTGCGTTCCGGTCTAATGGCAACGGTTTGTAACAACATGCCCAAGATACGGATGGACCGCGCGTCCGGTCCGTTTCCCATACTGCCGTCTGACGGCAAGCGGGGCGCCGACAGCAGGCCGCTGACCGCATCAACTTGATTTCCCGCAGACATCCCCGATCAAGTGTGAATCGGCCGCGCTATACTGCGCGCATTGCTGGAGCCACAAAGCCCGCCCTGAACCTGCGGAAAGAACTTTGCAAACCCTATCTTCTGTGGACCTCTCCATCGTCTGCATCGTCGACGACGACCCGATGGTGCGCCAGTCGATCGCGCTGCTCATCGAGACGCTGGGGGTGCGCACCATCGTCTACGCTTCCGCCCGCGAGTTCCTCGACGATCCCTGCATGCATCATTGCGCCTGCCTTGTGCTCGATGTGCGCATGCCCGGCATGGGCGGCCTCGAGTTGCAACGGCGCCTCGCGAGCGATAACTGGACGGCCCCGATCATCTTCATCACCGGCCACGGCGACGTACAGATGGCAGTCGAAGCGATCCGTGGCGGCGCCATTGATTTTCTGCAGAAACCCTTCCGCGACCAGGCCCTGCTGGACCGCGTGCAGCAGGCGCTCGAGCAGCACCCCAACCTCATCGAGAAAAAGCGCCGCATGAATGTCATTCATGCCCGCATCGAGCTGCTCACCAAACGCGAACGTGAAGTGGCTCGCCTCCTGCTTGCCGGCAAAATGAACAAGGGCATAGCAACTGAGCTCGGCATCGGCATCAAGACTGTGGAGGATCATCGCGCCAGCATCATGCAGAAGATGCACGCATGCAGCTTCGCGGATCTCGTACTCATGTTCGCCGAAGCCGGGCAGGCCTGAGAGCCTGTGAAAAAATCCCTGAAAGCCTGCCGCACCCCAAGGGTACTTCCTGCGGGGCGCATCGCCCTTGCAGGAGCGGGCTCTGGCGCCAGCAGTTGGTTTCATGGCATGCCCGCGATCAGCCCATGATCGCCAGCAAGCTGGCTCCTGCACTCCGCGGTGAATATTTTCACAGGCTCTGAGGTGAGCGCCCGCGCCCCAGACATTTCCGGCTGGCCGATTGCAGCGCAGATCGGCATGCTGGTGACGATTGCAGTACTGCCTCTCGTTGCCGCCCTGGCCTACCTCATTTGGGATAATGCCGACCAGGGCCTGAAGCGCGCCGGGGAGGAAGCTCTGCGCCTGGCGCAGATCAGCGCACTGGATACGGCCCGCATCATCGACGAGGCACAAGTATTCCTTACATCACTTCATGGGCAGATGGAGGCAGCGGGTGACAGCGCGCGCACAAATTGCGACTCGCTGCTAGCGCGCGAACTGGCGCATCAACCCCGCTATGCGCTGATTTTCTTGCTGGACGCAGAGGGGGAGGTGCTTTGCTCATCGCGTCCCCTGCGCGAGTGCGTGTCCTGTCGCGACGTGCTGACGCGCTTGCTGGACAGGCCTGTGAAGAACGGCATTATCGTCGGCGAACCGATCTGGGGCTCGATCTCCCAGCGCTGGGTAATACCCATCCTTCGCCCTTCGCAGACCGAAGGCAAACTTGCCCACGCCATAGGCGCTTCGCTCGACCTGGAAAGGCTTTATCCCCTTGCGGGCCGCACCCATTTGCCCAAGGATGCGGTGACTGTCGTAGTCGACTCCGGCAACACCGTGGTGATTCGATCGCACGACCCGATGAACTGGATCGGCCATAAGATCGACAAGCCGGAACTGCTGGATCTGATTGCACGTCGAACCGGCGGCCGCGCCGAGGGACCGGACGGAGTGAGAAGGCAATATGGCACTGCCCCTGTTGCGGGAACCGACTGGACAGTTGCAGTGGGCTTTCCGGAGGCGCCGCTATTGGCGGCGATGAATCGCGAGATTATTGCAAACCTGGTGTACGTGGCAGCAGTCATCGCACTCGCCTACATTTTCGCTTTCTTCGCTTCGCGCAACATCGTCGGGCCCGTCAGGCGCATCGCGGACACCGCGCGCGCCGTTGCCTCCGGCGAACGCGGCCGGCGCGTCGATCCGCGCGGCGCGCGCGAACTGGCGACCGTCGCCGTAGGCTTCAACCGCATGCTGGATACACTCGGCGCACAGGAGAACGCGCTGCGCGAGAACGAGGAACGGCTGGCGCTCGCCATCGAAATTGCCGCAGACGGCATCTGGGACTGGGATTTGAACACCGGCCGGGTTTTTTTCTCACGCCAGTTCTGGCTCACCCTGGGGTATGCGGAGGAGGAGGAGTTCCGCGAGCGCTTCCATTTCCACACCGCCTTGCACCCCGAGGACCGCACACACACCATCGCCGCCCAGCAAAAGACATTGAGCGACGGCGCCCTGTTCGACGAGATCTATCGTCTGGTTCGGCGCGACGGCAGCTACCACTGGTTTCACGGGCGCGGACAAGCCCTCTTCGACAGTAATGGCCGCGCCTGGCGCTTCGCCGGCGCCATCACCGACATCACGCCGCAGCGGGAAGCGCAGGACGCGCTGCGCCGAAGCGAGGAGCGCTGGCGCTTCGCCCTCGAGGGACACGGCGACGGCCTGTGGGAATGGAACGCACGCAGCAGCGAAGTATTTTTCTCCACTCAGTGGAAAGCCATGCTCGGCTATGCTGACGACGAACTTCCCAATACGCAGGCGATGTGGGAATCGCTGCTGCACCCGGAGGACCACGCCCAGGTCACCACCATCATGGACAAGCACCTTGCCGGCGAACTGCCCGACTACTACGCCGAATACCGCCTGCGGAAGAAGGACGGCAGCTATCTGTGGACCGCCGCACTTGGCCGCATTATGGCTCGAGACGTGGGAGGCCACCCCCTGAGGGTTATCGGCACGCAACGCGACATCGGCGAGCGCAAGCGCCGCGAAGAAGAGGAAAAACTGCGCCAGGTGCGGCTCGCCCACAGCAATCGCCTCGTCCTGCTGGGCGAAATGGCCTCAGCGCTGGCGCACGAGTTGAATCAGCCGCTCACCGCCATTGCCAACTTCGCCTCGGTTGGCGTCAAACGCCTCGCCGCCCCGCAGCCTGACGTCGAGGCGCTGCGCGACATGCTCGGCATGATTGGCGAACAGGCCTTGCGCGCGGGGGATATTGTCTGGCATATCCGCGACTTCGTTTCCAAACGCACGGCCAAGCATGAGCCAGTGGCGCTGGACGCGCTCGTGCGCGACGTGTTGACCCTGGCCGAGATCGAGGCACGCAGCGCAGGCGTCTCGATCGACTTGCGGATTTCCGGGCCGTTGCCCAAGGCGTTGGCAGACCGCTTGCAGATCGAGCAGGTGCTGTTCAACCTCATCCGCAACGCCATCGAAGCCATGGCGCAGGCGGCGGGAGAACGATCGCTCGTTCTGGAAGTCTCCGTCGACCCGGAGGGGCGGCCGCTCATCAGAGTGTGCGACCGCGGACAGGGCCTGGGCGGGCGCACCGACGAAGAACTGTTCGCGCCCTTTTCCTCCACCAAGCCCGACGGCATGGGCCTGGGCCTGGCCATCTGCCGAACCATCGTCGAAGCCCATGGCGGCCGCATCTGGTCTGAAGCGAACGCCCAGGGAGGCGCCACCTTCGGTTTCTTCCTGCAGCGGGCCGAAGCCTGATCTCCGGGTTATCCCTGTATTCCTCTCCGGGTTATCCGGGCTGAGGATTCATCCGGCAAAGCCGATACTCCTGACCATGGCTATCAGGATATTGGCATGGTCAACTACAGGATATACATGAGCGAGGGGCGCTGCTGCCTGAACATCGGCGGCAGGCTGACCGGGGATCAGGTCGACATGCTGCGGGAAGCGCTGCTTCCTGCTGTGGCCCACTGCTGCCGCGTGGAAGTCGACCTCTCCGGCATTACCGCCTTTGACGCAGAGGGTTTTGATTTCCTGCTGCATGTACGGCAAGTGGCCGGAAGCCGCCTGCAGTTCCATGCAGTTTCATCCCGTGCCGGCCAGGCGCTGCTGGCAGAGTTGGAATGCCACACGCCATGACGGATTCAGGCATGAGTCCCGCCCTGCTTCTGTTTACTGCAGCAGTCGCATCCTTGGCCCTCGCAATCACAGGCCTGCATGCGGCAGCCGCCATCGTGGCAATCGGCGACGTTGTCGGCGCAGCGATTATCGCCCTGAAATCCGTTCGCAACAGGGCTGTGCCAAATCCTCGCACCCTTACGCCGCCGAATGACGCTTCACCATTCAACAACAACGCAAATACGCCGGCCGCGCAACTTCTGGCCGCACTGCTGGAGGAGGTCACCGAGGGCGTGATGATCACCGATGCCGACGGCGCCATTCGGCTCGTCAATCGGGCACTGATGGCGCGCACCGGCTTCGGTCACGACGAGCTCGTCGGCGCCAAACCCTCCATCCTGCGCTCCGGCCGGCACGACGAGGCTTATTACGCCGCGATGTGGCATGCGCTTGCGTCTTCAGGCAACTGGCAGGGCACGGTCTGGAACAGGCGCAGGGACGGCGAGCGCTACGCCGAGGCGCTCTCCATTACGGCAATTCGCGGCCCCGATGGGCGCATCAGCCACTATCTGGCCATCTACGGCGAACCGTCACGGAACAGCGTATTCCATATGAAGGATCCCACATGAAACTCAACCTGCCCGTCACCCAGGTCGAATGCCCGTTCCCGCCCGGCGAAACGATCGTCTCCAAGACTGACCTGAAGGGCCGGATCCATCAGGTAAACGATACCTTCGTCAGCATGAGCGGTTTCGCTCGCGAGGAACTGCTTGGCGAGAACCACAACATCATACGCCATCCCGACATGCCGCCGGCCGCATTCGCCAAGCTGTGGGAAACAATCCGCAAGGGCCGCCCCTGGCGTGGCCTGGTCAAGAACCGCTGCAAGAATGGCGACCACTATTGGGTGAGGGCGCTGGTGGTGCCTGTGCGGCAGGGCGAAAATACGGTGGGCTACATGTCGGTACGCACCGCGCCGGGTGATGCCGAGAAAAAGACCGCTGCAACGCTTTACCGTGAAGTTGCGGAAGGCCGCGCCACGCTCGGCTCGTTCCGGCTGGCCGATCTATTGCCTGCCACCTCCTTCAACCTGCGCTACAGGCTGTTCATGGCCGCGATGGCGTTCATCGCGCTCGGCGCCGGACTGGCCGGACTGTCCGGATTTGCCGGGCTGACTACAGTCATCTGCAGCGCAGGATTCCTGCTGGCACTGGCGAGCGCAACCTACATGACGCTGACGGTAAGCCGGCCCCTTGATGATGCGATCGGTCATCTCGACCGCATGGCGCAGGGCCACCTGGACAACGAGATACCGGTGGATTGTCCGGACGAGGTCGGCAGGGTGCTCGCCGGCCTGGCGGTTGCCCAGGCCCACATGCGGGTCATGATCGACGAGATCCGTCGCGGTGCGGAAACAGTGGAACAGCGCAGCGGGCGCCTCGAGGCTGAATCGGAACGATCGGGCCGCAACGCCCTCGATCAATCCGACGGCGTTGTGCGCATGAGCGCCGCAATGGAGGAAGTATCGCGCACCGCCGCCGAAGTGGCGCATACCGCCGCCGGGGCGGCGGATTCGGCCAGAACCACCCATGCGCTGGTAGCCGAGAGCAACCAGCGCATGGCGCAAGGCGTGGTCGCCACAGATCACGTTGCGGCGGCCGTGCAGGAGACCGGCGAGAAGATCGACAGGCTCAGCCGCTCCGTAGCAGGGATTGGCGCCCTGACCCGGGTGATCAAGGAAATCGCCGAACAGACGAATCTGCTGGCGCTGAATGCCGCCATCGAGGCGGCACGGGCCGGGGAGCAGGGGCGTGGCTTCGCCGTTGTCGCCGACGAAGTGCGAAAACTCTCCGAACGTACGGCGAAAAGCACGAGCGACATCGACCGCATGGTAGGGGAAATCCAGGAAACCACGCGCGACGCCGTGGCGGCCATGGAAATAGCCGTGAGCCGTGTCGGGGAAAGCCGCAATCTGATCGATGAGACCCACCTCAGTCTGCGCCGCATTGCCGAACAGAGCGAAGCCGTCACCGGCCTTTCCGGCCACATAGCCGATGCCGCACGCGAACAGTCCAAGGCGACGGAGGATGCCGCGCGCACGGCGGAGGCGATGTCACGCCTGATCGAAGCCGGCACTGCATCCACGGCAAGGGTGCGCGAAGCAGCGCTCGCCCTGCGCCAGACGGCCGGCACCCTGCGCGCTGCCGTCAAGGACTTCAGGCTGAACGGATGCACATGAACACGGCCGATCCACGCACATATGAGACTCTCGTTCCCGCTTGAGGCCTTAATACGGCTTCTTCGCCGCTTTGGCGGTATGGCCTCCTTGCGCAGCCGCATGCTCGTCATGTTGTCTATGGCGCTCCTGACGGTATTTGCCGCAATTCTCGGTCTGCACGCCTACCAGCTTTCGCATGAGCGCTCCCGCGCCGAAGCACGCGTCATGGAGACCGCGCGCGGCCTGGCAGCAGAATATCGGCGTCTATTGGAAGAACCGCATGGCCTGCTCGATCAAATCGCCACCTTGGGGGAGAGCGGCATCGTCGGCGACCTCTGCAAGTTGCCGCTCAGCGAGCTGGTGCGCAGACAGCCGCAACTTCTCGATCTGGCACTACTCGATGACAAGGGTCATGTAGGCTGCGCCTCCAACTTCGCCGTTTCCAAGGAGTCGCTGGCGGCCGAACCCGTCGTGCGCGCCGCGCTTGAAAGCCGGCGGCCGGCAACTGCCGCAGCATCCGACAATTTCGGGCGGGCGGCCTTGATCATCGCCCGGCCGCTCGAAGCGCGCTCCCCGGGAACGCCGCGGCTCGCCGTCGCCCTGCTCGACCTGGAATGGATAAACAGGCACTTCGCGCCCCTGGTAACGGAAGCCAGTGTGCTGCGCATCCTCGACCGAGATGGCCGTTTCCTCGTGCGACAGCCCGACCCGGCCTGCTGTCTCGGCCGCTCAGGACTGCACCTGGCCGGCATCGGGGAAGCGCTGGCCTCGGGCATGCCGCAGACACTGGAAAGCCTTTGGCTGGACCAGGTGATACGCCTGCAGGCGGACTTGCCCCTGCCTGCGGAGATCGGCGGCGTGCTTTCGGTCGGCATACAGCCGGATATCGTGCGCGCGCCGGCTGAACGCAGTTTCGCCGCCGGCACCTTGTTCCTGATCCTCCTCTCCGCAATTCTTTTTACCCTGGCATGGCGCGAGACTAAGCACCATGTATTGCAACCCCTGCAAGGGATTGCCGATGCTGCAGTTCGGCTGCGTGAAGGCGACTTCGCCGTACGTCTTTCACAAACCGGAACTGAGGAATTTCGCCGCCTCGCGGCGGAATTCAACGGCATGGCGGCCACCATCGAGGAAAAACAGCAGCGCCTGCGGCTTGCGGCCTGTTTCTTCGAGCAGGCCAACGAAGCCATCGTCATTACGGATGCGCAGGGCGATATCGTCGCCGTCAATCCGAGCTTCACCAGGATAACCGGTTATGCAGTCGACGAAGCGATTGGTCAAAACCCGCGCATCCTCAAGTCTGATCGCCATGATGCCGACTTCTACCAGGCCATGTGGGCAAGCCTCGAAGAGAATGGCTTCTGGAGCGGCGAGATCTGGAACCGGCGCAAGGATGGCTCGGTTTATCCTGAGTGGCTTTCGATTTCCGCTGTGCGCAACTTAGTTGGCGAGGTTACACACCATGTCGCCGTGTTCACCGACCTGACCTTGTTAAAGGCTGTCGAATCGGCCCTGCGCACTGGCGAGGCGCGTCTGAATACGCTAATCGAGTCGATTCCGGATGTAATCATATTCAAGGATGGCGAGGGCCGCTGGCTGGTTGTAAATGAAGCCACCAGGAACTTGTTGCAACTCGACCAAGTCCCTTGGCAGGGAAAAGGCGATCTGGAATTGACGACCCTTAACCCGGCCTTCTCCGGTGAGCATATGGCGAACTGGGCGAACGATGAAGATGCCTGGCTTGCAGGGTCCCTGATGCATTCCACTGCAGTCGTTCATCAGGCAGGAGGGGGCGTACGCCTTTACGATGTCACCAAAGTGCCGCGCTACGATGAATACGGCAAGCGCCAGGCTCTGATCGTGATTGGACGGGACGTCACCATACAGCGGCGCAATGCAGCGGAATTGGAAAGCCTCAATGCGGAGCTCGATTTGCGCGTTGCTGCTCGCACGCGCGAACTGGAGACGAGCAACCGTGAGCTGGAAGCCTTTTCCTATTCCGTCTCGCACGATCTGCGTGCCCCCTTGCGTGCCATCAACGGCTTTTCCCATTTACTCGAACAGGAATTTGCCGCTTCGTTAGACGCCAAGGCGAAGGACTATCTTGGCCGAGTACGCGCCGGTTCGATAAAGATGGGCCAGCTCATCGATGATCTACTGAGTCTCTCGCAGATATCTCGCCAGAAGATTAAACACCAGCACACCGACCTCTCTACTCTCGCCAAGGACATCTCCGACGAACTGCAGGTCGCAGAACCCTGCCGCAGGGTCGAATGGTCCATCGCACCAGGCATGGTTTCCGTATGCGACCCTGGCCTCATACGGGTTGTCCTGCACAACCTGCTCGGCAATGCCTGGAAATACGCTTCTAAGCGTGATCTAGGTAAAATTGAATTTGGCGCCGTTGAGCAGGATGTGGGGAAAAGGTGCTACTTCGTCCGTGACAACGGCGCGGGCTTCGACATGCGTTACGCCGACAAGCTCTTCAATGCCTTCCAGCGCCTGCATTCGCCCGATGAATTTTCCGGCACCGGCATCGGTCTTGCCATCGTCGCCCGCATCATCCGACGCCACGGCGGCCGCGTCTGGGCGGAAGGCAAGGTGGATGAAGGCGCAACATTCTGGTTTACGCTCTGAGGCCACGCTCGTACCAGCCCCTGCTGGCATTCACCACGCGCACCACCAGCAGCATCGCCGGCACCTCGATCAGCACGCCGACCACGGTGGCGAGCAGCGCGGCTACCGACCAGGGGCCGGATTTCGCCATGGCGCCGTCGTACGCAGACTGACTTTTACGCGGCGGCAAGCAGGATCAGGCCGGCGATGTAGGAATCGATCTGCTCCGCCGGCAGCGGATAAAGAATGTCTATCTCTCGCATGAGTTAACGGCTAATGGATAACCTGGGTTGAATGCGGTTTTTATGTTGAGCCGATCGGCGGCTTGCAGCGTCTCGCTTGCACGCGCATGCAGTGCTTCGCCGCGCTCTTGATAGAAAAGCCGCCTGTCGGCTGCTTTCTTGAAGTCTTGCAATTCCTTCTCGTAAGCAATGAAGGCGGTTTCGACCGCCGTCAGGTCATGCTGAAGCGCAAGCGGAATCGATGCGATCTCCCGACCGAGATAGTCGCCCCCGGTTCGCAGCAGGCCGAGATGACGATGGAAGCGGGCCAGGTTGTTTTCGAGTTCCCCCAGATCCGCCCGAACACCCTTAGGCCGAGATCATGTAGGTCGGGCTTCAGCCCGATGACCGAAGGAAATCCGCCCCGCAGGAAATACCCTTGGGGTGCGCAGGGCCGCACGCTTCAAGTTTCTACAACGCCCTGTCGCAGCGCATGCTCGGTATGCAACAGGCCGTTGTCGGTGAGGCCACGGCAGTTCGGGCAGCGATCCAGGTGCGCGACATCGAGCCCGCGTTTTTCCATGATCCTGCGCACGGCGGCGAGCGCCGCATCCTCGGCGTAGGGTTGGCCGCATTCAATGCAGGCGGTCTGACGCGGCATTCCGTCCGGCGCAGTCGGCACAGCGCATCCGCCTGCCGTCGGGTGGCGCCAGGCATCCCCTTCCCATGCCGCGATGGCGGCCAGTTCCGCCAGGTGCTGATAGGGTTTCGGCAAGCCCAGTTCCTCGCAGACGCTGCGCACCTCGACGGCAAAACCGGGCAGCCAGGGGCGCAGGAACGCCGCCGAGAATTCGCGCGCCTCGGCTTCCAGTGCTGCGGCCTGCTCCGCCTCGTCGGTCTCGGCCGCACGCGCGAAGAGCAGGGCGACAAATTCGAACAGCCGCGCCAAGTGGTCGGACAGGTCGCGCAAATTCTCGGATGGCTGCAGGCCATTGCGCCGGTAGGCTTCCTCTATCGCCTTCGAACTGGCGCCGAGGAGCGTTCCATCCAAATGCACGGATGCGTTCAGATGGACGCGGATCTGCGGTTGCAGGAAGAGCGCGCTGTAAGTCTGCAGCAAGTGTCCATCGTCTGACACCGCCTCGATACTGGATTGCAGATTCCGGACCGTGTCGCCGCACTCGAAGGGCAATTCGCGTGCAAGCGCTGCCATATCGTTGGCGAGATCACGCCTGAATGCCGCTGCGAAATCCGCGTTCATCGGTGGCAGAAAGGCGCGCGCGAGCAGCAGATGCAGTTCGGCCAGGGCTTGTGACATTCAAATACTCCTGAGAGCAGAATAAAAAAACCGGCCGGGGGAGAGGAAGGCGCCCCCAGCCGGTCAGCTGCGGGGAGACTCTCCTCGTTCCCCCGTCGTTGCCGAACCTGGCTACTTCTCCGGCGCCGCGCCGAGATTCAACGCCTTCTCACCCCAGGCGTAAATGGCCGCCGCCAGCGACAGGCCGAGCAGCGCCACCAGCCACTCTGTCATGGACGGAACATAGGGGATGAACTCAGGAATCCACTCGCCCTTGAACAGCGGAACGACCTGGCCGCCGATGACATACTGGTAGCGATCGATGGCCACGCCCAGCACCGCCAGGGCCGCGGCGCCCATCTGCACCCCGGCCTGGCCGCGCATGGACGGCGAGAGCATGAGGATCAGCGGCAGTACAACCCCTCCCCATAACGCCAGATGAAACCAGGGCGAACCGGTGGTCCAGTGGAACACCTCTGCGCCGTCGGCATTGGTCCACAGCCCGGTGATGGCACGGGCCGCCGTGACGATAAGCAACAGCCCCAGGGTTGCTGCGAAAAGACCGGGCATTGCCCCCGACAGAAGGCTACGCAACGCAGCCGGCATGGCCTCCTGTCTGAAGCCGTAGGCAAGATAGCTCACCAGGATGGCGAGTCCGACGCCGGCAACTGCGGCGGCGATCAGGAAATTGACCGGGGCCAGCCCGTTGTACCAGAACGGGCGCATGAACATCATGCCGAAGGCCAGCCCCATGGTGAAGATCGCCAGCATCTCGCCGACCATCGCGGCCTGCCCGATCTTCTTGCTGCCCGGGCTGTCCCAATCACCGTTGTGCAGGCGCTGGAACTTCAGCGCCATGGCCACCAATGCAACCAGATAGAAGATGCCCATCCACACCAGCGGCGAGGAGAACTGCCCGGAGAGCGGAATGGCCCAGAGGAGGCGGAAGGGATGCCCCAGTTCAAGCGCCAGCGAAGCAAAACCGCCGATCAGCATGGCGATGGCCAGCCAGACGCAGCGTTTGGCCACCGGGTAGAACGCCTTCTGGCCGAACACCAGGGCCAGCGCCGCCACCATGGTCAGTCCGGTCGAACCGATGGCGAGAAACACGTAAGCCGCCACTGGCAAGCCCCAACTGATACCGTCACTGCTCGAATTGAAGGCGGCGTGCCCCTCGGTCATCAGCGCCCACAGCACTGCCGCCCCGGCCAGCACGGTGGCAGCAAGCCCGCCCGCCAATACAGCGCCGTTGTACGGCGCGATCGTTTGTGTCGTCATGTCCTTGCCTCCTCAGGATTGCGCCTTGGCGCGGGTGCTCGGAACCGAGCCGCCTTCGCCGGTGAGATAGTAGACCTTGGGTTTGTTGCCGGCTTGATCCAGCAGCCGCACCCCGCGCTTGTCGGAAATGAGCTTGTTCACCTGGCTCGCCGGGTTGTCCAGGTCGCCGAAGTAACGCGCCTTGGGCGCGCAGGTGCGCACGCAAGCCGGCACATATTCCTTGAGTTCCGCGATGGACTCGTCGAGATCCGGCGTGCCCTTGGGCGCCTTGCTCACCTTGTGGTAGCAGAAGGTGCACTTGGAGACCACGCCATTGGGCTGGACGCCGATGCCTTTCGACCAGTCCTCCTGCGCATCGGGCATCTTGTACGGCGGGCTCCAGGAGCTTTTCCCGCCGCTCGCAAACACCCTGCGCAGGTCCGGCTGCACCACCTGCCTGGCGTCTGTATAGAAGCGCACGCCATACGGGCAGGCGATCATGCAGTATTTGCAGCCGATGCACTTGTTCCAGTCGATGAGCACCACGCCGTCCGCAGTCTGATAGGTCGCCTTGGTTGGGCAGACCGCGACGCAGCTCGGGTTTTCGCACTGCATGCAAGGGCGCGGCAACCAACTCAGTTTCGCGCTCGGATGCACCCCATCGGTGTAGAACAGCACGTCCTGCCAGTTCTCGCCGGGCAGGCGATTGTTCTCCATGCCGCAGGCCGTGGTGCACGCCTGGCAACCGGTGCATTTTTCAAGGTCGATGACCATTCCCCACTTTGCCATGTCTGTCTCCTTAAGCCTTCTCTACGCTGACTTTTCCTGTGTAGTAACTGGCCAGCCCGGAAATCGGATCGGACTGGTTGGCGGTAACCTCGTTGGTGTTGCCGGGCAGGCGCCCCTTGGCCCAGCGCCCCTGCCCCCAGTGGCCGTGCTCCATGGGCAGCACCACCGTATCCGGCCGCACGCCCCCGGAATGCCGCGCATAGGCCTCGATGGCGCCGATCGGGGACTTGATCCTGACCTTGTCGCCGTTCCTGATGCCGCGCTTCCTGGCCGCCTCCGGATGGATTTCCAGGTACACGGTGTTGCGCCCGCCCATACTCGGTTGCGCGAGAGCAATGGCATGCGGCAGGTTGGCGCCGCGCCCTTCCGCGTGCATCGCCGTCTTGGGCGTGACGAAGTGCAGATCGCCGCCACCGGAGTGGCGCGGTTCGACCCACTGCGGGAATCCGGCCTTTTCGGGCGCGACGCCCAACTTGGCATTGACGTACTCGGCATACTTCTCCAGCAGGGCGGACTTGAACTCGAACTTGCCGGAAGGCGTCTTGAGCAGATACTTCTTCACGGACTCCGCCGTCATCTGCTTGTTGTAGCCCTCGCCGTCCCACTCGTAGAACTCGCCGTTCCTCTGCTGCCACTTGTAGGGTTTCTTGAACCAGACGCCTTTCTCCTTCCAGCTCTCGAAGCTGTTGACGCCGTTGTCGCCGGGTTTTTCCTCGAAGCCCTTGGCAAGATGCCGGACTATGTTTTCGCTGTTGCCGATGGTCTTGTAGTAATCGCCCATCGGCCCCTTCATGCGTTTGCCGATCTCGATAATCATGTCGGCGTACTCGCGGGTATCATAGAGCGGCTTGATGGCGGGCGTGCGCAGATGCGCCTGCGGATAGCCATGCACCGGCTGGTCGGCGCAAACCTGCAGGCGCTCCAGGTAAGTGTGCTCGGGAATGACCAGGTCCGCGTACATCGCCGTCTCGGACGTCACCGGCGAGGTTTCGATCACGAAGACATCCTTCAGCGCCTCCTCCCAGACCTTCGGTTCCGCCCCGGTCCAGATCGGGTTGGTCATATGAAACCAGGCGACAGCCAGCTTGTAGGGATTGCCGGCGACGTGATTCTTCGCCACGTCCTGCATGGCGTTCTTGGCCAGCGGCAGATGCGGCTTGCCGTCCTTGTCCTTGCTTTTCACCAGATCGATGCGCGGCTTCTTGCGATCGTCGGACTTGGCGTAATCGTCCTTGAAGTCGTTGTAATCCACCGGCAGCTTGCCGTAGGGCGCACCCATCTGGTGCATTACCCCGCCCTTGGCGAAGCTGGCGCCGACCAGGGCATTGAGCGCGTTGACCGCCATCGCGCTATACGAGCCGTTCGAGTGCGAGCCCACGCCGCGCTCCTGGATCACCATCGCCGGGCGCGTCGTGCCCAGCTCGCGCGCCACGGCGAGGATGTCGCGCTCGGCCAGGTCGGTCACCTTGGCCGCCCAGGCGGGCGAGCGATCCTTCAGTTCCGCATTCCACCACTCGATCAGGCCATGGGTCCACTTGCCGCTGAACACCTCATCCCCGGCCTTCGGCGCGGGTTTCTGCATCTTCTCCTTTTCGATGGCGGCGCGCTGGGCCGCATCGCGTTGCGCGGAAGCCGCCGCATCGGCCAATTTCTTCTCGATATCGGCGATTTTCCCCGCGATCACCGCCACGGCCGCGGCGTCGCCCTTGGCCAGCCCCTGCTGCTTGCGATAATCGGCGAGTTTGGCGTCCGTCTTGGCTTTTTCGCCGGCCGCTTTTTCGGCGTCCGCTTTACTTTTGACGGCGGCTTTTTCCGCGGCTTCTTTCCTGGCGGCAGCCATGTTCTGGATGTCTTCGGCGGTAAACACCGGATTCACCGCCTCGCCCGCCTTGAAGCGATTGACGCCGTCAACAAAATCGCCGACGAAGCTCTTTTCCCACAGACCGTTGGTGAGCAGGGTATGGGCAATCGCCAGCGCCAGCGCCCCGTCGGTGCCGGGCTTGACGATCAGCGCCCGGTCGGCCGCCGCCGCCGTGGTGGACATGCGCACTTCGACCACCGTCACCTTGGTGCGCGGGCTCTTCTCGCGCATCTGCCCCCAGGCCTGCATCAGGTAGTTGTAGGGCCGGAAGGCTTCGAGCATGCTGGCGCCGAAGTTGAGCAGGTAATTGCAGTTCAGGTAATCCATCGAGTGATAGGTGTTCACGCCCTCGGTGGCCTGGCGCGCGAACATGCTGGCGTCGGCGCACATCGAGGAGTGGCCGATGGGCGCGTTCGGCGTTCCGTACATCGCCCCGAAGGGGCCGTAGAGGCCGACGTCGTGCGGGCCCCAGCCGCGTCCGAACATGAACGCGAAGCGGTGCGACTCGCCCTTGTCGCGCAGGGCCTGCAAGCGGCCCGCGATGGTATCGAAAGCTTCATTCCAGGCGATGGGCACGAACTTCGGGTCTTCGTCGCGCCCCTTCTTCGGGTTGGTGCGTTTCATCGGCCCCTTGAAGCGATCCGGGTCGTAGAGGATGTAAGTGCCCAGGTGTCCCTTCGGACAGAGCTTGCCGTTGGAAATCGGATGCCCGTCGCTGCCGTAGATCGCGTGCACGCGGCCGTTGGTGGTGTGCACGTCTATGCCGCAGCGCCCCGGGCACTGCCCGCAAACGTTCTTGGTGATCTTCGTCTCACCTGCTGCGGCGGGTTTCTCCTGCGCCTGCGACTCGGCTATCGGCGCCAGGGTGCTATAGCCGACTCCGACCGCAGCGACACCCGCCGCAGCGCCCGACGCCTTCAGAAATCGCCGGCGCGTGATCATGTTTTCAAGCAGCTTCATCGTTTGTCTCCTCCTTCGGTTAGCTTCACTTCATCCTCCCGGCACATCGCTTCTCAAGAAACGCGCCGGGCTTCCCCAAGTGTTTCCTGGCCCCCTTGGGGGAGAACGCCGCGAAGCGGCGTTTTCGGGGGAGCCCATTCACGTCCGCGCGCCATGCAGCGCGCCGAACGCATCCTTCGCCAGCATCCGGTTCTTGCTGCAAGGCGCGCACAGCGTTGCCGGCGTTGAATTTGCCCCGTCCGAATAGGCTTCGCCGCATTCCTCGCATTCGCGCAAAACCCAGCGTCCCAGTTCGATCGGTCCCGCCGGCAATGCCGTCGCCGCCTCGATCCGCAATGCCCGCTCCGGGCAGGCCTTGGCGCAACTGCCGCAGGCAATGCAGGCGGCGGCATCGAAGGCCAGGGTGCGTCCGCCGTCTGCTGCATCGTCCCGCAGGGAAAGCGCGCCTGTCGGGCAGATGCGCGCGCAGATGCCATGGCCATCGCAGGCGTCCGTCAATGTGGCCGTCGAGAACAGGGACACCGGCAATGGCCGGGCGGATTGCCGCGCCGCCTCAGCCACGCTGTCGAGCAGCCGCTTCCGCTCCGCGGATGCGCCGCAGCGATAGGGAATGTAGGCAGCGGCACGCGGCCGGGCGGCCTGCGCCGCATCCACCGCCTGTGCGGCGACCGAACGGAAAAAATTGCGCCGCGAGACCTTGCGCTGCATGGCGGCTTCGGGGATGGCGGCAGGCATTTGCCTGACGGGCCGCGGCTCGCGCACGAAGCGCGGCAGCCGATCCCTCGCCACACCGGCGGCGAGAAGCCATTCCTGCGCGCTTGCCAGCGCTCGTGTCGCGGCATGCAATTCGCCGGCGCCGGCACTGCAATGCCGGCACCAGCCGCGATCCATCAGGAACAGGCCATGCGAACCCGATGCGATCCACAATTCGAGCAGGCGGCCCGTACTCAGCCCGCCCAGGCAGGGCACGCGCAAGCTTTCCGTCACGGCGGCGTCCGGCGGCGCCTTCCAGCAATCGAGGCGAATCGGCCCGGCGGCTTCTCCTTCCAGAGCGACATCGAAACCCTCGACCCGCAGCGCCCCGCTCGTGCAGACGGTTGTGCAACGGCCACAGCCCAGGCAACCGTCCTTCAACGCGACCTCGTCCGCATCGACCGTGAGCACGCCGGCCGGGCAGGCCTTCGTGCAGGCGCGACAGCCGCCGTAAGGGCCGCGCAATGTCCGGCAGGCCGCATCGTCGAAGCGAAGCGGCGCAGCGGAATGCAAGGATTGGCCGATTGGGTTCATGTGTTTGATGTAAATCGCCATGTACCCACTCACGATTCGTGCCACTTTGCAAAACCCCTGTTTATGAAAGGGTATTGCGCTGCGGCAAAGTTCCGACTGTTACCGTTTGGTGGCAGATGCGAGGACGGCCTTATTACCGATCGGTAACACCCTGATGCATTTGTAAAAACATCCCGCGAAACCATTGTGCGCAATGCGCGGTCGCGGTCTAGAATCCCAGCGGGAATGAAAACGAACTACAAAAAATGAATCGCACACGTAGAAGATTGATCGTTGCCCTGGCAGCCGCAGTTGTGCCGGGCATTGCGGGTTCAGCGCAAACGCGCGGGCTGGAGATGCCGCCCGTGCGCATCGGGCTGACACCGGTATTCCTCAACGACCAGATGGGATTCCTGGTGGCATGGAGGGAGCACCTCGAGGCGAACCTGCGCCGGCCGGTCGAGTTCGTCCAGCGGCAGGCCTACAAGGGAATCACGGATCTGCTCCTGGGCGGACGGCTGGATTTCGCCTGGATCTGCGGTTATCCGTACGTCAGGAACCGCGCGCAACTCCAATTGGTGGCCGTGCCGGTGTTCAACGGCAAGCCGCTCTACCAGTCCTATCTGATCGTGCCCGCCGAGGATCGGAACACGATGTCCATCGATGCGCTGCGCGGCAAAATCTTCGCCTTTTCCGACCCGGACTCGAATTCCGGGCATCTCTATACCCAGTACCTGCTGCGCAAAATGGGCGAAACCCCGGCGACGTTCTTTTCGCGCACCTTCTTCACCTGGGCACATCGCAAGGTGGTGGAGGCCGTTGCTGCCGGCGTGGCGCACGGCGGCGCGGTGGACGGCTACGTCTGGGAAACGCTGACCGGACTGCAGCCCGATCTGACCAATGCCACGCGGGTGGCGGCCCGCTCGCCCTATTTCGGCCACACGCCATTCGTCGCCAGGCTGGGCATTGCGGCTGACGATCTGGCCGCCATGCAAGCGGTGCTGATTCAAATGGAGAACAGCCTCCAGGGCCAATCCCTGCTGCGCCGCCTCAACCTCGACCGCTTCATTCCCGGCGAGCCGAAGCTGTTTGACGGCATCGGACGGATGATACGGGTCGTAAACGGCGGGTAGCCCCTCTTGCACCTGCGCGACCTCAGCTTCAAGTACAAGATTCCGCTGCGCGGCAGCGTGCTCATCATCGCCACCGCTTTCGCTGTGTCGGTTGCCCTGATCGCTCGCGAATACGACGTCTTCAAGCGCGACCTCATCGACACCGCCGAAAGCATGGGCCGCGTCCTCGCCACCACGCTGGTCACCCCCATGCTGCACGACGATCTGTGGCGCATGTACGAGATCATCAATTCCCCTTTCCAGTCCAAGCTGCGGCCAAACTCCCCCTTGTCGGCCGACCTGCTTGTCGTTGTCGATCCGCTGCTGCGCGTATACGTCTCCAACCAGCCCAAACGCTTCCCCATGCTGGCCGAGGCGGCAGAGGTGGTGCCGGACTTCAAGGAACTGATCGACGCACAGCGGGAAATGCGCGGAGACGATCCGAAGGTTCTCGACCTGAAGACGTCAGACCACCTTTACATGGTGACGCCCATTCTGGCCGACGGTGTGCTGCTCGGCACGCTGGTGATGGGCTATCCGCGCGACATTTTCCTGCCGCGGCTGTTCGCACTCATTCAGCGCGCCGGCGTCGTCACCCTCTTCGTCCTGCTGCTGATGATCGCCGCCAGCTGGTACTGGGCGCAACGCTTTGCCGAACCGCTGGTCAGGCTGGCCGACTGCATGGGCCGCGTCGGTGCGGAAATACCCGACGACATCGAGTGCAGGCTTGAATTGGGTGACTCGAAGGACGAAATCGGCCGGCTTGCGGCGGCCTTTCAGCGCATGGTGCTCGACCTGCGCGAGAAGGCGGCATTGGAAAAACAGGTGGTCGTCTCCGAACGCCTGGCTGCCCTCGGCCGACTCTCCGCCGGCATCGCGCACGAAATCAACAACCCGCTCGGCGGCATGCTCAACGCCATCAGCACCTTCAAGCGGCACGGCCAGGATGATCCCATGGTGGCCCGGACGCTCTCCCTCCTCGAACGCGGGCTCACGCAGATCAAGGAAACCGTGGCGGCGCTGCTCGTCGAGGCGAAGCTGGAAAGCCACGCATTGACACGGCAGGACATCGAGGACGTGCGCACGCTGCTGCAGCCGGACGTGACGCAAAAACGCGCCCGGTTCGAGTGGCAAAACGATGTTGCAACTGAAACGCCACTGCCGTCCACGCCGGTACGGCAGATTCTCATCAATCTGCTGCTCAACGCCATCCACGCCCTCGATGTTGGGGGGCGTCTGCTCTGCCGGGTCGTGCAGCAGGAAAATGCCCTGCGGATCACGGTCGAGAACAACGGCCGGCACATCCCGCCCGAGCGACTCGATCACCTGTTCGAGCCTTTCGCCCACGGCGTCCAGGAAGGGTACGGCCTGGGCTTGTGGGTGACCTACCAGATCGTCGAACAACTGGGCGGACGCACCGAGGCGCACAGCAGCCCCGGGGAGACCCGTTTCACCGTCACGCTCCCCCTGCCCGTGGCCGCATGAATGCCGCCATGACGCCCCGCCTGTGCCTGATCGAAAACGACGAGATCATGGGAGAGTCGCTCGCCGACCGCTTCCGGCTGGAGGGCTTCGCGGTCGACTGGCATCGCAGCGCCGGCGCGGCGCGCAAGGCCTTGTCCGAGCACAGTTACACCGTCGCGATCAGCGACATCCGCCTGCCCGACGAGTCCGGCGATGCCCTGTTCCGCAAATTGCTGGAACTCAAAATAACGCTGCCGCCCTTCGTCTTCATCACCGGCTACGGCACCATCGACAGCGCCGTCCAGCTCGTCAAGCTCGGCGCGGCGGATTACGTCACCAAGCCCTTCGACCTCGATCAACTGGTGGAAAAGGTGCGCGCCCTGTCGTCGTCGCGGCCTTCCGGGGAGACAAGGTTCGGCGTCTCGCCGGATATGCGCGCCGTGGCAGAGGCTCTGCCGCGCCTGGCCCGGCATGCCTCGACCATCCTGATCAATGGCGAGTCCGGTTCGGGCAAGGAACATGTCGCCCAGGAACTGCACCGCCTGGCCTTTCCCGACGGTGATCGGCCATTCATCGCCGTCAACTGCGGCGGCTTCACGGAAACGCTGCTGGAAACGGAACTGTTCGGACATGAGAAGGGCGCATTTACCGGCGCGGTGCGCACCAGGCGAGGCGTCTTCGAACAGGCGCATGACGGTACGCTGTTCCTCGATGAGATCGGCGACATGCCGCTGACCATGCAGGTGAAGCTGTTGCGCGCCGTGCAGGAACGGCAGATCGTCCGGGTCGGCGGGGAAAAGCCCATCGCTGTCGATTTCCGCCTGATTCTCGCCACGCACCGCGACCTGAAAAAACTGGTCGAACAGGGCGTCTTCCGCGAGGATCTCTACTACCGCATCAACGTCATCCATCTGCGCATCCCGCCGTTGCGCGAGCGACGTGACGACATTCTCTGGCTGGCGCGGCAGTTCGTGCAGGCCTGCGTCCGCAGCCATCCCGGCGAACCGCGCACGCTGCACCCGCTCACCGAACAGGCGCTCCTCGACTACCCCTGGCCCGGCAACGTGCGGGAACTCAAGCACACCATGGAACGCGCCTGCATCCTCAGCCGGAAAACGCTGGTGATGCCGGAAGTCTGCTTCGACGACAGTGTGAATCCGCAAAAATCCGATGCCGCCATCAGCGGCAATCTGGGCGAATATCTGCGCGCCTGCGAGCGACGCTATATCCTCCAGGCGCTTGAGCAGCAGCAGTGGCGCCTGGGCCACACCGCCGAGTCGCTCGGCATCAGCCGCAAGAACCTGTGGGAAAAAATGCGCAAGCTGGACATTCAGGCGCCGGACGGAACGCCGCAATGACGCTCCTGCGGACAGAAGGAAACGCAACCCTGTGTCTCGTCCGCGGCTGCGGCGACATCGGTTCCGCCGTGGCCCATGCACTGTTCTCGGCAGGTTACGCGGTGCTGGTGCACGACGTGCCGGATCCGGGCTTCGCCCGTCGGGGCATGGCCTTCACCGACGCCATGTTCGATGGCGCCGCTTCGCTGGAAGGCATCACCGGCAGGCGGATGGCAGATAGCTTCTCGATCCGCTGGATGCTGGAGCAGCGGCAGGAGATTCCGCTCACGGCGGAGGGGTTTGCAAAACTTCTTGAATACCTCCGGCCGCATGTCCTGATCGATGCGCGCATGAACAAGCGCTCGGTTCCCGAGAAACAGTCCGGCCTGGCGCCGCTGACGATCGGACTCGGGCCCAATTTCGTTGCCGGCGAAACCACCGATCTGGTCGTGGAAACGGCCTGGCAGGCGCTCGGCAGCATCATCGCGTCCGGCTCGTCGCTGCCACTCTCGGGCGAGCCGCGGCCGATCAACGGCTATGGGCGCGAGCGCTACGTCTATGCGCCGGCCGAAGGGCGTTTCGAGACGGATCGGAAGATCGGCGCGCGCGTCGAGAAAGGCGAGTCCGTCGCCTGCATCGGCAACGAAGTCATACGGGCGCCGCTCGATGGCTGCCTGAGAGGACTCACGCATGCCGGCGCATCGGTGACAATCGGGACCAAGGTGGTTGAAATCGACCCGCGGGGCGATCCGGAAAAAGCCTTCGGCATCGCGGAACGGCCGGGGAAGATTGCGCTTGCTGTGCTTGATGCCGTCGGGCGTTGCAGCCGAGCCGACATCGTGGCGCCTTGCGCAGTTCCGACCGGGATTTAACCCTTCTTCTTGGGCGTCTTCCCGGCAAAGAAATGCCGGTACGCCATCTTGTAGTCGGCCAGGGTGTCGTGCTGCCAGCGGCCGGCGCGCGCGGCGTAGGCGCGCATGGACTCGCTCACTTTCCCGAACATCGGGTTCTCGGCGGATTTCGCCGCCACCACCTTGTCCCAGGCCTCCAACTGGCGCTTCAGGATTGCGTCCGGCGTCTTGTGGAAGCTGACTTTCCCCTGCATGTCGAGATAGTCCCGCGAATAGCGCTCGATGGCCTTCCATGACATGTCGGCCGAGGCGGCCTCGACGGCATGCGTGATGATGGCCTTCAGTTCCACCGGCAGGGCGTCGTAGCGCGGCCGGTTGAAGAGGATCTCGAACTGCTCGGCGCTCTGGTGGAAGCTCTGCAGCATGCAGTGCCCGGCGACATCCGGCAGGCCGAGCTGGCGGTCGGAGGTGGCATTGTTGAATTCCGCGGCGTCGACCAGGCCGCGGTCCATCGCCGGCACGATCTCGCCGGCGGGCAGCGGGTTCACTTCCACGCCCATTTCCCGGTACATGTCGATCGCCAGGCCGACAGTGCGAAACTTCAGGCCCTTCAGGTCGGCCGCCCGCTTCACCGGCTTCTTGAACCAGCCGAAGGGCTGGGTCGGCATCGGGCCGTAGAGGAAGGAGCGCACGTCGAGGTTGAGGCTCCGGTAAATCTCGTCGAGCAGCGCACTGCCGCCGCCGTAACGGTGCCAGGCCAGCATGGTGTTGGCATCCATGCCGAAAGCCGGGCCCGAACCCCACAGTCCCGCGGCCGAGTTCTTGCCATACCAGTAGGTGACCACGCCATGGCCGCCATCCAGCTTGCCCCGGGAAACGGCGTCGATCAGGTCGAAGGCCTTCACCACGGCGCCGGCCGGCAGCACTTCGATGCGCAGCTTGCCGCCGGACATGGCGTTCACCTTGGCGGCGAAATCCAAGGCGTATTCGTGGAAGATATCCTCAGCCGGCCAGGTCGACTGAAAGCGCAGGGTGATCGGCGCACGCGCCGCGGCGATCATCGGGAAGCCGAGCGCGGCGACGCCGACCGTGCCGGCGAGAAAATCGCGACGCGAGGGTTTCGACGGCTTCCTGTCGCTCACCGGCTATTCCTTCCGATCGGAGGCGGGTGTCTTGATGAAGCGTTCCTGCAGGGCGCTGTAGCGCTTCGTGCGCACTTCCTGTACGTCGGCGAGCGCCCGTTCCAGCGGAATGCCGAGGCGGGTCAGCGTCTGCACCGCCAGCATCAGGCTGCCCTCCAGCACCTCGGGCACGACCTCGTCGGCGCCGGCGCGCTTGAGTTCATCCAGATGGCTGTCGTCGGCGGCGCGCACCACCACCGGCAGATCGGGCCGGCGCTGGCGCACGATGCCCAGCAGCTTGATCGCCGACGGCACGTCGGCATAAGTGACGATGACGACCTTGGCCCGGTCCAGTCCCGCCGCCACCAGCACCTCGCGCCGGTCGGCATCGCCGAACACCACGCTCTCGCCGGCCTCGACCGCCTGCTGCACGCGATGGGCATCGGTGTCCAGGGCGATGAAGGGGATCTTCTCGCGGACGAGAAAGCGGGCGATGCTCTGGCCGGTGCGGCCGTAGCCGCAGACGATGGCGTGCTCGCCGATGCCCGAGGCCTGGGCCGCCACTTCCTGCAGCGCGGTGGCGCGCTTCATCCATTCGTCCTTGGTCAGGCGGGCGCTCCAGTGGCGCGCCCGCTCGATGAGGATCGGCGCCAGCAGCATGGAGAGCAGCATGCCCGCCAGCGACGGCTGCGCCACTTCCGGCGTGAGCAGGTGGCTGGCGCTGGCCAGGGTCAGCAGGACGAAGCCGAACTCGCCGGCCTGGGCCAGTTGGGCGGCGGTGCGGAAGGCCACGACGAAATCGGCGCCCGACAGCCGCGTCACCAGCAGGATGAGCAACCCCTTGCCAAGCACCAGGCCGACGAGCACCAGCACCACCCATTCGATGCGCTGCCAGACGACGGCCAGGTCGAGCAGGGCGCCGATGGTGACGAAGAACAGGCCGAGCAGCATGTCGCGGAAGGGCCGCATGTCGGCCTCGACCTGATGGCGGTAGAGCGTCTCCGAGATGAGCATGCCGCCGAGAAAGGCGCCGAGCGACATCGACAGGCCGAAATGCTCGGTGAGATAGGCCATGCCGACGATCAGCCACAGCACGGTGAGCATGAACAGCTCGGACGACTTGCGCCGCGCCACCACGTCGAACAGGCGCTGCAGCACCGGCCGCCCGAGCATCACGACCAGCGCCAGCAGCAGCGCCGCCTGGAGGAGCGCGGCGCCCAGCGTCGCGCCCAGGCGCGAGGTGTCGGCCAATGCGGGAATCATGATGAGCAGCGGCACCACGGCGATATCCTGGAACAGCAGCACGCTCATGGTGCGCCGGCCGGAAGACGAATGCAGGTCCAGCTTCTCGGCCAGCAGCTTGGCGACGATGGCGGTGGACGACATGGAGAAGGCGGCGCCCAGCGCCAGGCTGCCCTGCCACGGTATGTCGCCGAAGTGGGCGATGGCCATCGTCGCCAGTATCGTGACGACGACCTGGGCGCCGCCCAGACCGAACACCTGCCAGCGCATGGCGATGAGCCGCGGCAGGGAGAACTCCAGGCCGATGGAAAACATCAGGAAGACCACGCCGAACTCGGCCAGGCGCGAGGTCTGCTCGCTTGCCGGCAGCCAGCCCAGCGCATGCGGGCCGACGGCGATGCCAATGGCCAGATAGGCCAGCATGGAGGGCAGGCGGAGCACGCGCGCCAGCGCGACCACCAGCACCGCTGCCGTCAGCAGCACCAGAACGACGCGTATTCCTTCATGCATGATTTAAGCGGGCCGGCCGGCGGAAATGCCGGTTTGTTTAAATTTATTGGAGACAGGCGAAAGCATAACGCGGAAGTTGCCGCCCAACTGATAAGTTTGCGGTGAACCCTTATTTGTCGTGCCGCCGCCTTCGCATATAATTCTCAACTCGTCGGCCGCCAAGGTGCGTCGGCCCCATCAGATCCTTCCGTTGCTCGGGCTTTCTGGATGCTTTACGCGGCAAGCGCGACTCTTGCGCTCTTTTCTTTCTGGCTGGTGCTGTCCGGCTTCTTTACCGCGTTTCTCGTCGGTGCGGGCGCCGCCTCGGCGCTGGCCGTCGTCGCTTTTTCGCGACGCATGGACATCATCGACCGCGAGGGGCACCCCATCCACCTGAGTTGGCGCGCCCTCACCTACTGGCCCTGGCTGATCAGGGAAATCGTCAAGTCGGCCTGGGACGTCTCGAAAATCATTCTCAATCCGCGCCTTCCAGTCAGTCCGACGCTGGTGCGCATCAAGCCGACGCAGCGCACGCCGGAAGGGCTGGTCGCCCACGCCAATTCGATCACCCTCACGCCGGGCACCATCTCGGTCGAGGTCGGCGCCGACGAGTTCCTCGTCCACGCCGTCACCCGCGAAGGGGCCGCCGGCGTGAAAAGCGGCGACATGGACCGCCGCGTCACGCGCTTCGAAGGGGACGACTGACATGTATTCCGCGGCCGCGCTCGCCCTGCTGGTCGCCCTCGGGCTCGCCCTGGCGCGCGCCGTGCTCGGCCCGACGGTGTTCGACCGGGCGCAGGCGGCCAACACCATTGGCACACTTGCCGTCCTCCTCCTGGCGGTGATCGGCTTCCTCAACGGCCGCCCGGAATTCCTCGACCTGGCCATCGTCTACGGGCTGCTCAACGTGATCGGCACCATCGCCGTCCTCAAGTACTTCACTTACGGCGATTTGGGCGAGCCGGGCGAGGCAGAGGAAAAACAATGAGCCTGTTGCTTGAATGGGCGAGCTGGGGCTGCCTGCTGGCCGGCGGTTTCTTCTGCGTCGTGGGCGCGCTCGGCCTGGTGCGCATGCCGGATTTCTACACGCGCATGCACGCGGCCAGCGTCACCGATACCCTCGGCGCCGGGCTGATCCTGTTCGGCCTCATCCTGCAGGCCGGCCTGACGCTGGTGACGGCCAAGCTGCTGATCATCGTCCTGCTGATCGCCTTCACCAGCCCGACCGCCACCCATGCGCTGGCCAAGGCGGCGCTGGCGCGCCGCGTGCCGCATCTGGCGGAAGACGGGGAGCCATCATCGAAACCCTGATCATCAACGTGCTGCTGGCGATGATGGCCGTCGCCGTGGTGGCCCTGGCGCGCAGCCGCAACCTGTTCTCGGTCGTCGTGCTGGGCGGCATCTACAGCTTTCTCATGGCCACCGTGATGGTGGCGCTCGACGCGGTCGACGTGGCGATGACCGAGGCCGCCGTCGGCGCCGGCATCTCGACAGTGCTGCTGCTAAGCGCCCTGCACCTGTGCAAGAGCGAGGAAGCCAAGCCGCTGCACCGCCCCTGGCTGCCGCTCCTGCTCGCCGTCGCGACCGGCGCCATGCTGGTCTATGGAACGCTCGGCCTGCCGGCGTTCTCGGATCCCGCGGCGCCGATCCATACCCATGTCGCACCGCGCTACATCAACGACGGACCGCGCGAAACCGGCGTGCCTAACATCGTCACCGCCGTGCTGGCCAGCTATCGCGGCTTCGACACCCTGGGCGAGACGACCGTGGTGTTCACGGCCGGCATCGGCGTCATCGCCCTGCTGCGGCGCCGACGCCGCAACAGGGACGAGGAGGAACAATGAAGCACTATCTCGTCCTGCGCGTCATCGCCAAGCTGCTCATCCCCTTCATGCTGCTGTTCGCGCTCTACGTCCAGTTCCACGGCGATTTCGGGCCGGGCGGCGGCTTCCAGGCTGGCACCATTGCCGCTGCCGCCGTCATCTTCTACGCGCTGATCTATGGACTGCCCAATGCGCGCAAGGTCGTGCCAAGCTGGCTGGTCGAGGCGATGATCGCTTCAGGCGTCTTGCTCTACGCCGGCGTCGGCATCGCCGGCATCTTCCTCGGCGGCAACTTCCTCGATTACTTCGTGCTGTCGGCCGACCCCGTCGCCGGCCAGCTCCGCGGCATCTTCTGGGTCGAGGCCGGCGTGGCGATCACGGTGTCCGGCGTGATGCTGAAGGTCTTCTACATGTTCGCCGGACGCGGGCGGGACGAGGCGGAATGAGCACCGCCGGTTATTTCGCCTACTGGGTCACCATCTTCCTGCTGATGGCGGGCCTCTACATCCTCATCGCCCGCGGCAACCTCATCAAGAAGCTGGTCGGCATGAGCATCTTCCAGACTTCCGTGTACCTGCTCTACATCGCGCCGGGCAAGCTCATCGGCGGCACGGCGCCCATCTTCGCCGAGCAGTTCAAGGTCTATTCGAATCCCCTGCCGCACGTGCTCATCCTCACCGCCATCGTCGTCGGCGTGGCGACGCTGGCGCTCGGCCTGGCGCTGGTGGTGCGCATCCGCGAAGCCTACGACACCATCGAGGAAGACGAGATTCTCGCGCTCGACGACAAGCTGGAGCGCGAGAAGGAATGATCCTAAACCCCTCACCACAGAGACACAGAGGCACAGAGAAAAGCAAGGAATCACTAGCTTGCAGATCCGATGGCGATCACCCGGCGGGTGGGGCCCGGAAACAAAGCAACCCCCCGTTCTTCCTCTGTGTTCTCTGTGTCTCTGTGGTGAGACTGAGGTTTTTAGGATGATTGCTGCGCATCTGCCCGCCCTGCAGGTCGCCCTGCCGCTGATTGCCGCGCCCCTGATGGTGCTGGCGCGCCGCGGCGGCATCGCCTACGGGCTGATGCTGGCCGTCGCCTGGATCTCACTGCTGATCTCCCTGCTGCTGGCGCAGCAGGTTGCAGACCACGGCCCGATCTCCTATCACATGGGAAGTTGGGCCCCGCCCTGGGGCATCGAGTACCGCGTCGACGCACTTTCTGCCTTCGTGCTGGTGCTGGTGTCCCTTGCGGCAGCGGCGGTGGTGCCCTACAGCCGCCGTAGCGTCGAGGCCGAAGTCCCCCGGGAACAGCATTACCTGTTCTACGCCCTATTCGCCCTCTGCCTGACCGGGCTGCTCGGCATCACGATCACCGGCGACGCCTTCAACATCTTCGTCTTCCTCGAAGTGTCCTCGCTGTCGACCTATGTGCTGATCGCGATGGGGCGCGACCGCCGCGCCCTCACTGCGGCCTACCAGTACCTGATCATGGGCACCATTGGCGCCACCTTCATCGTCATCGGCGTCGGCTTGCTCTACCTCATGACCGGTTCGCTCAACCTGGTCGACATCGCCCAGCGCCTGCCCGACGTTGCTGAAAAGCGGCCGGTGCTGGCGGCGCTGGCCTTCCTCACCGTCGGCATCTCGCTCAAGCTGGCGCTGTTCCCGCTGCACCTGTGGCTGCCCAACGCCTACACCTACGCACCCTCGTCCATCTCCGCCTTCCTGGCCGCCACGGCGACCAAGGTGTCGGTGTACGTGCTGATCCGCTTCTACTACTCGGTGTTCGGCGAGAGCCTGGTGTTCAAGGAACTGCCCGTGCCGCTGGTCCTGCTGGCACTGTCGCTGGCCGCCATGTTCATCGCGTCCTTCGCCGCGCTCTACCAGGAGAACCTGAAGCGCCTGTTCGCCTATTCCAGCGTCGCGCAGATCGGCTACATCACCCTGGGGCTGTCGCTGGATTCCGTTGGCGGGCTCTCCGCCGCCATCGTGCATCTGTTCAACCACGCGCTGGCCAAGGGCGCCCTGTTCATGCTGCTCGGCGGCATCATGCTGCGCACCGGCGGCGTAACGCTCAACTGCGCCGCCGGGCTGGCGCGCCGCATGCCGCTCACCAGCTTCGGCATCGTCATCGCCGGCCTGTCGCTGATCGGCGTGCCGGGCACGGCCGGCTTCGTCAGCAAATGGGTGCTGATCACGGCCGCGCTCGAAGCCGGCCTGTGGTGGCTGGTGCTGCTCATTGTCGCCAGTTCCCTGCTGGCAGTCGCCTATGTCTGGCGCTTCGTCGAGGCCGCCTACCTGCGCGCACCAGCGCCCGAAGCCCGGGAGATAATCGAGGCGCCCTGGTCGATGCTGGCGCCGGCCTGGCTGCTGGTGGCGCTGTCCGTATACCTGGGCTTCGACACCCGCTTCACCCTGGGTGGCGCGACCCGCGCCGCGCAGATGCTGTTTGGGGTCGGCGGATGATCGCCGCACAGACTGCCATCGGCGCCGCCCTCCTCGTGCCGCTGGCCGGAGCGCTGGCCATCGCGCTCCTCGGCCGCTGGCCGAACCTGCGCGAGACGGCAACGTTGTCCACGGCCGCCCTCCTCTTCTTCTGCGTGGCGTCCCTGCTCGGGCCGGTCAGCGCCGGCGCGAGGCCGGAACTGACCCTGTTCGAGATGCTGCCGGGGTTGTCGATCGCTTTCCGCGTCGAACCACTCGGCATGCTCTTCGCGCTGGTGGCGAGCGGCCTGTGGATCGTCAACTCGTTGTACTCGATCGGCTACATGCGCGGCAACGGTGAGCAGAAGCAAACGCGCTTCTACGTCTGCTTCGCCGGGGCGCTGGCCGCTGTCATGGGCATCGCCTTCGCCGCCAATTTGCTCACGCTGTTCCTCTTCTACGAGGCGCTGACCCTGATCACCTATCCGCTGGTGACGCACAAGGGCCACGAGGAGGCAAAGCGGGGCGGACGCACCTACCTCGGCCTGCTGATCGGCACCTCGATGCTGTTCCTCCTGCCGGCCATCGCCTTCACCTGGCATGTCGCCGGCACGCTCGACTTCGCCGCCGGCGGCATCCTCGCCGGCAAGCTCTCCGGCACTGCGCTCGCCGCGCTGCTGGCGCTCTACATGTTCGGCATCGGCAAGGCCGCGCTGATGCCGATGCATCGCTGGCTGCCCGCCGCCATGGTGGCGCCGACGCCGGTCTCCGCCCTGCTGCACGCCGTGGCGGTGGTCAAGGCCGGCGTGTTCTGCGTGCTCAAGGTGGTCGTCTACGTTTTCGGTGCGGAGACTTTGGCATCGGGCGCCGCCGTCTGGTTGCCCTGGGTGGCCGGCTTCACCATCATCGCCGCCTCGACCGTGGCGCTCTACGCCGACAACCTGAAGCGGCGCCTGGCCTATTCCACCGTGAGCCAGCTCTCCTATGTCGTGCTGGGCGCCGCCCTGCTGGCGCCCTATTCGCTCGTCGCCGCCGCCTTTCACATTGCCGCCCACGCCCTGGGCAAGATCACGCTGTTCTTCGCCGCCGGCGCCATCTACACCGCCGCGCACAAGACGAAGGTGAGCGAGCTGGACGGCATCGGCCGCCTCATGCCGTGGACGATGGGGGCTTTCGCGGTCGGCGCCCTGTCGATGATCGGCCTGCCACCGGCGGCAGGTTTCGTCTCGAAGTGGTACCTGCTGAGCGGCGCCATGAGCGCCGGGCACTGGGCGGTGGTGGCGGTGCTGACGGTAAGCACGCTGCTGACTGCCGGCTATTTCGCGCCCATCGTCTACCGCGCCTTCTTCCGCGCGCCTGCGGCGGAGAACGGACACGAGCCGCATCACGCGCACGGCGAGGCGCCGCTGCCCATGGTCATTGCACTGACCCTGACGGCGGCCGGCACCGTGCTGCTGTTCTTTTTCCCCGACGTGCCGCTGGAACTCGGCCGCGCGATGCTGAAAGGATGAACATGGAACCGCACTGGCTCGTCCGCCCCCGCACCATTCGACGCTTGTGGATCGCCCTCATCGCCGTCCTGGCGGCGACCATCGCCGCGCAGTTCGTCGTCGACATGCATCCCCACTTCGGCATCGACGGCCTGTTCGGCTTCAATGCCTGGTACGGCTTCGGCGCCTGCATGCTGATGATCGTCGGCGCCAAGGCGCTCGGCCTGATCCTGAAGCGGCCGGACACCTATTACGACACCGAGGAGGACCGGAATGGAAACGGCTAGCGTCTTCCATCCCGGACTCATCCTCATCGCCGGCGCCCTCGTCGCCGCGCCCTTGCGCGGCAACCTGCGCCAGGCGGCGACACTGCTGTTTCCCCTCTTCGCGCTGTTTGCCCTCTGGCAACTGCCGGACGGCGCCGCCTGGCATCTGCGCTATCTCGATTACGAACTCGTTCCGCTGGCGGCGGACAAGCTCTCCCGTCTGTTCGCTGTCATCTTCACCCTGATGGCCTTCGGCGGCGCGCTGTTCGCCCTCGGCCAGAAGAGCCGCGTCGAGGCGCCCGCAGCGCTGCTCTATGCCGGTTCGGCCGTGGGCGTCGCCCTCGCCGGCGACCTCGTCACCGTGTTCATCTTCTGGGAACTCATGGCGGTCGGCTCGACCCTGGTGGTCTGGAGCGCCGGCACGCCGCTCGCCTGGCGTGCCAGCGTGCGCTACCTCGCCGTGCATCTGTTCGGCGGTGTCCTGCTCATGGCCGGCATCGCCGGCCATGTCGCCGACACCGGCTCGGTCGCCTTCGCCCGCATGGCCCTCGATTCGCCCGCCCACTGGCTGATCCTCGCCGGCTTCCTCGTCAACGCCGGCGCGCCGCCGCTTTCCGCCTGGCTGCCCGACGCCTACCCCGAGGCCTCCTGGAGCGGCACCGTCTTCCTTTCCGCCTTCACCACGAAGACGGCGGTGTATGTGCTGTTGCGGGGCTTTCCGGGCACCGAGCTCCTCATCTACATCGGTGTCTTCATGATCTTCTACGGCATCGTCTATGCGCTGCTGGAAAACGACATGCGGCGCATCCTGGCCTACAGCATAGTGAACCAGGTCGGCTTCATGGTGGTCGGCATCGGCATCGGCACCGAGATGGCGCTGAACGGCGCGGCCGCCCACGCCTTCACCCACATCATCTACAAAGCGCTGCTGCTGATGTCGGCCGGCGCGGTGCTCTACCAAACCGGCAGGCGCAAATGCACCGACCTCGGCGGGTTGTTCCAGAGCATGCCGCTGACTGCCGTCTGCGGCATCATCGGCGCCCTGTCGATCTCCTCGTTCCCGCTCACCTCCGGCTTCATCAGCAAGTCGATGGTCGCGCAGGCCGCGGCCGACCAGCACCTGCTCGCCGTCTGGATGCTGCTGGCGGCGGCTTCCGCCGGCGTATTCCTCCATGCCGGCATCAAGTTCCCCTGGTTCGTCTTCTTCCAGAAAGATTCCGGCCTGCGCCCGGCCGAACCGCCGAAAAACATGCAGGCCGCCATGCTGCTCTTCTCCGCGCTGTGCATCGGCCTGGGCGTCTATCCCGATCCGCTCTACGCGATGCTGCCGTTCCCGGTCGATTACGCACCGTATACCGGCGCCCACGTGGTGACGCAGCTGCAGTTGCTGCTTTTCTCCGGCCTGGCCTTCTTCGTCATGCTGAACTATCTCAAGCGCACGCTGACGATCACGCTGGATGTCGACTGGTTCTATCGCATCGCCGGCGCGCGACTGGTCGCCGTCATCGGCGGCCTGATCAGCCGGACGCTGGCGTCCGGCTCGGCCGCGCTTGCCCGGCGCAGCGGCGCCCTGCACGCCACGCTGTTGCGGCAGCATGGCCCCGAGGGCACCCTGGCGCGCACCTGGCCAACCGGCAGCATGGCCATGTGGGTGGTCGTGCTGCTGCTCGCCTACCTCGTGCTCTACTACATCTACTGAGTCCGGAACAAAGACTTGTTCTGAACGGGGCGCCGCGCCATGGATGGCACCGTACTGATCGTTTTCTCGGTCGTCTATCTCGGCATGATTCTCGGCGGCCTGCCCTTTCTGCAGATCGACCGCACCGGCATCGCCCTGCTTGGCGCTATCGCCCTGGTGGCGCTGGGGAAAGTCAGTCCCGGCGAGGCGGCGGCCGCGGTGCATCTGCCCACGATCCTGCTGCTGTTCTCCTTCATGGTGCTCTCGGCGCAGATGCGCCTGGGCGGCTTCTATACACGGGTGACACAGCGCATCGCCGCCCTCGATGTGTCGCCGCCGGCTCTGCTCGCGGCGCTGGTCGCTGTCGTCGCGGCGCTCTCGGCGGTGTTCTCGAATGACATCATCTGTCTGGCCATGGCGCCGGTGCTGGCGGATGCCTGCCTGAAGCGCCGCCTGAATCCCGTGCCGTTCCTGCTGGCCCTGGCCTGTGCCGCCAATGTCGGCTCGGCCGCCACTCTCATCGGCAATCCGCAGAACATGCTGATCGGCGTGCCGGTCGCGCTGACCACCCTGGGAATCGCTGCCCTCTGGCTGCTTCTCCGCATCTGACCCGGTTGCAGGCCGAGCCTGCCTGCAATTGATGGGATAATCCAGACTACATGATCTGGCTGCAATTCCTCCTCTGTTTCATCGTCATCTGGCTGGCCGGCGCGCGCCTGTCGCGCTACGGCGACATCATCGCCGATAAAACCGGGGTGAGTCGCAACCAGGACGGCTTCGGCAAGAATCTGCACGAAAAATGTGCGGATTGAAGCCGCAAGAGACTAGAACTTATCTCAATATCCCCAATGGCAAGCGCAGACTGGCACACGCTCGACCCGGCTGAAACAGCGGCCCGCCTGGCTGTCGACCCTGCCCACGGCCTGCCCGCCTCCGAGGTGCGCGCCCGCCTTGCGCAACACGGGGAAAACCGGCTGAAGGAAAAACCGCCGCGCTCCAAGTGGCTGGCGTTCGCCGACCAGTTCAAAAACCTGCTGATCCTCGTGCTGATTGGCGCCGCCGCGCTCGCCGGCGCCATCGGCGACATCAAGGACGCGGTGGTGATTCTGATAGTGGTGGTGCTCAATGCGCTGCTGGGCTTCTGGCAGGAACACCGGGCCGAAGCGACTTTGGCGGCACTGAAGAAAATGCTCTCGCCGGTGGCCCGCGTGCGCCGCGACGGCAGCATGCAGGAAGTACCTGCGGGAAAACTGGTTCCGGGCGACATCGTGCTGCTCGAGGCGGGTGACCGCGTGCCTGCGGACGGACGCGTGCTGGCCGCGCACAATGCGGAATTGGCCGAGGCGGTCCTCACAGGCGAGTCCCATGCCGTGGCCAAGGTCGCCGATGCGGTCCTGGCGCCGACAGCCCCGCTCGCCGAGCGCTGCAACATGGCCTACATGAATACCGTGGTCACCCGCGGGCGGCTCGAACTGCTCATCACGGATACCGGCATGGCCACCGAGATGGGGCGTCTGGCCGGCATGCTCGATGCCGCCGAACCGGGGCCCACGCCGTTGCAGATTCAGCTCGATGCGCTCGGCAAGCGCCTGGCGCTGATCGCCGGCGTGGTCATCGGGGTGATCTTCATCCTCGGGATCGCGCGCCAGTTGCCGCTGGTCGACATCATCCTGACCTCGATCGCGCTTGCAGTAGCGGCCATTCCCGAAGGGCTGCCGGCTGTCGTCACCGTCACCCTGGCGCTGGGCATGCATCGCATGGCGAAAAATCGCGCGATCGTGAAGAAACTGGCCGCAGTGGAGACACTGGGCTCGACCACGGTGATCTGTTCGGACAAGACCGGCACGCTCACGCTCAACCAGATGACGGCGCGCGCATTGTATGTCCATGGCCGCCGCTTCGTGGTCTCGGGCGAGGGCTACACCGATCAAGGCACGATCACGGCCGATGACGGCAGTGCCCTCCCCGATCTCGCCCCCCTGCTGCGCCCGGCGGCGCTGACCAACGACAGCCGCATCCGCGACGGCCAACTGATCGGCGACCCCACCGAAGGCGCGCTGCTCGCCCTGGCCGCCAAGGGCGGGTTCGAAGCCGAGACGCTGGCCAGGCAATCCGGGCGCATCGCCGAAATCCCCTTCGACTCGGCCCACAAATTCATGGCGACGTTCCATCAGGACGGCGAGAATGTGCAGCTGTGCGTCAAGGGGGCGCCGGATGTGTTGCTCAAGCGGGCTACCGCCTGGCTGGGCAGCGACGGGGTGCTGGCACTCGATGCGGCGGCGCGCGAGGGGTTGCGGGCCGAAAACGCGGACTTGGCCGGACGCGCGATGCGCGTGCTGGCGGTGGCCGTCAAGAACATACCGGCGCACGCCTTCGATCCCGCCGGCGACCTGATGACCCATGTGGACGATCTCACCTTCGTCGGCCTGATCGGCATCATCGATCCGCCCAGGTCCGAGGCGGCAGATGCCATTCGCCTGTGCCGTCAGGCGGGCATCCAGGTCAAGATGATCACCGGCGATCACCGGCTGACCGCTGCCGCCATCGCGCGGGAACTGGGACTCGAAGGCGAGGTGCTGACCGGCGGCGAACTCGATGCGCTTTCAGACGCCGAACTTGATGAGCGCATCGAGCGCGTGGCGGTGTTCGCCCGCGTGCACCCAGCGCAAAAAGTCAGGATCGTCCAGGTGCTGAAGCATCGCGGTCACGTGGTGGCGATGACCGGCGATGGCGTCAACGACGCGCCGGCGCTCAAGCAGGCCGACATCGGGGTGGCCATGGGCATCACCGGCTCCGAAGTGACCAAGGAAGCGGCCGCGATGGTGCTGACCGACGACAACTTCGCCACCATCGTGCGCGCCGTCAAGGAAGGGCGCGCGATATTCGACAACATCGTCAAGTTCGTGCGCTTCCAGTTGTCCACCAACATGGGCGCCCTGCAGACCGTCCTGGGCGCAAGCTTGCTCGGGCTGCCCACGCCATTCACGGCCATCCAGATCCTCTGGATCAACATCATCATGGACGGCCCGCCGGCCATGAGTCTCGGCGTGGAGCCGGCGCGCGACGGCGTCATGCTCGAATCGCCGCGCGCCCCCGGGCAGCGCATCCTCACCGTGCTGCGCTTTGCCCGGCTGTTCATCTACGGCCTGACCATGGCCGTCGGCACTCTCGGACTGTTTTATTACGCCCTACCGCAGGGCCAGACCTATGCCCTGACGATGGCCTTCACCACTTTCGTGCTGTTTCAGTTCTTCAACGTCTTCAACGCCCGCGCCGAGCACGGCACGGCATTCAACAGCGCCTTCTTCCGCAACCGCTGGCTGTGGCTGTCGCTTGGCATGGTGCTGGCGATGCACGCGCTGGCCGTGCATTGGGGACCGGCGCAGGCCATCTTCCGCACCACCGACCTGCAACTGGCCGATTGGGGGCTGGCCGCGCTGGTCGCCTCCAGCGTATTGCTGCTGGACGAAGCGCGCAAATTTGCGACCGGAATATGGCGGGGCAGGTCCGACGCACCGGCCAAAGCGCCTGCCCGACCACGTTGAAAGTGGAGTTTCCATGAAGAGCAAATACGTTTCAGCAGCCACGCCCTCGCCCGACTGGCACGCCCTGCCCGCAGCCGAGGCATTGCATGCCCAGTCCGTCGTCCCCGGCAGCGGACTGAGCCGGCAGGAAGCCACCCGCCGTCTTGAGCAATACGGCCGCAACAGTTTGCCTGCGCCCAGGCGCCGCGGACCCTTGCTGCGCTTTGCCCTGCAGTTCCACAACCCCCTGATCTATGTGCTGCTGGCGGCCGGCGTCATCACGTTCCTGCTCGAAGACTATGTGGATGCGGGCGTGATCGTCGGCGTAGTGCTCATCAACGCGGTAATCGGATTCATCCAGGAGGGGAAGGCGGAAAAGGCGCTGGAAGCGGTGAGCGCCATGCTGGCCAGCCGCGCCACGGTGCTGCGCGAAGGCGAACGGCACGAAATCGACGCCGCCCTGCTGGTGCCGGGGGATATCGTGCTGATCGAATCGGGGACGCGCGTACCGGCCGACCTGCGCCTTGTGAAAGTGAAGAATCTGCGCGTCAATGAAGCGGCCCTTACCGGCGAATCCGTGCCGACGGACAAGGGCACGGCACAGGTTGCGCGCGACGCGCCCATTGGCGACCGGTCCTGCATGGCCTATTCCGGCACGGTGGTCAGCTACGGCCAGGCGCACGGCGTGGTGGTTGGCACCGGGCAATCCACCGAGATCGGCCGCATCGGCACGCTGGTCGGCGAAGTGCGCACGCTGGCCACGCCGCTCACCCGTCGCCTCGACCAATTCGCCCGCCAGATTACGGTGTTCATCCTCGCGGTCGGGCTGATCACATTCCTCTATGGCTATTACGTGCGCGAGATGCAGGTGCTGGAAATTTTTCTCGCGGTGGTGGGCCTGGCGGTGGCCGCCATCCCCGAGGGGCTGCCGGCCATCGTGACCATCGTGCTGGCCATCGGCACCCGCGTCATGGCCCGCAACCGCGCCATCATCAGGCGGCTGCCGGCCGTGGAGACCCTGGGCTCGGTCACCGTGATCTGCTCGGACAAGACCGGCACGCTGACCAGGAACGAAATGACGGCCGTGCGGATCATGCTGCCCTCACGCACGCTCGAGGCAAGCGGCGCCGGCTATGCGCCCGACGGGGGCTTCCACCACGACGGGATGGCCGTCAACGCCGCCGGGGACGAGGAACTGCAGGGATTGGCCCGATGCGCCCTGCTGTGCAACGACGCGCACCTCAAATTCGATGCGGAGGCAGGCTGGCAGTTGGTGGGCGACCCCACCGAAGGCGCTTTGCTGACGCTCGCGCGGAAAGCCGGGCTGGATCCCCTCCAGGCGGCCGCGGCCACGCCGCGCATCGACGAAATACCGTTCGAGTCAGCACACTGCTACATGGCCACGCTGCATCACGACCACCCGGGACATGCCTTCGTGCTGCTCAAGGGCGCGCCTGAGCGCGTGCTCGGCCTGTGCGTGCGCGAGGCAAGCGAACGGCCGCTCGACCGCCCGGCCTGGGAGGCGCGCATGGAATCCGCGGCGGCAGCCGGACAGCGCGTGCTGGCACTGGCGCGCTGCGAGATGCCCGCCGGCACGACAGCGCTGAGCATGGCCGACATCACCCAACGCTTCACCTTGCTCGGCCTGGCCGGTCTCATCGATCCGCCGCGCGAGGAGGCGATCGCAGCCGTGGCCGAATGCCAGCGTGCCGGATTGCGCGTCAAGATGATCACGGGCGACCATGCCGTCACCGCAGCGGCCATCGGCCGGCAATTGGGATTGAGCGCCGACCGGGCGCTCACCGGGGATGTCATCGAAACGCTGGACGACGCTGCGCTCAGGCAACGCGCCCACGAAACCGACGTCATCGCCCGGGCCAGCCCCGAACACAAGCTGCGCCTGGTGGCCGCGCTGCAGGCCAGGGGGGAACTGGTCGCCATGACCGGCGATGGCGTCAACGACGCGCCGGCGCTCAAGGCCGCGGACATCGGCGTGGCCATGGGCCAGAAGGGCACCGATGCGGCACGGGAGGCTGCCGATCTGGTGCTCACCGATGACAACTTCGCCACCATCGCCCAGGCCGTGCGCGAAGGCCGCGTGGTATTCGACAACATCAAGAAGTCGCTGCTGTTCATCCTGCCGACCAACGGCGGGGAAGCCGGCGTGATCCTGCTGGCGGTCTTCGCCGGCCTCGCCCTGCCGGTCACGGCCGGCCAGATCCTCTGGGTGAACATGATCACTGCGGTCACGCTGGCGCTGGCGCTGGCCTTCGAGCCGGCCGAACCCGGCGTCATGCGCCGGACCCCGCGCCATCCCAGGGAACCCCTGATCACCCGGGTGCTGGGCGTGCGCATCGCCTATGTGAGCCTGTTGATGATCGCGGTGACCTTCACCGTGTTCGAATGGGAACTGGCGCGCGGCAGCAGCATCGAGATGGCGCGCACGGCGGCAGTCAACATGCTGGTCGTCGGCGAACTGGTGTACCTGTTCAATGTGCGCCATTTCACGGCCTCGTCCCTCAACCGTGACATCCTCACCGGCAACCCGGTCGCCTTCTGGGTCAGTGTGCTGCTGATCGCATTTCAGCTCCTGTTCACCTACGCGCCCCCGATGCAGCAGGTGTTCCAGACCACGGCGCTGGACGCCGCCTCCTGGCTGATCATTCTTGCGCTGGGCTTGATCAAGTTTCTCGCGGTGGAAGCCGAAAAGGCCTTGCTGCGGCATCTGAAAATACGCAGCATGTGAATATCCCGGGACAAAGCGGTCGCTAAAGGAAACCACCATGAACGCCTCAGATAAATTCATCGCCACGTCCGCCCATGTGGACGCAGCCGCCGTCAAGCCCCTGCCGCATTCGCGCAAGGTCTACATCACGGGCAGCCGGCCCGACATCCGCGTGCCGATGCGCGAGATCAGTCAGTCCGACACCCCGGCAGGCATGGGGGCGGAAACGAACCCGCCCATCTGCGTCTACGACTGCTCCGGCCCCTACACCGACCCGAAAGCGACGATAGACATCCGCAAGGGCCTCGCCCCGCTGCGCCAGCAATGGATCGAGAAACGCGGCGACAGCGAGGAACTGCCGGCGCTCAGCTCCGCCTACGGCCGCGAACGCGAGGCCGATCCGCAACTGGCGGAAATGCGCTTCGACCTCAAGCGCCGGCCACGCCGCGCGATGGCCGGCAAGAATGTCTCGCAGATGCATTACGCCCGCCGCGGCAGCGGCTCTCCTTCAACCGTGAATCTGTCCAGTACTTGAGATTTCGACAGCTCCGGCACCCACTCTGCGGCCGGGGCATCGAGATCGAAGATCCCTCGCTCTACGAGCTGCATCGCGGCGGTTGAAATCACCGGTTTGATCATCGATGCGATGTAGCACGACGTATCAACCGTCATGTCCGAGCCAGCGATGAGATCGCTCTTGCCGAAGGCCCCCTGGTACACAATGCCTTGATCAGTGGCTACGGCAGCAGCGACCCCGGGCAATTGTCCCTCGTCGATCGACTGGCTGAGCAGTTGATCCAGGGCTTTGGAAAACGCGTAGTCAGACATCGCTGCTCATCAGTGTCTTTCGCTCTGCAACGCTTTTGCCTTCAAGGCCCCAGTTGTTGTCATCAACCTCGTCAATCACCACAGTGGTCCATTTCGGTTCTTTTCCCATTTCTTCCCACATAACCCTCGTGATCCCCTCGATCACCTTGCGCTTGTTCTCGGGCGTGACGCCGTCCTTAGTGACCCGAACGTGGATGAATGGCATGGCGCTGTATCTCCTATTGAAAAATTGATTTGGTCACGCCGGCGTGGTTGCGTTTGCCGTTGCTGCATCAGGCTCTTTCAGGGGCGCCACACCGCGTTCTGCGATGAAAATTCCTCCGATAACCAGTAGGCTCCCAAGCACCGTGTATCGCGTAATCGCTTCGTCGAGGAACGCCCAGCCGACAATAATCGAAAGCACCGGGATGAGGAACAGAAAGAGCGACGCGCGTGATGCGTCAAGCTTGCTGAGTGCAAAGCTCCACAGGAAGAAGGTCAGGCCTGACGCGACAACGCCTAGGTAAAGCACTATCGCCCATGATGAAGCTGAAATCGTGAGCGCTCGGGGGAGGTCCGATACCAAGGCGAGAGGCATCGAGAACACCGCCCCGAACAAGTACGAGGCGGTCGTCAGGAAGAGGGGAGTCGTTGCGCCAAGTACGCGTTTGTTCACGATGGAGTAAACCGCCCAGGTGACCGCAGACAGCAGGATGAGCATGTTCCCGAGGAAGGTCTGAGATCTCACAATCTCCCGCAAGTCGCCCCCTCCAAACACGACGATGCACATTCCCGCGAATCCCAGCCCGAGGCCCAGCATTCGATTCTTTGTCACCTCCTCCTTCAGGAAGAAGGCCGACAATACGACGATGAACAACGGGTTCGTGTTCAGCAGCACACCGGCCAAGGCAGAGGACGTGTGGCTGATCCCCACATTCTGGAACACATCGAACAGGGCGATACCGACAAAGCCCACCAAGGCATATGCGCGCCACCGTTCACGGACATCCTGCGTGAACTCGCGGAGACGCCCCCCGGCGGCGATGATGCCGAGCAGGAATGCTCCAGCGATGACTGCACGAATCATCGCAAGGAAATAGGGATTAACCTCGTGTAGGCCGACTTTGATAATGGCGAAACTGCTCGACCACAATGCGACCGTGAGCAGCAGTGCCAAGAGTGTTTTCCATGGCATGATGAAGAGTCCTTCCTGTTTGCAATGTTTGGCGGGATCAAGCGTGATTGTTTATGTGTGCTGCGAGGTGCTCGAGCGCCCCTTCCAATACATCCCATGACTGCGTCAGTGCGATTCGAATGTGCCGGTCTTCCCCCTCCCCGAAGGCGCAACCGGGCATCACTAGAACGCCACGGCTCAGCAGCAGCTCGCGAACGAAAGTAGTCGCCATTGGCATAGCAGGCGGCAACTGCACCCACAAAAAAAATGACCCGTCTGGTTCCGTCGCATCGATGCCCCGGCTCCGGAGGAGATTGACCGCATCCCGGACGCGAGTCCTATAGGTATCTCGATGCGAAGTGGTTAGCTCCTTGAAGTGCACAAGGCCATACCGCAACGACTTCTGAATCGTGGCAGGAAGCCCCGTGCCGAAGACTGCGCGGGTTTTCTCAAGCAATTCGATAAGGGCAGGATCCCCTGCTGCGAATGCAACGCGCCAACCAGGCACGCCCAGGCTCTTCGAGAACGTGTGAAGCTCGATCAGGCCGTCCAGCGTTTGGCAGTCACCGAGGATGCCGCTGGAAACATCCTGACGGAGGCACATGTGGGAATAGGCCAGATCAAGGCACAGGACGATGCGACGCTCTTGGCAGATCGAGACCGTGCACATGAGCTCATCATCATCGATCATGGCCCCCGTGGGGTTATGGGGATAATTGAGGAAGATGAGCTTGGTACGGTCCAGGATATCCTCTGGCATCGCATAGATACGTGGCTGCCACCGCGTGGCGGCTCTCATGGGGTACGTCAGAGGCTCAGCCCCTGCAAACCGAACCGCAGAGGGGTAGAGTGGGTAGTATAGTTCGGGCACGAGGGCCACATCGCCGGGGTTCAAGATCGCTTGGCACAGGAGCCCTATCAGCTCCTTTGATCCGGCGCCTGGCACAAGCCCAACCTCGCGGTCGACTTGAAATTCTGCCCGTAGAAAATCTGTCAGGGCGGCTCGAAGCTGGCGCGAACCGCCCAATGAGGTATACGAGTGGAGTTCGCTCCGCGAGCTGACCCTGGACAAGTAGTCCAGCAGTTTAGCCGGGGGCGGCAAGTCCGGGACCCCTTCGCTTAGATCCACGAAACTCTTGCCTTTTGCTGCAAGCCCTTCCTTTAGGATCGCCAGCTCGTGAAAGGCATTTTTTGGCAGCTTTTCAAGACGGATCGCCGCCGAGACGGGAGACGGGGGCTCTTCACGCATGCGAATCCTCCTGAGGGTTCCAGTGCCGAACCAGTTCGATGAAATTGGCCATGACCCGCGTGCCATCATGGCGGCGCTCGGGGTGAAACTGGACGCCACGTATGGGTCTGCTCTTGTGTCGAATTGCGTATACGAACTCGCCGTTATCGCTACAGGCCGTAACTTCAAAGTCGGGCACGCCTTGGCGGACGGCGTAACGGTGCTTGCTGAAGGCGCAGAATGATCTCGGCAGTCCCGCCCAAAGGGGATCCTCGCGAACGACTCGAACGTGCGTTCGGCCGTAGATCGGCGCGGCCGTATCCGAAATGGTTCCGCCCCAAGCGGAGCACACGACCTGAAACCCACCGCAGATGGCGAGTGCCGGGACGGGGCACCCCCGAACGAGTCGCTGCTCGTCCTCGAAGAGCTCGGGGTGCAGGTGAGGTGCGAAGTCTGTGCCAGACAGGATAACGCCTTGATAGCGATGATCCTCCCACCGGAAAGTCGAGAGATTACGGTAATCCATGACATCCAAGCGGACGCCATAATCGGCTTCCATGCTGGAGAACCCGGCCGGAAGCCGCTCGACATTCTGGACAACCAGAAGCTCAGTCTTGTCTAAACCGCGTACCATTATACAAACCTGCTTCGATAGTTGAAGAACCCTTGAGCAGTAGCACCTCGCCAATACCGCCTCGCAGGCCCTGCTGGATATGCTTGATCTTGCGCGTCATGCCGCCCGTGGTGTGCGTGGCCAGTTGGCTGATTGCCGTTTGGCGCACCTCCCGAACTGTTTTCCCATCGACCAGGACACCGGCACTGTCGCTCAATACGTACATTGCTTGGGCGCGAACCGCGATGCCCAGCTCAATGGCCAACGCATCGCCGTCGACCACGATGGCGCGTTGCTTCATGTCCCTCAATACGGGGCTCAAGAGCAGATTGCCGTGCTGGGAGAGATGTTGGGAGATCTTCTCAGTGCTGACGCTGGTTACCTTGCCTGAGAAATCTGCCGTATGAACACGAATGACGCCGCGATCGTTGTAACGGATGCGGTCTTTTCGGGTTCCAACGACAAGTGCGTCGCTGTAGGCCGGCCCAGAGTGCACCGGCACACCCAAGGTCGCGAAGAGGGCATCGAGCTTAGAGCGAACACGAGCGGCCGCGAGCTCGGACACAATGGCGACCTCCTCGGTAGTGAAGTGCGATGGCATTCCACTTGCGCTGACAAAAGTGCTCCGGTTCACGCTGAGTTTTGCCAGAAGCCGTCTTAGCTCCGGCCCATAACCATGGACGTAAATGCACGGCCGACCTCTGGCTAGGGCGATGGCTTGCTCCGCGACCTGCCTGACATCTTGCTCAAGGCAGCTGCCGCCGATTTTGATGACGCATGAATTGATGCTCATAGGCTGCGCTTCCTTCATTCGACCCCCCGCGCTGACGATTAGGGGTACGCGGTTGTCAGCGGAATCCCGTCAGTGGGCGCGAAATTGTTCATCAGGTTCAGGAGCTGAACTCCTTGGCTGGCGCCGCCCTTCATTAGGTTGTCCAACGCTGAAATGAAAACGGCTCGGCCGCTTTCCGGGTCCACCCGAAAGCCAATTTCACAGATTCCCGTGCCCGTGAGCCACTTGGGATTCGGGTACCGTTCCTCGCCGCTAGGCAGCTTCAAGACTCGGACCGTCGGGTGGGCTCGATAGGCGTCGTTCAATACTCGCCGGATGGCCCGTTCGTCGGTGCCTGGTAGCAGGCGGACATATGTCGCGGCGCTGATGCCCCGCACAAGGTCCACCGAGAACACGTTCACGTGAATCTTCAGCTGCTTGCTGCAGGCACGAAGCATGAAGTCCTCGAGTTCCGCGGAATGGCGATGTTCGTCGAGTAGGCGATAGGCCTTAACCCCGTTGCAGCGGTTGAAGTGCATCTGGGCGTAGCTGGCGGTGCTACCGGCTCCGGTCGAGCTGACCTTCGCGTCAACATTCACGAAATCATCCGCAAGGAGGCCTGCACGGATGATGGGGTGCAGCGCGAGGGCGACCGCCGTTGAGACACACCCTTGGCTTGCGACCCAATTGCCGGTCTGCCATTGCTCGGGATTTAGCTCTGGCACGACGCTCACGAACCGGTCGAGAACATCCGAACCTGGATGCTGTTTTTCATGCACGTCTTGATACCGATCTGCGGTAGACAGTCGGAAGCCGGACCCCAGATCGATGACCGATCCCTTTAGCTCCTGGAGTGCCGGGAGATAAGCGTCATAGTCGCTCACGCAGAGCATAATCGCGTCGCACTCGCCTAACGCGTTGCCTGTAGGCTGGTGGAATTTGAGGTCGTTCAAATCGCGCAGTGCAGGGTGGAGTCCCGACACTGGGGTTCCAGCATGCCTGCGGCTAAATGGCTTTACGGCGTCAATGCGCGGATGAGCACGGAGCAGTCGAGTCAGTTGGACTCCGATCATCCCCGACGCTCCAAGTACGCCAACTTGCGTCACGCAACTCCTTTAAGACAAGACGTCACCATGGCCTGCGCGACGTCCACCTTCGTGACCCTAATGAGTTCCGAAAACTTGCAGGTCGCATTTGCCTCGCAGATGACCGGCCCATCCGAAGTTACAAGCAGGTCGACTCCGAAGTAACCGGGAGGCATGACTCGGCAGAGTTCCTCAACGACGGAGCGCTCAGGCGGCTGGAGTGTGTAGCACTCCCCCGTGGCCCCCTGGGCAACGTTCTTCGCCAGGCCCCCGTCATTGACGCGGTCCATCACGGCGGCGACGGCGCCATCGACTACAAAAACTCGCAGGTCATGCGACACCTGAAGATACTTTTGTAGGTAGAGGTATTTGATGTGCGTTGGCGCAAGGCCGAACACGTACTCAGAAATCTGGCGAAGCTCGGTTTCGTCTCGCACGAGATGTACGCGCGTACCAAAGCCCCCGATGTCCGGCTTCACGACCATCGGGAAGCCCAGCTGTTCGGCAGCGGCCGCCAGCTGATGGGGCCCAAAACAAACGCACGTTGGGATACTCGGTAGGTTATGCACCTGAAGCCAGTCGTCAGTCCTGGACTTGATACCGAACCGAGATACCGCTTCAAGTGAATTAACCGCTCGATGACCGCGCTGCTCAAGCCATGACGCGAGTACACAACTGCGAAAATAACTCGGTGTTCGAAGGAGCACCGGAACACCCTGGGTGAGTGTCCCGTTGCTCCCCACCAGTACATCGGTGTCCACTATGTGCTGCGCCCTGACCCCCAGCGCATCGGCAGATGCGAGCAGGAGCCTTTCCTCTGGCAGAATGCCGGAGGAAAGGACATAGAGGTCCGGCGATGTCTTAGACGGCCCCATGGTTGGCCCCTTACTGGCCCCAATCGTCCGCATTCGCTTCCGTCAGCTCGAGAAAAATACTCAGCTTCTCGGCGTTCAGCGCAGTAATGATCAAGTTGAGGTTGCAGTCCGGACACACAACGACCTCTCCGACGGTGGGGCTTTCAACACCGAAACCCCACTCGCATTCTGGGCAGGAAGCCGCGAAACCATCGGATTCTTTTTCTGTGCTCTTATTCTGTGTGCTCATGACGTACTCGTATTCGCCTTGTTAAAAGTTTGTAAATCGTCGATGGAAACCGCGCGCCTGTTTTTGGCGACCCCCGAGGCCACCAGTTCGCGTATATGCTCGGGAATTTTCTCCACGCCCAAGACTTCCGCGTAGGCGGACCTGTCGTACTTCAGGCCAAACGCCAACTCGCGGCGATTCCCTACGAGCCCCGGAGGAAATGCGTCATACAACTCGGGCTGCTGATACTGATGCAGGAATTCGTATTGAAAGGCATGGTCGCCAGTGATTGGCGCAAAAGCAGCGGCAGCGTTGTTCGTGATTCCCGCGACATAGTCACTCAACGGCTTCAGGTGCTCGGGCCGATAGCCGCCCTGCTTCTTGAAGTGGTGGAGGAACAGCAGAATCGGTGCGAGCGGCGTGTTGCCCCCGCGCTCTCCGATCCCATCGACGGTGACTGATACCCACTTGGCGCCGGCCTCGATCGCAGCCACGGTGTTTGCCACACCAAGGCCCCATGCCGAGTGGCAGTGAACATCAATCGGGATTCTGACTTTGTCCGCGAGTACCGATACGCGCTGCGACATGTCGTTGGGCGTCAGGCACGACACCGTCTCGGCGAAACGAAACCGTGCCGCACCCGCGTCCGCGCCTGCGTTGGCGTACTCAACTAAGCGCTCTACATCGGCGCGAGCGGCGTCCTCTCCGCTAAATGCCACCGACAATCCACGGCTCATTGCGGCCCGCACGGCACGTTGCATCAGCTTAATGGTCGCGCGGAATGACCGATTCAACTTGGCGGCAATGAATGCCTCCGACGTAGGAATCGAGAGACAAACTCGCGAGACACCATGCTCAACGGCGAAGTCGAGGGATTGCTCAATCGCTCGAGAGCTATAGCAGAGCAACATGGAGCAGATCGGTGTCTGCAGCCCTGCGCCGGCGAGTGCGTCGAGCAGTGCAGCGTCGTCGGCCGAACCGCTCAGGTATCCTGCCTCGATCTCGTTGAGCCCGATAGCATCAAGCATTTTCGCGACAGTCACCGCCTCGGGCACACTAAAGTACATCCCAGGCGCGTTGCGAGCGTCACGGAGCGTGCAATCTGAAATAGCAATCATGGGTGAATCCTCCGTGCCTACTTGACCGCCCCGAATGTGGCGAAGCATGAGTTCTTGTGGAGAACGTCGATGTGACGGAAGCCTACGCGGCGAAGCAGCTCCAATTGATAGGTCAGCGGCCGGGGCGTGTCCTCCGCTTCGATTTCTGCGAAGCATCGGTCACGCGCTGCCTCGCCCGCTGTCTCCACCATGTAGTTGCCATAGCGGTCCCACATGATCTGTTGGACCGCCGCATCCTCGTGCGCGACCAGGTCGGTGATCCAAAGGGAGCCCCCGGGAGCGACAAGCCCGTACAGGGCGGCAAACGCGCGCTCCCAGTCGTCATCGTTGCGCAGGTGATGGAGTACCGTGGCGGCCAAGACCACGTCGTAGTGGTTCTGGGGCAGCTCGGCAGAGCGGAAATCGTGCTGTAGGGTGCGAACTGTTCCGCTCGTTACAGCCGAGACGCGTGCATGAGCACGAGCCAGCATCGGTTGGCTCAGATCCAGTAGATCGCAGTCAAGCGGGCTCAGTCGCCCAAGTAGGCTCAACGTTGCGTTACCCGCGCCACACCCGATATCCAGCACCGTACGAGCGCCCGGGGTGCATTTGGCCGCCGCCTCTGCGATCAAACTAAGGTTCGTTGTAGCGTCCACGGTCGTCGCCTGACCGGTCGCTAAATTGGAGAAGCGATCAACTTCGCCGTCATAGCGTTCGCGAATCTGATCCACCGTCATTTTGGCTGCAGCTTGATTCATGTGTGTTATATGGACGCCTCCCGTTTGCAAGGACGATTTGGTGTGTTGGGGCAGATATGCTGCAGCTTTATATCCGGCCTGTTGTGCAGGTCGAACCTGCTGGCCCTGATGGAATCCACTGACCCACGCCTCATTTCCTCAAAGGACTCGAAGTCCTCACACACATACAGGCTTGGCGGGTCACGGTCTGACTTGTTTGCCATCACACGTTTTCGTACCTTCGCAACCTTTACGGCGTGCCGTTCCTTTCTCTCAAAGTGGTTGATACACGTTGTGCGCCTACCCTACGCGGGCTGACTCACGAACCCTGGTCGGTACGTCCGCTCATGGGCCAGCAAGGCCCAGATCGTGCGCGCCATCTTGTTGGCCAGCGCCACCACCGCGACATTCAGCGGTCGGCGTTGGCGTAGTTCAGTTATCCATGGGGCCGGCTCCTTGGCATGGGTCAGCACCGACCGTGCGCCGTGAATCAGCAGCGTGCGCAGGTAGGTACGCCCCGCTTGCCGATCCCCAACATCCGGATTCGGCCCCCCGTACCGGTCTGTCTTGGCACCAGACCCAGCCAGGCGGCAAACTCACGCCACGACTTGAACGCCTTGGCATCCCCCATGGTGGCGACCGCCGCCGTGGCGGTCAGCAGTCCGACCCCGGGAATCTTTTGCAGAAGCAAGCGCGCGGTATCGCACCACTCACCCATCGTCGTACCCCCTGACACAGATACCAAATAGCCGACCTGCCCCGCGACCGTGAGCCCCAACTCGCGCATCAACAGACCGGAAAGTTGGGCCAAGGACTCGATAACCAAGAAATCGGGCAACGCGCCGTTGATTGAGCCATAGCATGACGAATCGGCTGGTTGAATGCGGCCACACATGCTTAAGCGCTCACGATCAATGGACAACACTTCATCAACAAAGCGAAATGGCGGTTGTTGGCGCATCGTACTCGGCAGCAAGGAGACACAATCCACCTTAATCACCCCGCTTGAAAGCAAGTAAACGCATCCCAAAGAAGAAACCTACAAAATTCAGCACCAAGGGCGGCCAATGAAACTGAGCGCCAGGGCTCTCTGCAAACGCAATGGCGTGATTCAACCCAAGAAGCAGGAACAGAACCGTACAACCCCGCACCACAGCCAACACCAAGCATTCGTCAGTTGAGCGTAGCGCTTGCAAGACAATAATGGCCATGCCAACGTTCCAGAACGCGATTTCCCGCTGCCAACCAGGGTTCCCACCCCATACCGACCTATCACCACCAAGAATTCCCTGAAATAGTGTTTGAACTATGAACGATGCGCAAAACGCAACCAAGCAAACAATCAGGAAAATTTTTGTCTGGCGTTTCATGATATTTGTGAGGCCATTAGTTCACAGCCAAAAGGGCAAAGCTAAGTTCTACGAGGTCGTTGCCCTTGGTGTCGGAACCTTGTTCAGCGCCCACAGTCGGACAGTGGCCTTGCCCTAGGCTTCTATCCTTGAGTCGGCGGTGTTGCCGTACTCCATCACCTGACCGGTCTTGGTCCATAACCTTCCACCAGGCTGTGCCGTTGCCGGCACTGCCATAGGAGACTACCTTGGTGAAGTTCTAGCACTCGGTGTGGCCTTCGGTGCCGTCGGCACCGTACGCGCCATAGCAAAAAGGTCGGGGTCACATCTCCATCGCCCAACAATACACGCGACACCGTTCCCCGCCGCTGCTGCACTGCCGGCCACATTCCCATCCCGTCCGCCGCGCGGTCCGTTCCCGATCTCGTTCATGCTGACACCCCTTGTTCCGCCGCCTGAATGGGCGGCTCCTCTTTGGCGCGGCTCTTCGGCCGCGCCATGTGCTTATCGTTCCGGCATTTCCCTGATGTCATACGGGAGAATATCCTACCCCCCCCCCCGAATGTCAACACCGAATTGCCGCGCCGGCAGGGGCTCTATGCCGAAAGATATAGTTCCGGGAGGCTGCCACCACCGCCTCGGCCGCCGAGGTTGGGGCGGACGTGCTCATCGTGCGGGATTTCGCCGACAGGCGTCACGTTGAACGTGATAGGCAAGCGCACACACTCTGCGCGTAAATGGTGCCATGACGTACTCTCCCTCCCCTGGATTTTTCCGCGAACCGTGTATTTGTTTTTTTGCGGACAGCAATCATGCCATCTGTGGTACGCGCACTATATTGGTTCAAATATTCCATGTCAATATATGCTGGAAGTCATACGCTTGCATCAACCCCAAGGCATTTCGAACCCCGGAGACTACCTGCACGCTATTTCGGCGGCGATCCCAGAACGCATCCGCGCCTGCCTAGAGAAACTGCTGCTGAAGCCAACCTACCATGGCAGGAATGGCGTCGTCACCTGAATGGCGTCGTCACCTTGCATCCCGCCACGGTTTGCAGTAGTTTGAGCAGCACTGGGGGTGCCGCGTTTTTCACGGCTGAGAACATACCCTTTGAACCTGTACGGGTAATGCCGTCGTAGGGAAGCCTGAACCACTTCCTTCCCGCATTCCCCCTGGACCCCATGATGCGCAAGCGCCCCCTCGACGAGCTTTGGCCGGTCATGCTGCTGGTAGCCTTGCTGACGCTCGGGCTGGGGGCGCATTTCCTGGAGTGGTTCGAATGGCGCGCGGCGCTCGCCTGGGCGCGCGGCCATGCCGGGCAGTGGTGGCTGCCGCTGGCGCTGATCCTGCTCCAGACGGTGCTGTTCATGTTCGCGCTGCCGGGCTCCACCCTGCTGTGGGTGGTCGCGCCCCTCTACGCGCCGCCCGCCGCCACCCTCATCCTCACCGCGGGCGGGGTTGGCGGCGCGCTGGCCGCCTACTGGTTCGCGCGGCGGCTGACGCTGGCGCAGCAGGCGCGGCTGCGTCAGCATCGCGCCTGGCAGACGCTAGAGCGCGAGAGCGGCTTCCTCACCCTGTGCGCCCTGCGCCTGGTGCCGGCCTTCCCGCATTCCCTCCTCAATTACGGCGCCGGCCTCCTGCGCCTGCCCATCGGCACATTCCTGGCCGCCGCCGCAATCGGCTTCGGCCTCAAGGCTTTCCTCTACAGTAGTGTCATCCATGGCGCGCTGGAGGCAGCCGATGTTCGCGATCTGCTGCGGGTGGAGGCGCTGCTGCCCCTGGTGCTGCTCGCCCTGCTGCTGTTCGCCGCCGCCCGCATCCTGCGGCGGCACTCGTAGCGCCGTAGCGCCGGGACTGGCGCCAGCCCTTGTTTCTGTGGTACTGACTTTCCGCGCTGTGCAGTCGAGCCTGTGCGTCTGCGGCGCAGCGCACCGCTATGGCCCTTCTTCTTCATTGGCGAGCAGGACAATCGCCTTTGTCAGACCCTCCACCACCTGCGCCATGCGCGCGTAGTCGAGCATCGAAGGCGTGTCCTGCGCGGTGTGATAATGGGGATAGCGGTTGAAAGCGGTGTCGGTGACCATGATGGCGGGATAGCCCTCGCGCCAGAAGGAGAGCTGGTCGCTCCAGGAGACGCCGGGGACGATGCCGGGCGCCGCCAGCCATTCGACAGGAAAGCCGGACACGCTGCGGAAGGCCGCCACTGACCGCTTGAGCGCATGGCGCGAGGCGATGTTGGAGACGAAGGCGATGAAGTTCGCCCGATCCGGGTAGAACCAGCGCAGGAAGGGCGGATAGCGCTGGCTGCCCGGCGCATCGCTGTAGGCGCCGAGCATTTCCAGCGACATCATGAGGCGGATGTCGTCGCCGCGTGCGCGCGCCGCCCTGGCATACACACCGCTGCCCATCTCGCCCCAGAAGAAGAACGGCGGTTCCTCGTTGACGAAGGCCACCAGTCGCACCGTTCGCCGCAGGCCGGCATCCTTCAGTGCGCGGCCGATCTCCAGCAGGGCGGCGGCGCCGCTGGCGTTGTCGTTGGCGCCCGGGCTGCCGCGTACCGAGTCGTAGTGGGCGCCGACGAGGATGATCTGCGCCGGCTGTGCCGTTCCAGTGAGCGTGATTTCCAGATTCTCGCTCGGCACCCCGTAGGCGGTGTAGCCCTGCGCCGTAACGGTGTGTCCCTGGCCCTGCCATTCGCTGCGGAGATATGCGGCGGCCGCATGCAGCGCCTGCGGCCGCCAGACGTTGCGCTCGCCGATCTCGCCTGCCAGTTGCAGCACGTGGGCGCGCAGTCGTTCGGCAAGCGGCGAGGGTGCGGGGGGGCCGGACATCCGCCCACCGGGTTGATGAGGGGATGAGGGTATCTTCGGCACGCGCTCATCCCCGAACACGGGGGAGGCCAGCAGGAGCAGGCTCAAGGCGAAGGCACGTTCGCACATCACGGAAAAGGACAATGCAGGAAATGAATGGCGGCAACGATTGCCTCCTTTGTCTTTGCAGTTGCCCCTTTTTTGATGGTGCCGATTTTATTGATCCAGCGCAAGGTAGTGTGCCGTCCCGGCCACCACGCTTCCCGTTGATTCACCGCAACGTGCCATATCGCCGCTGCAGGGCGAAAACGGGCATTCCAGCATGATGCATCATGCGTGTGCAGGGACGAGGGGGAACGGCCTTGGATATCGAAACCATTCGCAGAACCTACCGGCGCTACGCTTCCGGCTACGACTTCTACTTCGGCGCCGTGCTGCAGCCTGGACGGCGCAAGGTGCTCGAGCGCATGGCCTGCCGGCCGGGCGAGCGCATCCTGGAGGTCGGCGTCGGCACCGGGCTGTCGCTGCCGCTTTATCCAGCCGGCGTCCGCGTGACCGGCATCGACATCTCGTCCGAGATGCTGCAGCAGGCCATCGCCCGCAAGGAACAGCTTCAGCTCGAACATGTCGATGCGCTGCATTGCATGGATGCCGAGCGCATGGATTTCCCGGACAACAGCTTCGACAAGGTTGCCGCCATGTACGTCGTTTCCGTGGCGCCGCATCCGGCGCGCGTGGTCGAAGAAATGCGGCGCGTATGCCGGCCCGGCGGCGCCCTCTACATCGTCAACCATTTCATGCAGTCCGGCTCCGTCATGAACGGCCTGGAGCGCTTCATGGGCCGTTTCTCCGGTCAGGTCGGCTTCCGCCCGAATTTTTCCCTCGACGACTTCCTCAGCGAGACCCGGCTGGAAGTGGCGGAGCGCATTCCCGTCAACCTGTTCGGCTACTGGACCCTGTTGCGCATCGTCAACGACTAGTGCATGAACCCATAAATAACGAAACAAGCGCCGAAGCGTAGGTAGGTCGGGCTTCAGCCCGACATGTCGGCCTGAAGGCCGACCTGCATTGTGTGGCATTACGTTGCACAATTCATGAGTCATGTTACTAGTGCCAGCCCTTGTTTCTGTGGTACAAGAGCGATCCGCAGCAAAATGCGCACGGCTCACTCGCCGGACTTCGCGTCGAGGCTTCTCTGCAGCTCGGCTGACTGGGCGAACTCGCGCCGCTTGATATCGAGGTATTCCGCCCGCTCCAGTTCATGAAGCTGGCGCGCATGCCGCTCGGTAAGCGCGAACCAGTGCGCCAGGCGCCGCTCCAGCGGCATTTCGGCGCCGGCCTCCTGCGCCTGCAACAGGGTATCGATGGCGAGGAAATGCCTCACGACATTGCGCTCGATCGCCCCGGCCAGGCCGCCGACGTACACCGGTTTGCCGTCGGCATCCACGCCGGTCGTGCTGAAGCCGATCTTGTCGCGGCCGAAGGTGGCAAAGTAGCTCGCAGCCAGCAGGCGCGCGCCGGCGCTGAGGGGCTGGCGATACTGGATGCGCAAGCCGGTGCGCCCGTCGTCCAGGGCCACGATCTCGATCAGGGCTGGCCCGGCCCCGTCAGCCAGTTTCGCCGGCTCGGGCCACAGGCGCGCCGCCTGATATCCCCTCTCACGCTGCTCGACGCGCAGATCGTAGCGTTGCGGACGCGCCAGCTCCACCGGCTGGAAATACTTGGCGCCGGTGTAAAAAACGATACGCTGGCGATCCTTGGCCGGCTCCTCGACGCAGGCCTTGATGTTCGGGTGCGTCAGGATGAATTCGCACCAGCCGCGGACGTTGTCCAGCAGCGCCATCGCCTGCTCGGGCCGGCGCGCAATGATCGCCAGCGCGCTGAAATCCACGACGTTCCCGGCAACGCTCACCTTGGCGTGGATCGGCAGGCCGCCCAGTCCGGGCTGCGCGACGACAGGCCGAAACATCTCGCGCAGGCGGGCAGCCTCCTCGGGCAGATCCTGCGCGCAGGCATGATACGCGGCCAACAACCCCAGAATGGCCGTCCAGCCTCTCCTGAGCGGATGGGCGCTCATGCCGTGTCGCTCGCTGCAAGGCCGTCGCACCAGGCCTCGATGGCCGTGCGCATCGCCAGCGGCTGTTCCGTCGGGATCCAGTGCTGCGCCTCGATGCGCACGATGCGGCAGGCGGGCAAGGGGGCGAGCAGCCGCGCGGTCGTTTCCGGTTCGCTGAGGGTGCTGCCGGCCGAGAGGATGGCCAGGGACGACGCGTGGATGGACGCGAGCTCGGGCAGCGGGCCGGTGACGGCGACGAGGTCCTGCAGGTACACCGATGTCGGCAGGCTGCGCAGATCCTCCCACGGCGAGGCGTAGCGTGCGTGCGGAAACGCGCCGCCCGCGGCCGCCATCGCCGCGCGCGCCGCGCGGTCGAGTTCGGCCAGATCGAGCGGCGCCAGGCGCCGCCGGTGCAGGCCCAGCGCGGACAAACCCAACAGCAGCGGTACGCTCGCGGCAATCAGCGGGCGCAGGGCGGCGACGCGCGCCAGCCGGCCGGCCAGCGCCTGGCGGAACATGGGCTCGATCAGCGCCAGTCCGGCAACCCGATCCGCCTCGCGATGGGCGAACCAGAGGGCCGCGTTGGCGCCGAGGCAGTGGCCGACGAGCACCGCCTGCGGCACGCCTTCGGCGCGCAGCAGGGCCACCAGATCATCGCACCAGACCTGCATGCCGACACGGCCGCGCCAGACGGAGCCGCCGTGCCCGCGCAGGTCCAGGCGCAGGATGTCCCAGCTTTCGGCAAGGCGCGTCGACGCGACGAATTCCGACCAGCGCGTCAGATTGCTGGCCAGGCCGTGGAGGAGGACCAGCGTCCGGCGCGGCGCGCCCGGTCGCATGAGCCGATAGGCGATGACGGCGCCATCGCCTGCCGTAAACGTCCGCTGCATTTCCATGCCGAAACCGCCCCCGTTTGTCGACAACGATCCATTTTGCCGGATACGGCCCGCCATGTTGGAAAAGACTGCGGCTTGCCGGCGCACGCCTATCGATATCGAAGGACGGTGCCGGGCTGTGTTAACCTTCCCCTATCGATTTCCCGGTGCTCGAAATGCCATTGCCTGCCCTGGCCCCGACCCGCTCCGCCTTTGTCACCGTGTCGCGGCGGCTGACTTTCCACGACAGGCGCACGCCATGATGGACCTGCCCCTCGTCGGCGGCCTGGCCGGCGGCGTCGGCCTGTTCCTGCTCGGCATGGGGCTGATGACCGACGGGCTGAAGCTCGCCGCCGGTCCCGCGCTGCAGCGCATCCTCGCGCATTCGACGAAGACACCGCTGCGCGGACTGGCTTCGGGCGTGCTGGTGACGGCGGCGGTGCAATCCTCCAGCGCCGTGACGGTGGCCATCATCGGCTTCGTCAATGCCGGCCTGCTCAATCTCTCGCAGTCGCTGTGGGTGCTGTTCGGCGCCAACGTCGGCACCACCATGACCGGCTGGCTGGTGGCGCTGGTGGGCCTGAAGTTCAAGATCGAGGTGCTGGCCCTGCCGCTCATCGGCTTCGGCATGCTGCTGCGCCTGACCGGCGAGAACAGCCGGCGCGGCGCACTTGGCATGGCGCTGGCGGGCTTCGGCGTGCTCTTCCTCGGCATCGACATGCTGAAGGAAACCTTCTCGGGCCTGTCGGCGGCATTTACCCTCCCTGCGGGCGAAGGCGTGCGCGACATCCTCGTGCAGGTGCTGATCGGCTTTGCGCTGACCGTGCTGATGCAGTCCTCCAGCGCGTCGCTGGCCATCGCGCTCACCGCCGCCCAGGGCGGGCTCCTCACGGCGCAGGGCGCGGCGGCCGTCGTCATCGGCGCCAACATCGGCACCACCGTGACGGCGCTCATCGCCGCCATCGGCGCCACGCCGAACGCCCGCCGCGCCGCCGCCGCGCACATTCTGTTCAACCTGCTCACCGGCATCGTCGCCCTGCTGCTCCTGCCCTGGATGCTCGATGCCCTCGACGCACTGCGTGAGACTCTGGAGATGGACTCCGCACCCGCCGCCAACCTCGCCCTGTTCCACACCGCCTTCAACGTGCTCGGCGTGCTGCTGATCTGGCCATTCGCCGCGCGGCTGACGCAGTTCCTCAAGCGCCGCTTCCGCAGCGCCGAGGAGGACGAGGCGCGGCCGCGCCACCTCGACAAAACCGTCCTGGCGGTGCCTGCGCTGGCCCTCGGCGCGCTCGACCGCGAGGTGCGGAACCTGGGCGCCATCGCCCTGCGCACCGTGCGCAGCGGGCTCCTTGTGCCGACCCCGCCCGCAATGGCGCTGGCGCGCAACCAGCAGATCGTCGCCCGCCTCAACCAGGCCATCGCCGACTTCATCACCCAGCTCAGCCGCGCCAGCCTGTCGCGCGACAGCGCCGCGCGCCTGCCCGAGATCCTGCGCGTGGCCCGCTACTACGAGGCGGCGGCGGAACTGGCGGCGGAAGCAGCCGCGGCGGCGGGTGAAGTCCCGCTGGCGGAGGGGATCGCGAGCGACAAAACCTTCAGGCGCCAGGCGCACGCGCTGCTCGACCAGGCCGACCCTGCCGGCGATCTCGCCGATGCCGCCACGCTCGATGCCGGCCTGCAGGCTTTCGAGAACGATTACCAGATCCTCAAGGCGGAACTGCTCGAAGCCGGGGCGCAAGGCCAACTGCCCGTGGGCGACATGGATGCCCGGCTGCGCGCCGCCAGCGCGCTGCGCCGCGCGCTGCAGCAGGCGGTGAAGGCCGCGCGCATGCTGGCGACGGAAGCGCCCCTCACCTCCGCTCCCGCAGGTGAGCCGCCCGAGGGAGGCGAAGGCGATGCCCGGCCGTAAGGGGGAGCCGACGGCGCGTCAGCAGGTAGTATGATGAAACCGTCGTTCCGATTCCGAAAGGAGAACACCATGTCCGACAAGCCCGCCAGCGCGCCCGACACGCCGAAGATCGCCTGCGACATCTGCCGCAAGGAAGTCCCGCTCACGGCCGCTTTCACGCCCGAAGGCGCCGACTATGTCGAGCACTTCTGCGGCATCGAGTGCTACCAGCAATTCGTCGCCGAGGCGAAGCAGCGCGAGGAGAACGGCGGGGCCGGAAAACCCTGACGTTCAGCGGCTTCCTCCCCCGCTCGTGAAAAGGAACACGATGAATCGACTGCTTTGCCTTGCTGCCGCGCTGCTGCTGTCGCTGCCGGCCTTCGCCGCCACGGTGAAGGTCGCCGAGATCCACGGCGCCATCAGCCCGGCCAGCGCCGCCTATTTCCTGCGCGCCCTCGACGAGGCGCAAAAGGCCAAGGCGGATCTGCTGGTGCTCAAGCTCGACACGCCGGGCGGGCTCGATTCGTCCATGCGCGAGATGATCCAGGGCATCCTCGCTTCCCCCGTGCCGGTGGCGACCTTCGTTTCACCCTCCGGCGCGCGCGCCGCCAGCGCCGGCACCTATCTGCTCTACGCCAGCCATGTCGCCGCCATGGCGCCGGGAACCAACCTGGGCGCCGCCACGCCGGTGGCGATCGGCATCGGCGGCGACGCCGGCAAGCCGGCCGGGAATAAGGACAAGGCGGAAAAGGAGAAGGGCGGCGACAGCGCGCCCCTGGGCAGCGCCATGGAAAAGAAGGCGGTGCATGACGCCGCCGCCTACATCCGCAGCCTGGCGCAACTGCGCGGGCGCAACGCCGAATGGGCGGAGCGCGCCGTGCGCGAGGCGCACAGCCTCTCCGCCGAGGAAGCGGCCAAACAGAAGGTGGTGGATTTCGTCGCCGCCGACCTGCCCGACCTGCTGCGGCAGGCGGACGGACGCCGCGTCAAGGTGGCCGCGGGCGAGGCGACGCTCTCGCTCGCCGGTGCTGCCGTCGCCAACGTCGCGCCCAACTGGAAGGAAAAGCTGCTGGCGGCCATCGCCGATCCCAACATTGCGCTGATCCTCATGATGCTCGGCGTCTACGGCCTGCTCTTCGAGTTCTACTCGCCGGGCTTCGGCGTGTCCGGCATCATCGGCGCCATCTGCCTGCTGCTGGCGCTCTATGCGCTGGCCATGCTGCCGATCAACGCCACCGGCGCCCTGCTCCTGCTGCTCGGCATCGCGCTCATGGCGACGGAGGCCTTCGTGCCGAGCTTCGGCGCCTTCGGCATCGGCGGCATCGTCGCCTTCGTCGCCGGATCGCTGATGCTGATCGACGGCGACCTGCCCGGCCTGGAAATCTCGCTCGCCTTCGTCGTGCCGCTGGCCGCCACCAGCGCCCTGGCGCTGTTCGGCATCGGCGCCTTCGCCCTGCGCGCACGCCGGCGGCCGGCCGTCAGTGGCGTCGAAGCGATGGCGGGCGGCACGGCGGTGGCGCTGGAGGATTTCGAGCGCGAAGGCTGGGTGCTGGCCTTCGGCGAGCGCTGGCATGCAAGAAGCGACACCCCACTGACACGCGGCGCACGGGCGCGCATCGTGAAGGTGGAAGGACTGACCCTGGTAGTCAAATCGGAAAAAGGAGAACAAACATGGTGATCTGGGACTTTGGCTGGGGCGGCGCAATTCTGCTCCTCATCGCGCTGGCGGCAGCCAGCATCCGCATCCTGCGCGAATACGAGCGCGGCGTGGTCTTCCTGCTCGGCCGCTTCTGGAAGGTGAAGGGGCCGGGCATCATCATCGTCTTCCCGGGCATCCAGCAGATGGTGCGCGTGGACCTGCGCCTGGTGGTGATGGACGTGCCGAGCCAGGACGTCATCTCGCGCGACAACGTCTCGGTGAAGGTGAACGCGGTGGTGTACTTCCGCGTCGTCGATCCGCAGAAGGCCATCATCCATGTGGAAAACTTTCTCGAGGCCACTTCGCAACTGGCGCAGACCACGCTGCGTTCGGTGCTCGGCAAGCACGAACTGGACGACATGCTCGCCGAGCGCGAGCGGCTCAACGTCGACATCCAGAAGATCCTCGACACGCAGACCGACTCCTGGGGTATCAAGATCGCCAACGTCGAGATCAAGCACGTGGACATCGACGAGACCATGGTGCGCGCCATCGCCCGCCAGGCCGAGGCCGAGCGCGAACGCCGCGCCAAGGTGATCCATGCCGAGGGCGAGCAGCAGGCCTCGGAAAAACTGCTCGAAGCCGCCAAGGTGCTGGCGCAGGCGCCGCAGGCCATGCAACTGCGCTACCTGCAGACGCTGGTGAACATCGCCGGCGACAAGACCTCCACCATCGTCTTCCCCATGCCGATGGACATCATGGACGTCATCTCGAAACTCGTACCGGACAAGCACGCGACCAAAGAGTGAAGCGCTTTTGATGGCTCACCCACACCGCTGAGGGCGCGCGGCGCACGATGACGGGCAGCGTTTACACCGAATTCACCCTCCTGCTGCTGGCCGCGGCCCTGATCGGCGCCGTCGGCGTGCGGCTGCGCCAGCCGCTGATCGTCGCCTACATCGTCGTCGGCATCGCCGTCGGCCCGTCGGTGCTCGGCTGGGTGACGGCGCACGACAAGGTCGACCTGCTGGCGCAGATCGGCGTCACCCTGCTGCTCTTCGTGGTCGGCCTGAAGCTCGACATCCACCTGGTGCGCAACCTCGGCGGCGTGGCGCTCGCCACCGGCCTGGGACAACTGCTGTTTACCATCGTCTTCGGCTACCTGATCGCGCTGGCGCTCGGCATGCCCGCCATGACGGCGCTCTACATCGCCGTGGCGCTGACCTTCTCCAGCACCATCATCATCGTCAAGCTGCTCTCCGACAAGCGCGAGATCGACTCGCTGCATGGCCGCATCGCCCTGGGCTTTCTCATCGTGCAGGACATCGCCGTGGTGGTGGCGATGATGGTGCTGGGCGCCTACAACGCCGGCAGCGGCGAGGGCTGGCTGGCCATCACCGCCACGGTCGCAGTGAAGTTCGCCGGCGCCTTCCTCGCCGTCGCGCTGCTGATGCGCTATGTGCTGCCGCGCGTGCTGCACCTGCTGGCCGGCTCGCCCGAACTGCTGATGCTCGCCGCCATCGCCTGGGCCACGACGCTCGCCACGGCTGGCGAGTTGCTCGGCTTCAGCAAGGAGGTCGGCGCCTTCCTCGCCGGCTTCTCGCTCGCCTCCACGCCCTACCGCGAGGCCATGAGCACGCGCCTGACCAGCCTGCGCGACTTCCTGCTGCTGTTCTTCTTCATCGACCTGGGCGCCAAGCTGGATCTGTCCACGCTCGGCGGCGACCTGGTCGGCGCCTTCGTGCTGTCGATTTTCGTCCTGATCGGCAACCCGCTCATCGTCATGGCCATCATGGGCTGGATGGGCTACCGCAAGCGCACCGGCTTCCTCGCCGGGCTGACCGTGGCGCAGATCAGCGAATTCTCCATCGTCTTCGTCGCCATGGGCATCACCCTGGGCCACATCGGCCAGGGCGCCCTCGGCCTGGTGACGCTGGTGGGCCTGGTGACGATCACGCTATCGACCTACATGATCCTCTACTCGCAGCGGCTGTACGGCTGGCTCAAGCCCTGGCTGGGCCTCTTCGAGCGGCGCACGCCCTTCCGCGAACTCGCCGTCGAGCGGCAGCAGGCCGGGCCCAGCCAGGCCGACGTGATCGTCTTCGGCATGGGCCGCTATGGCAAGCACCTGACGCAGCACCTTGCCATGCACAACACCGCGGTACTGGGCGTCGACTTCGACCCGGAAACGGTGGCGCATTGCCGCCAGCGCGGCCTGGCGATCCGCTTCGGCGATGCGGAAGACCCCGCCTTCCCCGAGACGCTGCCGCTGGCCGGCGCACGCTGGGTGGTCAGCACCCTGCCCGAGATCGATGTGAACCTCGGCCTGCTCGATTCGCTGCGGCGCCATGGCTATCAAGGCCGCATCGCCATGACCGCCCACACCGCCCTCGATGTGCGCCGCCTGGAGCGGGCCGGCGTCGACCGCGTCCTGCAGCCTTTCGACGACGCGGCGGATTTCGCCGCGCGCCTCATCGGCAAGGAATTGTCTTCACAGGAGAACTGAAATGAATACGCCCGGACACATCCTGATCGCCACCGACCTGTCGTCCCATGCCGGCAAGGCCGAGACGCGCGGCGCCATGCTGGCGCAAGCGCTCGGTGCGAAAAAACTGACCCTGCTGCACGTGGTGCCGCGCCTGCCGCTGCAGGCGTTGACGGATCTGCTCGAGCGCACCCCCCTGGAAACCGAACAGATGCTGGTGAACGCGGCACGGGCCGATCTGGCCGAACGGGGCCGCCGGCTCCAGGATAAATTCGGCATCGACGTGTCGACCGCCGTACGCATCGGTCGCGTGCATCTGGAAGTCGTTGCACTGGCCGACGAAAGCGACGCCGGCCTGGTGGTCGTCGGCGGCTATGGCGCACACCTGGTGCGCGAACTGTTTCTCGGCGCGACGGCGGAGAAGGTATTGCGCACCAGCACCCGGCCGATGCTCATCGTCAAGCAGGAACCGCTCTCGCCCTACAAGCGCCTGCTGGTGCCGGTGGATTTCTCGGCCCCGTCGAGCAACGCTCTGGACTGGGGGCTGGCCATCGCGCCCGCCGCGGAGATCAACGTCGCCCACGTGTACGAAGCCCCCTACGAAACCACCCTGCGCTACGCCAGCGTGGAAGACAAGGTCGTCGAGGGCTATCGCAAGGTTGCAAAGCATCAGGCCCACGATGCAATGGGCGCTTTCCTCAAGAACCGCCGTCCCGTGGGGACTGGTGCCAGCCTCAGTTTCAGTGGTACTGACTTTCAGCGGCACATCCTGCACGGCCATCCGGCCGCCGGCATCCGCGACCTGGCGGAAGAACTGCGGCCCGACCTGATCGTCATGGGCAAGCACGGCCAATCCGAGATCGAGGAACTGCTGCTCGGCAGCGTGACCAAGCATGTCCTGTTCGAATCCAGTTGCGACATGCTGGTGGTGCCGGGCTGAAGACTGGCCCTTCGGCATCATGGAGGTATTTCTGTCGTTGCCGCCCGACTGGCGGACAACGAAGCCGCCGTCCTGCGGCGGCTGACTTTCGCGGACCGGATTCCGCGCCGCCTGTGGCTATCGCCCCGATGCCGCCACGATGTCCGCCAGCCAGGCGCGCCGGGTTGATGTGTTCGGCGCGGCCGACCGCATTGCCGACGGGATTCAGCGGCGAACGCAAACGACAGGTGGCTGAACCTTGCTGCTGCGCCGATAAATTCCAGTAAATATGTTAAATGTCGATGGGTTACCGGCGTAATGACTTTCCCCCGGCAATCCGCCCGCTCACGGGCTGCGACCTGATCTACACTAGGCAGATGTTTCCAGGCTGCGGCTCATGAATGTCTCTCCGAACCGGGCGCGCGCCGCTCTGCTGTTGCTGCTCACCGCCATCCTCGGCGTCGGCCTGTGGGCCTATCGCGGCGTCGACACCTCGCTGCGCGAGATACGCACCACCGGACTGAAGACCCTGCTCAATACCCAGGTCGAGGTGCTGGATCAATGGATCCTGGAAAGGCGCTACGAAGTGGGGCAGATTGCCGCCGATGCGGATCTGGGCAAGGCCATCGCCCTCCTCGTTCATGGCGGCAAGGGGGGCGGGGAAGGCAGCCGAATCATCGCCACGATTCTGCAAGCGGCCGGCAATATAGACGTCGCTGCGATCCATGTCCTCGATGCCCAGGGCCGGATTCTCGCCTCGACCGATGGCGGGGTCATCGGCCGCAAGGCCGCGCCCGGATTGACCGCGCAAATTCCCGCCGTGCTGACCGGCAAAGCGGTGTTCCTCAGGCCGCACCAGAGCGATGGCGGCGCCGGCCCGCCGCACCCTGGGCGCGTCTGGGTCATCGCGCCCGTGCGTGCGCAAGCAGACAAGGTGACCGCCATGGTCGCCCTGGCCTCTCCGGCGGAGAAAAAGTTCGCGGGTCTCTTCCGGGTTGCCCGTCCCGGCAAGACGGGGGAGTCCCTGGCCTTCGACGCTGATGGCTGGCTGTTGTCTGAGAGCCGCCATGCCGCTGAACTGACGCGGCGCGGCCTGTCGCCCCGACTGGCCCTGCCCGACACGGACAGCCCCACCCGACTCGCCGCGCAAGCCATCGCGGCGAGCGCGTTACGCGGCACGGATGAAGGGCTGCTCCTGTCCCCTTACCTGAATTACCTGGGACACGAAGTCGTCGGCGCCTGGAAATGGCTTCCCGAACATGACCTGGGCGTGGCGCTCGAGATGGAAGCCAGCGAAGCCTACGCGCCCCTCACCTATCTGCAGATCGGCTTCGCTGCCGTCATCGTGCTGATGACCGCCGTGTGGTTCTCGGGATTTCTGCCGCCGCAGGTACTGGCTTCCCTTCTCCCCGGAGGGGGCGGCCGTGCACGCCAACTCGGCCCCTACCGGATCATCAGGCAGATTGGCGAGGGCGCAATCAGCAATGTTTACCTCGCGCAACACCGCCTTCTCAAGCGTCCCGCGGCCTTGAAGGTGCTCAAGATGCAATCGACCACGGACGAATGGACGGCCCGCTTCCAGCGCGAGGTGCAACTGGCCAGCCAGCTCTCCCACCCCAATACGATCACCATCTACGACTACGGTACGGGCGCGAACGGGGAGTTCTGGTACGCCATGGAATACCTGGAGGGCCTCTCCCTCGCCGAACTGGTGGAACGCTACGGGCCGGTGCCGCCGGATCGCACGGCGTACATCCTGCGCCAGGCCTGCGCTTCATTGTGGGAAGCGCACTCCTGCGGCCTGGTGCACCGCGACATCAAGCCGCAGAACATCATGCTGTGCGATGTGCGCGGCGAGCGCGACGTGGTGAAGGTGCTGGATTTCGGCCTGGTCAAGCAGATGTCGGGCGAGCAGACGCGCGACCTCACCGCCATGATGCGCATCCTCGGCACGCCGCTGTACATGTCGCCGGAACGCATCCGCAATCCGTCGGATGCGGATGGCCGCGCCGACATCTATGCGCTGGGGGCGGTCGGTTTCTTTCTGCTCACCGGCAAGCGCCTGTTCGAGACGGAAACCGAGCATGACCTGACCTACCATGTCCTGCACACGGTGCCGCGTCTTGCCTCGGAATGCTCGCCCTTCGCCGTGCCGGCGGAACTGGACGCCCTGATCGGGCGCTGCCTGGAAAAGGACCCGGCGGCGCGGCCGCAGAGCATCGCCGAAATGGCCAGCGCGCTCGACGGCCTGCTGGTGCACATGCCCTGGACGCGCGCTCAGATCGAAGCCTGGTGGAGCAAGCACTGGGTCAGCGCGGACAGTCCCGAGCGGCGCTTCTCGGTGGAGCAAACCAGCCTGTAGGAGCGGGCTTGCCCGCGATACCCCGCCAGATCGCGGGCAAGCCCGCTCTTACAGGCCAGCGACAATGACGATGTGCACCCGATAGGGCCCGTGCGCGCCGAGCACCAGGGTCTGCTCGATGTCTCCGGTGCGCGACGGTCCCGAAATGAAGTTCACCGCGCGCGGCAGCTCGCCGCATTCGGCGCGGATCAGCGCGAAGGCGTCCTCCATGCCCGGCACGATGCGCGAAGTGCGCACCACGGCGATGTGCGTTTCCGGCAGCAGGCTCGCCGTGGCCGGCGTGTCGGGACCGGACAGCACCACCAGCGTGCCGGTCTCGGCGACTGCGCAGAAAGCGCCGGTGATGCCGACCAGATCGTCGCCGTTCGCGGCGCGCCCTTCCACCTGCAGGCCGGCGCCGGCCCAGTCGAGGCCAGCCAGTTGCCGCCAGACGACCGCCGTGCGAGGCAGGTTCAGCGCCGCGACATAGCGGGCCACGGCCGCGGGCGCGTCCTCGATCCGTGCCACTTCCTCGACGGTGCTGGAGAGGGATTCCGAGCGGGCGCGCAAGCGGGCGGCCAGATCCGCCTCGACATGCGGCCGCGGCCCCTGTTCGCGGCGCGCCAGCACCGCTTCGATTTCGGCGCGTCCCGTCACGGCGTTTTCCGCGGTGCGGCCCAGACGGTTTCTGATGCGGCCGAGGATGGCTTCGCGGGAATCCTTCAATGCCGTGCTCATCACGCCACCCGATTGCGCGGCTCGCCGCTCGCGAAGGCTTCGAGGTTGCCCGTCAGCTGGTCGAGCAGCGTCTGCATCGCCCGCGCCGAGGCCCAGGCGATGTGCGGCGTCAGGATGAAGTTGGGCTGGTCGATCTCCAGCAGCGGATTGCCTTCGCGCGGCGGCTCCATTGTGAGCACGTCGAAGCCGGCGCCGCCGATCCAGCCTTCCTGCAGGGCTTGCGCCAGCGCCGCCTCGTCGACCAGGCCGCCGCGCGCAGTGTTGATGAGCACGGCGTCGCGCTTCATCATCTTCATTTCCGCCGCACCGATCATGCCGCGCGTCTGCTCGTTGAGCGGGCAGTGCAGCGACAGCACGTCCGCCTCGCGCAACACCGTCTCGAACGCCGTGTAGCCGGGCCTGACTTTCGCCGCGCCCCTGTGCTCGCCCCACAGCACGCGCATGCCGAAGGCTTCGCCGAGGCGCGCCACGCCCTGACCAAGCGAGCCGCGTCCGAAGATGCCCAGCGTCGAGCCGTTGAGATCGCTGATGGGGTGATCGAAGAAACAGAACATCGGCGACTGCTGCCACTTGCCCGCCAGCACGTCGCGCCGGTAGGCCAGCAGGTTGCGCCTGAGCGCCATGGCCAGGGCGATAGCGTGCTCCGGCACGGTGTTCACCGCGTAGCCGCGGATATTCGAGACGACGACGCCGTTCTCCCGGCACCAGGCCAGGTCGACGTTGTCGGCGCCGGTGGCGGCACAGGCGATCATCTTCAGCTTTGGCAGGGTGGCCAACAGTTCGCCGCGCAAGTGCACCTTGTTGGTGATGACGATGCTGGCGTCCTTGACACGCTGCGCCAGTTCCTCCGGCCCGGTCATCGGGTATTCATCGTAGGCATGCGGAAAATCCGGACGGCGGAATTCTCCGCGGATGGAATCGCGCTCGAGAAAAACGATGCGGTGCTGATCCATTGCCTACCCCATAGTCGGCATGTTGAGTCCGGGCGCGGCCGCCGTGCTCTCCGGCCAGCGGCCGGTGACGACCTTGCCGCGCGTGTAGAAGCGCACGCCCTCGGGGCCGTGCACGTGGGTGTCGCCGAACAGCGAAGCCTTCCAGCCGCCGAAGGAGAAGAAGGCCATCGGCACCGGGATCGGCACGTTGATGCCGACCATGCCGACCTCGATCTCGTTCTGGAAACGGCGCGCAGCGGCGCCGTCGCGCGTGAAGATCGCCGTGCCGTTGCCGTAGGGGTTGGCATTCACCAGCGCGATCGCCTCGTCCAGCGTATCCGCGCGCAGCACCACCAGCACCGGGCCGAAGATCTCGTCGCGGTAGATCTGCATCTCCGGTCGCACGCGATCGAACAGCGATGGACCGAGGAAGAAGCCCTGCTCGCTGCCCGCCACCGTGAGGCCGCGGCCATCGAGCACCAGTTCGGCGCCTTCCCTGACGCCTTGCGCGACATAGCCCGCCACCTTGGCGCGGTGGGGCGCGGAAATGACCGGGCCCATGCCGACGCCCGGCGCATTGCCCGGGCCGACGCGAATGGCGGCCGCCCTGGTTTTCAGACGGGCGATCAGCGCATCGCCGGCCGCGCCCACCGCCACGACGGCGGAAATCGCCATGCAGCGCTCGCCGGCCGAGCCGTAGGCGGCGCCGATGAGGGCATCGGCCGTGAAGTCCATGTCGGCATCGGCCAGCACGACGGCATGGTTCTTCGCGCCGCCCAGCGCCTGCACGCGCTTGCCGGCGCGGGTGCCGGTTTCATAAACATGCTTCGCCACCGGCGTCGAGCCGACGAAGGACACGGCCTTCACCAGCGGATGCGTCAGCAGCGCATCCACCACGACGCGGTCGCCGTGGAGGACGTTGAAGACGCCCGGCGGCAGGCCGGCTTCCTGCAGCAGCTCGGCCATGCGCAGGCTGGCCGAAGGCACTTTCTCGGAAGGCTTCAGCACGAAGGTGTTGCCGCAGGCGATGGCGACGGGGAACATCCACATCGGCACCATGACCGGGAAATTGAAAGGGGTGATGCCGGCGCACACGCCGAGCGGCTGGCGCAGGGAGACGCAATCCACGCCGCTGCCGACGTTCTCGGCGAACTCGCCCTTGAGCAGGTGCGGGATGCCCGTGGCGAATTCGACCACCTCGATGCCGCGCGTGACGGAACCCATCGCGTCCTCGAGGGTCTTGCCGTGCTCCTCGGTGACCAGCCGCGCCAGGTTCTCCTTGTCGGCCTCCAGCAGTTCGCGGAAGCGCATCAGGATGCGCGCGCGGCGCAGCGGCGGCGTGTCGCGCCAGGCCGGAAAGGCGCGCGCGGCGGCCGACACCGCCAGTTCGACGTCCGGCGCCTCGCACAGCGGCGTCAGGCGGATCGCCGCGCCGCGTGCCGGATCGAACACCTCGCCGAAGCGCTGCGCGTTGGCCGGATGCATCTTTCCATCGATCCACAGGGGAACCTGCGGCAGGGCCGCCAGCTGTATGACTGCACTCATCTGTCTCTCCTGTTATGCGTAACGGTCGTTCCCGGTGTCGTCATTCCCGCGCAAGCAGGAATCCATGGGTCCCCGCTTTCGCGGGGACGACGCACTGTTGTATCAACCACGCTTGCGATTCTCAATCGTCTTGTAAAGTTCGCGGAAGGTTCGGCCTTCCGGCGCGGGAAAGTCGCGGCCGGCCGTCCACGACGGCGCCACACCCATGACGCGGATGCGATCCTCGCCGTCCGCCAGCCAGTTCAGGTAGCGCACACCGAATTTTGCGGCCAGCGCATACAGGGACGGATGCCGCGCCAGCCAGGCCCACAGCCTGAGCGCCGCGCGCTCGCCCCAGGGGCGCAGGCTACGCTCGACCTGCTCCTCGCGCAGTTTGCGCATCAGGTCGGGCAATGGAATCTTCACCGGACAGACGACGCTGCACTGGTTGCAATGCGTGGCGGCATGGGGCAGATCGATGGCGTTTTCGATGCCGACGAAAAGCGGCGTCAGCACCGAACCCATCGGTCCGGGATACACCCAGCCGTAGGCATGTCCGCCGATGGTCTGGTACACCGGGCAGTGGTTCATGCAGGCGGCGCAGCGGATGCAGCGCAGCATGTCCTGGTACGCGCTGCCGAGCAGGTCGACGCGGCCGTTGTCGACCAGGATGAAATAGAGATGCTCGGGGCCATCCGTGTCTTCCGGCCGCTTCACGCCGGTGAGCACGGAAAAATAGTTGGAAATCGACTGGCCGGTGGCGGAGCGCGGCAGGATGCGCATCAGCGTGGCGAGATCCTCCAGGGTCGGCACGACCTTCTCGACCCCGGTGATGACGACATGCACTTTCGGCAGCGTCGTCACCATGCGGCCGTTGCCTTCGTTGGTGACCAGCGCCACCGAGCCGGTCTCGGCGACGAGGAAGTTGCCTCCGGAAATGCCCATGTCCGCCGAGAGGAAGTGCTCGCGCAGCATCTCGCGCGCCTCACGCGTCATTTCAGCGATCTCCGTCTTGCGCGGTTTTTTGTGTACGCGCGCGAACAGTTCAGCCACCTCCTCCTTGGTCTTGTGGATGACCGGGGCGATGATGTGCGAGGGTGGCTCGTTGTCGTTGATCTGCAGGATGTACTCACCGAGGTCGGTCTCCACCGGCTGCACGCCGGCCGCTTCCAGTGCGGCGTTCAGCCCCGCCTCCTCGGATAGCATGGACTTCGACTTGATGGCCTTCTTCACGCCGTGGCGGCGGGCGATGTCCGTCACCAGGCGGCAGATCTCGGCGCCGTCGCGCGCCCACAACACCTGGCCGCCGCGCCGCGTCGCCTCCGCTTCGAAGCGCTCCAGCCACAAATCGAGGTTCTCGACGGCGCGGTTGCGGATGTCCTGCGATGCATCGCGCGTCGCCTCCAGGTCGATCTCCGCCACGGCGCGCCGGCGCCCATCGACGAAGAGGCCCTTCGCCGTAGCCAACTTGGCCTGCAGCGCGCTATCGGCCGCCGCCGCGCTGGCGCGCGCCTTGAAGTGCATGGAGCGGATTTGCACTATTGAGCCTCGTAAATATGCCTGCCGGATGTAGGTCGGCCTTCAGGCCGACGCGGCCGCTTCTGTCGGGCTGAAGCCCGACCTACACATGGCGTGTCAGTCATTTATCCGGCTCCCTATAGGATTCCCCCGCCAGCACTTCGGCGATGTGCAGCACCCGCGTCTTCTCGTCGCCCATGCGCAGCAGCTTGCCTTCGATGCTGAGCATGCAGCCCAGATCGCCCAGCACCACCGCATCGGCGCCGCTGGCGCGGACGTTGTCGCACTTCTTCTCTGCCAGTCGCGCCGAAATGTCGCCGAACTTCACCGCAAAGGCGCCGCCGAAGCCGCAGCACTCATCGGCGCCGTTCATCTCTACGAGCCGAACGCCGGGCATCTTCGCCAGCAGGGCGCGCGGCTGCGCTTTCACCCCGAGTTCCCGCAGCCCGGCACAGGCGTCGTGATAGGTGACCGTGCCGGCGAAATCGCCCGGCACCGTGTTCAGCTTGGCCACGGTGGCCAGAAAGTCACTCAACTCGTAGGTGCGCGTACCCAATGCCGCGGCACGTTCGAGCCAGGCGGTATCGTCGGCGAACAGATCAGGATAGTGGGTGCGGATCATGCCGGCACAGGAGCCGGAAGGCGCCACGACATAATCGCAACCCTCGAACTCGGCGATCACCTTTTCCGCCAGCAGGCGGGCGGCGCGGCGGTCGCCTGAATTGTAGGCGGGCTGGCCGCAACAAGTCTGGCTCAACGGCACGACAACCTCGCAGCCGGCTGCTTCGAGCAAACGCAATGCAGCGAAGCCGATGCGCGGTCGCATCAGATCGACCAGGCAGGTGACGAACAGGCCCACCTTCATCCCCTCTCCCTCCGTTGTGTGTCACCCATCGATGCGACGCTCAGATTTCACGATTTGATATAGTATTCCGCCATTCGATTCAACGGAAGCCGATCTTGCCGCAAGCGGAAGCAAAAAGCTCCATCCAGGTCATCAAGCGCATGATGACGCTGCTCGATGTGCTGGCGCACCATCACGACGCCGTCAGCCTGAAGCAGTTGTCGCAGGAGACCGGCCTGCATCCCTCCACCGCACATCGCATCCTTGGCGCCATGGCATCGAGCGACATGGTCGAACGCGCCGAGCCGGGCGCCTACCGCCTCGGCATCCGTTTGCTGGAACTGGGCAATATCGTCAAGTCGCGCATCAACATCCGCCAGGTGGCGCTGCCCTTCATGCAGGCCCTGCACGGGCAGATCGGCGAGAGCGTGAATCTCGGCGTGCGCCACGACGACGAGATCATCTACGTCGAGCGCACTTCCAGCGGCCGCTCCTCGGTGCGCGTGGTGCATCTCGTCGGCGCCCGTGCGCCACTGCATGCCACCGCCGTCGGCAAGCTTTTTCTTGTCGAAGACGGCCTGCAGAAACTGCGCGAGTACGCCAAGCGCAGCGGCCTGCCCGGCTTCACGCCGACTTCGCTCACCACCCTGCCCGCCCTGGAAAAGGAACTCGACCGTGTGCGCCGCCATGGCATCGCCTTCGATAACGAGGAAATCGAGCAGGGTTTGCGCTGCATCGCTGCGCCGGTGCGCGACGATTCCGACGAACTGGTCGCCGGTCTTTCCGTCTCGGCGCCTGCCGAACGCTACGATGCCGAGTGGATCCCGCTCATCAAGCAGGCTGCCGACAGCATCTCCCGCGCACTGGGCCACACAGCAAAAAAATAGGCCGGCAGACTGCGCCGACCTATTGTCCTTGTCGAAGCAGGCTAGCCGGCCGGGCGGCGACCCAGCGCAGCGCTTGGCCTTGCGCTGTTCGTCGAGGCGTTCTCGATCCACCGCTTGATGCGGTTGGCGTCGCCGATACGCGTCAAGCGGCCCCAGGAATCCAGCAGTACGATGACCACCGGCCTGTTGTTGAGCCAGGCCTGCATCACCAGGCACTTGCCTGCCTCGCGGATATAGCCGGTCTTCGATACGGCGATTTCCCAGCCCGACGCTTCGCTGCGCACGAGGGTATTGGTGTTGCGGAAGGCAATCGAGCGTCCCTCGACATGCATGGTCCGCTCGCTCGTCGTGGATAACTCACGGATGAGCGGATAGTGTGAGGCAGCGGCAACCATCTTGGTCAGGTCGCGCGCGCTCGAGACATTGGCGGCAGTCAGTCCGGTGGGATCGGAAAAACTTGTGTCCTTGAGTCCGATCGCCGCCGCTTTGTGGTTCATGGCTTCGATGAACGCCTTGTCGCCGCCAGGGTAGTGGCGGGACAGCGCTGAAGCCGCACGATTCTCGGAGGCCATCAGCGCCAGCAGCAACATGTCCTCGCGGGACAACTGGGCGCCAACTTTCAGCCTGGAACGCGTCCCCTTGAGGGTGTCCATGTCCTCATGGCCGATGGTGAGCATTTCGGAAAGCGACAATTGCGCATCCAGCACTACCATCGCTGTCATCAGCTTGGTGATGGATGCGATCGGCAACACGGCGTCGGAATTCTTCTCGAAAAGGACTTCGCCGGAAGACTGGTCCTGCACGATGACGGCGGCGGACTTCAACAGCAGGTTATCGGAATCCTGCGCTTCCACACGCTTCGCGACTTGCTTCGCGGGCTTGGCCTTGCTCTTGGCCACCTGTTTATTCCTGGTTTCGGCCGCTTCGACTGGCGCGGTGGCATCCAGTGTACCAATGGCCAGCACTGCACAGATCGCCAGCAGAGTCGTCAGCTTGAATTTCACGCAGTCTCCCTCAATTGAGCGGCTAGTTTTTTGAGTTTAGCGCCATAAAACTATAATTACAATAAAAAATAGCCTCTTAGACTGTTTTTCTCATGTTATTTCGATAATTCAAGCTCAGGCAACTTGGAGAAAAGTGCGCACTTCCTCCCGACGCGCCATCGTATCCGTATAGCCGAGTTCCATCAAGGCGCGCGTATAGGGCTGCTCGAAAAGGAGGTAGCTTGCAAGGGCCGAGCCGGCCTTGCTCGTGGCGCCGATGCCGCGCAGCATGGCACGCACCGGCCAGGGCAGGCTCTTGACGTGACGCGCGGCCATGTAATCCAGGCGCTGCGAGGGCGAAATCACCAGCGTCTCGATATTACGCAGCGGTAGCCCGGCCTGCTCACGCACCGCCTGCGGGATGATCGACACGGTGTTGTTGATGCGCTCCAGGCGCTCCAGGTCGACGTGCAGGCTATCGAGAAAAATTGACGACAAGGCGTGGCCGGCGATCTGGGCCAGCGGCGGATAGGCGTCGCCACGCTTCCTGCCCTTCTCGTCTTCTCTGCGGCCTGCGCCCACCACCAGGATGCGCTCGGCGCCAAGATGGATGGCGGGGGAAATAGGCGCCAACTGGCGCATAGAGCCGTCGCCGAAGTACTCGCGGTGGATCTTGATGGCCGGGAAGATGAACGGGATGGCGCTGGAGGCGAGCAGGTGATCGACGTCGATGCGTGCCCGCGCGCCGGCGCGGTGGGTGCGCTTCCAGGTTTCCGCGGCCTCGGCGGCCTGAAAAAAACTGACGCTGTGTCCGGTCAGGTAACCCGATGCGGTGATCGATACGGCGTAGAGTGCGCCGCTTTCGATCGCCGCATCGATTTTTCTGAAATCCAGGCTGCGCTCGAGAAGGTGCCGCAACGGCGTATTGTCGAGCAGTGAGCGCGGGCTGTGCTTGAAGAGCCAGCCAAACATGAAGGCCGACAGCCAGTTCAAGCCACTGGCGCCTATCCCCAGCGCATCGGCGCGATAGACCTGCGAAGCGTGGAAGTTTCGCCAGATATCCTGCAGGTAATGCACGCCCTTGCCGAAATCCTGGGCAAAACAGGCCAGTGCAGCGGCGTTGATGGCGCCGGCCGAGGTGCCGCAAATGATCGGGAAGGGATTGCGTTTGTTGTCGGGCAGCAACTCGCTGATGGCCGCCAGCACGCCGACCTGGTAGGCGGCGCGCGCGCCGCCCCCGGTCAGAATCAACGCCGTCTTCTGGGGACTGACTTTCATTCAGACTATAACGGTCGCCGAAGGGCCGCCTTGAAGCCTGAAATCAACCCCGGGCGGCCGCCTCGACCACCGTCACTGCAGTCAGGTTGACGATTCGCCTCACGGTGGCCGTCGGCGTCAGGATGTTCACCGGCGCCCGCGTGCCGAGCAGGATCGGACCGATGGTGACGCCGTCGCCGGCAGCCTGCTTGAGCAGGTTGAAGGCAATGTTGGCGGCATCCAGCGTCGGCATGATGAGCAGGTTGGCCTCCCCCTTCAGCCGCGCGCTGGGAAACACCTGGTTGCGGACCTCCTCGGACAGGGCGGCATCGCCGTGCATCTCGCCCTCCACCTCCAGTTCCGGCGCGCGCTCCCACAGCAGTTGCGTGGCCTGCTGCATCTTGCGGGCGCTGGGCGTGCTGTAATTTCCGAAGCTGGAATGCGATAGCAGCGCCACCTTGGGCGTGAGGCCGAAACGGCGAATCTCCTCGGCGGCGAGAATGGTCATCTCGACCAGTTGCTCGGCGGTGGGGTCGTAATTGACGTAGGTGTCGCAGATGAAGACCGTCTGCTTTGGCAGCACCAGGCCGTTCATGGCGTAGACGGCCGAGACACCCTTGCTGCGTCCGATCACCTGGTCGATATAGTGCAGATGCAGGGCATGGGTGCCGAAGGTGCCGCACAACATCCCGTCCGCGTCACCCTTGTGGATCATCATGGCGCCAATGAGGGTATGGCGACGGCGCATCTCGATCTGGGCGTAATCCGACGAAACGCCCTTGCGTTCGGTGAGTTGAAGATAGGTCTGCCAGAAATCCTTGTAGCGCGGATCCTGCTGCGGGTTGCACAGTTCGAAATCCACCCCGGGCTGGATGCGCAGGCCGCATTTCTGGATGCGGTGCTCGATCACCTCCGGCCGTCCGATCAAAATGGGCCTGGCCAGGTGTTCATCCACCACCACCTGGACCGCGCGGAGAATCCGCTCGTCCTCGCCTTCGGCATAGACGATGCGCTTGTCGATCTTCTTGGCCGCGGCGAATACCGGTTTCATGATGAGGCCGGAGTGGTACACGAACTGCTGGAGTTGTTCGCGATAAACCTCGAAATCGGCGATTGGCCGCGTTGCCACCCCGGAATCCATCGCCGCCTTGGCCACGGCCGGCGCGATCTTGACGATCAGGCGCGGGTCGAAAGGTTTCGGAATGAGGTATTCCGGTCCGAAACGCAGGTCGGATCCGCCATAGGCAGCCGCCACCACGTCGGACTGTTCGGCATGCGCCAGATCGGCGATGGCGCGCACTGTCGCCAGTTCCATTTCCTGGGTGATGGTGGTGGCGCCGGTATCCAGTGCACCGCGAAAGATAAAGGGGAAGCAAAGAACGTTGTTGACCTGGTTGGGATAGTCCGAGCGGCCGGTGGCGATGATGCAGTCGGGCCGCGCCGCCTTGGCATCCTCGGGCAGAATTTCCGGCACCGGGTTCGCCAGTGCCAGGATGAGCGGCTTGTCCGCCATGGTCTTGACCATGTCCGGCTTGAGCACGCCGGCCATCGACAAGCCGAGAAAAATGTCGGCGCCCGCGACAATCTCGCCCAGCGTGGTGGCCGCGGTATCCTGGGCGAATTGCGCCTTGCTCGGGTCCAGGTCGGCCAGCCGTTTCTTGCTGACCACGCCCTTGGAGTCGGTCATCCAGACATTCTCGCGACGCAGGCCGAGCGCGATCATGAGATCCACGCAGGCTATGGCCGCCGCACCGGCGCCGGAACACACCAGCTTCACCTCCTCGATCTTCTTGTCCACCACGCGCAGGCCGTTCAGCACCGCCGCTGTGGAGATGATGGCCGTGCCATGCTGGTCATCATGAAAAACCGGAATGCGCATGCGCTCACGCAGCTTCTTCTCGATATAGAAGCATTCCGGCGCCTTGATGTCCTCCAGGTTGATGCCGCCGAAAGTCGGCTCGAGCGAGGCGATGATGTCGATCAGCTTGTCCGGATCCAGCTCGTTGATCTCGATGTCGAAGACATCGACGCCGGCGAACTTCTTGAACAGCACGCCCTTGCCTTCCATCACCGGCTTGCCGGCCAGCGGGCCGATGTTGCCCAATCCGAGAACGGCCGTGCCGTTGGTGATGACCGCCACCAGGTTGCCGCGCGAAGTCAGGCTGGATGCCTCCGCCGGATTGGCGACGATCTCCTCGCAGGCGGCCGCCACGCCCGGGGAATAGGCCAGCGCCAGGTCGCGCTGGGTGATGAGCTGCTTGGTCGGCGTGACTGCAATCTTGCCGGGGTGGGGTTTGCGGTGGTATTCGAGGGCCGCGGCGCGGAATGCTTCATCCATCTTCTTCGATCCTTGTGATTTTTCGAGGCCGGCCGAAAAAGCCAGGCCAATAGTGGAGTTTATCGGGTCATTGGGGTTGTGGCATAATATTGCATTGCACTTCCCGCCTCAAATCGCACACGTCCTCCCAATCTCGCTGCCGTGAATGCCCCGCAGTCCCGGCCAGCCGCAAACCAACTTCACGCAATGATTCGTTCTGGAGAAATAATGAACCCCCACGCTCATCCTCCAAGAGGACTTCTTTCAGGGCGCATCCGTTCGCTGCCCCCCGAGGGGGCGCGCGCCTCCCTTGGGGCGGCCCTGCGGGAGGCATGCGCATCATGAACCAGCGCTTTTCCGATCCCGCTGCTATCGACGCCCCTGCTTATGTACGCCACGCCCGCCTCAAGGCCTGGGTTGCAGAAGTGGCTGCCCTCACCCAGCCCGAGCACATCGTCTGGGCCGACGGTTCCGCAGAGGAATACGACCGCCTGAGCGGTGAAATGGTCGCTTCAGGAAGTTTGATCAAGCTCAACCCGGAAAAGCGCCCGAACTCCTATCTGGCCTGGTCCGACCCCTCCGACGTGGCACGTGTCGAGGACCGCACCTTCATCTGTTCGCAGCACAAGGACGACGCCGGCCCCAACAACAACTGGGAAGATCCGGCAAAGATGAAGGCGACGCTCAAGGGCCTCTTCAGCGGCTGCATGCGCGGCCGCACGATGTATGTCATTCCCTTCAGCATGGGCCCGCTGGGCAGCCCGATCGCCCACATCGGCGTGGAAATCACCGATTCGCCCTACGTTGTCACCAACATGCGCATCATGACGCGCATGGGCAAGGCGGTGTATGACGTTCTGGGCGAGGACGGCGAATTCGTCCCCTGCCTGCATAGCGTCGGTCATCCCATTCAGCCCGGCCAGCAGGACGTGCGCTGGCCCTGCAACAAGGACACCAAGTACATCGTGCACTTTCCCGAAACGCGCGAGATCTGGTCCTACGGTTCCGGCTATGGCGGCAACGCACTGCTCGGCAAAAAATGTTTTGCCCTGCGCATCGCCTCGACCATGGCGCGCGACCAGGGCTGGCTTGCCGAGCACATGCTGATCCTCGGCGTGGAGTCTCCCGAAGGCGAAAAGAGTTATGTCGCGGCAGCCTTCCCCTCGGCTTGTGGCAAGACCAATTTCGCCATGCTGATCCCGCCTAAGGCACTGGGCGGCTGGAAGATCACCACGGTAGGCGACGACATCGCCTGGATCAAGCCGGGCAAGGACGGGCAGCTCTACGCCATCAATCCGGAAGCGGGCTATTTCGGCGTAGCACCCGGCACCTCCGAGAAGTCCAACTTCAACGCCATGGCCACGCTCCGCGCCAACGTCATTTTCACGAACGTGGCGCTCACCCCGGACGGCGACGTCTGGTGGGAAGGCATGACCAAACAGCCTCCGGAGAAACTCACCGACTGGACCGGCAAGGAATGGGCGCCCGGCTGCGGCCGACCGGCTGCGCATCCCAATGCGCGCTTCACCGCTCCCGCCAGCCAGTGCCCCTCGCTGGACCCGAACTGGGAAGATCCGGCCGGCGTACCGATTTCCGCCTTCATCTTCGGCGGCCGCCGCTCCACCACTGTGCCGCTGGTATTCGAGGCCTTCAACTGGAACTATGGCGTCTATATGGCCGCCACGCTGGGTTCTGAAACCACCGCCGCCGCCGTCGGCAAAGTCGGCCAGGTACGCCGCGACCCCTTCGCCATGCTGCCTTTCTGCGGTTATCACATGGGCGACTACTTCAACCATTGGCTGCGCATGGGCCATGTCATCGACAACCCGCCGCGCATCTTCACGGTGAACTGGTTCCGCCAGGATGCGAAGGGCAACTTCATGTGGCCCGGCTTCAGCGAGAACATGCGGGTGTTGAAATGGATCGTGGACCGCGTCAAGGGCCGCGTCGGCGCGCAACAGACGCCGCTCGGCTGGATGCCGCGCTTCGAGGATATCGACTGGACCGGCATGGATGAAGTCAGCCGCGAGCAGTTCCAGGAACTCACTCGCGTCAACACGCAGATGTGGCAGGAGGAACTGGATCTGCACGGCGAGCTGTTCGACAAGCTGAAGGAGCGTCTGCCGAAGCAACTGGTGCTGAAGCGAGAGCTCTTCCGCATCAGTTTCGGCGGTTTGGAGTGACCCCCGCCGTGTAGGAGCCAGCTTGCTGGCGATTGCGCCCCGCAGGAAGTACCCTTGGGGTACAGCCGCCGAAATCGCGGGCAAGCCCGCTCCTACAGGCAACGCCCCATGAGCCGCAACGCACCCCCGCCGGCGTCAGCCCGACGCATGGCCAACATCGCGCCCTTTCACGTCATGGAACTGCTCACCCGCGCGCGGCAACTCGAAGCCGAGGGTCGCAGCATCATTCATATGGAAGTGGGCGAGCCGGACTTTCCCACGCCACCGCGGGTCATCGAGGCGGCGCAGGCATTCATCCGCGGCGGCCAGGTCTTCTACACGCCGGCCCTCGGCATCCCCGCTCTGCGCGAGGCCATTTCCCGCTTCTATGCCGAACGCTATGGCGTCAACATCTCCCCTGAGCGAATCGCTGTCACCGCCGGTTCCTCAGGCGCCCTGCTGCTCGCCCTGGCGGTACTGCTCAACCCCGGCGACGAATTGCTGCTGCCCGATCCCGGCTATCCCTGCAACCGGCATTTTGTGCGCGTTCTGGAAGGTGTTCCGCGTGCCATCGCTGTCGGCCCGGAAACGAATTATCAGCCCACGGTCGAACAGGTCGCGCAGCTCTGGACTCCACACAGCAAGGGGCTGCTGGTCGCCTCGCCGGCCAACCCGACAGGCACTCTGATTGCACCCGAGGTGATGGCCGGGCTTGCGGCCTGCGTCGCCGATCGCGGCGGCGCTCTGCTGGTTGACGAGATCTACCATGGCCTGACATACGCCCCGAAGGAAGTCCCCCTGGGGGATGCCCCGAAGGAAGTCCCCTTGGGGGATGCCCCGAAGGAAGTCCCCTTGGGGGGCGGCTGTGATACCGGCACAGCTCTTGCGCTATCCGACGAGATTTTCATCATCAACAGCTTCTCGAAGTATTTCGGCATGACCGGTTGGCGGCTTGGCTGGCTGGTGGCCCCGCCACGCTTCGTGCGCGACATCGAGAAGCTGGCGCAGAACCTGTTCATCTCGCCATCGGCACCGGCGCAGCACGCCGCCCTGGCTGCATTCCTGCCGGAAACGATTGCCCTGCTGGAAACGCGGCGTGCGGAATTCCAGGCTCGGCGTGATTTTCTGCTGCCGGCATTGCACCACTTGGGATTCAACATCGCCGCGGAACCCCGCGGGGCCTTCTACCTTTACGCCGACAGTTCGCTGATCGCGCCAGACAGCGACGCTTTTGCACGCGAACTCATTGAACAGGCCGGCGTAGCCATTACGCCGGGGCTGGACTTCGGCGATAACGCCCCGCAGCGCCATGTGCGCTTTGCCTACACAGTGGCAAGGGACAAGCTGGAGGAAGGCGTGGCGCGCCTGGCGCGCCACTTGGGGAGTTAGGTCAGTCCGCCCCAAGCTGGCTGAATTGTAAGACACGAAGCGAAGCGAACTACCGTCACCCCCTCCCCGGGAAGGGGGTCGGGGGAAGGCTGTTTTTCAGGCGCCGTTCTGGCGTCCGCGCCGGACGGCGGATTCAATGCGCTGCTTTTCTGCCAGCACCTTGGCGGCATATAAACTCTCATCATCGCTGACCGCCCCAGCATACTTCTGCAGTCCGGCTTCCAGCGAACCGGTACTCCGAATATATTCCTTCAGCACGAGTGCGCCGACCTGGATGTTCACAATGGGATCGAGCAGGCTGTTGCTGCCCGACACCGCTTCCAGTTTGTCCTGGTGGAAGCGCGGAATCACCTGCATCAGCCCCTGGGCACCCATCGGGCTTTCGGCAATCGGGTTGAATCCCGACTCGACCGCCATGACGGCAACGAGCAGCACCGGATCAAGACCTGTCCGCTCACCAGTCGTCTGGGCAGCTCGCACAAGCGGCTCAATGGCTGACGCCGCCACACGGTACCTTCTCGAAAGATATTCCACGGCAGCGTGAACCCCCGACGTCGATTCGACCAAGTCGGATGTAGAAAACCCCGTCCTGTACGCGCGCCCCTCGGCGATCATGCCGCCGAGTTCTTGCAAGCCGCGCTCATGGCTCTCTGCCGATCCGACGTGGGCTACCAGGAAACCCGTGACAAGAATACCAGTCACCAAAAGTCCCCCATGGGTAAAGTGCATCGCGAAGAATGCTGCCTGCCGCATGAATTGCTTCAGCCTTGTAGCGTTCGTCATGTTTGCTCCTTTCATAACCGGGCCATCTTGTTCCGCGTCGGTTCGCCAGACGCTGAACGCCATAAGTGAGAACGCGGGGGATGTAAATAAGGCGCGGAATACTCGCGCACTCAATCTCGGTTGCCGGAAGAACCGATTTGAACCGTCGCTCATACTAAGCTTGGACTCAAATCAAATCTTGGTATTTGATTCTAATAATTCAAAAAAATATGGCGCCGCAATGGATTGCATTATATTGATTTGATGATAATTTGTCAATAAACACAATCGCAAATTGTGCGGCGCACACAAGACCCTGACCGGCTTGAAAAAAGCCTGCCGATCCCGAAAAATATCAGAGAAGAAATAAACCGCGGACAGATGGCCGGATCACAATGTGATCAAGCCACCTGTCCGGGCGGTCCGAACGAACTCAGGAAGGACGCGAGCCGGTCGGAAAGGGCCAAGCTGCCGCCGGGTTGAGCGACGACTTCAGGCCGGGAGCTGCAGCGGTAGACGGCGCAGTTGCGGCTGGCGCGGAGGTTGCCGCCGGTTTCGCCGCAGGCTTCTTTTTCGCCGCTTTTTTTGCTGCAGGCTTTTTCTTGGCTGCCTTTTTTGCCGCAGGCTTTTTCTTGGCTGCCTTTTTTGCCGCAGGCTTCTTTTTCGCCGCTTTTTTCGCCGCCGGCTTCTTCTTGGCAGCTTTCTTCGCCGGCTTCTTGGCAGCCTTCTTCGCCGCCGGCCTCTTGGCAGCCTTCTTCGCTGCCGGCTTCTTCTTCACTGCCGGCCTCTTGGCAGCGGCCTTCTTGGCGGCAGGTTTCTTCTTCGCCGCAGGTTTCTTCTTCGCCACCGGTTTCTTGGCAGCAGCCTTCTTCACCGCCGGTTTCCTGGCGGCAGGCTTCTTGGCTTTAGAAGCGGGTTTCTTAGCAGTAGCCATCTCAAACCTCCTATATGAAGTAACTGGAAAGCAACACCATCAACTACAGCCCGTCTCGATTAGCCCGGACTATCCAACGGCGCGGCAATGCCGCGCTGATTGAATTCCAAAAGCCTATTTCCACCGCTGCACTTGGTGCGAATGCAAGCAGCAACCCGTGCGACTGACGCGTCGGCTGCAACTCGTTTCGGGTGGTTTTGGCGCCGGCAGCGACACCGCTGCGGCTGAAGATTGGGAAAAAAGAAAAGAAAAAGGAAGAAAAAAGAGGATCGCCGGAACTGGAGGGAGGTCGCGGCCTGTGGCCGACGAATATCGCAATCTGCATCAAGCGGTCTCCGTAATTCTCCTGGTGCTAGGTTCGTTGGACTGCCTCATTCCTCTTGCAGCCAGCCTTTGCTGCCCCGCGTCTGACACTGTCTCACCTACTAGATCTAGTGCCCCGGCAGAGCTTTCGACCTAATTCTAGTAGCTTGACTTTTCGGATGCAAGTGTTTTCTGCTTTTTTTGTCATATCCCTCAAATGGTGTCGCAAAAAAACCGCACGATGCACTCGTGCACATCTGCTGTCACACCCAGCCGGATATTTTTTAATCCTCGCGGCGGGCGAGGAGTCGATGGAGATGCGCCCAATCGAAGCGCGGACCGGGATCCGCTTTGCGACCGGGCGCGATATCAGCGTGGCCGACGATGTCTTCGATGGGATAGTGTTGCCGCAGGGTATGGATGAGCCGTGCCAAGGCAGGATACTGCGGCGCCTCGAAGGGCAATTCGGCGTCGCCCTCCATTTCGATTCCGATCGAGAAATCGTTGCAGCACTCGGCGCCGCGCCAACTGGAGGAGCCGGCATGCCAGGCTCTCCATCGGCAGGGTACGAACTGCACGACTTCCCCGTCGCGCCGAATGAGAAAATGGGCGGAGACGCGCAGGAACTGGATCTCGCGGTAATAAGGATGCGCCTCGGAATCCAGCGTATTGGTGAACAAGCGCTCGATGCCGTCACCGCCGAATTCGCCAGGGGGCAGGGAGATGGCGTGAACAACGATCAGCCGCACCAACTGCCCGGCGGGTCGCTCATCGCAATTGGGGGAAAGAACACGCCGTGGGCCGGTCAGCCAGCCTTCGGAGTCAAGCTCGTTCATTCATTCAATCCGAGCCGCTCCATGCGATAACGCAGGGAGCGGAAGGTAACGCCAAGCAGCTTGGCAGCCGCCGTTCGATTGAAACGTGTTTTTTGCAGGGCCTCCATGATCGCCTGCTTCTCGACTCGGTCGAGATGGTCCTGCAACGAAGCCTCGCCCTCAACACTTGCCGGGGAGGAGGCCTCGCCGGACTCTACCAGCGGAGCCAAATACAGGTCATCGACGCCGACTTCACTGCCACCGAACAGGGCCAGTGTGCGCTCAAGGATGTTCTCCAACTCGCGCACGTTGCCGGGAAACGGGTATTCACCCAATGCCTTGATCGCCCCTGATGTCAGGTGCGGCATCGGCATGCCGGATTCGCGTGCCAGGCGCGTCAGAATGCTATCGGCCAGCAGGGGGATGTCCTCGCGGCATTCGCGCAGGGACGGCATCTTGAGTTCAATCACGTCCAATCGATAGAAAAGATCCTGGCGAAACCGGCCAGCCGCCACAAGTTCCTTCAGGTTCTGGTGGGTGGCGCTGATGATGCGAACATCCACCGGATCCTCGCCAGTGGCGCCCACCTTGCGCACGCGCTTTTCCTGAATGGCGCGCAGCAGCTTGACCTGCATGGTCAGCGGCAGGTCGGCTACCTCGTCGAGGAACAGGGTGCCGCCGTGCGCCGCCTGGAAGAAGCCCCCACGATCAGCATCGGCCCCGGTGAATGCACCCTTCCTATAGCCGAAAAACTCGCTCTCCATCAGGTTCTCTGGAATGGCGCCGCAGTTGACGGCAACGAAATCCTGCCCTCGCCGCGCCCCCTGTTCGTGGATGAGCCGCGCCGCCAGCTCCTTGCCGCTGCCGGACTCTCCGCCGATGTATACCGGCGCCTGGCTGCGCGCCACCTTCTCGATCATGGCGCGCGCCTGGCGAATTGCCTGCGACTCCCCGAGCAGCGCGCCACCCTCCGCTTCGGCTCGGACCACATCCTGTCTGGGCAGATTGAGCACCGATTTCACAAGGGCGCGCAACTGTTCCAGGGAGACAGGCTTCGGCACATAGTCGAAAGCGCCCGCCTTGAGCGCCGAGACGGCGTTCTCCATGCTGCCGTGGGCGGTAATCACCGCCACGGGCAGGTCGCGGACCTGTTCGCCGATGAAACGGACCAGTTCCAACCCGTCGCCGTCGGGCAGGCGCATGTCGGTCAGGCAGAGCTTGTAGGTGTTTGCAGCGAGAAGCCGGCGCGCCTCTGCCACATTCGCCGCGCAGTCGGCATCCAGCCCCATGCGCGACAGGGTCATGTCGAGCAACTCGCGGATGTCGTCCTCGTCGTCGACGACGAGCACCCGGCCTAGCCCCGTCGGTCCTCTGCGTTCCTGTTTTCCTGCCACTGCTGGTTTCTCCCGATTATCCGAAAATGCGCACCCGGCTCGTTGCCGACCCACTCAAGCACCGCATCGTTGGCCTCGCACAGTTCGCGGGCAATATAGAGGCCAAGCCCCGTCCCTTTGCCATATGTGGTGAAAAACGGCTCGAAGATCTTGCCCTTGGCTTCTTCATCCACCCCTACGCCGTCATCAATGATATGCAATTCGACGCGCCCCGGGGTTATCAGATTGCGCACCTCTATCCTGATCGCACCCGGCTTGCCGCTGCAATAGCGCAACGCATTCGACAGCAGGTTCCACAGCACCTGATTCAAGTGAGTGCGATCGAACAACAACACGGCGGCGTCCTCAACCGTCAGCACGAAGGCCGACCTGTCGATCCGCTCATGCATGGTCAATTCGTCGAGGCAGCTATCCAGAAAGCCGGCCAGCCGGATCTGCTCCTGGGAGGTTCGATCGCGCCTGCCCAACTCCAGCACATCCCGCACTAGACGCTCGAGACGCTGGGCGTTGTCGTTGATGATGCGCGAAAGGCGCGCCTGGCTCTCAGTCCGCTTCTCCTCGCGCAGCAGTTCGGCGGCATGACTTATGGCGGAGAGCGGATTGCGGATCTCGTGCGCTATGTTCGCCGTCAGCCTGCCCAGCGCCGCCAGCTTGATCTGTTGAGCCTGCTGCTGGATGCGGCCCATGTCCTCGATGTAGATCAGGACATCGCCGCTTTCCCCTGCGTGGACGAAGCGCGCACGCAGCAGCGCCCCGCTGCCCGGCACGCGCAACGACGCCACCCGCTCCCTCGCGTCATTTTTGTATATGCGATATTGCTCGGCCAACGCAACCGAGAATGAGGCCAGGTCGGGCTGGGCCGGCGCACGCACTTCCAGTAACGCCTCGGCCTGGGGATTCCATTGCCGCACCGTCTCGCCCGAATCCACCACCATCACGCCGTCCTGCATATCGCGGATCACCCGTTCGCTGACGGATTGCTGGTTCGCCAGGTCGATGCCGCGCTGGCGCGCCAGTTGCTCATTGGCAATGACACGCCGCGCCAGCAGGCGGGCGGAAATCGCCGTGGCGAAGAATCCCATGCAGAGAATGCCGGCCTGCAGGAAATCGGCAGGATCGGCGCCAAAATCGATCACCCGCACGCCCTGCTCGATCAGGACGGCCATGGTTGCCAGCGCGGCAAAGAACAGAGTCAGCCGTCCCTGGCCGACCAGTCCCGCGCCTGCCAGGACCACCAGCAGCATTACCGCAAGCCCGCTTTTTTCGCCCCCGCTGGCATACATCAGCAGAGTAATCGCCAGAATATCGACCATCACCTGCAGGGTCAGCAGCGTATTGAAGCTGAGGCGCAACCTCTTCAGGGCGCCATAGAAAAAGATGGCCAGCAGCCAGTAAGCCAGGCTGGTCCACACGAACAGGCTCAGGTTCTGCGAACCCAGACCGCTCGTCAGTGGATAGAAAGCCACGGCGAGCAGAAACACGCTCGCCACGATCAGGCGGTAGATATTGAAGTAGTGGAACGAGGTCCAGACAGAAACCGGGCGCCCGGCCGTATAAGGCGATCCGGGCAGGCCTTCGGTCATTCGGCGCCGAGCCGGCGGTGCTCTTCGCTGCAGAAGCGCTGACCGGCGTCTTCAAGCGCCTCGCTCTCGGGAAGATGCACCCCGCAGCGAGCGCAGGCCACCATGCGCTCAGGCGTTTGCGGACTGCCCTTACTGCGCTCGCGACGGGCGGCAGCGCGCTGGAACCCCTTGAAAACAAGATAGGCGAGAAGCCCGAGAAAGAGCAGCAGGATCAGCTTGGACATGCCTGGCTCCGTCGCCGCCCGCATCTGCGGGCGTTGTTAGGATTGGTCGGGGTGAGAGGATTTGAACCTCCGACTCCTGCGTCCCGAATTTGCCGGGACATTTGGCTACACAAATTTATCAACGAGTTACGCAATATCGACTCTGCGCAAGTGTAGCAGAAGTGTTCAAAAATTCGGTGAAATTGACTGGAGGAAGTGACGCGATGGTTACATACAAAAGTAGTCGAAGAAGGAAAGCCAGTTTGCATATTTCGCTCGATGCAGACTTGTCGAAAAGGCTACGGCTGGTGTCCGAGAAAATGAGCATTCCCCTGTCGCATCTTTCATCCTTGACGCTAAGTCGGGCGGTTTCTGCGTTCGAGGCAGAACTGGGAATCAGGAGGGAAGATGCGATCGGAGAGCCATCATGATCCGCCCGTTCTGACAGCCCAGGCTTGGGGCCTCCGATGATGAGTGGGTGTTGTACATGCTGAAAGGCACGATCTGGTTTGCCTGGTTTCGTTTTCAGGTGAATATCACGATCGCGTTATGGCGGATTGGTGCACCAAGTTGGGTTTGCGGACTTCCCGGCGCGCTCATGTTCTGGCGCTGGTCTGATTATTGGCGTGCTCATGCCGATGCCCGATTCGTGCGCATCGTTCGCTATTGCTGGCGTCGTAAATTTGGAAGCCGTATCTACCGCATCAACTTCGCCCAGGTGAAGCGGAATTGATCGTGACATACGAGGCAGCATCCGACGCACAGCACGCACGCAGTGCGCGCCTTGCTGCGATGTGGCGGCGGTCGCGGCGCGCAGCGCCGCGGCAAGCCACCACCGTCGCGGCAAGGGTCGGATGCTGTCGTGAACTCTGGAGATTCGATCGGGCGGCTGGCAGCCGATCCTACAGAGGCTCAAGGCAGGGCTCCCGCGAGTGCCGTCTCGCGGGATGCCTTGAGGGCGGTAGGTCGGCGTCGCGGGTACAGGCGATGCGAATTGCAAATACCCAGAGTCGCAAACCACCTCTCCCTTTCTACAGACCAAAAAAACCCGGCTCTTGGCCGGGTTGGTTGTGGCAAGCACAAGGGCTACTCGTGCGGTTTGTTGCCCTTGGCCATCGAAAGCGGGATGTTCGGCGCTTTGGGATTCACTGTAACCCTGAGCCGTGCCGGTTCAATGACCAAATCCATATCTTCCATCGGGATCGCGCCCAGCAGTACCTGGTCGCCAAAAACCAATGCGCCGGTAACGCAGTGCCGGTTGAACATCTCGATTCGCACTGGCGAGACGTAGCGCACCTGTCGAGGCTGTCCATCCGCCAGGATGACTTCTCGCATTTCGAGTGTTTTCAGTTGCAGTTGCAGCGCCACGTGTTCCGGGATGCACAGATGCAGCGCCCCGGTATCGACCAAGGCGCTGATGCTGATTTCTTCCAGTTCCGGCTTGGCGTCGTTGGCCAGACGCAAATCGGCATAGATGATGCCCATGTGAATCTCCTTTTTTGGAAGTGTAGCGCAACTGCCTGGGCGCTGATACAGGCGCGCCGGCGCGAGGAGCGCGCGCAGCGCAGCGCCGGGCGCAGCGGCTTTACGTCCCAGTAACACGTAAAGAAAAGCTCAAAAATGGGCTTAGCGTGCAACTACATGTTAAATAAAGTAAATATTCAATGACACATACTGAATGCATAAAATACTATTACGGGTGCTGACATGCAAACCTTTGGAACTCGTTGGCTGGCGCGGGATTTGGGTGTATCGACAACACGAGCAAGGAAACTGTTGGCGGATGGCCGGATTCAGGGTGCCCGAAAGCATCGAGGAACCGGGGAATGGATAGTGCCAGGTGGCTATTTCATGCTGGCGCGAGGAAAGCGCGGTCCTCGATCTCGCCATCTTGAAGATGCGTTGGCAAGCATTCAGCCCCCCAAGATGGTCAGGAACGAGTTGAGGAAATGCAAGAGCGGAGAGGTGTATATCCCAATCTACGAGTGAGAGGCGATGGATAGTTTTACACCTCCGCCCTGGTCGGATCATCTTTCGAATCTGTATTGGTTCTTGCGCTACTACGGCCATTGGGATCCAGCCCGGCGCCGGAAACTCTATCGCCAGATTGCAGCCGAAAGAACCCGTCTGCAGGAAACCGGCATTGACAGGGAAATCATCAGGCTGTTGTGCCGGTGCCTTGCCAATCCGAAGAATAGAACTGCGGCGGCGAGATACCAGCGGGTGGCATGTACTGCCGGGATAGTGACAAAAGCATAACGATCTGTGCAGAGGAATCGAGTCTGCTGTGGTCGCTGGAAGAAGTCGCCAGGCAGCTGGGCGGCATTTCCAAGTGCACCGTACGTCGCCTGATCCAACAGGGCGAACTGGTCTCCCGTCGTGTAGGGCGCCGGCTCTTGCGTGTTCCCTCCGATTCCGTTCGCGCCTACATCGAGCGCACCATGAAACCGGTTTCGCACGCGAAACCGGCGTTGGAAGCCATGACAGAGGATGTTGCAGTCATGGCAGAAGGAGCGGAAAATCCGGATCGTGCGGAGTCGGTAGCGTGCAAGGAGCTTAAGCCATGCCATACCGACGCAAGGACTCACCTTTCTGGTGGGTCAAGTACACCCGGGTACCTGGGGAATGCCAACTTACCGATCTACTGGCACAACTGATCGGAGGGAGCCGGAAGGCCGCTTGCGCTGGATCAGGCGTGCCGGGATCGAGAAGTTCCGAGTTCACGATCTTCGCCACACCTGTGCTTCCTGGATGGTGCAGCAAGGCGTGCCGTTGCTGGAAGTGCGTGATGTTCTTGGCCATTCATCCATTGAGATGACCGAGCGCTATGCGCACCTGGCGCCGGACAAGCTGAGATCCGCTGTTGGCGTACTGGATCGGTTACAGACTGGTTACGCTGAGCGGGAAAAGGGACAAGGGCGAAATTAAGCTCTTGAAATGATTGGTCGGGGTGAGAGGATTTGAACCTCCGACTCCTGCGTCCCGAACGCAGTACTCTACCAGGCTGAGCTACACCCCGACGACTTCGGACAGGCAAAATGCGCAAGCACCCGCCGAAACGAATACAGCCGCGACCGCGCCTTCCAATCAGAAGTCACGTGCGACTGCAAACGGCGCCAATTGTACCAGAGAATCCTTGTAAGTCGACGCCGGCAGCGACGCGACAGCCTCGGATGCGAGCCATGCTTCGGCCTCGGCATGGCGGCGCGTTTCGTCCAGCGCACCGGTGGCGCGGATCGCCGCCAACACGCCTGGCAAGGCATCGCGCCCGCCCTCCTCGATGGCGTGGCGCACGCAGGCCGAGTGTGCGGCGCTGCCATGCTTCATGGCGTGAATGAGCGGCAGCGTCGGTTTGCCCTCGGCCAGATCGTCGCCGAGGTGCTTGCCGGTGGCGGTTTCGTCGCCGGAATAGTCGAGCACATCGTCTATCAACTGGAAAGCCGTGCCCAGATGCATGCCATAGCACGCCATGCGCTCTTCGACTTCCGCCGATGCGCCGGAGAGAATGGCGCCGAGCCGCGCGGCCGCCTCGAACAGCTTGGCCGTCTTGTAACGGATCACCTGTAGATACTGTGGGATGTCGATGTCCGCGTTATGGCAGTTGAGGAGTTGCAGCACCTCGCCCTCGGCGATGGTATTGGTGGCGTCGGCCAACACCTGCTGGATGCGCATGCTGCCCACCGAAACCATCATCTGGAAAGCGCGCGAATAAAGAAAGTCCCCCACCAGCACCGAGGCGGCGTTGCCGAAGAGGGCATTGGCTGTCTGGTTGCCGCGGCGCAGCTCCGACTCGTCCACCACGTCGTCGTGCAATAGCGTCGCGGTGTGGATGAACTCCACCACTGCTGCCAGTTCCTGGTGATGGCTGCCGCGGTAGCCAAGCGCCCCTGCCGAGAACAGCACCAGAGCCGGACGCAGCCGCTTGCCGCCGGCGCCGATGATGTACTCGGCAACCTGGCGGATCAGCACCACCTCGGAATGCAGCCGGTCGCGGATGACGCCATCCACCGCCCGCATGTCGGCGGCGATCGGCGCATAGAGGGATTCGAGGCTCAAGGTGCGACTCTCGGGGTGATGTCCGGCAAATGCGGCATGGTAGGGAGCGAATTTTAGCCCGTCAAGGAGGCTTTGACTGGAATGAATCGCTTCAGTATAATGCGCGGTTCAGTTGCAACACGAACACAAACCACGGAGTAGTCCATCATGTATGCGGTCATAAAAACCGGCGGCAAGCAGTATCGCGTCGCAGCCGGCGAAAAATTGAAAATAGAACAGATACCGGCAGAAGTGGGCGCTGAAATCACCCTCGACCAGGTTCTCATGGTCGGCGATGGCGAGTCGGTGAAAGTCGGCGCGCCGCTGGTGCAGGGCGCTTCTGTCACGGCGAAGGTCCTCGCCCAGGGCCGGCATCCGAAAGTGAAAATCTTCAAGATGCGCCGGCGCAAGCATTACCAGAAGCATCAGGGCCACCGGCAGAACTACACGGAGATTCAGATCTCCGGCATCGCGGCCTAAAGGGGAGCTGACACATGGCACATAAAAAAGCAGGCGGCAGCTCACGCAACGGCCGCGATTCGCAGTCCAAGCGCCTCGGCGTGAAGCGCTACGGCGGCCAGCTGATCAACGCCGGCAGCATCATCGTGCGCCAGCGCGGCACCCAGTTCCACGCCGGCGACAACGTCGGCATGGGCCGCGACCACACGCTGTTCGCCAAGATCACCGGCACGGTCGAATTCGCCGTCAAGGGCGCCGAAAAGCGCAAGACGGTGAACATCGTTCCGGCGGCTTAAGCAACCCGGTCGCCGCGACAAAAAGCCCTGCCGTCGCGGCAGGGCTTTTTTCTTTTCAAACCATTAACCACAGAGACACAGAGACACGGAGGAAAACATAATTCCCGGCCCTTTCTCTGTGCCTCTGTGTCTCTGTGGTGAAAGGTTTTACCTGTTATGAAGTTCTTCGACGAAGCCAAGATCGAGGTCATAGCCGGCGACGGCGCAGCATACGATTGCCGCCGTTATTGAACGCGTGCGCCCTGCCATATGAAATTCTTCGACGAAGCAAAAATTGAAGTCATAGCCGGCGACGGCGGCAATGGCGCGGCCACATTCCGGCGCGAGAAATACGTGCCGAAAGGCGGGCCGTCGGGCGGCGACGGCGGGCGCGGCGGCAGCATCTACGCCATCGCCGACCGCAACCTCAACACGCTCATCGACTTCCGCTACACGCGCATCTTCCGCGCCGAGCGCGGCGAGAACGGCATGAGCGCGGACTGCTACGGCCACGGCGGCGAGGACATGGTCTTGCGCATGCCGGTCGGCACCGTCATCAGCGACCTCGAAACCGGCGAGCTGATCGCCGACCTCGACTGCGACGGCAAGCGCGTACTCATTGCCCAGGGCGGCAAGGGCGGTCTCGGCAACATCCACTTCAAATCCAGCATCAACCGCGCGCCCAAGCAATGCACGCCGGGCACGCCGGGTGAACGGCGCGACCTCAAGATGGAATTGAAGGTGCTGGCCGATGTCGGGCTGCTCGGCCTGCCCAACGCCGGCAAGTCCACTTTCATCCGCGCCGTTTCCTCTGCCAAACCGAAGGTCGCCGACTACCCCTTTACCACCCTGCACCCCAACCTCGGCGTGGTGCGCGTGGACACCCACCGCAGCTTCGTCGTCGCCGACATTCCCGGCCTCATCGAAGGCGCGGCGGAGGGCGCCGGCCTCGGCCACCAGTTCCTGCGCCACCTGCAGCGCACCCATTTGCTGCTGCATATTGTCGACGTCGCCCCCTTCGATCCCGGCGCCGACCCGGTGCATGACGCCCATGCCATCCTGGACGAACTGAAGAAGTACGATGCGGCGCTCTACGACAAGCCGCGCTGGCTGGTCGCCAACAAGATCGACCTGCTGCCGGAAGACGAGCGCGAAGCGCGCCTCGCCGCGCTGATCGAGGGCTATGGCCCGGTGGACCGGCACTTCGCCATCTCCGCCATCAGCGGCGCCGGCTGCCGGGAGCTGACTTTCGCTATCATGGAGCACGTTGAAAACAGCAAGCCCGTGGCGGAAGCCGCCGCGCATAACGGAACGCAGGCCGATGAGACATAAAATCAGCCAGGCACGCCGCCTCGTCGTCAAGGTCGGCAGCGCGCTGGTCACCAACAACGGCGCCGGGCTGGCCATCGATTTCCTCGCCGAACTGGCGCGGCAGATCGCACATCTTCGCGAAAGCGGGCATGAGGTTCTGCTGGTGTCCAGCGGCGCCATCGCCGCCGGCATGCAGCGCCTCGCCTGGACGACGCGGCCGCACGCCATGCACGAACTGCAGGCCGCCGCAGCCGTCGGCCAGATGGGCCTGGCGCAAGCCTACGAGACCTGCTTCACGCAGTACGGCCTGAAGACCGCGCAGATCCTCCTCACCCACGAGGACCTGGCCAACCGGCTGCGCTACCTCAACGCCCGCTCGACGCTTACCACCCTGCTGAGCCTGGGCGTCGTCCCCATCATCAACGAGAACGACACCGTCGTCACCGACGAGATCAAGTTCGGCGACAACGACACCCTGGGTGCGCTGGTCGCCAATCTGGTCGAGGCCGAGGTGCTGGTCATCCTCACCGACCAGGCCGGCCTGTACAGCGCCGACCCGCGCAAGGATCCGGCCGCCACCCTGATCAGCGAGCATCGCGCCGATGACCCGGCGCTGGAAGCCATGGCCGGCGGCGCCGGCTCGCGCATTGCCAAGGGCGGCATGCTCACCAAGGTGCGCGCCGCCCAGCGGGCCGCCCGCAGCGGCGCCCACACTCTGATCGCCAGCGGCCGCGAGGCCGACGTGCTGCCGCGCCTGGCGCAGGGCGAGGCGCTCGGCACCCTGCTCGAAGCCTCCGCCACGCCACTGGCAGCACGGAAACAATGGCTGGCCGATCACCTGCAACTGGCCGGCAGCCTGATCCTCGACGAGGGCGCGGTGAAGGCGCTGGCTTCCGGCCGCAGTCTGCTGCCGGTCGGCGTCACCGCCGTGGAAGGGAATTTCGAACGTGGCGAGGCCGTCGCCTGCCGCACCGCCGAAGGACGAGAGATCGCCCGCGGTCTGGTCAACTACTCAAGCCTGGAAGCGCGCCGCATCGCACGCCAACCCAGCTCGGAAATTGAAGCCATTCTTGGCTACCTTGACGAACCTGAACTCATCCACCGCAACAACCTGGTTCTGCTCTAGGCCGCTGCTCTAAGCCAATATGGCCTTGAAATGGCCTCTGCGAGCATAGGCAAGGATCTGGGCATCCCGCGTAACAAGGGATGCAGAATTGGCGATCGCCGTGGCTACAATAATACGGTCGGCCGGATCGCCGTGAAACCCCTCCGGCAAAAAGCTGCTGCCAATCGCGATCCGGGCCGACAGCGGCAACAGGCGGACTCCCGTCCTCTCCAGAGACTCGGTAACCCACGCGAGACAGTCCGGCTGTAGGGCAATTCTGCCTTTTGCGGCCAGCATGCCCACCTCCCAGAGCGAGATAGGGGACAAAGCCAACCCATCGTTAGCGGCTGCCGCCTCAATCAGTCTTCTTGCCTGGGGCGCAATCCGCTCGCCACCGGCAACCCAGAGCCAGACATGCGTATCCAGCAAAAGGGTTTCAGGCATCGGCGTTCCAAGCCTCTCCTACAGGCGCAACCACGTCGCCGACAAACCTGATCGTTCCCTGCATGCAGCCGAACACCGGCGTGTCCGGCTTGCGTCCAACCGCGACCAATCTCACCGTCGGCCGGTTCGCCCGGGCGATCACCACTTCCTCGCCGGCTTCGACGGCTGCAATCAGTTCGGAAAGATGGGTTTTGGCTTCGTGGATATTGACCTGTTTCATGGCAGCTGGCCTATTAGCTAATAATATGGCTAATAGTACCGGCCGGGGTTTGGCTTGTCAATTTACCCCGGATAATCCATTAGGCCGAGATCATGCAGGTCGGGCTTCAGCCCGATGACCGAAGGAAATCTGCCCCGCAGGAAATACCCTTGGGGTGCGACCGAAGGAAGTGCAAAGCTGCCCCGAAGGAAATGGCCTTGGGCCGCCCGTGGGACAACGGCCGCTGTCGGGCTGAAGCCCGACCTACAGGGCGAACGGATTTTTGGCTAATGGATTATCTGGGTTTACTCAGATGCCGCCTCAAACAACGACCCCTCAATACCAATCCGCCAACCGCAGACCCTTGACGCGTGAAAACTCGCCGGATCAGCACATAGGCATGGACGGCGCAACCGGCGTGCTGCGCACACTGACTTAGCTGGTCGAGGTAGAAGCGGTAGTCATCATCCGTGAAGAAACAGGCTTGACGATTGTTGCCGCGCTGGATGATGTGCAGCGGGACACCAGCGAGGGCGATGCGGGCGCGGCGCGGCATGGGCGAGTGCTGACGAAACGATGATTCCGACAGCATAACGGAACCTGATTATGGACATGTGCCAGCCATGTTCATCGGCAGGGCAATCGCATGAATGCCGTGGGAATGGAGAAATCCCTCCGTAGGTCGGCCTTCAGGCCGACATGGGGGTCGATCAACCACCGAAGTCGGGCTAAAGCCCGACCTACGAACCGGCTGCCGGCGTTCATGCGATTGCCCTGTGTTCATCGGCCCCACCCGTAGGTCGGGCTTCAGCCCGATGACCGCAGGAAATCTGCCCCGCAGGAAATACCCTTGGGGTGCCTGTGGGACAGCGGCCGTTGTCGGCCTGAAGGCCGACCTACATTGCTAATCAGGAGGGTATTCCCCTTGTCCTGCCACGGTTTCGACAAACATGGCTGGCACATGTCCATAATCAGGTAACGGAAAACAGGAAACCGTGTCCCCTATTTCTCTTACCCTATTTCTGCTTCTAGAAAAAGCTCTTGATTACCAGGCTGGCCACCCCGGCGAGCAGGATGCCGAGCATCCACTTGATCAACTGTACGTCGGCCTTGATGGGCGCCAGTTCAAGCTGCAGGTCTTGCCTGGTGACGATCTCCGCTTCGCCTTGGGCGTCGCGCAGCGCCTCTGCCATGGCTTCCGCCTGAGGCTCCGGCACGCCTGCGTCCTTCAGCCGGCGGATGAACTTGTGGGTGTCAAATGTGGTCGAGGCCATGCGGCAAGTATATGTGGGAAACGGTGAAAATCAAATACCAGGCCAATACTGGAAACCGTGGTCTCCTATTTCCTTGCCTATTTCCTTGCGCAGGCGTGAAACTTCGTAATAGCATTTTGGATCCGCCTTGATGCGGTCGTACATGGCATCGGGCGCCAGGTCGAGGCCGCCGGGCCAGGTCACGGCGCCGCTCTCAACCCTTGCCGCATGAACTGCAGCATCGTCCATCAGCGACTCGAAAACACCCTTGCAAAAGCTCTGATCGATGCGCACCGTCCCCTCCAGCCCATCCTCGAACCGCACCCCGATTTCCCTTGGGCCTTTCGGCCAAACGTCGATGACATTCCAGTCCATTCCATTCTCCTACGGCAAAGGCAAGATGGGTTTCGGCGGCAGATTATTCTCGCAAAGCCGCCAGTCTTCAAGCAGTTCCTGTTGATGAAACTCGGCCCAATCGAGCACCAGGTGAAGGGCCCGATGCGGAAGCTTCCCCCGGATAACATCCAATGCATTGATATCGATTACGGCCTCCTGCCCGCCGTATCTTGCATGAAAATGCGGAGGCGCATGGTCGTCCCAGAACATCAGAATCAGGATTCCGTAAAAGCTGCTGATTGTCGGCATGAAGGAATCGTAAAGGATGTGGCTGCCGCCCGCAACGAAACCAAGAGGAAACCGTGGGTGTCCCCTATTTCACTATTTCCCCTATTTCCTCTTCCCTATTTCCCCTCTACGCGCCACGTGCCGTTGCGGCGGATTTCCTCGTACATGGTTTCAGGGGCCAGGTCGGCGCCGTTCGGCCATGCTACCGCTCCGCAATCGAGGAAGGCCTGCGCGAAGAATTCAGGATCACGCAATGCTTCGAATACGCCCGCATCCAGCCCATTCACCAGTTCGCCAAGCTCCACGGTTCCCGTCAGACCGTCGTTGAAAGTCACCGCCAGACGCCACGCCGGCAAGATGCCGACAGCCCTCAAACGCCAAGGCGCGGCCGGAATCACTCCAGTGGCTTGATGGGTTTTGGCAATTGCTTCGCTTGACATAGGTTCCAATCCTCCATGAGTTCCGCCCGGTGTTCTGCCGCCCACTCCAGCACCATGGCAAGTGCGCGCCGCGGCAATTCGCCCCGGATGATTTCGAGCGTTTGAATGTCTATCAACGCCTCATGTTCCGCGTAAAGTGCATGGAAGTGTGGCGGATTATGCTCTCCACGGATGTACATATGGATCAGTATTCCGAAAAACTGACTGATTGTCGGCATGAAGGAATCGTAAAGGATGTGGCTGCCGACCGCAACGAAGCCAGGAGGAAACCGTGGTCTGCTAGGGGACTTCCAGCACCTCGGCAATGGCGCCATGGACCTCGCGCATTTCCTCCGTTGATAACCGTGCCAGAGGACCGACGGTCAGGCGCCGGTTATCGATCGCACGCAACTGATCGATGAGGAGATCGGAATCCTGCTCAAGCCGCTCCCGCCCCTGAACACGCAGGCGCAGCGGCGCGGCATCGTCGATCAGATTGGTCGTCAGCGGCACGATGAGCGTGGAGGGATGGCCGGCGTTGAGTAGCGTCTGCCCCTGCACAATGAGGACGGGTCGCATTTTTCCAGGCTCGGTACCGCGACCGGGGTTCAGATTGGCGAGCCAAACCTCGCCGTTATTTGGTTTTGCCACGCCCATATTCGACGGCATCGAATTCGGCGCATATTCGCATGCTCTCCTCGCGCACGCGTTCCGATACCGCACGCAATCGCTTCCGCCGCTCTTCGGCGGCCACCTCCCGATTCATGCGGCTGATGGCGAGACGGACATACTCCGAGCGAGGTACGCGCAGCGCCTTCGCCCCGGAGTCGACCTCCTTGACCATGCTGTCGGGCAGGCGGATGGAGAATGTACTCATGATTGATCTACAAAATAAACTACAGAATGTAGTTCAAATAGTAGCGAAGCAATGGCCTGGGGTCAAGCGCGGGAAGCGCGGGAAGCGCGGGAACCGTGGTCCCCTATTTCCCCGGATGCCATGACCCTGCATTGTGAAGGCAGCGGGGATGCGACGCTCGCCAGCGCCATCGCCGACTCGCTGCGCGAACTGACCAAGCTGCGCGGCGACGTGAAATTCGTGGATAGCCTGCCAAACGACGGCAAGGTCATTAGCGACGAACGCAAGTACGACTAGCTTCCGGCCAGTGCGAATTCGACCGCGCTCTCGGCATGCAATGCGGTCGTGTCAAAAACCGGCACGGGCGAATCCTCCGGTCCGACCAGCAGCCCGATCTCGGTGCAACCGAGGATGATGCCTTCCGCCCCTCGCGCCACCAGCCGGTCGATGATCGCGCGATAGGCCGCGCGCGATTCCTCGCGCGTTACGCCAAGACACAGTTCGTCGTAGATCACGCGATGCACGATCTCGCGGTCATCGGTCACGGGTATCACCACCTTGAGGCCGTGTTGTTTTTCCAGTCGGCCGCGATAGAAATCCTCCTCCATCGTGAAGCGTGTGCCGAGCAGCCCGACGGTATGGATACCGGCCTGTTTCACCGCAGCCGCCGTCGGGTCGGCGATGTGCAGCAGCGGTATGCTGACCGCCGCCTCGATGTCAGCGGCAACTTTGTGCATCGTGTTCGTGCAGAGCACCAGAAAATCCGCGCCCGCAGCTTCCAGCGACCGTGCCGCCCCGGCGAGCAATGCGCCGGCTTCGTCCCAGCGACCATCATGCTGCAGATGCTCGATGTCGTGGAAATCGACGCTGTAGAGGACGATTCGCGCGGAATGCAGGCCACCCAGGCGCTGCTTCACCCCTTCATTGATGAGACGATAGTAGGGAACCGTCGATTCCCAGCTCATGCCGCCGATCAGGCCGATGGTCGCGATGGGGAACGGCCTGTGGCTGATGAATGAGTGGGAGAAGCCGAGAGCTTGACGCCGAGGGCATGAAGCAGCTTGAGCATCGTGTCGTAGCGTGGCTTCGCGCCGGGTGTCAGTGTTTTGTAAAGGCTCTCGCGGCCAATACCGGCATCCCTGGCGAGTTGCGCCATGCCGCGCGCACGCGCCACATCGCGCACGGCAGTCAGGAATACATCGGGATTGGGGTCTTCCAGTGCGGCGGTGATGTATTCCGCAATGGTTTCCTCATCATCGAGATAATCGGCAGCATCGAACGGGGCAAATTTGGCCATGTTTACTCCTTGTCCAAAACCCGCGCCATTTCGATGGCGCGTTTGATATCACGCTTCTGCGAGGACTTGTCGCCGCCCGGGAGAAGCAAATAGACCACCTCCGCACGCCGCGTGAAATAGGCCCGATAGCCTGGCCCAACGTGGATGCGCATTTCGGAAACCCCTTCGCCCACCGGCTCACAGTCGCCGAAGTTACCGTGCTCGGCAGACCGGATACGATGGGCAATTCGGGCACGACCCACTTTGTCTTTCAGGCCCGCGAGCCAAGCGTCGAATTCCTCGGAGCGCTCAAAGGTGTTCATACGACCCAGTGTATCCGATCAGATACTAAAGCGCAATCCTGCGGGTATTGGTGGCTTGTCCCTGAATATCCCTAGTGACACACACAAGCCGGGGCTACTCATTTAATTGACCCTGGCCCCTTTAACGCTGGCCCCTTTAACGCGCTTTAACGCGCTTTAACGCGTGCCGGGCGCACCATAAAAAACGGCCGCCCGAAGGCGGCCGTTCCAAAACCTCTTTCGAAGCGGCTTGCGCCGCGACGATCAGAAGTTGTGCGCCATGCCGAAGTACCACTGGCGGGCATCTTCGCCGCGGCGGGCAGT
>CAMTUN010000010.1:0-45721 GCA_947084915.1 uncultured beta proteobacterium | reverse complement strand
GTGTTTCGGCTGTTTTGTTTAATTGCCCTGTGATGCGCATGGTGAATGTGACACCAATGAGTGGCACATCGTTTGGGTCTTTTATGGTGCCACGAACTTTGGCGCGTGTGGTGCCGAGGTCTATGATTTCGCGTGCCTGACGATAGCCGCTGACGAAAACAGGATTGCTTGTGTATAATGTATTGACCATGTTATCTATTCGTTCTTTGAAACTGTTGTCGGCTATATCGCGAGAGATGAGTTTGATTTGCTTGATGGCCTGTGTTTTTGAAATGATTGCCTGACGGGGATTTTGCATGGAGGTGCGATAGAGGTCTATTGCGGTTTGTAAATCGGTAACATCGGAGGCGACATAACCATAACCACCTGCTGCCGCGATGTTTGCATCGGCTTCATCGTGAATGGTCTGGCAGATGTCGTCAATTTCTTCTTTTTTCATGAGTTGAAAATCGGAGAGTGTGTAACGGATTTTGAGCATGAGGGTATTGTTTGCGGTATCGGCTGCATAGACGCGGAGGGCACTGCAAAGGTGGAAGGCGATGAGTGTCATTGCCTGACGGATGGCGTTTGTATCGAGCGTGACGCCTCTTGATGTGCCTTCTGAAATTTGTGTGAGTTGGTCTATGAGGACTAATTTGTTATCGGCTGTGGCTTTTGCGGGCGGGAAATTGAGGATGCCTGCAAGGGCTGCTGCATTGTTGGTGAGGTATAACAATGTAGCACGTATCATGTTGATGAGGTTGCTTAGTGTGTTTTCCATTTTTTGAGGAGTTAGGAGTTAGGAAATAGGAGTTAGATTTTTAGTAGTCGGTATTAAGTTTTTAGTAGTCAGTATTAAGTATTCAGTAGTAAGGAAGAAAGAAAAATATGGCGGGGAGTGGTTTTGGGAGTGGGGCCGGTGGCCGGCCCACCCTCTCCCCGGCCCTCCCCCGCCGGCGGGAGAGGGAGTAGCAGCGGCAAACCAATGACATGGGCTACCCACACGAAAGTCTGAAGAACCTTCTTTTTTACGGGCGACAATGCCGCCTGATAAAATTCTCCCGTGAAATCCTGCGAGAACATCTATTTAGTCGGCATGATGGGTGCGGGCAAGACGACGATCGGCCGCCAACTGGCGCGGCGCCTGAAAAAGCGCTTTGTCGATTGCGACCATGAAGTCGAGGCGCGCACCGGCGTACGCATTCCGTTGATCTTCGAGATCGAGGGCGAGCACGGCTTTCGACGCCGGGAGTCCCAGGTGCTGCAGGAACTGGCCGCCGAAGGGGGGCTGGTGCTGGCCACTGGCGGAGGCGCAGTGCTGGATCCGGAGAACAGAAAACGCCTGAGAGAGACCGGCCTGGTGATATACCTGTGCGCACCGCCCGAGGAGTTGTACGCGCGCACACAACATGACCGCAACCGCCCATTGCTGCAGGTGGCTGATCCCCTCGGCAAGATCCGCGAACTTCATGCCTTGCGGGATCCGCTCTACCGAGAAGTGGCTGATATCGTATTCGAGGGAGGGCGGCGCACCCCGCTGGCTGTGGCAAAGCAACTCGAACTGGAAATTCAGAAAAAATGCGATCTTTAATCGTTGCGCTGGATGCGCGAAGCTATCCCATACACATTGGCGCGGGCCTGTTGGCGCGGCCGGACTTGATTCAGGCGCATTTGAAAGCGCCTTTGGCTGCGATCGTCAGCAACGAAACCGTGGCGCCTCTATATCTGGCAGGCTTTTCCAAAGCTCTGCGCGACATGGGTGTGCGTGTTACGGAAATCATCCTTCCGGACGGGGAAGTGCACAAGGACTGGCAGACGCTGAGCCGTATATTTGACGTACTCCTGGACAAGCGCTGCGAGCGTGCAACAACTATCATTGCACTGGGAGGCGGCGTTATCGGCGACCTCGCCGGCTTTGCCGCCGCTACCTACCAGCGCGGTGTTCCCTTTATACAAGTGCCGACCACGCTGCTGGCGCAAGTCGATTCCTCGGTGGGTGGCAAGACCGGCATCAATCACCCGCTCGGCAAGAACATGATCGGGGCTTTCTATCAGCCGCGCCTGGTGTTGACCGACACGGATACCCTGGAATCCCTGCCTGACCGGGAACTACGCGCTGGTTTGGCGGAAGTGATCAAGTACGGCCTGATCCGCGACTTGCCCTTCTTTGAATGGCTCGAATCGAATATGGATAAATTGCTGGCCCGGGAAGCCGGCGCGCTGATTTACGCCATTGAACGATCCTGCACCAACAAGGCTGCGGTCGTGGCCGAGGACGAGAAGGAATCCGGCGTTCGTGCCTTGCTCAACCTTGGCCACACCTTTGGCCACGCCATCGAGGCGGGCCTGGGCTTCGGCAACTGGCGGCATGGCGAAGCTGTCGCGGCCGGTACCGTGATGGCCGCTGAACTGTCCCGGAGACTGGGATGGCTTTCGGACACGGAGTGTGCCAGAACCGTTGCCTTGTTGCGGCGAGCGGGTTTGCCGACTCAAGGGCCTGCGTTGGGGGCAGACCGCTATTTGGATTTGATGGCACTCGACAAGAAAGTCGCAGAAGGGAAATTGCGCCTGGTACTGCTCAGGAAGATTGGCCAGGCCGTCATCAGCGACGAAGCCGGATCGCCGGAAATACGCGCCGCCATCGAGGCATGCTGCCATGGCTAATACCCTGGACCCAAAAGCGGGCACTAGTGCCCGCCTCGGCTTCCGGGGTGCTGAACTGGCGCCCTATGCCGTCAGCGAGTCGAATTCCAGGGGGAGGCAGCATCCGGAGCCGGCACCCACCGCGCGCAGTGAATATCAGCGCGACCGGGATCGCGTCGTCCATTCCACCGCTTTCCGCCGCCTGGAATACAAGACTCAGGTCTTCGTCAATCACGAAGGCGACCTTTTTCGGACCCGCCTCACTCACAGCATCGAGGTGGCGCAGATCGCCCGCACCCTGGCGCGCGCGATGGACCTCAACGAGGATCTGGCCGAGGCCATCGCACTCTCCCACGATCTCGGCCATACCCCGTTTGGCCATGCCGGACAGGATGCGCTCAATGCCTGCATGCGTGAGCATGGCGGTTTCGAACATAATCTGCAAAGCCTGCGCACCGTCGACCTGCTGGAAGAGCGATACGGCGCTTTCGACGGCCTTAACCTTACCTACGAAACGCGCGAAGGCATCCTCAAGCATTGCGCCCCGAAAAAAGCCCGGGAACTGGGAGAGCTCGGCCAGCGTTTCATCGACGGTACGCAACCTTCCCTGGAGGCGCAGTTATGCAACCTGGCCGATGAAATCGGCTACAACAACCATGATGTTGACGATGGCTTGCGATCAGGGCTGATCACCCTGGAACAGCTCGCGGAGATCGGCATCTGGGCGCGCCACGTGGCAATCGTCAGGCAGGACTATCCTCAGATTGCCGGCCGCCGCCTGATCCACGAAACGGTACGACGCATGATCAATTCGCTGGCGATGGATCTCATCGAGGAGACAAGTCGAAATATCGCTGACGCCGGCGTCGGCACGCCGGCGGATGTGCGCAAAACCGGTCCGCTCGCCGCATTCAGTGTCGGCATGCATGCCGAGCACAAGGAACTCAAGCATTTCCTGCGCATGAATCTGTATCAGCATTATCAGGTGCTGCGCATGACCAACAAGGCGCGACGCATCATTACCGACCTCTTCGGCGCTTTCATGGAGGATCTCCGCCTCTTGCCGCCCCAGTATCAGCAGATGGCAAAAACCGACAAGCCGCGCGCCATCGCTGACTACGTTGCCGGCATGACAGATCGCTATGCCATACGCGAACATCGGCGTCTGTTCGCGGTTGGCGAGATATGATCGAAGGAAATTTCCGCAGGATAAGTTGGCGCATTTCGCCCAGAAGCATTCCTTCTTGAAGTAGCCGTCGTTTGACGGTATATTTCCCGGTTCGCCCGAACGGTTTAGGAGAAGCCGGTGCGCCCCGCCATGCACCGGCTTTTTAACGACCGCGACCCGCCAGCCGATCCGGTATGGGAGGCGCTCCGGCTGACCGGCCGGAGAAGATTTGTGCCATAGGAACAAAATCTGGCACTAGTGTCGAGGAAATAGAGATGGCCCTCCCCCAGCAACAGGGGCTGTATGACCCCGCCAACGAGCACGATGCCTGCGGCGTCGGCTTCGTCGTCAACATCAAGAACAGGAAAAGCCACGCCATCATCGAGCAGGGCCTGCAGATCCTGAGAAATCTTGAGCATCGCGGCGCCACGGGCTACGATCCGTTGCTCGGCGACGGCGCTGGAATTCTGATCCAGACCCCAGATGCCTTCTTGCGCGAAGAGATGGGGAAGCAGGGCGTGACCCTGCCGGCGTTCGGTCACTACGGTGTGGGGATGGTGTTTCTGCCGCAAGGCCAGGCCAGCCGCCGCGCCTGCGAGCAAGAGATCGAGCGTTCCGTTCGCGACGAAGGCCAAGTGGTGCTCGGCTGGCGCGACGTGCCGCGCGACAACCGCGGGCTGGCCCAGGTTGCCCGGGACAACGAGCCAGTGGTGCGACAGATCTTCATCGGCGCCGGATCGGGCATCCATGACGCCGATTCCCTGGAGCGCAAGCTCTACATCATCCGCAAGGCCTCGGGCCACCACATCCGCGCGCTGAAGCTCCAGGACGGTGCGATGTTCTACGTGCCGTCCATGTCTGCGCGCACCCTCCTGTACAAGGGCATGCTGCTGGCCAACCAGGTCGGCGAGTATTACCTCGACCTGCAGGATCCGCGCATGGAAACGGCGCTGGCGCTGGTGCACCAGCGCTTTTCGACCAACACTTTTCCGACCTGGGACCTGGCGCATCCATTCCGCATGATCGCCCACAATGGCGAGATCAACACGTTGCGCGGAAACGTCAACTGGATTCGCGCCCGCCAGAAGGCGATTTCCTCGCCCGTGCTGGGCAAGGACCTCGACAAGGTCTGGCCGCTGATTTACGACGGCCAGTCGGATTCGGCCTCATTCGACAACGCGCTGGAACTCCTCGTGATGGGCGGTTACAGCCTGGCCCATGCCATGATGCTGCTCATCCCCGAAGCCTGGGCTGGCAACCCGCTCATGGACGAGGAACGGCGTGCCTTCTATGAATATCACGCTGCCATGATGGAGCCGTGGGATGGTCCTGCCGCAGTGGCGTTCACCGATGGCCGCCAGATCGGAGCCACGCTTGACCGCAACGGCTTGCGGCCGGCGCGCTACCTCGTCACTGACGACGACCTGGTGGTGATGTCCTCCGAAATCGGCGTGCTGCCCATTCCGGAGGAACGCATCGTCAAGAAATGGCGCTTGCAGCCTGGCAAGATGTTCCTCATCGACCTGGAGCAGGGGCGCATCATCGATGACGCCGAGATCAAGCAACAACTCGCCTCTGCCAAGCCCTATCGCGAGTGGATCGAGAAGACGCGCTACTTCCTCGCCGACCTGCCGGCCGTGAGCGACAAACTGACCATGATCGAGTCGCTCCTCGACACGCAGCAGGCTTTCGGCTACTCGCAAGAGGACATCAAGTTCATCCTGCAGCCGATGGCCACTGCCGGAGAGGAGGCGACCGGGTCGATGGGCAACGATTCCGCCCTGTCCGTGCTGTCCGACAAGAACAAGCCGCTCTACGGCTATTTCAAGCAGCTCTTTGCCCAGGTGACGAATCCGCCGATCGATCCGATCCGCGAGGAAATCGTCATGTCGCTGACGTCCTTCATCGGGCCGAAGCCGAACCTGCTGGGCATCGATGAAACCGATCCCACGCTGCGGCTGGAAGTGCACCAGCCTGTGCTGTCACGCGAGGACCTCGCCAAGCTTGTCAACATCGACAAGCTGACAGGAGGACGTTTCCGCGCCCTGGTGCTGGACGTCACCTATCCTGCCCAGCATGGCGCCGCTGGCATGGAAAAGGCGCTGGTCAGGTTGCGGGACGCCGCCGAAAAAGCGGTGGGCAGGTACAACGTGCTGATCCTGTCCGACCGGGCCATTTCGCGCGACCGCGTGGCGATCCCGACCCTGCTGGTTTGCTCGGGTGTGCATCACCATCTGGTTCGCTGCGGCTTGCGTACCAGCACAGGCATCGTGGTGGACACCGGCTCGGCGCGCGAAGTGCATCATTTCGCCCTGCTTGCCGGTTACGGCGCAGAAGCGGTTTGCCCCTGGCTTGCATTCGAAACGCTGGCCGACTTGGCCCCGGCCCTGAACATCGAGGCGAAGGAAGCCCAGAAGCGCTTCATCAAGGCCATCAACAAGGGGCTGCTGAAGGTCATGTCCAAGATGGGCATTTCCACCTATCAGTCCTATTGCGGCGCGCAAATTTTCGAAGCCATCGGCCTCAATTCGGCCTTCGTGGACGAGTACTTCACCGGAACGGCCAGCAACGTGCAGGGCATCGGTCTGGCCGAGGTGGCGGAAGAGAGAATGCGCACCCACCGCGACGCCTTCGGACTAAATCCCGTGCTTGCTGGCGCGCTGGAGGCGGGCGGCGAGTACGCCTGGCGCACGCGCGGCGAGGAGCACATGTGGACGCCGGAATCCATCGCCAAGCTGCAGCACGCCACGCGAACCGGCAAGGTCGAGACATACAGGGAGTACGCCAAGCTCATCAACGACCAGTCGACGCGCCACATGACTTTGCGCGGCCTGTTCGACATCCGGCCGGCCGGCAAGCCCGTGCCGCTCGAGGAAGTCGAGGCGGCCAAGGAAATCGTCAAGCGTTTCGCCACCGGCGCCATGTCGCTCGGTTCGATCTCGACCGAGGCGCATACGACGCTGGCCATCGCCATGAACCGCATCGGCGGCAAGTCGAACACCGGTGAGGGTGGCGAGGATGCCGCACGCTATCAGGCGCTCAAGGGCGGTGAGACGCTGTCTGGCCTGATTGGCAAGGGACGCATCGAGCGCGACATCACGCTCGCAGTCGGGGATTCCTTGCGCTCAAGGATCAAGCAGGTGGCTTCCGGCCGCTTCGGCGTCACCGCCGAGTATCTCGCCAGCGCCGATCAGATCCAGATCAAGATGGCACAGGGCGCCAAGCCCGGCGAGGGCGGCCAGTTGCCCGGCCACAAGGTATCCGAATACATCGCCCAGTTGCGTTTTTCGGTTCCCGGCGTCGGCCTCATTTCGCCGCCGCCGCATCACGACATCTACTCGATCGAGGACCTGGCCCAACTCATCCACGATCTGAAGAACGCAAATCCGAAAGCATCCATCTCGGTGAAGCTGGTTTCTGAAGTGGGCGTCGGCACCGTGGCCGCCGGGGTGTCGAAGGCCAAGGCCGACCATGTCACGATCTCAGGCTACGATGGCGGCACCGGCGCCTCGCCCCTGTCCTCCATCAAGCATGCCGGCACGCCCTGGGAGCTTGGCCTGGCCGAGACGCAGCAAACCCTGGTGCTCAACCGCCTCCGCGGCCGCATCGTTGTGCAGGTCGACGGCCAGATGAAGACCGGTCGCGACGTGCTGATTGGCGCCCTGCTTGGCGCAGACGAGTTCGGCTTCGCCACGGCGCCGCTGGTGGTGGAGGGCTGCATCATGATGCGCAAGTGCCACCTCAACACCTGTCCGGTCGGGGTGGCTACACAGGATCCGGCGCTACGCAGGAAGTTCACCGGTCAACCCGAACATGTCGTGAACTATTTCTTCTTTGTCGCCGAGGAAGTCCGCGAACTGATGGCGCAGTTGGGCATCCGCAAGTTCAAAGACCTCATCGGCCGCGCCGATTTGCTCGACATGAAGCGGGGCGTCGATCACTGGAAGGCCAAGGGACTCGATTTCAGCAAGATTTTCGCCCAGCCGAAAGTGCCGGCCGATGTGGCGCGCCATCAATGTGAGGTGCAGGAGCACGGCCTTGCGCGTGCGCTTGACCATCAACTGATCGCCAAGGCGAAGCCAGCGCTTGAGAAGGGGCTGAAGGTCGTGATCGAGACACCGGTGCGCAATGTGAACCGCACCGTTGGCACCATGCTTTCGTATGAGGTCGCCCGCCGCCATGGTCATGCGGGCCTTCCCGATGGCACCATCCAGGTCAAGCTTGCGGGTACCGCTGGCCAGAGCTTTGGCGCCTTCCTGGCCAAGGGCATCACGCTGGAACTTACCGGCCAGGCCAACGACTACGTTGGCAAGGGTCTGTCGGGCGGGCGCATTGTTGTCCGGCCGCCAGAGGCTTTCCGCGGCATGGCGGAGGAGAACATCATCATCGGCAACACCGTGCTCTACGGCGCGATTGCCGGCGAGTGTTTTTTCCGCGGTGTCGCCGGTGAGCGATTCGCCGTGCGCAACTCCGGCGCCACCGCCGTGGTGGAAGGCGTCGGCGACCACGGATGCGAGTACATGACGGGGGGCACGGTGGTCGTGCTCGGCCAAACCGGGCGCAACTTCGCCGCCGGCATGAGTGGCGGTGTCGCCTACGTGCTGGACGAGGCGGGCGGCTTCGAGAAGCGCTGCAATCTGTCCATGGTGGCGCTCGAGCCGGTACCGGAAGAGGAGGCCGCCAGCGAGACGGGCGAAGTCGAATCCCACGGCAGGGTGGACGTGCGTCACCTCGGCCGCGCCGACGACGAACTCTTGCGCTCGCTGATCGAGAAGCACGTGCTGCTCACCGGCAGCGCGCGCGCCAGGCACATCCTGGACAACTGGGGCAGCTTCAGGATGAAATTCGTCAAGGTCATGCCGAACGAATATCGCCGCGCGCTGAAGGAAATGGCCGTGCAGAAAAATCAGTTAGAGGCAGCGTAATGGGAAAGCCCACCGGATTCATGGAATTTCAGCGCCTCTCCGAGGCGTATGAGGCGAAGGAAGAACGTCTCAAGAACTACCGGGAGTTCGTTCATCCCCTGACCGACGAACAGGCCGCCCGGCAGGGCGCCCGCTGCATGGACTGCGGCATTCCATTCTGCTTGAGCGGCTGTCCTGTGAACAACATCATTCCGGACTGGAACGATCTGGTCTATCGGGGCAACTGGAAGCAGGCCATCGAGGTGTTGCATTCCACCAACAATTTTCCGGAAGTCACCGGTCGCATCTGCCCGGCCCCCTGCGAGGCGGCGTGCACGCTGAACATCAACACCGACGCCATCGGCATCAAGTCGATCGAGCATGCCATCATCGACAAGGCCGGCGAGAACGGCTGGGTGCTGCCGCAGCCGCCGACGAAGAAGACCGGCAGGAAAGTCGCCGTCGTCGGCTCCGGCCCCGCTGGCTTGGCCTGCGCCCAGCAACTGGCGCGCGTCGGACATGATGTCACGGTGTTCGAGAAGAACAGCCGCATCGGCGGCCTCATGCGCTACGGCATTCCCGACTTCAAGCTCGACAAGCGGCTGATCGACTGGCGCATGGCCCAGCTCGAAGTCGAGGGCGTCAAGTTCAGGACCGGCGTGATGGTGACCGCATCGGCCCTGCCGCAGGGCGTGGCGAACGATGCGGCCAAGGCCCTTGCTGCAGACAAGCTGACAAAGGAGTTCGACGCAGTGGTGCTGGCTGGCGGCGCGGAGCATCCGCGTGACCTGCCGGTTCCCGGCCGCGACCTCGCCGGGGTGCATTTCGCCCTGGAATTGCTCATTCCGCAGAACAAGGAAGTGGCGGGCGACGGACAAAATCCGATCTCGGCGAAAGGCAGGCACGTTGTCGTCATCGGCGGCGGCGACACCGGTTCCGACTGTGTCGGCACCTCGAATCGCCATGGCGCTGCGTCGGTTACCCAGTTCGAACTGCTGCCGCAACCGCCGGAGAAGGAGAATGGCCCACTCACCTGGCCCTACTGGCCGACGAAGCTGCGCACCTCCTCCTCGCACGAGGAAGGCTGTAGCCGCGACTGGTCTGTCGCGACCAAGGAATTCATCGGCGAGAAGGGGCGACTCAAGGCGCTCAAGGTTGTTCGTCTTGAATGGCATGACGGCAAGATGTCCGAAATTCCCGGCAGTGAATTCATCGTCAAGGCCGATCTGGCTTTCCTGGCCATGGGCTTTGTCTCTCCTGTAGGCGGCGTGATCGACGCCTTCGGCGTAGGCAAGGATGCCCGCGGTAACGCCAAGGCAACGACCGACGGTGAAGGCTGCTACAGGACGAACGTCGACAAGGTGTTCGCGGCCGGCGACATGCGCCGCGGCCAGTCGCTGGTCGTCTGGGCAATTCGCGAAGGCCGTCAGTGTGCCCGCGCGGTCGATGAATTCCTCATGGGATCGAGCGTGCTGCCGCGCTGAGCGGCTGAACGGCAAAAGGGCGGCTGCGGCCGCCCTTGTTCTTCCAGGAGCCGCCGGGCTGCGTGTTAGAATTTTCCCTTCGCAACCTGATCCTTTCGTCATGAACGTCGTCATCCTCGCCGCCGGCCAGGGCAAGCGCATGCGATCCGACCTGCCCAAGGTGCTGCACCGACTGGGCGGCCGGCCGCTGCTGGCCCATGTGCTGGACACGGCGCGCGAACTGGGGGCGGGGCGCATCTGCGTCGTCTACGGCCATGGCGGGGAGGCGGTGCGCGAGGCGCTCGATACCGGCGATCTCGTCTGGGTCAAGCAGGAGCCGCAATTGGGCACCGGACACGCCGTCCTGCAGACACTGACTTTCCTCGAACCGGACGTGCCCACGCTGATTCTCTACGGCGATGTGCCGCTGATCGGCGCGGCGACCTTGTCGCGCCTTCTCGAGATGGCCGACACCGGCTTCGCCGTGCTGACCGCGGACCTCGACGAGCCAAGCGGTTATGGCCGTATCGTGCGCGACGAGGATGGCCGCATGCAGCGCATCGTCGAGGAGCGGGATGCCTCCGAAGACGAACGTTCCCTGTCCGAGATCAACACCGGCTTCGTCGTTGCGCCGACCTCGGCGCTGATGCGCTGGCTGCCGGCACTGGGCAATGACAACGCGCAGGGTGAGTACTACCTGACCGACATCGTCAGGCTGGCGATCGGCGAAGGCATGCCGGTGGCGACGACGCAACCCGACGAGGTCTGGGAAGTACTCGGCGTGAACAGCAAGGTGCAACTGGCCGAACTGGAGCGCTTGCATCAGTACCGCAACGCGCTGCTGCTCATGGAGCAGGGCGTCACGCTGCTCGACCCGGACCGGATCGACGTGCGCGGGGAACTCGACTGCGGGCGGGATGTCGTCATCGATGTGAACTGCGTCTTCGAAGGCCGCGTCGTGCTTGGCGACGGCGTCGAGATCGGCGCGCATTGCGTGCTGAAGAACGCCCTCATCGGCGCGGGCACGCGCATCGCCCCCTTCACCCACATCGATACTGCCGAGGCCGGCCGCGGCTGCGTCATCGGGCCTTATGCGCGCCTGCGCCCCGGCACCAAGCTGGGCGAGGGCGTTCATATCGGCAACTTTGTCGAGGTGAAGAACAGCACGGTGGCGGATCGCTCCAAGGCGAATCATCTCGCCTACGTCGGCGACGCCACCATCGGCAGGAACGTGAACCTCGGAGCCGGCACCATCACCTGCAACTACGACGGCGCCAACAAGCATCGCACGGTGATCGAGGACGACGTGTTCATCGGTTCCGACACGCAACTGGTAGCGCCGGTCACGGTCGGACGCGGCGCCACGCTCGGCGCCGGCACCACGCTGACCGAGGATGCGCCGCCGGACAAACTCACCATCACGCGCGTGAAGCAGACCACCGTGCCGGGCTGGAAGCGGCCGACAAAGAAAAAACCTGTTTAACCACAGAGACACAGAGACACAGAGGTTTCTTTAAAATGACCCTGGCTTTCTCTGTGTCTCTGTGCCTCTGTGGTGAAAGGTTCTTCACATGTGTGGCATTGTCGCAGCCGTAGCCGACCGCAACATCGTCCCGATCCTGATCGAAGGCCTGCGCAAGCTCGAGTACCGCGGCTACGACTCGGCCGGCCTGGCCGTCCATAACGGCGGCATGCACAGGCTGCGCGCCGTCGGGCGCGTGGCGGAGCTGGCCACGCGCGCCGAGGGCCTGACCGCCAGCGCCGGCATCGCGCACACGCGCTGGGCCACCCATGGCGTACCCTCCGAGCGGAATGCCCATCCCCATGTGTCGGGCGGTCTGGCAGTAGTGCACAACGGCATCATCGAGAACTTCGAGGAGATCAAGGCCCGGCTTGCCGGCCTGGGCTACGCCTTCGTCTCGGAGACCGACACCGAAGTCATTGCCCATCTCATCGAGCACAAGCTGAAGTCGCAGGCCGATCTCCTTGCCGCCGTGCGCGCCGCCTGCGCCGAGCTGGTCGGCGCCTATGCCATCGCTGTCCTCTCGGAGAAGGAGCCGCATCGGGTGGTCGTCGCCCGCCATGGCGCGCCGCTGCTGCTGGGGCTGGGAGAGGATGGAAATTACGCCGCATCGGATACCACCGCACTACTGCAGGTGACGCGCACCATGATCTATCTCGAGGACGGCGACATCGCCGAGATCACCCGCGGCGGCGTGCGCATCGTGCGCGCCGACGGTTCCCCCGTCGAGCGGCCGCGGCACGAAAGCACCCTCTCGGCCGACGCCGTCGAGCTGGGGGCTTATCGGCATTACATGCAGAAAGAGATTTTCGAGCAGCCGCAGGCGCTGGCCAATACTCTTGAGATGATCGGCGCTGCGCATTCCGTCTCGCCCCATCTGTTCGGCGCCGGCGCGGCGGAAATGCTGGCCGACGCCAAGAGCGTGCTCATCCTTGCCTGCGGTACCAGCTTCCATGCCGGCCTGACGGCGCGCTACTGGATCGAGCGGCTGGCCGGCCTGCCTTGCAACGTGGAGATCGCCAGCGAGTACCGTTACCGCGTGTCGGTGCCGAATCCCGAAACGCTGGTGGTGGCCATTTCGCAATCGGGCGAGACCGCCGATACGCTGGCGGCGCTCAAGCATGCGCGCATGCTCGGCCAGTCCCGCACCCTGGCCATATGCAACGTGCCGGAATCGGCCATTGTGCGCGAGGCCGCGCTGAAGTTTCTCACCCGTGCCGGCCCGGAGATCGGCGTCGCCTCGACCAAGGCCTTCACGACGCAACTGGCGGCATTGTTCCTGCTGGCGGTGACGCTGGCCAAGCTGAATGGCCGCATCGACGCGAAAGAAGAGGCGGCGCATCTGGCAGCCATGCGCCACCTGCCGTTGGCGGTCGGCCACGCAATCGAACTCGAGAAGGATATCGCCGGCTGGGCACGGCTGTTTGCAGCCAAGCAGCACGCCCTGTTCCTCGGTCGCGGCATGCACTATCCCATCGCGCTGGAAGGCGCGCTGAAGCTCAAGGAAATCTCCTACATCCATGCCGAGGCCTACCCGGCCGGAGAACTCAAGCACGGCCCGCTGGCTCTGGTGGACAGGGACATGCCTGTCGTTGCCGTCGCGCCCAATGACGCCCTGCTGGAGAAGCTCAAGTCCAACCTGCAGGAGGTGCGTGCCCGCGGCGGGGAGCTGTTCGTGCTTGCCGATGCCGGCAGCGAGATTCCCGAATCGGAGGGCGTTCACATCATCCACATGCCCGAGCACTACGGTCTGCTCTCGCCGGTCCTGCACGTCGTGCCCCTGCAACTGCTTGCCTACCATGCCGCGCTGGTCAAGGGCACCGACGTGGACAAGCCGAGAAACCTGGCCAAGTCGGTTACGGTGGAGTGACAGCCGGGAAAACCGCCTCGAATCGCGTCAGGCCATGCCCTGAAGTCACGGCGATTACGCCGCCGTGCGCCTCGACGATCGACTTGGCGATCGCCAGACCGAGTCCGGCGCCTTCATGCGTCCTGTGCCGGGACGCGTCGACCTGGTAGAAACGATCGAACAGCCGCGGCAGATGTTCGGCGGGAATCGTCTGGCCGGGGTTTTCCACGGCAAGGCGTATTTGCCCCGGCTCCGGCTGGTCGATGCGGACCGCGATGGCGCCCTCGCGCGGTGTGTAGCGCAGCGCGTTCGATAACAGATTGCTGAGGGCGCGGCGGAGCATCAGGTCGTCGCCGCGAACCACCCCTTCTCCGGCAAGGGTCAGGCGCACACCCTGCTCTTCGGACAGAGCCTCGTAGAAATCGAAAAGCTGCCGCACTTCCTTCGCCAGTTCGACCGGCTCGCTGCGTAGAACGATCAAGCCATTGTCGGCCTTCGCCAGGAACAGCATGTCGCCGATCATGCGGGCAAGCCGGTCGTATTCCTCCAGGTTCGAATAGAGCACTTCGCGGTATTCGTCCGCGGAGCGGGCGCGGGTGAGCACCACCTGAGACTCGGTCATCAGATTGCTGATAGGCGTGCGCAGCTCATGGGCCAGATCCGAGGAAAAGTCGGACAGGCGCTTGAAGGAGTCCTGCAGGCGGTCGAGCATCTGGTTGAAAGCCGCGGCCAGATCGTAGAGTTCCGTTGGCACGTCATCGAGTCGCAGGCGGCTGTCGAGGCGGCTGGCCGAAATGCCGTGAGCGACCTGCGCCATGTCACGCAGCGGAACCAGACCGCGCCGTGCGGCGATCCAGCCGAAGAGGGCGATCAGCAGGATGCCGGCTGTGACGGCCAGCCAGAGACTCTTGCGAAACGCCGTCATGAATTCCAGATGGTGGCCTATGTTCAGGGCAAGAAACGCCGTGGCCGGGGGCATGTCCGGGATACCCGTGAATGCAGCGGCAGCGATGCCCCGGTAGGTCTCCCCGCCTTTGGACCAGACCACAAGATCGGCCGTCCGCATGTGCTCCCCGGAAGGCCGGCTGCCCAGCAAATCTGACGGGAAATCCGCTTCGCGGGAGGCGAACAGCACACGTTGGCGCGGCCCCAGAACCGTTATGGACAGGCCGTGATGGCCTACCAGGGCGTCATTCAGGCGCTGTCCGGCTTGGTCCAGGTCATGCGTTGTGCGCACCCTGGCCAGGGCGTGGCGTATCAGCACCAGCTTGGTGTGGAGTTCGTGCACGTCCTGCTCCTCGAAATGCCTTTCCACGGCATTGCCGATCAGGTAGCCGATTGCCAGCAGGACTATGAGCGAGGCTGCCGAGAAGAACAGCGCCAGACGAACCGTGATGGAGGAAATCCGCATCAGTCGGGCTCCGGGGTGTCGAGCACGTAGCCCATTCCCCGCACGGTTCGGATCAACTTGGGTTCGAAGTCGTCGTCGATCTTTGCCCGCAAGCGTCGCACGGCCACCTCGATCACGTTGGTGTCGCTGTCGAAATTCATGTCCCAGACCTGGGAGGCGATCAGCGAGCGCGGCAGCACCTCGCCCTGGCGGCGCAGCAGCAGTTCGAGCAGGGCGAATTCCTTGGCGGTGAGATCGATGCGCCGGCCGCCTCGGGCCGCCCGGCGCCGCAGCAGGTCCAGTTCCAGATCGGCCGCTTTCAGCGTATCCGCCTCCTTGGTTTTTCCCCGACGCAGCAGCGACCGCACCCGGGCCAGAAGTTCCGAAAAGGCGAAGGGCTTGACGAGATAGTCGTCCGCGCCCAGCTCCAGCCCCTTCACCCGGTCCTCGACCTGGTCGCGGGCGGTCAGGAACAGGACAGGCATGTGCTTGCCCGCCTGGCGGATTTCACGCAGCACCTGCCATCCGTCGATGCCGGGCAGCATCACGTCCAGCACGACGAGATCGTAATCGCCGGTCAGCGCGGCGTGCATGCCATCGGCGCCGTCGCGCGCCAGATCCACCACGAAGCCGGCCTCGGACAGACCCTGCTTCAGGTAGTCGCCGGTTTTGTGCTCGTCTTCGACGATCAGGATTTTCATCGCTTCCCTTGTGCCGTGGTCACTGGCGCCCGCTTCCGGGTCTGGGGTATGTATGCCAATTGTGCATGCGCAGAACCCCGATTCCATCAGATTACAAATTTGTAACGATGCTGTCAGCTATTTGTTGGGTGTCTGTTGTGAGTTTATTGAGTTGTCCGGTTGTCATAGTCACCGAAAGGAGGTGACAGATGAGGCGGACAGAGCTGCTACAGGAAATGCGTGCGGTGCTTTCCCGTTACTTCAAAACGGAAGCGACCCCCGCAGGAGCCGCTTCGCGCACTGAAACGTCGGTTGGTTAGTCTCCGCCGACGTGTCCTTCGATGATCAGAGAATTGAGGCGCGCGACCTCGTCACCCTGCATAGTGAATTTCTGGCCATCCTTGGTTTCCATCACCGCGTCCTGCCCCAAGCGGGTGGCGCTACCGTACCGATCTTCCGTTGCCATCTTGCCGTCCTTGAAGATGTAGAGCGTCGAGCCGTCTTTCAGATCGATCACCTGTTTCGCTTCGGCGCGGGCGGCATCATGGGCAAACGCAGTCGTTGCACCCATGGTGCTCAGAACAGCAATAAGGGCCAGCTTTGCTAACTTGGTTTTCATGGTTTTCTCCTTGTGGGATTGGGTTGATTCCGCCGGGCATTTCTCATCCGACGGTGATGCCATCTTAGGAGTCGCATGCCAACAGGAAGATGACCGGGGAATTACGCTTCAGTCAGCTTTCTGTCGGGGCAAGACGGGGAAAGATTACGGAAATGTAATCCCGGCGTCAGCTTGTGGACGGGAGCTTTTTTGCAGAATGCTCATCACACCACGCTAAAGAAAAGCCTGCCATGAAATCAAGTTACGCCGCCCTTCTCGCCGTCCTTCTGTCGGTCACGGTATGAACATGACATCGCTTCGCCGGAAGCGGCAGATGCTCTGTGTCGTCGGGCTGGCGCTGAGCCTGTCGGGACTGGCTGCCGATGCCCCGCCTGCCGCATCCGGTCTGGCGGCTGCCCTGGAGCAGGCCTGGTCCCGCCATCCCCAGGCTGCCGCCATCACGGCGCGGGAGGATGAAGCGCAGGCTCGCGCCGAAGTTGCCGGCGGCCTTACCCCCGGTCCGGCCTCATTGTCGCTGTCAAGCCTGAACGACCGGCTCAACAGGAACCGCGGCAAGCAGGAATGGGAAGTGGAGATGGCTGTCCCGCTCTGGCTGCCCGGGCAGCAGGCGGCACGCGAAGCCGAGGCGGCCAGCGCCATGGCGGAAGTCGGCGCGCGCCGCGCTGCGCTGCGCCTGCAGATCGCGGGCGAGGTGCGCGAAGCCTGGTGGGCCGTGGCCGCCGCGCGCCATGCCCGCGCCTTGGCCGGACAGCGGGCAGCCACCGCCCACGCCCTGGAGGCCGACGTGATGCGCCGCTTCAAGGCCGGCGATCTGGCACGGATCGACGCCAACCTGGCGCGCAGTGAGCGCCTGGCGTCGGATGCGGAAGCCATTGAGGCCGAAGCCGCGCTGCTGCAGGCGGAGCAGAGCTTTCGCACTATCACGGGCGCGGCAGCACCGCCAGTACTGGCTGAAGAGGGCCCGGCCCGCACGCGCGAGCCGTCAGAAGACCATCCGCAACTCGCCGCCGTGGCCGCAACCGCGCGCACGGCACGCGCCAGGCTCAAGCTTGCCGAGGAAACCCGCCGCGATGCACCGGAGTTCGCCGTGCGCATGGTGCGCGATCGCGGCGAGTTCGGGGAACCCTACGCCAATACCGTCGGCGTGAAGCTGACGATTCCTTTTTCCTCCGGCCCGCGCGTGCGCCAGGAAAACGCCGCTGCCCGAATCGAATCCTCCCAAGCCGATTCCGAACAGGCGCTGGCGCAGCTCAAGCTGAAGCTGGATGCGGAAAAAGCCCGCCTCGATCTCGATGCCGCCGAGCGCCAGCTCGCCATGGCGCGGGAGCGCCGCGCACTCACCGCAGACAATCTGCATCTCGCCGAGAAGGCCTTCTCCCTTGGTGAATCGGACTTGACGGCGCTGTTGCGCGCACGCACAGGCGCCTTCGAGGCCGTGGCCTTCTTCAATCGTCAGCAGGTCGCGCGCTCCGCGGCCCAATCGCGACTCAAACAAGTTCTGGGGGTGTTGCCTTGAAATACGTCAGCAATTACTTGATGTCGATAACCCTTGTGCTATCCGGCCTGGCCCATGGCGGCGGAGACAGCAGCGATGGCCATAGCCATGGCGAGGCGGTGAAGTCTGACATGGCTGTCGATATCGCGCCTCGTACATCCACGCAAACCGATGAATTCGAATTGGTCGCCGTGCTGGAGGGCAAGAAACTGACCCTCTACCTCGACCGCTTCACCACCAACGAACCGGTTGCCGACGCGGAAATCGAGGTCGAGAGCGGGACATTCAAGGCGGTTGCGGTTCAGGTTTCGCCGGGGGTGTATTCGTTGCCGGCAGAGGCCTTCGCGCTTCCTGGCAAGTATCCATTGGCGATTTCGGTCCAGGCGGGCGATACCGCCGACCTGCTCACGGCCACGCTCGATCTCGCTCCGCCGGCGGCCGGCGTCGAGTATGCGCCCGGGTGGGACAAGTGGGCCGTGTGGGGCGCCTCGGGCGCGCTGCTGCTCGCCGGCACCGGCCTCGTCGCCGTTCGCCGCCGCAAACTGAATCGCAAGTACTGAGGGATGAATCGAATGTCTAAAGCGCATCTTGCGGCCGCTGTGGCGGTCGCCTTTCTCGGACTTGCCGCCGGGCAGGCCATTGCCCATGGCGACGAGGATCACAGCCAGGACAAGAAGAAGCCGGCCGCTGCCGCCGGTAAAGCGCCAGGCACACCGCCCGCCGAGACCGCATCGGCACAACGTTTGCCGGATGGCAGCCTGTTCGTGCCCAAGGCTGTGCAATACCAGCTCGGCCTGCGCCATGTGGTGGCCGGGGTCGCAGAGCTTGCCGCAACGGTGGAATTCAACGGCAAGGTCATCGCCGATCCCAACGCCGGCGGCCGCATCCAGGCGGCCCAGTCGGGGCGCATCGAAGCCGGCCCGAAGGGGTTGCCGACGCTGGGGCAGAAGGTCGTGAAAGGGCAGGTGCTGGCCTGGCTGCGCCCGGTCGCCAGCAGCATCGAGCGGGGCAACCAGCAGGCGCAGTTCGCCGAGCTTGACGCGCAGTTCGCCATCGCCGAGCGGAAACTCGCGCGCTACGAACAGCTCGAGGGCGCTGTCCCGCAGAAGGAAATCGAAGCGGCGCGCTTCGAAGCCGAGGCGCTGAAGAAGCGCCGCGCCGTGGTCGGCGCCAGCGTCGGTGCGGCGGAGCCCTTGCGGGCGCCGGTGTCCGGCACGATCGCCGCCGCCAACGTGGTGGTCGGCCAGGTGGTCGAATCGAAGGAAGTGCTGTTCGAAGTCATTGATCCGGCGCGGCTTGCCGTCGAGGCGCTGGCCTACGATCCGGCGCTGGCGGAGGGCATCGGCGAGGCGAGCGCCCAACTCTCCGGCGCTTCCTTGAAATTGCAGTTCGTCGGGGGTGGCCGCCTGCTGCGCGAACAGGCCATGCCGCTCCTGTTCCGGGTCGTCGCGCAGGATGCGCCGGTTGCCGTGGGCCAGCCGCTCAAGGTGATCGCCAAGACTTCGCGCAAGACCCGGGGCGCGGCCGTGCCAATGGCCGCCCTGGTGAAAGTCAGTGCCGGCGATACGGCGATCTGGGTGCGTGACGGGGCGGAACGCTTCGTCCTGCGCAAGGTGGGCGTCCAGTCGCTCGATGCAATGACGGTGGCAGTGACTTCGGGCCTCGCAAGCGGCGAGCGGGTTGTCACCGAGGGCGCCAGCCTGCTGGCACAGGTGCGCTGAGATGTTCGAGACCATCGTCAACGCCAGCCTGAAACAGCGGCTCATTGTCGTCTGCGTGTCGCTGCTGCTGGTCATCTACGGTACGTTGACCGTCCGCAAGATGCCGGTGGATGTTTTCCCCGACCTCAACAAGCCGACCGTTACGCTGATGACCGAGGCCGGCGGCATGGCGCCGGAGGAGGTCGAGCAGCTCGTCACCTTCCCCATTGAGTCGAGCATGAACGGCATGCCTGGCGTCACCCGCGTGCGCTCGGTCTCGGGCGTCGGCCTGTCCATCGTCTACGTCGAGTTCGAATGGGGCTCGGACATCTACCGCAACCGCCAGCAGATCGCCGAGCGGCTGAACCTGGTGCGCGAGCAGCTTCCCGAAGGCATCGTGCCGCAACTGGGACCGATCTCGTCGATCATGGGCGAGATCCTCCTGATTGCCCTGCCCATCAACCCAGATGCGGATCCGGACAAGGTCAGCCCGATGCAGGTGCGCGAGTACGCCGACTGGGTGATGCGGCCGCGCCTCCTCACCATTCCCGGCATCGCGCAGGTGATCCCGATCGGCGGCGAAGTGCGGCAGTACCGCGTCGAGATCAAACCCGCGCAGTTGCAGGCGCTGGGCGTCGAGCGCGAGAAACTGGAAAGCGCGCTGAAGGATTTCGGCGCCAACACCAGCGGCGGTTTCCTCGAGGCCCAGGGCCGCGAATACCTCATCCGCCAGATCGGGCGCACCAGCCGGATCGAGGACCTGCAGAACATGGTGGTGTCGTTCAGGAATGGCCAGCCCATCCTCCTGAAGCAGGTCGCCGAGATCAAGCTGGCGCCGGCCATCAAGCGCGGCGACGCCGGCTACAACGCCAAGCCCGCCGTTATTCTCTCCGTACAGAAGCAGCCCAGTGCCGACAGCGTGGCGCTGACGCGCGAGGTCGAGCGCGCTATTGCCGAATTGTCGAAGGCTCTGCCGCCGGGCGTCGAGGCGCCGCAGTTCCTCTTCAAGCAGGCCGACTTCATCGAGCACTCGGTAAACAACGTTGTGGAGGCGCTGCGCGACGGCGCCATCCTGGTGGCGGTAATCCTCTTCCTGTTCCTGCTCAATGTCCGCACCACCCTGATCTCGCTGACGGCCATCCCTGTCTCGCTGCTGGTGACGGCGCTGGTATTCAGCTATTTCGGCCTGTCCATCAACACCATGACGCTGGGCGGGCTCGCCATCGCCATCGGCGAGCTGGTCGACGATGCCGTCGTCGGGGTCGAGAACGTTCTGCGCCGCCTCAAGCTCAACCGCGATCTGGCTGCGCCGCGACCGGTGGCCGAAGTCATCGCCAAGGCCACGCTGGAAGTGCGCTCCGCCATCGTCTACGCGACGGTGATCATCGTGCTGGTGTTCGTGCCGCTGTTCGTCCTGCCCGGCATTGAGGGCCGCTTGTTTACGCCGTTGGGGGTGGCCTACATCGTCTCCATCCTTGCCAGCATGATTGTTTCGGTCACTGTCACGCCGGTGATGGCGTACTACATGCTGCCGAAGATGAAACAGTTGCACGCTGGCGATAGCCCCTTGGTTACCCGGCTCAAGCGCTGGGACGCGAAATTGTTGCACTGGTCTTTCGGCCATGGCCGCAAGCTGCTGGCTGGCGCGCTGGCGACGGTGGTGGTCATTGCAGCCACCATCCCGCTCTTTCCGCGTTCCTTCCTGCCGCCCTTCAATGAAGGCACGCTGACGATCAACGTACTGCTCAATCCCGGCACCTCGCTCGCCGAGTCGAACCGCATCGGCGCCCTGGCCGAGCAGATCGTGAAGGGCGTGACCGAGGTGACGCAGGTCGGGCGGCGCACCGGACGGGCCGAGCTGGACGAGCATGCGGAAGGCGTCCATTACACGGAGATGGACGTTGACCTCAAGGTGTCGGCGCGCAGCCGGGAGGCCATCATCAACGACATTCGCACCCGGCTTGCCGTGCTGCCGGCAGTCAGCAACGTCGGCCAGCCCATCTCGCATCGCCTTGACCACCTGCTCTCAGGCGTGCGCGCCCAGATCGCGCTGAAGGTGTATGGCGACGACCTCGATACCTTGCGCGGGCTGGCGGGCGACCTGCGCGCGCGGCTGGCGAAGATTCCCGGCATCACTGATCTGCAGATCGAGAAGCAGGTGCTGATTCCGCAGATCAAGATCCGCGTCGATTACGAACAGGCGGCGCGCTACGGCGTGGCGCCTGGCAACCTGCTGCGCTCACTCGAGCAGATGATCGAGGGCGAGCGCATCACGCAGATCATCGAAGGAGGTGAGGCAGGTTCGCGCCGCTTCGACCTGCTGGTGCGCCTGCCCGAAAGCGGGCGCAGCCTGCAGGAACTGCCGAACCTGCTGATCGAGACGCCCGGCGGACATGTTCCGCTCTCACGCCTGGCGACGATCGAGGACGGCGAGGGGCCGAACCAGGTCAGCCGAGAGAACTCGCGCCGGCGCATCGTCATCTCCGCCAACACCGACGGACGCGACATGTCGAAGGTCATCGCCAACATCCGCGCCGAGCTATCTGCACGGCAGATGCCGGAGGGGTATTTCACGGCGCTTGAAGGCCAGTTCCAGGCGCAGGAGCAGGCGGCCCGCCTGATCTCCCTCCTGGCGCTGGTGTCGCTGACGATGATCTTTCTCGTGCTCTACAGCCGCTACCGCTCGGCCGTGCTGACCGCCATCATCATGGGCAACATCCCGCTGGCGCTGGTGGGCAGTGTCATCGCGCTGTGGATCTCCGGCCAGCCGCTCTCGGTGGCGGCGCTGGTGGGCTTCATCACACTCACCGGCATCGCCACGCGCAACGGCATCCTCAAGATCAGCCATTACATCAACCTGTGCGCCTTCGAGGGCGAGAAATTCGGCGACCGTATGATCGTGCGCGGCTCGCTCGAGCGCCTCACGCCGGTGCTGATGACGGCGCTGGTGGCAGCCTTCGCCCTGGTGCCGCTGCTCGTCTCGGCCGACGCGCCGGGCAAGGAGGTGCTGCATCCGGTGGCGGTGGTGATCTTCGGCGGCCTGGTGAGTTCCACGCTGCTGGACACCCTGCTGACGCCGGTGATGTTCCGCTTGTGGGGCGAAAAGCCATTGCAGCGGCTGCTTGCCATGAAAGAGCAGGAAAGTTTTTGACCGCAACTTGAAAGGAGACGCAATGAAACGCATCGCATCCCTCGCCGTACTGGCCGGACTGGTGCCCGCATTTGCTATTGGGGTACTGACTTTTGCCGCGGGCGCCGTCCTGGCCCACGACGACGCCTATCTCGACACGCAGAAGGCGCCCAACGGCGGCCAACTGCGCATGGCGGGGCCCTACCACTACGAGCTGGTCCTGGCGAAGGACGCCACGGAGGCCAAGGAGAACCCCGTCGTGGTGTACGTGACCGACCACGCCGGCCAGAAGATGTCCACCGCCGGCGCCGCCGGCACGGCGACGATCCTCGCCGGGAAACTAAAGACCGCCGCGACGCTCAAACCGGACGGGGACAACCGCATGAAGGGTGTCGCCAAGTACGCATCGACGCCGGGCACGAAAGTGGTGGTGTCCATCACCCTGGCCGGCAAGCAAGCCGAACAGGCGCGCTTCACGCCGCTGGCCGTCGCGAAAGACACGCATACCGACCACAAGCACTAGTGCCCGCATCTGATTCTGGGGTACTGAACTTTTTAGGAGAAAACGACCATGAACAAGCTAGTACCACAGAAACAAAGACTGGCATTGACCATGACAGCCATCGCAGCCTCGCTCGCTTTTGCCGTCCCCGCTTTCGCCGACGACGCCCATCACCCTGAGAAGGGTCAGGAGGCCAAGGCCGCAGCCGCCAAGCCGGCAGCCAAGCCCGAACAGACCGTCAGGAAAATGCAGGACAACGCCAAGAAGATGCAGGGCCAGCTTGACCGCATCGCCAAGGCGAAGACAGACGAGGAACGGCAGAAGGCAATGGCCGAGCACATGCAGACCATGCAGGAGAACATGCAGATGGGTCGTGGCATGCAAGCCGGCATGATGGGCTGTCCCATGATGGAGGGCGGCATGATGGGCAAGGGTGGCATGGGCATGATGGGCGGCGGCCAGCCCGGCGGCTCGCCGGAGCGCATGCAGCAGATGGAAAAACGCCTCGACATGATGCAGATGATGATGGAGCAGATGATGCGGCGCCCGGAAGGACAGCCGCAGCCGATGCCGATGAAGTGAGCCGGCGGGAGGTGAGAGATGGAATACGACCACCAGCATGAGGGGCATGAGGGCGGCCGCCGCGCCGGGGCGGCGCAGGACGCACTGGCGGAGAAGGATCCCGTCTGCGGCATGACGGTCAAGCCAGAGTCGCCGCATGCGACCGTGCTCGCCGGCCGCACGATCCGCTTCTGCAGCGCCAAGTGTCTGGCGAAATTCGAGGCTGATCGTTCGCAGCGCTATCTGACGCCCGTGCCAGTGCAGGAGGAAGCGGCTCCGGCGGGCACGGAATATACCTGCCCGATGCACCCGGAAGTAAGACAGATCGGCCCCGGCGCCTGTCCGAAGTGCGGCATGACACTGGAACCGGTGCTGCCGGAACTGGAGGCAGGCGAAAACCCGGAGCTTGCCGACTTTCGCCGCCGTTTCTGGTGGACACTGCCGCTGACTGCTCTGGTCACCCTCATCGCCATGTCGGGCGGTCTGTTCGACGGCCTGCTGGGCGCCACCCGACCCTGGGTGGAACTGGCCCTCGCCACGCCAGTGGTGCTCTGGTCGGGTTGGCCGTTCTTCGTGCGCGGCGTGCAGTCGGTGAAGAACCGCAGCCCGAACATGTGGACCCTGATCGGCCTGGGCACGGGCTCGGCCTATCTTTACAGCGTGGTGGCCACGGTGCTGCCCGGCATTTTCCCGCCCTCATTCCAGGTTGCCGGCCATGTCGCAGTGTATTTCGAGGCGGCAGCCGTCATCATTTCCCTCACGCTGCTGGGCCAGGTGCTGGAACTCAAGGCGCGCTCGGAAACCGGCGCCGCCATCAAGGCCCTGCTCGGCCTCGCGCCGAAGACTGCGCGGCGTATCCGCGACGACAATAGCGAGGAGGACATCCCGCTCACCCATGTACACCCCGGCGATCGACTGCGCGTGCGGCCGGGCGAGAAAGTTCCGGTGGACGGCGTGGTGCTCGAAGGCGACAGTGCAGTGGACGAGTCCATGCTCACCGGCGAGCCGATGCCGGTGAGCAAGACCGCCGGCGACAGGGTGATCGGCGCCACGCTCAATACCAGTGGTGCGCTGGTGATGCAGGCGGAGAAGATCGGCGCACAGACGGTGCTCGCGCAGATCGTGCAGATGGTGGCCCAGGCGCAACGCTCGCGCGCACCCATGCAGCGCATGGCCGACCAGGTCGCGGGCTGGTTCGTGCTCGGTGTCGTGGCGATTGCATTGCTGACCCTGTTCGGCTGGGGGCTGTTCGGACCGCAGCCGAGCTGGGCCTATGGCCTCATCAACGCCGTCGCCGTGCTGATCATCGCCTGCCCCTGCGCGCTCGGGTTGGCCACGCCGATGTCGGTGATGGTCGCCACAGGCAAGGGGGCGACCCATGGCGTGCTGTTTCGCGATGCGGCGGCGATCGAGAACCTGCGCAAGGTCGACACCCTGATCGTGGACAAGACCGGCACCTTGACCGAGGGCAGGCCTGCCTTTCACGGCGTGGTCGCGGCCGTGGGTGGGAGCGATGAAGATGTTCTGCGCATCGCCGCCAGCCTCGATCAGGGCAGCGAACATCCTCTGGCACAGACCATTGTCGCCGAGGCGCACAGGCAGAAACTCAAACTCAGCACGCCCGAGCGCTTCGAATCCGCCTCGGGCATCGGCGTGAGCGGCGCTGTCGATGGCCAGGAGATCGTGCTCGGCAACACTGCGCTGATGGAAGAACAAGGCGTCGATTGGCATGCGCTGGAGCAACAGGCCGAAGCCCTGCGCCAGGAAGGCGCCAGCGTCATGTTTCTCGCCGTTGCCGGCAAGGCGGCCGGACTCGTCGCGGTCTCCGACCCCATCAAGCACTCCTCGCAGGAAGCGCTGGAGCTCCTGCGGGCCAGCGGCCTCACCCTCATCATGGCCACCGGCGATGGCCTCACCACTGCGCGCGCCGTCGGTCGCAAGCTCGGCATCGAGGAGATCCATGGCGAGGTCAAGCCCAAGGACAAGGATGAATTGGTGGCCCGCCTCCAGGCCGAAGGCCGCATCGTCGCCATGGCCGGCGACGGCATCAACGATGCGCCGGCGCTGGCTCGCGCCAATGTCGGCATCGCCATGGGCACCGGTACCGACGTGGCGATGAACAGCGCGCAACTCACCCTGGTCAAGGGCGATCTGCGCGGCATCGCCACGGCGCGCAATCTCTCGCTGGCCACGGTCTCCAACATGCGGCAGAACCTGACCTTTGCCTTTCTCTACAACGCGCTCGGCGTGCCGATCGCCGCCGGCGTGCTCTACCCTGTTTTCGGACTGCTGCTGTCGCCGCTCATCGCAGCGTTGGCCATGAGTTTCAGTTCCGCTTCGGTCGTAATGAATGCGCTGCGCTTGCGCAGAGCGACAATCTGAGCGCCTGCCATGGTCGCCACGACCAGCACCAACACCGGGGTTCCCATGGCGAGCGATGATGGGCGGCGGGGCGGTGGAATGCGGATTTTCCGCGGCATTCACCGCGTTGTAGCGCTGCGTTTGGCGATCGCATGGATAGTGCTGACACTGGCGGTCGGCGCTGCGGTGACCTATCTGGAACTTCAGAGAGTCGACAGGCTTGCCTTCGGCCTGGCCATATCTGCGTCGGAGGCATTTCGCAACCATGTCGGCAAGGCAGGCTCTGTCCATGAGGCTCAACTGCATCAGACGATGCAATCGCTGCTCAATGATAACTTCGTGCATGTTCAGTTGGTAGATACGGCCGGGAGCATCGTCGCCGAAGCCGCTGCGCCGGAGAGGGCCAACCTGTTGGCCGGGCTAGATGGGCCGATGCAAGCGACCGCGATGGGCGGAGAAGGCAGTCACCGTACGGGATGGCGAGCGGGACGTCTGCTGGTTCAGGTAAGCGTTCCCCTCGGGAAATCCGATGGCTCGCAGGTCGGGCGTTTTTACGGCGCATATCTGGTTGACGCCGAGGCAAGCCGGCATGCGCGGGCGGATCTCATCCGCAACGTGTCGGTGGTCGTGCTGGCGCTACTGCTGACGGCGCTCGCCCTGTACCCCGTCATCGTCGGCCTGAACCGGGGTGTTCTGCAACTCTCCACAGGGTTGATGCGCAGCAATATCGAATTGATGGAGGTTCTGGGCAGCGCCATTGCCAAGCGGGATTCCGATACGGACCTGCACAACTATCGCGTGTGCATCTACAGCATCCGTTTTGCCGAGGCGCTTGGCCTTTCCGAAGAGGACATCCGCGCCGTCGTAACAGGCGCATTTCTCCATGACGTCGGCAAGATTGGCATCAGCGACACCATACTGCTCAAGCCGGGGAAGCTGACCGCCGATGAGTTCGAGGCCATGAAAAGACATGTGCAACTCGGCATGGACATAGTTGCCCGGTCGAGCTGGCTCAAGGATGCGCGGGACGTGATCGAGTTTCACCACGAGCGTTTCGACGGAAGCGGTTACATGCGTGGCATGAAAGGAGAGACGATTCCGCTTGCGGCACGACTTTTCGCCATCGTAGATGTTTTTGATGCATTAACCTCTCGCCGGCCTTACAAGGAACCGCTGCCGGTCGAGCAGTCCATGCGCATTCTCGAAGAAAACCGCGGCAGCCATTTCGACCCGCGCCTTCTTGATGTCTTCGGCGGGTTTGCCATTGCATTACATGCGGAACTCGATGGTCTTTCCGAGCAGGAAATCAGACAGAGGCTGCGCGATCTGGTGACAAAGTACTTTTTCGAGGGACGCGATTACTGGGAGAGGAGCGGCTGTCCGTCCTGGCTGGCAGAACAATGCGGCAAAAAGGACGTCTGAATAGGTGTTTTAGCTTGCCCTCGACCGGCAAGCGTTATCAACAGGAGCAAATCCATGGAATCAATGCGTAGCAATGAACACCCGGAAGCGCGCACGGGGCCGTCGGGATCACGGGCCAAGTGGGTGTTCATTGCATTTGCAGCCATCGCTGCATTTTTCCTTTTCACCGAGCACCAGGCGCACCTGTTCGGCGTATTGCCTTTCCTGCTCCTGCTGGCCTGCCCGCTGATGCATTTCTTCCATCACCGGGGACACGGCAAGGGGCATGGCGGCGGGGCGGGCGACAAGCCAGAGGGAGGCGCGCCATGAACGAGGCGCCTGCCTACGGCCTGTGGTCTCTCGTCGTCATCAATTCGCTCATCTTCATCATTTTCGCCTTCAGCTTCGCCAAACCGCAAACGCAACGCGACTGGCGCTCCTTCGGTGTTTTCTCGGCTTTTATCGTGGCGCTGTTCGTGGAAATGTACGGTTTTCCATTGACCATTTTTCTGCTGTCCGGTTGGCTGAGCAGCAGCTTTCCGGGTGTCGACTGGCTCGCCCACGACTCGGGCCATCTTCTAGAAATGATATTCGGCTGGAAATCGAACCCTCACTTCGGCCCGTTCCACCTCCTGAGTACGGTGTTCATCTTTGGCGGTTTCTGGCTCTTGTCGACCGCGTGGAGGGAGCTGTACGCGGCGCAAAGGGAACATCGACTGGCCATCTCGGGCCCCTATGCGCGGGTACGGCATCCGCAGTACGCTGGGTTCGTCCTCATCATGTTCGGCTTTCTGCTGCAGTGGCCGACCCTCGTGACGCTGGCGATGTTCCCGATTCTGGCGCTCATGTATTGGCGCCTGGCCAAGCGTGAGGAGCGCGAAATGGAAGCCGCATTCGGAGCCGAGTACGCACGCTACCGGGACCGCGTCCCCGCTTACTGGCCTTCATGGACACGGACGGGCGAGGATAGTGAGCATTGAGTGGAAACGGTGTGGCTGAGTCCACCTTCCTCCGGCAACCGGAGCCGAACGTGCTGCTGTTTGGCTTTCTGCTGAATCTCCCCTGGGAGCTTTTGCAGATACCGTTTTTTTCCGGGATGCCGTCTGTTGCGCACTGGGAAGGCGTGATCCAGTGCGTGCGCGCCGCCGCGGGCGATGCCCTCATTCTGTTGGCGGCATTCTGGGCAACTGCGTACCTGCAGCGAACGCGAAAATGGATTCTGCAGCCGTCACGGAATGCCATCGTCCCGTTTATTGCGCTGGGGATATCCGTGACAATCGCTCTTGAATGGTGGGCGACCCGGTATTCGGGGCGCTGGGCGTATGCGGAGACGATGCCAACGATCCCCGGACTGGGAACGGGCGTGCTGCCTCTGCTGCAATGGCTGCTGATCCCGCCGCTCGTGGTGTGGCTGGTGCGAAGACAAATACGGTAACGAGGAATCGCGACCGATTCTGCTGCGCGTCGGCAAATCGTTGGTGAGCGAGGAAAGGAACTATCGTCGATGCCGGCAGTCCCTTGTTCATGCGTGGGTGGATCATCGGGAGACGGTTGCAGAATTACCTCGGAGAAACGCGATGTGGGGACATATGGACGGTTTTGCATGGGGCAGCGGCTGGGGCGGCATGGGATTGGGCATGATCTTGTTCTGGGGTCTGCTTGTCGTCGTCATCGCGGTTTTGCTGCGCGCCTTCTGGGGCGGCGGGGCATCGGCAGCGCGCGGCCAGGATAAGCCTGCGCTCGATGTCCTCAAGGAACGCTATGCCCGCGGCGAGATCGAGCGCGAAGAGTTCGAGCAGAAGAAACACGATCTCTCGAACTGACGATGGGACATTATTTCCGGCGGACTTGATGTGACTACTCTGATCTGTGACGGCGATGATGATGGGCCTGACGCCACGCGTCGCCGTCTGGTTGTGGCGACCTCCGCCGTCGGCGGCATGGCGGTTATAGCCGCCGCGATTCCATTTGTCGCGAGCATGGCACCGAGCGCGCGGGCGCGGGCCGCCGGTGCGCCGGTCGAGGCGGATACTGCCCGGCTGGCGCCCGGCGAACTGGCGACGGTGGAGTGGCGCGGCAAACCGGTGTGGATTCTGCGCCGTACTCCGGAAATGATCGAAAGCTTGCAGCGCGACACGGGCCAGTTGCTTGATCCGCGTTCGGAACGCCCGCAGCAGCCGGAGTATTGCCGCAATGCGTTGCGCTCGATCAAGCCGGAATACTGGGTCGCGCTGGCGCTGTGCACGCACCTCGGTTGCATCCCGACTGTACGCAGGGAGGTTGCGCCCGCCGATCTGGGGCCGGATTGGCCCGGCGGGTATTATTGCCCTTGCCACGGCTCGAAATTCGATTTCGCCGGCCGGGTCTTCAGAAACGTTCCTGCGCCGCTCAACCTGGAAATTCCCAGGCACAGGTTTCTTTCGGGAACCCGCCTGCTGATCGGCGCCGATGAGACAGGCGGAGTAGGGTGATCTGTTGGCAGCGACTGCCGAACGGCCGCATGCCAGCGCCGCCGCATGACGAATCGGGCCACACCTGGCATCATCCCGACGAGGTGCTGTTCGGCATTACCAAGGAAGGCCTGGTGCCCGGCAAGTACGGTCCGCCCGGTTACGTGAGCGACATGCCGGCATTCGGCAGCATCCTCAGCGATGCCGACATCGCCGCCGTGCTGTCCTACATCCAGAGCCGCTGGCCGCCGGAAGTGCAGCGAGCGCGCGAAGAAATGCTGAAGAATCGCCGTGGTTGATGGAGTGGACATGAAAACATCGAAGTTTCTCGCGACCGCGCTGCTGGCGTTGGCAACCCTGGGCGTCGGCGCCCAGCCGCTGCCCGAAGTCGTGATGCACAAGGACCCGAACTGCGGTTGCTGCGGCAAATGGGTGGAGCATCTCGAGGCAAACGGTTTCAAGGTGAAAACGGTGCCGGAAAAAGATATGCAGGCGGTCAAGAACCGGCTCGGCGTACCGGAGCGACTGGGGTCCTGCCATACCGCCAAGGTGGGCAACTACGTCATCGAAGGCCATGTGCCGGCTGCCGCGATCAAGCGCCTGCTGCGCGAGAAGCCGGCGGTGGCGGGCCTGTCGGTGCCGGGCATGCCGGCGGGCTCGCCCGGCATGGAAGTGCCGGGGAAGCAGGATGCCTACGACGTCGTGGCTTTCGACAAGGCCGGCAAGAGCACCGTTTTTGAGAGCCATCGCTGAGTTTCTTCCCTGATTGACGAACATCAGCCAAGACATGCACAGCCTTGAAACACCGATGTGGGAGGTGGTATGCGACGAGACATGCTGAAGGCACTGGCCTTGGGTATTGGACTCTGGGCCGGACTGGCGGGGGCGCAGGTTCCCGCGCCCGGCGCCCGCGTCGAGGAACTGCTCGACCTGGCGCGGCGGCAGAACCCCGAGCTGGCGGCGATGGGCTACGAGGCCGAGGCCGCGCAGGCGCGCGTGCAGCCGGCCGGCGCCCTGCCCGATCCGATGGGGCGGCTGGAACTGCGCGACGTCGGCAACCAGATGAGCGGCGGCGACTTCAACCTGCTGCCGGCGCGCGTCGGCAGCGCGAAGTACACCGTGGCGCAGACCATTCCGCTGTGGGGCAAGCGCGATCTGAAACGTGAGGTCGCCGAAGCCGACGCGGCGCAGGCGCAGGCGCGCCGCAGCGGCACCTGGGCCGAACTCGCGGCGAAGGTGAAGGCCGCCTTCGCGCAGTATTACCTTACCGGCCACAGCCGGAAACTGACCGAGGAACTGCTGCGTCTCGGCGCCAGCCTGGAGCAGCTCGCCCAGGCGCGCTATGCGGACGGGCTGGCGCCGCAGCAGGACGTGGTGCGCGCCCAGGTAGAGAAGACCACGTTGCGCAGCGAACTGCTGATGCTGGAGACCGAGCACCACCATGCCGCGGCGCGCCTCAACGCGCTGCTGCGCCGGCCGCCCGCCGCGCCGCTGGCGGAGCCGCTGGCCCTGCGCCCGCTCCCCGCCCCGGCGAAGCTCGATTACGTCGCGCTCGAAGTGCGCCTGCTGGCGGCCAACCCGCAACTGGCCGCGCAGGAAGCGCAGATCCTTGCTGCCGAGAAGAACCGCGAGCTGGTGACGAAGAACCGCTATCCCGACCTCACCGTCGGCGTCTCGCCGATCCAGACGCGCAACCGCGTCACCGAATGGGAACTGATGTTCGAGGTGAACATTCCGCTGCAGCAGGAATCGCGCCGTTCGCAGGAGCGCGAGGCGGCGGCGATGGCCTCCGCCGCACGCGCGCGCAAGGATGCGGCGTTGAACCAGGTCTCCGCCGACCTGGCCGAGAACCTCTCCGCGCTGGATTCCGCGCGGCGCCTCGAACAACTGGTCGCCACCGCCCTGCTGCCGCAGGCCGACCTGGCCTTCAAGGCGGCGCTGGCCGGCTACGAGACGGGCAAGCTGGATTTCGCCACGTTGCTCGACGCGCAGCGGCAGATCCGCAAGGCCAAGCTGGACTGGCTCAAGGCGCAGGTGGAGGCGCAATTCCGTCTCGCTGACATCGAACGGCTGCTGGGAGAAGAACTATGAAAAAAGGGGCGATGGTTGTTGTGCTGGCCATAGTGGCAGCCGCACTCGGCGCCGGCTACTGGCTCGGCAGCCGCGGCGGTCATGAGACGGCCGCGCCGCAAGCCGCGGCGAAAACGGAGGGCGCCAAGCAGGCGCGCAAGCTGCTCTTCTACCGCAACCCGATGGGCCTGCCCGACACCTCGCCGGCGCCGAAGAAGGACCCGATGGGCATGGAATACATTCCGGTGTACGAAGGAGAGGAAACCGCCGACTCGAGCAGCGGCATCGTCATCGGCACCGAGAAGGTGCAGAAGCTCGGCGTGCGCACGGAAATTGCGGCGATGCGCGAGCTGTCCCGCAGCGTGCGCGCCAGCGGACGCATCGAGGTCGACGAGCGCCGCCTGCACACCGTGTCGCCGAAGTTCGAGGGCTGGATCGAAAAGCTGCACGTCAATGCCACCGGCCAGCCGGTCGGCCGCGGCCAGCCGCTGGCCGAGGTGTACAGCCCGGAACTCGTCTCGGCGCAGAAGGAATACGCCATCGCCGCGCAGGGCCGCGAATCGCTCAAGGACGCCGGGCCGGAAGCGCAGGCCGGCATGAAGCAGCTCGCCGAATCCAGCCTCTCGCGCCTGCGCAACTGGGACATTTCCGACGAGCAGATCGTCCGCCTGCGCGAGGGCGGCGAGGTGCGGCGCACACTCACGCTGCGCTCGCCGGCTTCAGGCATCGTCATGGAAAAGAAGGCCGTCGCCGGCATGCGCTTCATGCCGGGCGAGATGCTCTACCAGGTGGCCGACCTGTCCTCGGTGTGGGTGATCGCCGACGTCTTCGAGCAGGACATCGGGCTGGTCCGCGTCGGCCAGAAGGCGAAGGTGCGTATCGGCGCCTATCCCGACAAGGCCTTCGAGGGGACGGTGACCTACGTCTCCCCGACGCTGAAAGTGGAGACGCGCAGCGTGCCGGTGCGGGTGGAGCTGGCGAATCCCGGCGGACTGCTCAAGCCGGCCATGTTCGCTTCGCTGGAACTGTCGGTGGCCAGCCGCGCCAAAGTGCTGGCGGTGCCGCTGTCGGCGGTGATCGACAGCGGCGTGCGCCGCATCGTGCTGGTGCAAGCCGGAGGCGACGCAAAAGCGGGCCGCTTCGAGCCGCGCGAAGTGAAGCTCGGCGCGCGCGCGGACGATTTCGTCGAGGTGCTGGAAGGCGTCAAGGAGGGCGAAGCCGTGGTGGTCGCCGCCAACTTCCTCATCGATGCGGAAAGCAATCTCAAGGCTGCGATTGGCGGCTTCGGCAAAGTCAGTCCCGGGGACACGGCGAAATCCGCCGCGGCTTCGCACAAGGCGGAGGGCACGCTGAAGTCCATCGACGCCGCCGCCGGCACGGTGAGCATCAGCCACGAGCCGGTCACCAGCCTCGGCTGGCCGGCCATGACCATGGATTTCGTGCTGGCCAATCCCTCGCTGGCGGCGAAGCTGCCGCCGGGCAGCCCGATCACCTTCGAGTTCGTCGAGCGCAAGCCGGGCGAATGGGTGATCTACAAGCTTGAAGCACGAGGCGCGGCGCGTCCGTCCGCCCACGGGGGACATTAATGAAGATCGTGCAAATGCCTGGCAAATGTCCGTCGTCCCCGCGGAAGCGGGGACCCAGCAGGGCGCCGAGAGGCGCCCTGGATTCCCGCATGCGCGGGAATGAGTCGGATGTTGGTTTTTGTCTTGCAATCTCTGGATTCGAAATATCATGCTGAACGCCATCATCGACTGGTCGGCGCGCAACCGCTTCCTCGTGCTGCTGGCCACGCTCTTCGTCGTGCTGGCGGGCATCTTCGCCATCCTGCGCACGCCCATCGACGCCCTGCCGGATCTGTCCGACGTGCAGGTCATCGTCTACACCGAGTACCCCGGCCAGGCGCCGCAGGTGGTGGAGGACCAGGTCACCTACCCGCTCACCACGGCCATGCTGTCGGTGCCGAAATCGCGGGTGGTGCGCGGCTTCTCCTTCTTCGGCGCTTCCTTCGTCTACATCATCTTCGAGGACGGCACCGACATCTACTGGGCGCGCTCGCGTGTGCTCGAGTACCTCAACTTCGCCTCCGGCCGCATGCCGAAGGGTGTCACCCCGCAGATCGGCCCGGACGCCACCGGCGTCGGCTGGGTCTATCAGTACGCCCTGCTGGCGAAGGACAAGACGCTCGCCGAGCTGCGTTCCATCCAGGACTGGTACCTGCGCTACCAGTTGACCAAGGCCCACGGCGTCGCCGAAGTGGCTTCCATCGGCGGCTTCGTGCAGACCTACCAGGTGACGGTCGATCCGGTGAAGCTGCGCGCCTACGGCATTCCGCTGATGAAGGTCGCCCAGGCGATCCGCGATTCCAACCGCGACGTCGGCGGGCGCGTCGTCGAGATGGCCGAGACCGAGTACATGGTGCGCGGCCGTGGCTATCTGCGCGGGCGGGAAGACATCGAGCGGCTCGTCGTGAAAGCGGAGAAGGGCACGCCGGTCTTGATCCGCGACATAGCCCGCGTCGAGCTGGCGCCGGACGAGCGGCGCGGCCTGACCGAACTCAACGGCGAGGGTGAAGTGGTGTCCGGCATCGCCATGGCGCGCTACGGCCAGAACGCCCTCGAGGTCATCCACAACCTCAAGGCCAAGATCGCGGAAGTGTCCTCCGGCCTGCCCGAAGGCGTAACGGTGGAAACCGTCTACGACCGCTCCGACCTCATCCACCGCGCCATCGACACGCTCAAGCGCACGCTGATCGAGGAAGCCCTCATCGTCGCGCTGGTCTGCATCGTCTTCCTGCTGCACGTGCGGAGCGCGCTGGTCGCCATCCTCATGCTGCCGGTCGGCGTGCTGATCGCCTTCATCGCCATGCGCCTGCTCGGCATGAACTCCAACCTGATGAGCCTCGGCGGCATCGCCATCGCCATCGGCGCCATGATCGACGCCGCCATCGTCATGATCGAGAATGCCCACAAACACCTCGAACGCCTGCACAACTCCCCTCTCCCGCAAGCGGGAGAGGGGCAGGGGGAGAGGGCAGCAGGACTCCAGCAACGCGCCGAAGCCATCATCGCGGCCTGCAAGGAAGTCGGCCCCGCCCTCTTCTTCTGTCTCCTCATCATCACCGTCTCCTTCCTGCCGGTGTTCACCCTCGAAGCGCAGGAAGGCCGCCTCTTCGCGCCGCTGGCGTGGACCAAGACCTTCGCCATGGCCGGCGCGGCCCTGCTCTCGATCACGCTGGTGCCGGTGCTGATGATGATCTTCATCCGCGGCCGCATCCTGCCCGAGGCGAAGAATCCGGTGAACCGCTTCCTCATCTGGATTTATCGTCCGGCCATCGCCTGGGTGATGCGCCGCAAGAAGCTCACCATCGCGCTTGCCGCCGTGTCGCTGGGACTGACTTTGTGGCCGGCTTCGCGGCTCGGCTCCGAGTTCATGCCGACCCTCAACGAAGGCACGCTGTTCTACATGCCGGCCTCGCTGCCCGGCATGTCGATCACCAAGGCGGCCGAGCTGCTGCAGACGCAGAACAAGATCATCAAGAGCTTTCCCGAGGTGGCTTCGGTCTACGGCAAGGCCGGGCGCGCCAACACCGCCACCGATCCGGCGCCGACCGAGATGTTCGAGACGGTGATCAACCTCAAGCCGGAAGCCGAATGGCGCGCCGGCATGACCGTCGACAAGCTCATCGCCGAGCTCGACAAGGCGTTGCAGTTCCCCGGCGTGTCGAACGCCTGGACCATGCCCATCAAGGCGCGCATCGACATGCTGTCCACCGGCATCCGCACGCCGATCGGCATCAAGGTGTTCGGCAAGGACCTCGCCCAGATGGAACGGCTGGCCAAGGAGATCGAGGCCGTGGTGAAGACCGTGCCGGGCACCACCAGCGCCTTCGCCGAGCGCATCACCGGCGGCTTCTATCTCGACATCGAGCCGGAGCGCGAGCAGCTCGCCCGCTACGGCCTCGCCGTCGGCGACCTGCTCGATGTCATCGGCACCGCGCTGGGCGGCGAGATGGTGACCACCACCGTCGAGGGCCGCGAGCGTTACGGCGTCAGCGTGCGCTATCCGCGCGAACTGCGCGCCGATCCGCAGAGCATCGCCCGCGAGGTGCTGGTGCCGACCATGGACGGCGCCATGATTCCGCTCGGCCAGGTGGCGAAGGTGTCCATCGTCAAGGGCGCGCCGGCCATCCGCACCGAGAACGCGCTGCTCTCCGCCTACATCTACGTCGACATCCGCGAGCGCGACATCGGCGGCTATGTCGCCGAGGCGCAGCGGGCGGTGGCGGAGAAGGTGAAATTCCCACCCGGCTATTACGTCGCCTGGAGCGGCCAGTTCGAATACATGGAGCGCGCCATCGCGAAAATGAAGGTCGTCATCCCGCTGACGCTGCTGGCTATCTTTCTGCTGCTCTACCTCAACTTCCGGCGCCTGACGGAAACCCTCATCGTCATGCTCTCGGTGCCCTTCGCGCTGGTCGGCGGCGTCTGGCTGATGTGGCTGCTCGATTACAACCTCTCCGTCGCCGTCGCTGTCGGCTTCATCGCCCTGGCCGGCGTCGCCGCCGAGACCGGCGTGGTCATGCTGATCTATCTCGACCACGCCTGGACGGCAGTACAGCAAAAGTCAGTCGCCGCAGGACGGCGAGCGGGCCCGGCCGATCTCTACGCCGCGGTGATGGAAGGTGCGGTCGAACGCGTGCGGCCGAAGATGATGACCGTCGTCGCCATCATGGCCGGCCTCTTGCCCATCATGTGGGGCACGGGCACCGGCTCCGAAGTCATGCGCCGCATCGCCGCGCCGATGGTCGGCGGCATGATCTCCTCGACGATCCTGACGCTGATCGTGATTCCGGCGATTTATGCGCTGGTGAAGGAGAGGCGGTTGGGGTAGGCATTCAGCAATAGCGTTTTTCCTGATTAGCGACAAACCTCAGCTTCGTCATACCGGGCAAGCGAAGCGCGACCCGGAATCCAGTGCCACGGCAATAAACCTCTGGATTCCGGGTTCCACCCTGGCGGGCGGCTCCGGAATGACGATTTTTGCTCTAGAATTCATCCTGCAAGTTGACAATAAACTATACTTAATTGACAATACTAGCGTCTCTGGTTGTCAATAATTTCGGGGGTCGGTTGTCAAATGACGAGAGTTCGCCCACGCGGAGAAGATGTTCGTCGCTATATCCTGGAGCACGTCGAAAAGCGTCCTGCCGACATCAGCAGAATGACTTCCGACCACTTCGGCATTAGCCGCCAGGCGGTCAACAAGCATCTGCAAAAGCTGACGTCCGAACACGCGCTGACCGAAACAGGAAAAACGCGCAGCCGTTCCTACAAGCTTTGCCCGCTGCTGGAGTGGCGGGGACATTACGAAATCAATCCCGAACTCGCGGAAGATGTCGTCTGGCGAAACGAGATAGCGCCCGTCCTGGGCCAACTGCCGGATAACGTAATGAACATCTGGCACTACGGCTTCACGGAGATGTTCAATAACGCCATGGATCACTCGGGCAGTTCTGAAATAACTGTACGGATTCGAAAGACAGCCGCAAATACCGCAATGCTCCTATGGGATGAGGGCGTCGGAATCTTCAGAAAGATCCAGTCGGAATTGAATCTCCTGGACGAACGCCATGCCATCCTTGAACTGTCGAAAGGAAAACTCACTACCGACCCGGCGCGCCACACGGGCGAAGGCATTTTTTTCTCCTCCAGGATGTTCGATGACTTCGACATTCTTTCCGGCGGTGTTTATTTTTCGCACAAATTCGGAGACAAGGAAGACTGGATTCTGGAACGCGAACAAGCGCGAAATGGAACCACCGTGTGGATGGCGCTGCACAACCACACGGCAAGGACAACCAAGAAAATCTTCGATCAATACTCTTCCGGCGATAACTACGGGTTCAACAAAACCGTGGTGCCGGTGAAGCTGGCGCAATACGGAAACGACAAGCTCATATCGCGTTCGCAAGCGAAAAGATTGCTGGCCCGCGTTGAGCTGTTCAAGACGGTCATATTCGACTTTTCCGGCATCGATACCATCGGCCAGGCGTTCGCGGATGAAATATTCAGGGTGTTCGCCAACCAGCATCCCGAGATCGACCTCCTGACCATCAAGGCAAACTCGGAGGTGAAGCGAATGATTGAAAGAGCGAAAGCCGGAGCGGCGGAGTAAGACGCTCAATTCCAGAACGCATGAATCGCCTGGGCGGCGGCGCAGCAAAAGTCAGTCTCCGCAGGACGCCGCGAAGGAAGCACCCTTGGGGTGCGGCGAGCGGGCCCGGCCGAACTCTACGCCGCGGTGATGGAAGGCGCGGTCGAGTGCGTGCGGCCGAAGATGATGACCGTCGTCGCCATCATGGCGGGCCTCTTGCCCATCATGTGGGGCGCCGGCACCGGCTCCGAAGTCATGCGCCGCATCGCCGCGCCGATGGTCGGCGGCATGATCTCCTCGACGATCCTGACGCTGATCGTGATTCCGGCGATTTATGCGCTGGTGAAGGAGAGGCGGTTGGGGTAGGGGGGTGAAGGAGGAGGTGTGGCGTTCGACGTGAGCCGCCCACAACATCAAGCGGTTGCGGGCGGCTCAATGGCGGGGTCAGCCACCTGCCACTTTGAGGCGTGCGCGTAGTTTTTCGATGCTGAGAACGCCCTCACCGCGATGAAGCATTGCATGGCTGTTTGGGCAAACAGGCCGTAGATCGGCTATTGGGTCAAGTTCGTACTCGCCATCGGTAAGTGCGAGCGGCTTGAGGTAACCCTCGAAATTGCGGATGCTCAATTCCTCGTTTGGCTGGTCGTAGGCGCCGCGAATCCCGGTCTTTGCACTGGAAGTGAAGAAGCAGGCCGCGTCGTAGAGGAGTTCGCGCACCAGGCGTTCGCAGACCAGTTCGTAGCGCTTGGCGTAGCTCAGTTCCTGAAACGCCTCGTCCACGCCGAACGGTTTCAGGCCGATGCGCTGGGTGGGCCGCACGGATTTTTCATCTTCTTCCAGCATGAAGAGATAGCCAAGCCAGGGTTTCTGCGACGGCTTGAAGACGCCTTTCTTGTAAGCCGTCCAGAAATCGGTGGCGTTGCCGAGGGCTTCCTCGACGCGGTTGTTGAAGTTGTTGCCGAAGCTGCCGACCTGCGATTTCACTTCGACGTCGATCAAATCACACCTCGTGCAGCCGTACCGCGTGGCCGGAAAAGAGTTTCGGAAGATCACGCTCGATTCGCTTCGCGGCCATCTCGAAGTAACGCGGGTCGACTTCCACGCCGATGCTGTTGCGGCCCCATTTGGCGGCGGCTACGTTGGTTGTTGCCGTTCCCATGAAGGGATCGAGCACGGTGTCGCCGACAAAGCTGAACATCCTGACGAGGCGCTCGGCCAGTTCCAGCGGGTAGGGCGCAGGGTGATGCTTGGTGGAGGCGCCGGTGACGCCCGCCCATATCTGCTGGAACCAGACCTTGTGACGCTCGGCGGGAATGACGCTCAAAATCCGCGTCGCCAGCGAGGGGCTGCGATAGCCGCCCGGCTTGCGTTCCATCAGGATGAATTCGATGTCGTTCTTGATGACGCTGTTCGGCTCGTAGGGCTTGCCAAGGAAGCCGCCGCCGTTGCCGCTCGCTTCATACGCGGCATTGGCGATTTTGTGCCAGATGATCGGGGCGAGATTGTTGTACCCGATCAATCGACAATGCTCCTGAATGGAAGCGTGAAGCGGCATCACCACATGCTCACCTTTGTTCTTGCGGCGCGACAGGCAGACGTCGCCCACCACACAGACAAGGCGGCCGCCGGGAACCAGCGCGTCGTAGCAGGACTGCCAGACCCTATCGAGTTCCGCCAGGAAGTGCTCGTAGTCCTCGATGTAGCCCATCTGGCCTTCGCCCGGGTTGTAGTCCTTGAGCGTCCAGTAGGGCGGAGAGGTTACGACCAGGTGAACACTGTTCGGGGCGAGAAAATCGATGGCGCGCGAATCGTGCCGACGGAGGTCGTGCGTGGTCGGAATCTGGGATAGCTGAGCTTCGATTGCCGCCGTGAGCTTGGGGTCCTTGGCGATCCGGGGCAGGTCTGTCTGGTGGTCCGTGATCTCGCCAATCCCTGCCGGCAACCACTGGGCGTGGTCGAGGACGAACTCAGTCTTGTGGGCGGGCTTGTTCATGCCGAAATTATAGTGGAATCGCAAAGCGAATCAGACACGATTTACGCCCTCCGGCGCAAGGTTTGACGAACTTGGGGAAGAACTCGTTTTTGCGCTGTGCCGGATCGAGCGTGTTCGTTCGGGTGTGTGCATATCGCACAGGTCCGACGGGTTGTGTAGGTAATTTCCTTTAACGACCAGTTTGAATCCGGCAGTATCGACATCATCATGACTAAACGGGGCAGCTTCGATTTCATATCTGCGCCCTTATGTATTTGAAATGGCAGTTACGTATCTTTGCCCCTGAAACAAGTACCGTTATCCGTGCGCTTGAAATACATATGGCATGCCAGGAGTCCAGTGGATGGAGTATTTTCCCCGCAACGCATCTGCCACCCGCGCACTTTATCGGAGGAGCGATTACCGCCCCTTTTTTGCGCCACCCTTTGTTTTCCCGGCAGGCGGTTTCGTTTCCTTCTCTTCGGACTTTACGTGGTCGCCGATGACGCCTTTCAGAGGGCAAACCTTGAAGGCCGGGCATTTCTGGCAGCCGGCGACGATGGCGATGGGGCAGAGGGTCATCTTGTTCTCCTTGATTTGGTGAGCGCGCGGCGGCGGGCGAGCCTTGCGGAGACCGCCGTGCGAGTGGGGATCGTGGGATTGTAGGCCGGTTCGCCGTCAAGCGAAGGCGTGAAGCATCCCGCGCCTGCGCGCGGGCGCCTCAATGCGGAGGGGAATCGGCCTGGAAGCCAAGCGGGGCGCGGCTTCCAGGCCATTGATGCGCCATTGGGCGGCGCGATTATTTCTTCTTGGCGCGGCTCGCGGGTTTCTTCTTTTGCTTGACCTGCTTGGCTAGTGCGGCCAGTTCGCCCGCAAGCCGGCCTTTGCCTTCCTTGCCTGAAGGTTTCGGCGTGGCGACCATGGCGTCGGCCTTCTCGGGCAGGCGGCCGAGCTGGACGATCTCCAGGCGCTTGCCCTTGACGTCGCGGCGGCGGGCGACGATGCGGTAGGAGAAGCTCACCGCCGAGGCGCCCTTCTGCATCTCGCGCACCTCGAAGCCGCTGCTGGTCTTGCGCTGCACGTAGAGGCCGTTGCAGTCGCCCTCGGGCGTGAGGAAAACGTGGTAGTCCTTGCAGGTCACCAGCTTGGAGAACGTCTTGTCCAGCGCGACGATGGTGCGGCCACCTTTGAGCTTGCCGCTGCCGAAATCCTCGAACCAGTTTTCCGGCGACTCGACGCAGTAGAGGCGCCGGTGCGTGCCGTCCGGATGCGGCACGACGGCGGATTTGCGTCCGGTGACGGTGAAGTCGCCCTGCACCTGGACGTTGCCAAGAAACAGGCCGGCAAACAGCGGCCCGCCGGTCACGAAGGGCGGCGGCACGACCGGCGTGGTGAAGGTTTGCCGCGCGATGCCGACGACGCCATGGCCGGGACTGCCGATGCCCATGACACCGGCGCCCGAGACGGCGTTGCTCATCGTCATGCCTCGCACGCCGAAACTGGTGCGGGAGATACCGTCGACACCGATTCCCAGCAGGGAGGTGCCGGACACGCCGGCATGAGGAAAGCGGCCCCGCACGTTGTTGCCGAGGACGCCAACGCCACCCTGAACTGTGCCGCTTACAGCCACGCTAATGCCGGGGATGTCCCGGGTATCGACGCAGGTGGCTTCGATGCCCCGTCCGGCAAAGCTTTCGGCGACGATGGCGGTCCCGCCCACCGAGCCGGCTGTCAACGCAGTGTCTTTCAATGCGCCGGCGGCGATGCCGATGCCGTTATAGTTCTGCACGCGCAAGCCGGCATCCTTGGCCGGCGTGTTCGCGGTGATGGTGGTCTGTTTGGTCGAGGTGTCGGCGTTGCCGAGAATGACCGGATTTCCGTTTGCCATGAAGTCTCCTTTTCATGGCGAGTGAGCCTGCCCGCCAGGTTGATGATGTATGGATAGGGAGCCACACCTTATCATGCAGTCTCAAATATCCCAAGCGGGTCGGAACATGGCTGGCTGGATTGCCTGCCGCCTGTGATTGCATGGGTTCAGGTTATAGAATCCACGGAAAGACGATGGCCGTGACCCGGCCGGCTTGATGAGGAGACACCCCATGCGCAACGTAGTACTGCTGATCGCCCTGACTTCCGCCTTGTTCGCCGGCTGCGCCACCGTGACGAATCCGGTCACGGGCCAGAAGGAGCTCTCGGTCATGGACGAGCGCAGCGAAATCGCCGAAGGCCGCAAGGCGCACGAGGAGGTGCTGAAGGAATATGGCGCCTACCCGAACCCCAGGCTGCAGGCCTATGTGAACGAGATCGGACAGCGGCTGGCGCGTCAGTCCCATCGCAGCAATCTGGCGTGGTATTTCACGGTGCTGGACAGCCCGGAGATCAACGCCTTCGCGTTGCCCGGCGGCTACGTCTACGTGACGCGCGGGCTCATGGCCCACCTGGAAAGCGAGGCTGACCTGGCCGGCGTGATCGGCCACGAGATCGGCCACGTCACTGCCCGTCATGGCGCCCAGCGCGCCACGCGCCAGCAGACGGCGGGTCTCGGGGTGCTCGCCGCGACGATCCTCGGCGCGGTGCTGGAGAGCAAGGGCGTGAGCGGCGCGACCGATCTGGCCGGATCGGTTTCCCAGGGCGTGGCGGCGGGCTACATCGCTTCCTACAGTCGCGAGCAGGAACTGCAGGCGGACAGGCTGGGGGCCGAGTACCTGGCGCGCATCCACCATGACCCGAAGAACATGGTCGACGTGATCCGCGTGCTGAAAAGCCAGGAGCAGTTCGCCGCCGACACGGCGCGCGCCGAAGGCCGCAATCCGCCGCCCCAGGCCGGCTGGCTCGCTTCGCACCCGAGCAACGACAAGCGGCTGCAGGACATCGTGCAGATTGCCGGCCAGTACAAGGGCAAGTACGCCGACGAGGGCCGCGCCCGCTACCTGAAGGCCATCGAAGGCATCACGTTCGGCGAGAGCCGCGCGCAGGGCGTTACGCGCGGGCGCCATTTCTACCACGAGCCGCTGGGCATTGCGCTGATGGCGCCGGAGGGCTGGAGAGTGCAGAACACGCCAGAAGTCGTTGCACTGATCAATGCCGCCGGCGATGCCGGGCTGATCGTGCATGTGGCGCCGCCCAACGCGGGGAAGTCGCACGATGAAATCATTCGCAATGTCTTCAGGCCCGAACAGGGCCGCACGGAGCGGCTGGCGCTGGGCAGCTTTCCGGCGACGCACTTTGCCGGCGTGGGCCGCAATCGGCAGGGACAGGCGCAAGGGGTCGAGGTGACGGTGGTGACCGGCCCGGCCGGGCAGAACTTCCTGCTGATCTATGGCGCCCGGGATGCGCGCTCGCTGCAGCGCGCCCGCGGCAAGCTCAGGGAAGCCGAGGCCTCGTTCCGCGCTCTGACCAACGCGGATGTTGCAGCGGCGCGTCCGTGGGTGCTTAAGACGGTGCTTTTCCAGCGGGGCGGCTTCCCGCAGCTTGCGCGGCAGTCGCCATTGGACGGCAATCCGGAGCAGCAACTGCGCCTGATCAACGGCGTCTACGCGGGCGGCGAGCCGCCGCCCGGGCAACTGGTGAAAGTGGTCGAGTAATTCTCAGCGGCGGAACAGGTAGCGCAAGGCTTCTTCCTGGCGCGGATCGAGTTCAAGCACCTTGCGAAATGTGTCGATCGCTTCGCCGCGGTCACCGGATTCCCAGAAGGCCTTGGCGAGGTTGATGTAAGCCTGCAGATTCTTCGCATCGTACTTGAGGAACTCCTTGAACAAGTCGATCGCGTCGCGGTACTTGCCGCTGGAGAAGGCCTTCATCCCGCCATCGAGCAACTCGCGAATTAATTCCTGCCGCTCGGCGCTGCTGCCCGTGGACAGCCCTTGCATCAGGGCGTCCAGCCCCTCGCGGAACTGCTTCTGCCCGAGGTAGGCCTTGCCGACGTTCAGCCAGGCGCGGGCATTGGCGGGCTCGATCTTGAGAAATTCGACGAAGTGGCCGATGGATTCCGCGAAGCGGCCGTTTTTCAATGCATCCGAACCGCCGCCGAACAGCGCCTCGGAAAACACCGGAATCACATCCTGTCCCTTGGGAGACAGTTCAAACGCCTTCTTGCCATTGGCGATGGCATCCTTCCACATGCCCTTGGCGATGAATGACCGCGCCGCCCACAGATAGGCCTGCCAGTATTGGGGGTCCTTGAGGATGACCTGGCCGAACTTGTCGAGCGCCTCGTCGTATTTCTTTTCCGAGTAAAGCTGCTCGCCTTCCTTCATCAGACCGGCGATCTGATCCTGCAGGGTGAGGCCGGCGCAGCCGGCCAACATGACGGACAGCAGAAGCACGGCCCAGACGCGGCGCAAAGAAGAAATGGCATGCATGGCGACCCTCCCTTTGGTTGCGGAAACACGGTTTAATGATAGTCCCAAACGAAATTACCGGTTCCGGCTGGCGAAACCAAAAGACAATCAGATGAATCTCGCACAGTTGCTTGTTCGCAGCGCGCTGGCCTTCCCCGGCCAGCCGGCAATCGCCCTGGGGAGTGCCGTTCTGCACGATTACGCCGGACTGGCCGGCCGTGTGGCAAAGCTGGCCGGCGGGCTGCGCGAGCGCCTCGGCCTGCTGCCGCAACAGCGCGTCGCGCTGGTGATGAAAAACTGCCCGCAGTATGTCGAGTTGCTCTTCGCCTGCTGGCATGCCGGGCTGTGCGCCGTGCCGATCAACGCAAAGCTGCATCCGCGCGAACTGGCCTTCATTTTCCAGGATACCGCCGCCGGCGCCTGTTTCGTTACGACCGAGCTGGCCAAAGCGGTCGCCTCGGTGCGGGCCGAAGCGACGGCGCTGCAGCACGTGATCGACTTTGCCGGCGAAGATTACGCCGCTTTGCTGCGGCACGAGCCGATTGCGCCGGCCGACATCGAGTCGAACGATCTGGCCTGGTTGTTCTACACCAGCGGCACAACAGGCAAGCCCAAAGGCGTGATGCTCACGCACGACAACCTGCGGGCGGCTGCGCTTGCCTATTTCACCGACGTCGACACCATCGCGCCGGGCGACGCCATTCTGCATGCCGCGCCGATATCGCACGGCTCGGGCTTGTACATCCTGCCGCATGTGATGCAGGCGGCCTGCAATGTGGCGCCGGAATCGGGCGGCTTCGACGAGGCGGAGATCTTCGATCTGTTGCGCGCGCATCGCGGCGTGACGCTGTTTGCCGCGCCGACCATGGTGAAGCGGCTCGCCACATATGCCGAGCAGGTGCGGCCGGACAGCGCGAACCTGAAAACCATCGTCTACGGCGGCGGCCCGATGTACGTCGAGGACTGCAAGGCGGCGATGCGTGTCTTCGGCTGCAAGCTGGCGCAGATCTACGGCCAGGGCGAGAGCCCGATGACCATCACGGCGATGGACAAGGCGCTGCATGCCGATACGGCGCATCCACGCCATGAGCAGCGACTGGCCTCGGTCGGACGGCCCTTCGCCGGCGTCGAAGTATGTGTCGCCGACGAGGACGACCAGCCGCTGCCGACGGGGGAGGTCGGCGAGGTGCTGGTGCGCGGGCCGACGGTGATGGCGGGTTACCTGAACCTGTAAACGGCAGCTGAGACTTCACTCTGGTAGGCTAAAGCGTTGCTGGTTGTGGGTTTGCGGGCTATTTCGAGAATTGAAAGGAATCACCCAATGGGTGAAGCAAAGCGCAAGGCGTTGGCGTGTCAAAAAGTGTCT
>CAMTUN010000009.1:0-29944 GCA_947084915.1 uncultured beta proteobacterium | reverse complement strand
TGCGGAGCAGTTAACTGACGCTCAACGACTGCGGGCCATCCTCACTCGTGCGTTTGCTCAATTCATGCTCACAACCACAGGACCGCCGCCACAGTTGGCATTAACTTAATGCAATCTGACTGGCCCACTGCTTTTTTTAGGCTGAACCATCCCGAGGCGACGGCGCAGACCCTGCGCAACGGCTGGCTGCACACGGGCGACGTCGGCTTTCTCGACGAGGAGGGTTTTCTGACCCTGCGCGACCGCAGCAAGGACGTGATCATCAGCGGCGGCTCGAACATCTATCCGCGCGAGGTGGAAGAGGTGCTGTTGCGGCACCCGGCCGTGGCGGAAGCCTCGGTGGTTGGCGTGCCGGATGCAGAATGGGGCGAGATCGTCCTGGCCTTCGTCGTGCTGCGGTCGGAGGCGCGTGTCGAGGCGGCCGAGCTGGACGCCCTGTGCCTTGACCACATCGCCCGCTTCAAGCGGCCGAAACGCTATGTTTTCCTTGAGGCCCTGCCCAAGAACGCCACCGGCAAGGTGTTGAAGACCGATTTGCGCCAGCGCCTGTGAGGGCGCAAGATTGCAGCCTCAATGACAAATCCCGTGCCCTGACAGGGACTTGGGGTTTGAGCGAGGTTGACGTTGACGTCAACGTAAGATAGATTGGCCTTCCTGATATCTCCCGACGCCGGAGAGACTGCCATGACCGATTTGAGCGTGAGCCGGAAAATCGCTGTTTACAAGCCGAAGCACAAGGTGCGGCTCGTCACTGCCGCTTCCCTTTTCGACGGCCATGACGCCTCGATCAACATCATGCGGCGCATCCTTCAGGCGACCGGCGCCGAGGTGATCCATCTCGGCCACAACCGCTCGGTCGAGGAGATCGTCACTGCCGCGCTGCAGGAGGATGTGCAGGGCATCGCCATCTCGTCCTATCAGGGCGGGCACGTCGAGTTTTTCAAGTACATGGTCGATCTGTTGAAACAACGCGGCGGTGAGGGCATCAAGGTCTTCGGCGGCGGCGGCGGCGTCATCGTTCCGGCCGAGATCCGCGAACTGCATGACTACGGCGTGGCGCACATCTACTCCGTCGAGGACGGCCAGAAGATGGGCCTGCAGGGCATGATCAACGACATGGTCGCGCAGTGCGATCTCGATCCGGCCAAGGGCGCGCCGCAGGAACTGAAATCGGTCGAGGCGGGTGACCGCCGCCAACTGGCGCGCCTCATTACTGCGCTGGAGAACGACGCCGTCCCGGAGAAACTGCGCAAGGATCTTCTGGAGCGCGCCGCGGGGATCGTCGTGCCGACGCTGGGCATCACCGGCACAGGTGGCTCGGGCAAGAGCTCGCTCACCGATGAGCTGATCCGCCGCTTCCGTCTGGATCAGAACGATGCCTTGAAGATCGCCGTCATCGCCGTCGATCCCTCGCGCAAACGCACCGGCGGCGCCCTGCTGGGTGACCGCATCCGCATGAACGCGATCAACCACCCGAACATCTATATGCGTTCGCTGGCGACGCGCGACACCGGCAGCGAGATTTCCAAGGCCCTGCCGGAGGCGATTGCCGCCTGCAAGCTGGCTGGCTTCGACCTCATCATCGGCGAGACCTCGGGCATCGGCCAGGGCAACGCTGCCATTGTGCCGCACGTCGATCTCTCGCTCTACGTCATGACGCCGGAGTTCGGTGCGGCGAGCCAGCTCGAGAAGATCGACATGCTCGACTTCGCCGATTTCGTGGCGATCAACAAGTTCGATCGCAAGGGTGCGGAGGACGCCTTCCGTGACGTGTGCAAGCAGGTTCAGAGGAATCGGGAATTGTTTACCACGCCGGTTGACGAGATGCCGGTGTACGGCACCATCGCCGCGCGCTTCAACGACGAAGGTGTGACCGCGCTCTATCAGAGCCTGCTGCCGAAGCTGTCCGAGAAGGGCCTGAAGGCCGCGCCGGGCAAACTGCCGCGGGTGGCCTCGAAGCAATCGTCCGGCAAGAACGTCATCGTGCCGGCGACGCGTGCGCGCTATCTGGCGGAGATCGCCGAGGGGCAGCGCAATTACCATAAGCACGCCATCGAGCAGAGCCGCATCGCGCGCGAACGCCAGGCGCTGCGCGCCGCGAAGGCGCTGCTCGAAATCCCCCCCTGCCCCCCTTTTGCAAAGGGGGGTGAAGAAGGCGCGGCGGTATCCCCCCCTTTGCAAAAGGGGGGCCAGGGGGGATTTGCTCCGGCGCTCGCACGGCTCGACGAGCTGATTTCCGAGCGCGAAGTCCAGCTCGACCCGAAGGCGAAGAAGCTGCTCGACCTGTGGCCGAAGACCGTCGAGACCTATTCGCAGAATGAGTACGTGGTGAAGATCCGCGACAGGGAGATTCGCTCCGCGCTGAACCACGTCACGCTGTGCGGCACGAGAATTCCCAAGGTTTCATTGCCGCGCTTCGAAGACGAGGGCGAGATTCTCCGGTGGCTGATGCGCGAGAATCTGCCCGGCTCATTCCCGTTCACCGCGGGCGTGTTTGCCTTCAAACGCGAGAACGAGGACCCGACGCGCATGTTCGCCGGCGAGGGTGATGCCTTCCGCACCAATCGCCGCTTCAAGAAGGTGTCCGAAGGCATGCCGGCCAAGCGCTTGTCCACGGCCTTCGATTCGGTGACCCTGTACGGCTGCGACCCGGACGAACGGCCCGACATCTACGGCAAGGTGGGCAACTCGGGCGTTTCGATCGCTACGCTGGATGACCTGAAGGTGCTCTACTCGGGCTTCGACCTGGTCGATCCGGCGACCTCCGTCTCGATGACCATCAACGGCCCGGCGCCGATGATCCTGGCGATGTTCTTCAACACCGCCATCGACCAGCAGGTCGACAAGTTCAGGTCCGACAACCACCGTGAGCCGACCGAGGACGAGGCGGAGAAGATCAGGGAATGGACGCTGGCCAACGTGCGCGGCACGGTGCAGGCCGATATCCTCAAGGAGGACCAGGGCCAGAACACCTGCATCTTCTCGACCGAGTTCGCACTGAAGATGATGGGCGACATCCAGGAGTATTTCGTGCACCACAACGTGCGCAACTTCTACTCGGTGTCGATCTCCGGTTATCACATCGCCGAGGCTGGGGCGAACCCGATCTCGCAGCTCGCTTTCACGCTGGCCAACGGCTTTACCTATGTCGAAACGTATCTGGCGCGCGGCATGCACATCGACGACTTCGCGCCGAACCTCTCTTTCTTCTTCTCCAACGGCATGGACCCGGAGTACTCGGTGATCGGCCGCGTGGCGCGCCGCATCTGGGCCGTGGCGATGAAGAACAAGTACGGCGCCAACGAACGCAGCCAGAAGCTGAAGTATCACATCCAGACTTCAGGGCGCTCGCTGCATGCGCAGGAAATGGCCTTCAACGACATCCGCACCACGCTGCAGGCGCTCATTGCAGTCTACGACAACTGCAACTCGCTGCACACCAACGCCTACGACGAGGCCATCACCACGCCGAGCGAGGAGTCGGTGCGCCGCGCCATGGCCATTCAGATGATCATCAACCGCGAATGGGGCCTGGCGAAGAATGAGAACCCGAATCAGGGCGCTTTCATCATCGACGAGTTGACCGACCTGGTGGAAGAGGCGGTGCTGCAGGAATTCGAGGCGATCAGCTCGCGCGGTGGCGTGCTTGGCGCCATGGAGACCGGCTACCAGCGCGGCAAGATTCAGGAGGAGTCGCTCTACTATGAGCACAAGAAGCATGACGGCTCGTATCCGATCATCGGTGTGAACACCTTCCGCAACCCGCAGGGCGATGCGCAGATCGATATCGAGCTGGCGCGTTCGACGGAAGAGGAAAAGCAGTCGCAACTGGCGCGCCTGCGCGACTTCCAGCAGCGCAATGCGGCGGAATCAGGCGCATTGCTGGCGCGGCTGCGTCAGACCGCCATCGAAAACGGCAACGTCTTCGCGGTGCTGGTGGAGGCCGTCCGTTGCTGCTCGCTGGGGCAAATTACCGGCGCGCTGTTCGAAGTGGGCGGACAGTACCGGAGAAATATGTAGGTCGGGCTTCAGCCCGATTTTGGCCGCTGTTGTCGGGCTGAAGCCCGACCTACGCGTCGAAACTCCGCAGTCCTTCCAGGTCGAGCACGGTGATGCCGCCGTACTCGATACGCAGCAGGCCGGCTTTTTCCAGGACCTTCAGGGCCTGGTTGGCGCGTTGTCGCGACAGGCCGGCCAGGTAGCCGATTTCCTCCTGCGAGATCTGCAGTTGCGGTCCGATCCCTGGGTAGAGGTAGGGATTGAACATTGCGGCGAGGCTGCGCGCCACGCGCGCGTCGGGGTCGAGCAACCGATCGTGCTCGACCATGGCGATGAACTGGCCAAGGCGCTCGTTCAGCTGGATCAGGAGGAAGCGGTTGAATTCAATGCTGGTGTCCAGCAGGCGGACGAAAGTGGCCTTCGGCATGTAAGCCACGATGCTATTGCGCAGTGCAACAACGTCGTATCTGCGCGGCTCTTCCTTGAACAACGAGCCCTCGCCGAACCAGCCGCCGGTCGGCAGGCCGGTGAACGTGGTGGGCTTGCCATCGGCAGAGAGATTGGTCATCTTGACCAGGCCGTCGATGACGCCGATCCAGTGCTCGACCCGTTCCCCCTTTCTGCAGACGAACCCCCCCGCAGGGATCTGGCGGGTCATGATCTCGCCTTCCACCCGTTGCAATTGCGCGGGGGTGAGGGAGCGCGACCAGAGGCTGGCGTTCAGCATTTCGCCAAGGGTGAACATGAGGCGCAGTTTACCGGATTGTCTGTCGGACGACAGCCTGTGCGGGAGGTGTCGATTATGCTGCATCGGTCGCCTGTCTGCAGCCTGGGTTCCCGCCTTGTTTGACTCGGCGAACCAATCCGACGGAGAATCATCGGCCGCTGCAATGAATATAACAGCGCAGGACGGTCGAACGTCATGGCGCAACGGCTGGCAGAAACCAGCGAGCTAGGAACAGGAGGAGTCAATGTCGGACAACGTTCGACGGCCGTCGCTCAGCACGTTTCCTCGTCTTTTGATGCACCACGCCCAGGTTCGGCCGAACCATCCGGCGACGCGCGAGAAGAGCATGGGCATCTGGCAGACCTGGACCTGGTTTCAGGTGTCCGATGAAGTACGCGCCATGGCCAGCGGCCTGGCGGAACTGGGCTTCAAGCGTGGCGACAATCTTGCCATCATCGGCGACAACCGCCCCCGGCTTTACTGGGCGATGTGCGCGGCGCAATGCCTGGGGGGCGTGCCGGTGCCGATGTATCAGGACGCCGTCGCAGGGGAGATGGTATTCGTCCTGCAGGATGCCGGAATCAAGTTTGCCATCGTCGAGGATCAGGAACAGGTCGACAAGCTTCTCGAGATCATGGGGCAGTGTCCCGACTTGCAGCACATCCTCTATGACGACCCCCGCGGGATGCGTCACTACAACCAGCCATTCCTGCATGGCCTGGACGAAGTGCAGGAAATGGGCCGCATCCACAACCGCAACCATTCCGATTTCCTCGACGGCGAAATCTCTCAGGGCAAGCCGGAAGACGTCGCCGTCATGCTGTACACCTCGGGCACCACCGGCAAGCCGAAGGGCGTCTGCCAGACCCATGCCGCCTTCATCGCCGCGGCAAAAAGCGGTTGTGAATTCGATAAGCTGGTGCCGGAGGACAATATCCTCTCTTATTTACCGATGGCCTGGGTAGGCGATCACCTGTTCTCTTTCGCCCAGGCAACCTACGCCGGCTTCACCATCAATTGCCCGGAGTCGGGCGACACGGTGATGACCGACATGCGCGAAATCGGGCCCAGCTATTATTTTGCGCCGCCGCGCGTGTTCGAGAACCTGCTGACCCAGGTGATGATCCGCATGGAGGACGCCAGCGCCATCAAGCGCAACATGTTTCATTTCTTCATGGGCGTTGCGCGCCGCTGCGGGGCGGAGATACTCGATGGAAAGCCAGTGCCTGCCACCGACAAATTACTCTATGCGCTGGGCGACTTCCTCGTGTATGGCCCATTGCGCAACGTGCTCGGCATGAGCCGCATCCGCGTTGCCTACACCGCCGGCGCCGCCATCGGGCCGGATCTGTTCCGCTTCTATCGCTCTATCGGTGTAAACCTCAAACAGCTCTATGGCTCGACGGAAACCTGCGCCGCAGTTTGTCTGCAGCCGGATGGCCAGATCAAGTTCGACACAGTCGGCCCCCCGGCGCCGGGCGTCGAGGTGAAGATTTCCGACAATGGGGAAGTGCTGGTGCGCGGCGAGGTCATGCTCAAGGAGTACTACAAGCGCCCCGAGGACACGGCCGACGCGGTCGACGCCGATGGCTACTTCCGAACCGGGGACGCCGGGTTTTTCGACGAGGACGGCCACCTCAAGATCATCGATCGCGCCAAGGATGTCGGCAAGCTGGCCAACGGCGCCATGTATGCGCCCAACTACATCGAGAACAAGCTCAAGTTCTTCTCGTACATCAAGGAGGCGGTGGCCTTCGGTGCTGACAAGGACGAAGTGTGCACTTTCATCAACATCGACATGGGAGCGGTCGGCAACTGGGCGGAACGGCGCAACATTGCCTATTCGGGCTACACGGATCTGGCACAGAAGGAGGAAGTCTGCGGCCTCATCCGCGATTGTGTGGAGCAGGCCAATGCCGAGCTGGCGCACGATGCCATGCTCAGCGCTTCCCAGGTGCATCGCTTCCTCATCCTGCACAAGGAGCTCGATCCGGATGACGATGAACTGACGCGCACGCGCAAGGTGCGGCGCGGCTTTATTGAGCAAAAATATGGGGTGCTGATTGAGGCCCTGTATACCGGCAAGACCTCGCAGTTCATCGAAACCGAAGTTAAGTTCGAGGATGGCCGCAAGGGCAAGGTGAGCGCCGACTTGCGCATTCTGGAAGCAAAAACCTTTCCGTCGCAAGCTGCGAAAAAGGCAGCGTGAGGTAAAGCATGAGCAATGGCAGAATAATCGGCGACGTCATCCTGGACCTGCAGAACATTTCGCTTCGATTTGGCGGCGTCAATGCGCTGACCGATGTTTCCTTCGATGTGCGCGAGCACGAGATCCGCGCCATCATCGGTCCGAACGGCGCCGGCAAGAGTTCGATGCTGAACGTCATCAACGGCGTCTACCACCCGCAGGAAGGCGCCATTGTCTATCGCGGCAAGAAACGTCACGACATGGACACCCATGAAGCGGCGAAAGCCGGCTTTGCCCGCACATTCCAGAACATCGCTCTGTTCAAGGGCATGAGTGTGCTGGACAATCTGATGACGGGTCGCAATCTCAAGATGAAATCCAATTTCCTGCTGCAGGCATTGCGTTGGGGGCCAGCGCAGCGGGAGGAACTCGAGCACCGCGAGAAAGTGGAGGAAGTCATCGACTTCCTCGAAATCGAGCATATCCGCAAGACGCCCGTTGGGCGCCTGCCGTACGGCCTGCAAAAACGCGTCGAACTCGGACGGGCGCTGGCGATGGAGCCGTCCCTGCTGTTGCTCGACGAGCCGATGGCCGGCATGAACGTCGAGGAAAAGCAGGACATGTGCCGTTTCGTCCTCGATGTCAACGATCAATTCGGCATGACCATCGTGTTGATTGAGCACGACATGGGCGTGGTGATGGATATCTCGGACCGCGTCGTGGTACTCGATTACGGCAAGAAGATTGCCGACGGCACACCTGACGAAGTGCGTAGCGATCCCGACGTGATCGCCGCCTATTTGGGCACGCAACACTGAGGAGCGAGTGAATGAATTTTTTCTTTGAAGTGCTCATTGGCGGACTGCTCAGCGGCATCATGTATTCGCTGGTTGCCTTGGGATTCGTGCTTATTTACAAGGCATCGGGCGTCTTCAATTTCGCTCAGGGTGCGATGGTATTCTTTGCGGCCTTGACGTTCGTTGGCCTGATGGAGCTTGGCATTCCCTTCTGGTTCGCGATGGTGCTCACCTTAGCGGTCATGGTCCTGCTTGGCGTGGTGACGGAGCGGGTTGTGCTGCGACCGTTGGTGAATCAGCCGCAGATCACATTGTTTATGGCCACCATCGGCCTGACGTTTTTCATCGAGGGCCTGGCCCAGGCGATGTGGGGCGCCAATGTGCGCGGCCTGGAACTGGGGATCGTGGATGAGCCCATGCCCTGGGTTCTGGATAACTGGAACATGGTGATTTCCCGCTTCGATCTGTTTGCCGCTGCCGTATCAGGCATTCTGGTCGCCGTGCTGGCGGTATTTTTCAACAAGACGCGCACGGGGCGGGCGCTGCGAGCCGTCGCCGACGATCACCAGGCGGCGCTGTCCATTGGCATCCCGCTGCAGAACATCTGGCGCATTGTCTGGGCCGTGGCCGGTTTCGTCGCCCTGGTGGCGGGTCTGATGTGGGGCGCCAGAAACGGCGTCCAGTTTGCGCTGACTTTCGTGGCGCTGAAGGCGCTGCCGGTGCTCATCATCGGCGGCTTCGAGTCCGTTGCGGGCGCCATTGTCGGCGGACTCATCATCGGCGCCGCGGAGAAATTGGGCGAGGTTTATATCGGCCCGTTTGTCGGTGGCGGAATCGAGGGTTGGTTTGCGTATATCGTCGCTCTGTTATTCCTGCTGGTGAGGCCGGAAGGTCTGTTCGGCGAGAAACACATCGATCGCGTTTGATCCTGACAACCCGAAACCCCGGAAACCGACACCATGCTGTATAGAGAAGCTGGCCAGTTCAAGGCATCCTACAAGGAAGATCAGCAGATCTTCCCGATCAAGCAGGACCGCGTAGTGATTCTTTCACTGCTCGCTGCAATGTACCTGGTCGTGCCCTTCGTCGCCGACCAGTACTTACTCCAGGCGATCCTCCTTCCGGCCCTGATATTTTCTTTGGCCGCAATCGGGCTGAACATTCTGACCGGATATGCGGGCCAGCTCTCTCTCGGGTCGGCGGGGTTCATGGCCGTGGGCGCCTTCGCCGCCTACAATTTCATGTTGCGCATCGATGGCATGCCGGTGTTGCTGGCGTTTGTTCTGGGCGGCCTGTGCGCCGCGCTCGTCGGCATCGTGTTTGGCCTGCCAAGCCTGCGCATCAAGGGCTTCTACCTTGCCGTGGCCACGCTGGCGGCGCAGTTTTTCATAATCTGGATTCTGACCAAAGTGCCGTGGTTCACCAACAACAGTTCGTCTGGCGTCATTTCCGCGCAGAAGGTGGAGATTCTCGGCTACGCTTTCGTCTCGCCGGAGAGTAAGTACCTCCTTACCCTGGCCATCGTGACGGTCCTGGCGCTGGCGGCAAAGAACATGGCACGCAGCGCGGTGGGACGTTCATGGATGGCGGTGCGCGACATGGACGTGGCGGCCTCGGTGATCGGCATCCCCCTGATGCGCACGAAATTGACGGCATTTGCCATCAGTTCGTTCTATTGCGGTGTCGCTGGGGCGCTGTATGCGTTCGTCTATCTGGGGACCGTTGAGCCGGAAGGCTTCAGCCTGGACATGTCCTTTCGGATCCTGTTCATGATCATCATCGGGGGCGTGGGCAGCATTCTCGGTTCGTTTTTGGGCGCGGCCTTCATTGTGCTCATGCCGATCTTTCTCAGCCTGTCCATGCACGCGATTTTCGGCGGCGCCGTTTCGGCCGGATTGACCTCGAATCTCGAGGTGCTCATTTTTGGCAGCCTGATTATTTTCTTCCTCATTGTCGAGCCGCACGGACTTGCGCGGCTGTGGCAGATCGCCAAGGAAAAACTGCGGTTGTGGCCGTTTCCGCATTAACATGAAGGATGCAGTCCGATTAACCACGTTTCAAAGGAGGAGATAATGACTATGAAATCAAACATGACCATCCGTATGGCCATCGCCGGCATCGCTTTGGCAGGCGTGGTTGCGACACCAGTGGCCTATGCACAGGCCAAGGAGCAGTTCGTGCCCCTGCTGTCTTATCGCGTCGGTCCGTTCGCTGCCGGTGGCACGGGCATCTTCGGCGGCTTCATCGATTACATGCAAATGGTCAACGAGCGCGACGGCGGCGTGAACGGTGTCAAGCTGTCCTGGGAAGAGTGCGAAACGGAATACAACACCGCCCGCGGCGTGGAGTGCTATGAGCGCCTGAAGAACAAGGGCCCGACCGGGGCGACGGTGGCACACCCGCTGTCTACAGGCATTACCTATGGCCTGATCGATCGCGTGAGCGTCGACAAGGTGCCGCTGGTCACGATCGGCTACGGGCGCACCGACGCTGCCGACGGGCGCGTATTCCCCTGGGTGTTTCCGATGCTGACCACGTACTGGTCGCAGAACACGACGATGATCAAGTTCATCGGCCAGAAGGAAGGCGGAATGGACAAGCTGAAGGGCAAGAAGATCGTGTATCTCTACCACGACTCGGCTTATGGCAAGGAAGGCATTCCGGCCATGGAGATCCAGGCCAAGAAGTACGGCTTCGAGCCCACCTTCATTCCGGTTCCCTCGCCGGGCAACGAACAGCAATCGCAATGGCTGCAGATTCGCCAGATCAAGCCTGACTGGGTGATTCTCTGGGGCTGGGGCGTGATGAATCCGACGGCCCTCAAGACGGCAGCGAAGACAGGTTTCCCGCGGACGAAGATGCTCGGAGTGTGGTGGAGCGGGTCGGAAGAGGACACCATCCCGGCCGGCGATGCCTCCAAGGGATTCACGTCCGCCACGTTCGTGCCGTCGGGCACGAACTTCAAGATCATCCAGGACATCCAGAAGCATGTCGTGGCCAAGGGCAAGACCAACATGGACGACAAGAGCCGTGTCGGCACGTCCTACTACAACCGTGGCGTGGTGTATGGCGCGATTACGGTCGAGGCGATCCGTGTCGCCCAGCAGAAGTACGGCAAGGGCAAGCCGATGACCGGTGAGCAGATGCGCTGGGGTTTCGAGAACATCAATCTTGACGACAAGCGCCTGGCGGAACTGGGGGCGACGGGTTTCATGCCGACCATGAAGATCACCTGCGAGGATCACGAAGGCTCGGGCAAGGTCAAATACCAGCAGTGGGACGGCAAGCAGTTCAAGCCGGTTTCCGACTGGATTGATGCCGACCGCAGCATCGTCCGTCCGATGATCGAGGAGTCCGCGGCGAAATATGCCAAGGAGAAAGGCATTACCCTGCGTGATTGCTCGAAGGAGTAATTACACTTTGCAATGAGCGGCGGGCGGCGCAAGCTGCCCGCCCGTTCTCGGCCAACACGTATCGACAATCGGAATTTCCATGGAACACGCCTCCGCTGCCAGCGGCGACCAGCCGTATCTCAACGTCAATAACGTCGAGGTCATCTACGACCACGTCATTCTTGTGCTGAAAGGCGTGTCGCTGCAAGTCGAGAAAGGCCGGATCGTCGCCCTGCTCGGCGCCAACGGCGCCGGCAAGACCACCACGCTGAAGGCCATCTCGAATCTGTTGCGTGCGGAACGTGGCGACGTGACCAAGGGCAGCATTGAATTCCAGGGCACGCGCATCGACAAGATGACACCGTCAGACCTGGTCAAGCGCGGCGTCATCCAGGTGATGGAGGGGCGCCATTGTTTCCAGCACCTGACCGTCGAGGAAAATCTGCTGACCGGCGCCTATACGCGCGGCGGGGATCGCGCCGGCATCAAGCAGTCGCTGGAGAAGGTGTATGAGTATTTTCCGCGCCTGAAGCTGCGCCGCACTTCGCAGTCGGGATATACCTCGGGCGGCGAGCAGCAAATGACCGCGATCGGGCGTGCCTTGATGGCCAACCCGGAGATGATTCTGCTCGATGAGCCGTCCATGGGTCTGGCGCCGCAACTGGTCGAGGAGATCTTCGAGATCGTCCGCAACCTGAACCAGAAGGAGAAGGTCAGCTTCCTGCTCGCCGAACAAAATACCATGGTCGCGCTGCGCTATGCCGATTTCGGCTACATCCTGGAGAACGGCCGCGTCGTGATGGAAGGCGATGCAAAGGAGTTGGCTGCCAACGAGGACGTCAAGGAATTTTACCTCGGTCTGTCATCCGGCGCGCGCAAGAGCTTCCGTGACGTCAAGCATTATCGTCGCCGCAAGCGCTGGCTCGCTTGATTTGTTGAAGCGTTGCCGCACGGAAATCCAAGAATCATATTCAGGTTAGCCGCGTTCATCGGCGTCAATCCTCCCCCGGGATTCTGCTTCTCATGAAATACCTCGACACTCTCGAAACCCGCGATCCGGAACTGCGCGAGCGCGCACTTTTCGCAGCGCTGCCCGGGCAGGTTGCCCATGCCAAGCAGAACACGACGGCCTTTGCCGAACTGTACGGTTCGGTCGATCCTGCGGCAGTGAGCAGCCGCGCGGCACTGGCCAGGTTGCCCGTCGTGCGCAAGCACGAACTGGTCGAATTGCAGAAGCAGCGGCTGCCCTTCGGCGGCCTGAACGCCACGCCGGTGGGGCGCCTGGGACGCGTCTTCAGCTCGCCCGGCCCGATCTACGATCCGGAAGGCACCGGCGAGGACTGGTGGCGCTTCGCCCGGTCCCTTTACGCCGCCGGCTTCCGCGCCGGCGAACTGGTGCACAACACCTTCTCCTACCATTTCACGCCGGCTGGATTCATGGTCGAGGGCGCTGCGCACAAGATCGGCTGCGCCGTGTTCCCGGCCGGAACCGGCCAGACCGAGATGCAGGTGCAGGCCATCGTCGACCTGAAGCCGGTCGGCTATATCGGGACACCGTCCTTCCTCAAGATCATCGTCGAGAAGGCCGATGAGTTGAAGGCGGATATCTCCAGCCTGAAGAAAGCAGTGGTTTCGGGCGAGGCTTTCTTTCCGGCGCAGAAACAACTGTGCGCGGAGCGCGGCATCGCCGCTTATCAGGGCTACGGCACAGCGGATCTCGGGTTGGTGGCCTACGAAACGGAAGCCCGCGAGGGCCTGGTGCTGGAAGAATCGCTTATCCTCGAGGTCGTGCGTCCCGGCACCGGCGATCCGGTGGCGCCGGGCGAGATCGGCGAAGTGGTGATTACCACGTTTAATCCGGATTATCCGCTCATCCGTTTCGGCACCGGCGATCTGTCTGCCGTTCTTCCCGGTATTTCCCCTTGCGGACGCACCAACGTCCGCATCAAAGGTTGGATGGGGCGCGCCGACCAGACGGCGAAGATCAAGGGCATGTTCGTGCATCCGAGCCAGGTGGCGGAAGTGCTCAGGCGCCACTCGGAGGTCAGCAAGGTTCGCCTGGTGGTCGACAATGAAACCGGCCAGGACCGCATGACTCTGCGCTGCGAGGCCGCCGCCTCCGATGCGCTGGCGAAAGCGCTGGCGGACAGCATCCGCGACATCACCAAGCTGCGCGGGGAAGTGGCCTTCGCCGGGCCGGGCGAACTGCCCAACGACGGCAAGGTCATCGACGACGCCAGGAAATATGACTGAACGCGCCAAGCCGCTGGCCGGCTTGCGTGTGCTCGATCTCACCCGGCTTCTGCCGGGTCCGATGGCGACCCTGCATCTGGCCGACCTCGGCGCCGACGTCATCAAGATCGAGGATACCGGCGCCGGCGATTACGCCCGCAGCATGGGCGGGGGGGGCGCAAAGGCGGGCGAGAACAGCCCGATTTTCAAGCTTCTCAATCGCAACAAGCGCGCCCTGCGGCTCGACCTCAAGCATCCCGATGGCGTCGCCGTGTTCCAGCGGCTGACTTTGACTGCCGATGTCGTGATCGAGGGTTTCCGCCCCGGCGTGATGGATAAGCTGGGCATCGGCTACGAGGCGCTTGCCAAACTGAATCCACGTCTCGTCTTCTGCTCCATCAGCGGCTACGGCCAGAGCGGTCCCTACGCACTGCGCGCCGGACACGACATCAACTACATCGGCTATGCCGGCGTGCTCGACCAGATCGGCGAGGCGGGACGTGCGCCGGCGGTACCGAATTTCCAGATCGGCGATCTCCTCGGCGGTGCGCTGACGCCGCTGGTTGGAATGCTGGCCGCCGTACTCGATGCGCGCGCCACGGGCCGAGGTCGCCATGTCGATGTCGCCATGACCGACGCTGTCCTGGCGCATGCCGTTTTTCCACTGGCGAGCATGCTGGCGCGTTTCGCCGCGCCGCCGCGCGGCGCCGACCTGCTCTCCGGCGGCGTGCCCTGCTACGGTGTCTATGCGACGGCCGACGGTCGTTACATGGCGGTCGGCGCCCTGGAATGGAAGTTCTGGGAACTGCTCTGCGACACGATTGCGCGACCCGACCTCAAGCCTTTCCATCTGGCTTTCGGGGCGAAAGGGGAGCAGGCGCGGGCGGAACTGGCCACTGTTTTTGCCGGCCAGCCGCAAAGTCACTGGATCGCCCGGTTCGCCGAGGTCGATTGCTGCGTGACGCCGGTTCTCACCATCAACGAGGCCCTCGACAACGAACAGGCGCTGGCGCGCGGCATGGTCGTCGAAGCCGACGGCATTCCCCAGTTCGCCCCGCCCTACAAGCTTTCGGGCTACACGTTTGCTGTCGACCGCACTGCCCCCGCACCGGGGCAGGACAGCGAAGCCATCCTGCGCGAGGCCGGCTACAGCGACGAGGCAGTCGCGAAGCTGAGAGCGCAAGGTATCATCTGACCTTCTCGCCCTAGGGCGCCGACCACGTCCGTTCCATGTCGCCGGTTCTCCTGCTGCTTCCCGATTTTGCCCTCATCCTGCTCGGCTTCGGCCTGCGCCGGCAGATGCAACTGGGCGATCATTTCTGGGCCGGACTGGAAAAGCTCGTTTACTTCGTCCTGTTCCCGGCCCTGCTGTTTCATGCCATCGCGCGCACCCGCATCGATTTTGCCGCTGCCGCGCCCTTCATCGCCAGCGGTCTGGCCGCGATGCTGGGCGGCATCGTGCTGGGCATGCTGGCGCGGCCCTTGTTCGGTTCGCTTGCCGGGAGTGACGGGCGTCCGCGCGGGATGGTGTTCGCCTCGCGCTTCCAGTGCGCCTTCCGCTTCAACTCCTACATCGGCCTGGCCGTGGCAGGCAGCCTGCATGGCGAGGCGGGCATCGCGGCAATGGGCATTCTCATCGGGGCCATGGTGCCGATGGCCAATCTCGCCTCGGTCTGGATGCTGGCCCGCCACGGCCAGATCGGCGTGCTGCGCGAACTCGCGCGCAATCCGCTGATCCTCGGCACCCTGGCCGGATTGCTCTTCAACCTGAGCGGCGCCGTGCTGCCGGTGGTGGCCGGCCAGTTTCTGGCGCGCCTGTCGGAGGCGTCGATCGCGCTCGGGCTGCTGGCGGTGGGGGCGGCACTGAAGTTGCGCGGTGAATCCGGGGGGCATCTGCCCTCGGCCTTCCTGCTCGGCGTAAAGCTGCTGGCCGTCCCGGCCGTTGCGTGGGGGGCGGCGGGCGCATTCGGCTTGCAGGGCATTTACTTCGACGTGGTCGTCATGTTCGGCGCCCTGCCCACCGCCAGTTCGGCCTACATTCTTGCCATGAGAATGGGCGGCGACGGACCGGGCGTGGCCTGGCTGATATCGGTCTCGACGCTAGCCGCCATGCTGACGATGCCGCTCTGGCTCGTCGCGTTGGGCGCTGCCTGATCTACTTCTTTTTCTTGCCCGGTTTTTCTTCGGGTGCGTTCTCGGCGGGGGCTGCGGCGCCCGGCTGCATCATGTTCCAGGGCCACAATGCCGGATTGGCGAAGGGATTGGCGTTGGCCTCAGCCGAACCGGCGGACTGGCTGATGGCCTGCATGGCGGCAAGCGTGGCGCGCTGCATTTCCAGGCCCTGGATGCTCATCTGCAGCATGTTGAGATTCATGCGCAGCCAGCCCTCGACGGTCTTCAGGTCGGTGATGCGCTTGTCGATTTCATCCACATCCAGGGTCGGGGTCACCATGCCGGGCACGGCGAATCCCATGCTGCCCCACATGCCTTTGAGGAATTCGAGGGGGTCGGTGTTCGGCTGCTCTGTAGACATGATCGCTCCAGCGTGTGAGTAGGCGGATGTTACCGCTTCTCTGCATAAGCGGCGAATTCGTCGGTGCGTGTCACTCCAGCGCCCTGAGTTGCTGCAGGAGCTGTTGTTCGCTGCCGATGTCCAGTCCGAGCGAGCGCGCCACGTGCGGATTGGTCGAGACCTGGTATTCACGTGGCGGCTGGGGTGGCGGCAGCCGGCCGCTCGCGAGCGCGTCCTGCAACAGATCGGCGGCCTGACGTGCGATTTGCTGCGGCGTGGAGTAGAGGGAGAGGATCGCCCCGGCTCGCGTGTAGGCGGCTGAGAAGCCGATCAGGGGGACCTGCTGGCGATAGGCTGATAGCAGGATCATTTGAATCGTGCCGGCGTTGAAAACCGTCGGCTCGGGCAGGGCCAGCAGCAGATCGCTGTCAGGCAGCAACTGCTGCAGCTTCTGGGCGATCTCCTGTTCCTGCCCGACTTGCAGCGCCTGGACGTGCAGTTGCCGGTCTAATGCCGCTGCCTTGAGTTCATTGAAATAAGGGCGCGATTCGGCGCCCAGCAGGAGTCCGATGCGCTTCGCCTTGGGCAAGGCAAGACGGATCAAATCCAGCTGCCGCGAATAAGGCTGGTCGAGATAGATGGCCGACATGGGTTGCGCGCCGCGCTTCCTGGAAGCCGCCAATTGCTCGTAGGCGGTGCGGGGCAGCAAGGTCACGAGCAGCGGCGCAGCGGCGGGCCGCGACGCCAACGCCTGGGCGGCCTTGGCGCCGATGGCGACCAGAAAAACCGGCTTGCCGCTCTCCAGCGAGTCCAGCGTCGCCGTGCTGTGGAGACTGACTTTTACTTCCGGCGCGAGCCGGCTGCGGATCTCGTCAGCCACCTCACCGTAAACACTGCCCATCTCGCTCAGCACGACCGCGACCTCGGCAGCCCTTGCCGCCCCAGCCATAATGCATAGCAATATGGCTAAAGCATATATCGAAAGCAATACAGAGCGAAAGTGGAGGCGGCGCACGCGAAGGCTCCTAGAACTCCAGGCTCAGCGTGGCGAATGTGCGCCGCTTGAAGACGTAGTCGGTGCGGAACTCGCTGTAGGGTGCGGTGAGGTTCTGCGCGACGATAGCCGCCTCGCCTTTGAATGGGCCGCTCCTGAAGGGGTAGGCCAGACGCATGTCGAGGCGGCGACGCAAGGGTTGCGGATTGCTCCAGCCCAGCCAGCGCATCTGGCCGATCCAGTGATGCGTCAAGCTCATCTGCCATCCCCCGGGAAGCGCCTGGGAAAGAAACAGTGTAGTCGCGCGGTTAGGGGAGGATTCCATAATCCGCTCGTCGTCCGACGTGATCCGGGTACGGGTATGGTTGAGCAACATCAGCGTGTCGTGCGATGGCGCCCAGCGCAACTGGTATTCATGACCACGCACGAGTGCACCCCAGCGATTGAGGAAGTTGGCCGGTCTGCCGGTCTTGTCGATGATGTGGCTGACATTTTCGTGGAAGAGGCGGACATCCAGGGTTAACCCAATCTGGCGGTACTCGCCCAGATAGCTCAGTTCCCCCGTACGTATTCTTTCCGGCTGCAGCCCACCCAGCGCGTTGTATCTGGTATCAACGACCTGGAAGGGGGCAAAGGGTGCGGGTGGAATGGCTGTTATGTAGTATTTGATCTTGCCGCGTTCTTCGGCCAGCGAGGGAGTCCGATAGGCCGTGCTCATGCCGGCACGGAACGTATGCTCCGGGCTGGGCTGGAAATTGAGCATCAGGCGGGGGGCAAGGTCGGTTCCCGTAATGCTGTGCTTTTCCAGCATGGCGCCGGCATTCAGCAGCCAATGCGGCGCCAGACGCCATTCCAGATTGCCGAACAGGCGGCTCAGGTTTGTCGTCTGCGGCTCGCGCGTATCGAACATGAACTTCGAAGCGACCGATTCATGGCGTTGTTCGAAGCCCCAGACGACGCGCGCTGCCGGGTTCAGGCGGAAGATGTGCTGCAGTTCCAGGTGGCTGCGCTTGATCCGGCGATCGGCGTCGACTAAGGCCGACAAACGCGTCGGTGGAAACGGGAAAGGGTTTGCACTGGTACCTGTGAGCGTGTAGCTTTCGTTCCCCTCATCCTCCATGTGGTACGCATTCAGCATGAACTCCTCGTCCGGCCCGAAGCTGCGACGCCATACGGCCTGGGCGAAATAGCCCTTTTCGTGCACTGTGCGTAGTGGGTCGCCGCTGCTGCCGACAAATCCGGCGCCGGTGCTGTTTCGGTTGGCGCCCAACTGGATCTGCAGTTCGTCGCTTGGGGTCAATCGCATGTCGCCGCGAAAGACGACATAGCCGGCTTGCCGGCTGTCATGGAAATTGGCAAAACCGCTGTCGTTGCGCCGGCCTGCCGTGATGCGGTAGTGCATGCTGCCGTGGCTACCACCGTAGCGGAACACCTGATCGCTGATCCCTTGATTTCCCTGCGTGGCAGACAGGTAGGCGCCTTGGCTCTGGCTTGGATGCCGCGTGATGATGTTGATCACCCCGAGGAAGGCGTTGGCGCCATAGGTAACCGAATTCGAGCCACGCATTACTTCGATGCGCTCGATGTCATCAAGCGAGAGGCGCAGCGAATTCCACGTGATGCTGCCGAGGAAGTAGGGGGAATAGGCGGAGCGGCCGTCCACCAGCACTTGCATATGCCGTGAATACTCGTCGGCAAGGCCATGGTAGGCCGCCGCCGGCGTGGAGTAATAGGCCATGCCCACTTGGAAACCCGGCACCAGCTTGAACAAGTCGACGATTTCACGCGCGCCCGAAGCTTTGATCAGTTCGCGGTCGATGATGGTAACCGCGCCCGGCGCATCGGCGAGGGGCTGAACCAGCCGGGAGGCCGACAGCACCACGGGCAACTCGTCGAGGAAATCGCGTTCGCTGGCGCCGCCAGGCGCTTGAGCGTCCGCACCGTTGGAAAAGGCAAGCAGCATCAACGCTGGGAGCAAGCCGGTTAGCTGAGGATTAAGTTTGTGCATGTAGTTAAACGGGCAATGAGCATTCATGGAAATAAACGATGGGCCTGTCTCAGGCCACCGAAGGGATATCCTCGGACCTGAGCGAGTCCTCATCCAGCAGGTGGTGCAACAGGGCGCGCAACTTGGCGGGTCTCACGGGTGTTGCAAGGCACATGACATGACTGTCGGGCGGCCACGCATTGGCATCAACCCCTGTTTCACCAAGCAGGATCAGGGCAGGAGGCGGGCCGGAGGTCGCCAATGCCTCAAGCAGCATGAGTGCGTCGCCGTGCCCTTGTCCTTCGAAAAGAATCAGATCCGGCCGCTCCTGCAAGTGCTCCATCGCCTCGGCAGCAGTTTGGGTGCAGGTCAACCGGCATCCCCACTCGGCGAGCTGCTTGCAGAGGGAAGGGTAGCTTGCCTTATCCATTCCAACGATCAGCAAGGATGCATCAAAGCTGCCAGGCGTGCTTCGCTTGATATCGTCCGGATTGGGAATGGCTGGAAGACAGCCAGGCAGGGTGATGCTGAAAACCGACCCCTTTCCGGGAACGGATCGCAGGCCGAGGGAATGGCCCAGCAATCTTGCCAGCCGCTCGACCAGGGAGAGGCCGAGGCCCAGCCCCTTGCCCGGGTTTCTTTCCGGATTGGCCGCCTGAAAAAATTCCTGATAGACGAGCGACCGATGTTCCTCCGAAATGCCGACGCCGGTGTCCCATACTTCGATGCGCACCCTGCCGGAAGCTTGGCGCACGCCAACCAGAATGCCCCCCCGCTCGGTATAGCGGACGGCATTGGCGACCAGGTTGCTGACCATGCGGTAGAGCAGGAGCGGATCGCTCAAGACATGGCTTCGCGCGGGATGACGACGCAACTGAAGTCCCTTGGCCTGGGCGCTGCCGCGATGCGTGGCGACAACGCGGTCGAGCAGTCTGGCAAGATCGACAGGTTGCAACTCGGGTCGCGCGGCACCGAGGTCTATGCGAGAGAAATCCAGAAGGCCGTCGAGCAGTTCCCCCAGGGAGGCGATCGCTGCATTGATCTGGCTGGCCAGCCGCCGCGATGAGGTGCTGTTGGCCTTGGACATCAACTCTGCGGAAAAAAGCACGAGTGCGTGAAGGGGTTGGCGCAGGTCATGGCTGGCGGCCGCCAGGAATCTCGACTTCGCGATGCTGGCTTGTTCCGCCTCGTCCTTCTTTTGCTTCAGTTCAGCTGTTGCCTTGGCGACGCGGTTTTCCAGATGATCCCGCCCCGCCTGCAAGGCTTCCGCCATCTCATTGATGCCTTCTTCCAGGCCGCGCAGCGTCTGGGCCGGATGAGGCGTCACACGGGATTCAAGATGTCCTCCCCGGATGCGGCCCACCACCCGCTGCAGGGCGAGAATGGGGCCCGACACGTCGCTCGACAGGCGCAAGGCCAGCAATGCCGCGAGCACCAGCGTGACGAGCGTGGCAAACAAGGTCACCAGCATCATTTCCTGCTTGCGCGCCAGTACCTCGGTGCGCGACATGGTCATGATGATGCTGCCTACGGACGCCTTGCCCGAGGAGTCCTCGCCAGTCCAGGTCAAGGGATCATTGATTGGGAGGGCAGAGCGCCAGATCTTGGCGTGAAAGGTTTGCGATTCGCCATCCCCGCTACGTTCCGACCAGCCGTCTTCCAAGGCCTGCGGATTCAGTTCCGGACCCAGCTTGCCGACTTGCACAAGCGGTACGCCGTTGCGGTCATAGATGGTTATGGCATTGACCTCGGATGACGTAATGAGCGCCGAAGCCAGTTGCTGCAGTTCCTCGCGGTTTCCGGAGAAGACGCCGTACTCGACGGCCGGAGTGAGCAGCCTGATCAGGGAGTGGCCGCGGGCGACCAGTCCCGCTTCCGCGTCCTCATAGCGCAAGAGCAGGAAATAGGCTGCCAGCACGATTGCGATGAACGTGGCCGGTACGACAGCCACGAATATCACGCGTTCTCTGATGCCCCAGGATTTCAAGCGACTTTCCCAAGTGAATCCGCAAACCCCGATTTTCCGCTCACTTGGAGGAGGCATGCAAGCGGTATGGCCGCAGCCAGGGCAATCGCATGAATGCCGTGGGAATGGAGAAATTCCTGCGTAGGTCGGCCTTCAGGCCGACATGGGGGGTCGATCAACCGCCGAAGTCGGGCTGAAGCCCGACCTACGAACCGGCTGCCGGCGTTCATGCGATTGCCCTGTTGCTGCAGCCGCCCCATATTGAGTTGGCGGCATGGGGATAGTCACGTATCATTTCGCAGTCAAAATCAGGTACACCGACTGTTTGGCGTGAAATACATCGGAAAACGCACAGGGTAATAGCCGAGCGTAGCGAGCCAATCAGTCACCTCCCCGTGAGGGGAGGACGGGAGGGGCGGGCCCATTCGCCGTTCTTGCGTTGTTTCATCATCAGGGGTGCAGGTATCCGCTGCATGCAAGTTGAGGGAGGAAGCGTGCTGCTCCGGTTGCTGGTGATCGACGATCATGCGATGGTTCGTGAGGGCTTGCAGCAGTTGTTGCGCAAGCTCGGACCGAGCGTTGCCCAGTACGAAGCACAGGACGCCGAGAGCGCCCTGCTCCTGATGGAGACGGAAAAGGAATTCGATCTGGTCCTGCTCGACATCATGTTGCCGGGTACCAACGGCCTCTCGCTGCTGGGTATCCTTCGCAAGCGCTTTCCCGCCGTTCCCGTGGTGGTGCTCTCCGCACTCGACGACGTGGACACCATCAATCGCGCCATGCGACTGGGGGCCGCCGGCTATGTCGCCAAGTCCGTGAGCGGGGACGTCCTGCTGGATGCGCTCAAGCGTGTTCTGGCAGGCGAGATTTATCTCCCGCCCCTTATGCAGGACAAATTGTCGGCGAGTCTGGGCAGCGGTCTAGGGCGAGGACGTAGTATGACCGATCGCTACGGCCTGACGGAGGGCCAACGGCGCGTGACGGAACTCCTGCGGGAAGGCAAATCCAACCGTGAGATCGGCGACTTGCTCGGATTGACCGAGGGCACGGTCAAGGTCCATGTCTCGAAGATATTCCGCAAGCTGGGTGTCGTCAGCCGGGCGGAAGCAATTGCCCTGTTCCAGCGCCAGCGCGGCAAGCCATAGCGTTTTTCAATGTCGTGTAGGGTTGCGGACGCCCATGCCGACGGCGGGATCGAATGCATCCCCGGGCGATGGCGAGGCGGCTGTGTTCATGTTCTCCCCGGCTGCGTCGTCATCGCCATCCTCGGCCGGGGCTTCGCAGGCGATCTCCAGCATGTCCAGAACCTGGTAGGCCAGCGCGCGGCAGGCATTGCCGAGCGGCGTGGGCAGCTTGTCGGGGACCTCTTTCTGCAATAGCAACTTGCTGGCTGACAGGGTGTTGACCGGCTGCAGGATGCGATCGGTGTATTGCCCAAGATGTTCGCGCAGGGTTTTTTCCGCCGCTTCCTGCTGCCAGGGGTTGGTGGGCCATTGCGAAGGGATGGCCCAGGCGCGCGGGAAGGCTTCCAGGTCCTTGATGACGGTTCGGATGTCTTCGTGCGAATCGCGGAAGGGCAGCAGGACCATGCTGGCCAAGCCGTAGAGATTGCGGTCCATCTCGCTGCGGTTGCCGCCGCCATCGATGATGCCAAGCCAGCCCGGCAACGCCCGGATCTTGTCCACCACCTTGCCCAGCGCCTCGTGCGTTCGAGCATCGGCAATCAGATAGCGGCGCCCGTCCGGGTAGAGCGGCTCGCGATGGGTATCGGTCAGTACACAGACGGATCGCTGGCCGAGCAGACCCATGCCCTGGCAGAGCATGTGCGACAGCGTGGTTTTGCCCGTGCCACCCTTGTTTCCGATAATGCAGATGATTTCAGCCATGAGGAACCCTTGGTGATGGACGCATTATTTCCCGGCGGACGCTCTTTTAATATGGCGAATTGAAGCTGAATTCGCCAGCTTTTCCCCGGATGAAGCCCTACATGCGGTAGCAGAACAGCCGGGTGCCGCGCCGGTCGGGCACTTCGATGACCTGCTCGGGGGCGACATCGGGTACCGGGAAGCTGCTGCTGACCAGCAACGTACCCGGGCGCATTTCGGCTCTTGCCTTTTGCCACAGGCGCGGCATCACGCTGGGCGAGAGGAAGGCATACACAAGATCCATCTCGCTCAGCGGGTGCTGCCAGATGTCGCGCCGCTCGACCGTGAAATTGCCCAGACCGCGCGCGTTCCAGCGCGCGGCGAGATAGGGCAGCGGGGCGTGCTCGACGCCAATGAATCGGGCCTCCGGACGGGCCAGCGCCAGTCGGCGCAGAAGGCTGCCGGTGCCGGCCCCCAGATCGACCACGCGCCAGCCGGATTGTTTGGGGATCAGGTTAAGCAGGGCATCTGCCGTGGCGCGGCTGGACAGGAACAGCGGCACTTCGCCGCGAAAGGTGGTCCAGAAAACCAAAGTCAGCCCCGCCAGCACGGCGAGATGGAATGCCGGCGGCAGATTCAGTTGCAGGGCGGCGACCAGGGCGGGCGAAAACGCAAGATGAATTGCGATCCACCAGCGTTCGGACTTCAGCAGCGCGCCGATCCCCGCCGCCAAGGCGCCCTGCGCGACAGCCAGGGCCAGGGTGAGCGAGATGGGTTGGCCGAGGGCGGTAAAAAGCACCCCGGCCAGTATCCAGGCAATCAGTTGCGCGATGAGTGCCTTGAAAGCCGGCAAATCAGTTCCTCAAGCCGCTATTGCCGCCGGTGCATCCGTCTTGCGCCATGCCGCCAGCAATTCCTGCCGCCTTTTCTGCGCCGCCTCGGCTGCCCGCAGCTTGATGTGGCCGAAGCCGCGGATGTGTTCGGGCAGGCTGGCGAGTTCGATGGCGATCTCGAGATTCGACGCATCCAGGCGAGTGAGCAACTCGGCCATGTCCCGTTCGTATTCCGCGATGAGGCGCCGCTCCATGCGGCGCTCCTCCGTTTTGCCGAACAGGTTCAGTGCGCCGCCGCGAAGAAACTTGAGCTTGGCCAGCCAGCGGAAGGCCGTCAGCATCCACGGTCCGTAGGCGCGCTTTTTCGGCAGGCCGGTGGCAGGATCGGTTTTCGCCAGCAGCGGCGGCGCCAGGTGGAAATTCAGCCGGTAGCCGCCCTCGAACGTGGTGGCGATCTTTGCGTGGAAGGCCGGGTCGGCATGCAGTCGCGCCACCTCGTATTCGTCCTTTACGGCGAGCAGCTTGAAGTAGTTCCGCGCAACGGCTTCGGTCAGCCGCAATGCGCCGAGCGGAGTTTCCGCAGTCCGTACCTTGTCCACCAGCGCCCGGTAACGGCCGGCGTAGGCGGCATCCTGGTAGGCGGTGAGAAATTCTGCGCGTTGCGCAATGACGTCATCGATGGTTTCGGCGCGCGGCAGATCGACGATGGTTGCCGGCGGGCGTGCGAAGCGTTCGAAGGCGGCGCGGTCGTGCGCCGCGCGCCGGCCCCACAGGAACGCCTTGCGGTTTGCCTCGACGGCGACCCCATTGAGCTCGATTGCCTTCTGCAGCGCCGCCTGGGAAACCGGGATCAACCCCTTTTGCCAGGCAAAGCCGAGCAGGAATAGATTGCTGAAAATCGCATCGCCCATCAGCGTGGTGGCGAGGTGGCTGGCGTCGATGAAATCGCTCCGGCCCTGGCCGGTGGCATCCAGAATGGTTTGCTGCATTTGCGCCAGGGGGAATTTCCAGTCCGGGTTGCGGATGAATTCCGCCGTCGGCGTTTCCGCGCAATTCACCACGGCATGCGTGATGCCGGCCCGCATCTTGGCCAAGGCCTCGGTGTTGGCGGAGACCACGATATCGCCGCCGATGACGGCATCGGCTTCGCCGGCTGCCACCCGCACGGCGTGGATGTCCTCCGGCCGGTCGGCGATGCGTACATGCGAGAAGACGGCGCCGAATTTTTGCGCCAGACCGGTCATGTCGAGCGCGGTGACGCCCTTGCCGTCCAGGTGCGCTGCCATACCGATCAGTGCGCCGATGGTGATGACGCCCGTGCCGCCGACACCGGTAATGAGAATGCCCCAGGTTTCCTTGGTGTCCGCCAGCGCCGGTTCGGGCAGGGCGGCGAAGCCGCTCTCGTCGGCCAGCAAGGCCTTGCCTTTCCTCAGTTGTCCGCCCTCGATGGTGACGAAGCTCGGGCAGAAGCCGTTGAGGCAGGTGTAATCCTTGTTGCAGGCGGATTGGTCAATGGCGCGCTTGCGGCCGAACTCGGTCTCGATCGGCGCTACGGCGAGGCAGTTGGATTTTTCAGAGCAGTCGCCGCAGCCTTCGCAGACGGCTTCGTTGATGAAGACGCGCCGCGCCGGGTCGAGCAGCTTGCCGCGTTTCCTGCGGCGGCGTTTTTCCGCCGCGCAGGTCTGGTCGTAGATCAGCGCCGAGACGCCGGGGTAGTCACGCAATTCGCGCTGGATAAGATCCATTTCGTCGCGATGGCGCATCGGCACGCCTTGCGGCAGATCCGGCGGACCGTAGGCGCGCTCCGTGCCATCCGTGACGACGACGATTTTCGCGACGCCCTCGGCTTTAAGCTGGCGTGCGATCTGCGGCACGCTGAGACTGCCATCCACAGGCTGGCCACCGGTCATGGCGACGGCGTCGTTGTAGAGAATCTTGTAGGTGATCCCGGCCCCGCCGTCGGGCCGCCCCAAGGCGGGGCCAGCCATCCGCCCGGAGCGAAGCGAACTACCGTCACCCCCTTCCCTGGGAAGGGGGGCGGGGGGTTGGCTGTTGTTAAACGCAGCCACGGCTTGGCGAATGGCCAGCAGGCCCGAGTGGAAGTAGGTGCCGTCGCCGAGGTTGGCGAAGACATGCCGCGTTTCAGTGAACGGCGCCTGCCCGATCCAGGCCACGCCCTCGCCGCCCATGTGCGAGAACGTCTGGGTGCTGCGGTTCATCCAGGTTGCCATGAAATGGCAGCCGATGCCGGCGAGCGCGCGGCTGCCTTCCGGCACGCGGGTGGAGGTGTTGTGCGGGCAGCCCGAGCAAAAGTGCGGAGTGCGCTGGATCGGGATGACGGCTTTCTCCAGCGCCCGTTCCTTGGCCTCGAGAAAGGCGAGGCGCGCCTTGATGCGGGCGGAGGTGACGTAGCGGCCTATGCGTGCGGCGATGACGCGTGCGATCATGGCCGGCGTCAGTTCGCCGCATGCCGGCAGCAGCCAGTCGCCGTGAGGCTGACCCCATTCGCCCTTCTCGTCGAACTTGCCGACGACGCGCGGACGCACATCCTCGCGCCAGTTGTAGAGTTCTTCCTTGAGCTGGTATTCGATGAGCTGGCGTTTTTCCTCGACGACGAGAATCTCCTCCAACCCCTCGGCGAAAAGCCGCACGCCTGCCGATTCGAGCGGCCAGACCATGCCGACCTTGTAAAGACGGATGCCGATTTCGGCGGCGAGTCGCTCATCGATGCCGAGATCGTCGAAGGCCTGGCGCACGTCGAGGTAGGATTTTCCGCAAGTGATGATGCCCAGTCGCGGGTTCGGGCTGTCGATAATAATTTGGTTGAGGCGGTTGGCACGGGCATAAGCCAGCGCGGCATAGAGCTTGTGGTGCAGCAGGCGTTCTTCCTGCACCAGACGGTCGTCCGGCCAGCGGATATTGAGGCCGCCCGGCGGCAACGGATAATCGGGCAGGACGGTCTCGATGCGATGCGGATCAACGTATACCGATGCGGACGACTCCACTGTATCCGCCACCGCCTTGAAGGCGACCCAGCAGCCGGAATAGCGCGACATGGCCCAGCCGTGCAGACCGAGATCCAGATAGTCCTGCACGCCGGAAGGCGCCAGCACCGGCATCATCACCGCCTTGAAGGCATGCTCGGTTTGGTGCGGCACGGTGGAGGAGCGCGCGGCGTGGTCATCGCCGGCGACAGCCAGCACGCCGCCGAATTTCGAGGTGCCGGCGGCATTGGCATGGCGGAAGACGTCGCCGCAGCGATCGACCCCCGGCCCTTTTCCATACCACAGCGCAAAGACGCCGTCGTAGCGGGCGCCGGGGAAGAGATTGACTTGCTGCGTACCCCAGATGGCTGTCGCGGCGAGGTCTTCGTTTACGCCGGGCTGGAACTTGATGTGGTGAGCATCGAGATGCTTTTTGGCGCGCCATAGCGTCAGGTCGAGCCCACCCAGCGGCGAGCCACGATAGCCGGATATGAAACCGGCGGTGTTGAGACCGGCAGCAAGATCGCGTTCCCGCTGCATCATGGGCAGGCGGGCGAGTGCCTGGGTGCCGGAAAGGTAGATGCGGCCGGATTCGAGGGTGAACTTGGTGTCGAGGGTGGTGTCGGTATCCGGTCCGGAACGAACCGGGGTGGCGGTTTCCGCCATATTGAGTCTCCTCCGCAAAAATCGTGTTTTTGACGTGGGGCCGTTTGTATAGCCCCGTTCGGCCGGGCGTCTTTTGGACTCCGCCGCAGAGAAATTCTACACGCAGCGGTGAGACGCTAGGGGAGGATCTTGCCGGGATTGAGCAGATTGTCCGGATCGAGAGCGTGCTTCAGGGTACGCATGACGTCGACCGCACCTTCGCCATGCTCCGCGATTAGGAATTTCTGTTTGCCGATGCCCACGCCGTGCTCACCAGTACAGGTGCCTTCCATGGCTAGCGCCCGCTCAACGACGGCGTTGTTGATCTTTTCGGCTTCCGCCACTTCTTGCGAATTGGCCGGATCGATCAGCAGCACCAGATGGAAGTTGCCGTCACCGACATGACCGAAGAGGGCGATCGGAATGGAACTGTGGGCGATGTCTTCGTTGGTGTCGCGAATACATTCGGCGAGGCGGGAGATCGGCACGCAGACATCGGTGGGGAAGGCGCGTGAGCCGGGCTTCAACTGCAGGCAGGCGAAATAGGCGTCGTGGCGTGCCTGCCAGAGCCGGGAGCGGTCCTCGGGGCGCGTAGCCCATTCGAAATTCATGCCGCCATGCTCGGCCGCGAGTTCCTGCACCGTGGTGGCCTGCTCCTCGACGCTCGAAGACGAGCCGTGGAATTCGAAGAACAGCGTCGGCGCTTCCTTCAGGGTGGTTTTGCTGTAACGGTTCACCGCGGAAATGGTGAGGGTGTCGAGCAGTTCGATGCGCGCCACCGGTACGCCGAGCTGGATGGTCTGGATGACAGTATCGACGGCGGCGTCCACGCTCGGGAAAGCGCACACCGCGCTGGAGATGGCTTCCGGTATCGGATACAGTTTGACGGTCAGCTCGGTGATGATACCGAGCGTGCCCTCCGAGCCGATGAAAAGGCGGGTCAGGTCATAACCGGCAGAGGATTTTCTCGCCCGGCCGCCGGTTTTGATGATGCGGCCATCGGCGAGCACCACAGTCATACCGAGTACGTTCTCGCGCATGGTGCCGTAGCGCACAGCGTTGGTGCCGGATGCGCGCGTGGCGGCCATGCCGCCCAGCGAGGCGTCAGCACCGGGGTCGATCGGAAAGAACAGTCCGGTGTCGTGCAGTTCAGCGTTGAGCTGCTTGCGGGTGACGCCGGGCTGCACCGTGGCATCGAGATCTTCGGGATGGACGGCGATGACACGGTTCATGCCGGTCAAGTCAATGTTGACACCACCGTGAATGGCCAGAAAGTGGCCTTCAACCGAACTGCCTGCGCCGAAGGGAATGACGGGCACCCGGTGGGCGCGGCACAGACGCATGATTTCGGCGACTTCCTCGGTCGAGTCGGCAAACACCACGGCATCGGGTGCTGCCGTCGGATGCACGGATTCGTCGCGGCCGTGCTGATCGCGTACAGCCTGACTGACTGAGAAGCGTTTGCCGTATCGTTGCGACAGGGCGTCGGCCAAGGAGGCAGGGAGGGGCGCATGAGGTGGGTAAGGATGGTTCATGAATAAGTCCTCACTCTCACGCAATACGGCACGTTTCCTCGAATTCCAGCCTGGGGCTGCGAGGGAACAACGTGTCCGGATCACCGTAGCCGAGGTTGCAGATGAAATTCGACTTGATCCGGTCATCAGGAAAGAACTCGCGGTCGACCATGGCATTGTCGAATCCGGACATGGGGCCGCAATCCAGACCCAGGGCGCGTGCGGCCAACATGAAATAGGCCGCCTGTAGCGTGCCGTTTCGAAAAGCGGTGGTAGCCGCGACTTCTTCCTTGCCCGGTCCGGCGAACCAGGAGCGGGCTTCAGTATGCGGAAATAACTTGGGCAGCAAATCGTAAAACTGGCCGTCATTGCCGAAGATGGCGGTGACGGGCGCCGCAAGGGTTTTCGCCCGGTTGCCTTCTATCAGAGCCGGCTGCAGACGAGCCTTGGCTGCCGGGGATTTAATAAAAACAATCCGCATCGGGCTGCAGTTCGCCGAGGTCGGCCCCATGCGGGCGAGATCCCAAACCTGCCGGAGCAAGGCATCGTCGACTGGCTTGGCCAGCCAGTCGTTGTGGGTTCGGGCTTTTAGGAAAAGGGTGTCGAGGGCTTGCGAATTCAGAAGAGGAGCGTTCATTTTCTACACGATCCGGGGTGGAGTCTCAATTCTACGCCGCAGCCGGAATCCGGGTGTATTAACCATACCAGCCCGGGTGTTTTATGGCCCTTAAGCGATTTTCTTGCCTGATCCTACAGCTGTTTGACTTTTCTGATGAAAACAAGCAAAATTCGCGGTTTCGCTGGAGGGGTTCCCGAGCGGTCAAAGGGAACAGACTGTAAATCTGTCGGCTCTGCCTTCGAAGGTTCGAATCCTTCCCCCTCCACCAGCAGAAAATGAGGGGCCGGCATGGTAGCGGCGGGTCCTTGGGGTGACGGCGGGCGGCGGTAGTTAAATGGTAGAACCTCAGCCTTCCAAGCTGATGACACGGGTTCGATTCCCGTTCGCCGCTCCAGCAGCAGTTTAACGGCCCATGTAGCTCAGTGGTAGAGCACTCCCTTGGTAAGGGAGAGGTCGCGTGTTCAATCCACGCCATGGGCACCACCCACTAGTGACTAGTGCGCCGCATATTTTTTATTTTGCTTTGATGACTTTATTGGACAGGTAACGACATGGCCAAAGGCAAATTCGAACGTACGAAGCCGCATGTGAACGTTGGGACGATTGGGCACGTGGATCATGGCAAGACGACCTTGACGGCGGCGATCACGACGGTGTTGTCGAGCAAGTTTGGTGGTGAGGCCAAGGCCT
>CAMTUN010000008.1:0-50567 GCA_947084915.1 uncultured beta proteobacterium | reverse complement strand
GGAGCCAACCGTCAAGTCTGACGACCATAGCAAGTCGGCCCCACCCCTTCCCATCCCGAACAGGACCGTGAAACGACTCCGCGCCGATGATATTGCACACTCCGTGTGAGAAAGTAGGTCATCGTCAGACTAGTTACACCAAAAACCCCGACTTCAAAAAAGTCGGGGTTTTTTAATGGCCTAAAATCCTTCGGGTATCATCATGACTATCCTGATTAACTAGACTGGTATGGACTGGCTGTCAACAACCCGCGAGGCATTTGATCTTCTACTTTCTGGCGATGCCGATCTATGGCAGGTCATTTTTATTTCGCTGCGGGTTTCTCTGTTGGCAATGCTGATCTCAGCCCCCCCAGCCATTGCTCTTGGGTACTTTCTAGCTACCGCGTCGTTTCCCGGTCGCAGGCTGCTGATTGTCATCACGCAGGGCTTGCTCGCCTCACCAACCGTGGTCGTTGGTCTGTTTCTATATATTCTGCTGTCACGTCAGGGGATTTTTGGTTCGCTCAAGCTGTTGTTTACCCAGGAGGCGATGATAATCGGCCAAGTGCTGATTGCTTTGCCGGTGCTGGTGGCATTCACTATTTCGGCTGTGCAGGGGGCGGATTCACGCGCTAGAGAAACCGCAATTAGCTTGGGTGCATCGCGACTGCGAGCGGCTTGGACAACTCTTCTGGAGGTCCGTTACGGTGTAATGGCGGCAGTGTTCAACGCTTTTGGGCGAATTGTTTCGGAAATCGGCTGCTCCCTCATGGTCGGCGGAAATATTGCCGGCGTGACACGCAATATCCCCACGGCGATCGCCCTGGAAACGAGCAAGGGTGAGTTTGCACAGGGCATCGCCCTCGGATTTGTGCTCCTGATGGTAGCCCTCAGCGTCAATTTCGCCCTGGCATTTGCTCAAGGTGAAGGAGGGATGAAGTGAGCGGTGCAATGCTCTCGGTTGAGAGCGTTCAAAAGTCGTTTGGCACGCGCCGCATCCTCGATGTATCAAAGTTGGAGCTTGCTGCCGGCGAAAGTTATGTCCTTACTGGTGAGAACGGCTCCGGCAAGACGACGTTGTTGCGAGTCCTGGCGGGCTTGGAGGATGCGGAGGTTGATATCTGCTGTTTTGACGGTGCGCCTGTCGATCTGCAGGCCTACCCGGGATGGTTGCGGCATATGGTGATCTATGTTCACCAGCACCCATATCTGTTCCGAGGCAGTATTGCCGACAACATTGCCTATGGATTGAAAGCCCGCGGCATGTCGGCGGTGGCATGTGAACCGCTGGTGCAGGACGCCATCGCCTGGGCCGGTGTGGGTGACCTGCTCGATGTACCGCCACATAGGCTGTCGGGGGGTGAGAAACAGCGGGTGGCTCTGGCACGAGCGCGCGTTCTCCATCCACGCCTATTTTTGCTGGACGAACCGACAGCCAATTTGGATGCGGAGGCGCGCCAGCAAACCATGAAGCTTATCCTTGACCTGTGCGACGCGAACAGCACGGTTGTGTTGGCCTGCCATGATCGTGAAATCATCGAACTTCCACACATGCATCGCCTGCACATGGAAAACGGAAAAATAGGAACCCAGAACGGCCGTGCAGAAGGTGCGTGACATGAGAACGCTATTGGCGCTGGGTTTGCTCGTGCTGTGTGCTCCATCGTGGGCGGACGTGTTTAACCGGGACGACATCATTACTAACCCTGCACCTAACTGGTTTACCGTTTGTCATGGCAACGGCTGTCTCAATCTGGACCATGTGAGCCTGACACCGGATCAATGGCATGAGTTGCGTGGTTTATTCCATCCTTTGGCGCGCGATGCAGAGGAGGAGCGCGAAAAACTACAGCGGGCGATTGCTCTAATGGAAAAATTTGTTGGTGGCGCTTCCGGTACTTGGAGTGACAAGGGAGGCACTTTCAATGGTGGGGAAGGGCAGATGGATTGCATTGACGAATCCACCAATACCACCCTGTACCTGACGATGTTTCAGAAGTATGGGTTGATGCGTGAGCATCGGATAGAGGATCGGGCCACGCGTGGCTGGTTTTTGGGAGGTTGGCCGCATACGACTGCAGTTATTAGTGAAATTTCAGTTCCTTTGGAAATGGGCGGTAACAGGTTTTGGGCAGTCGACTCATGGTTCCTGGACAACGGCGAACCGCCTTTTATCCTTCCGCTGGGGATATGGAAATCCGGATGGTGGCCGGACCGTAAGCCTTAGCGGTCAGACAGAGCCAATCCGGTAAAATACCAATCCATCAATAGCCCGATTACGACGGATGAAGACCACTTTCCTGGATTTCGAGCAGCCTATTGCCGAGTTGGAAGCAAAAATCGAGGAACTGCGCTATGTGCAGGACGACTCGGCTGTCGATATTTCCGAGGAGATCGGGCGCCTGGAGGCCAAGAGCCAATCGCTGACCAAGGACATCTATGCAAAGCTGACACCCTGGCAGATTGCCCAGGTGGCACGGCACCCTCAGCGGCCCTATACCTTGGACTATATTCAGCATATCTTTACCGATTTCGAGGAATTGCACGGTGATCGCGCCTTTGCTGACGACCATGCCATTGTCGGTGGCCTCGCGCGATTCAACGGACAGTCGGTGATGGTGATCGGCCACCAGAAGGGGCGCGACACCAAGGAAAAGATCCTCCGAAATTTCGGCATGCCCCGCCCTGAGGGTTACCGCAAGTCCTTGCGGCTGATGCGTCTGGCGGAGAAATTTGGCATCCCGGTGATTACCTTTGTCGACACGCCGGGCGCCTATCCTGGGATCGACGCTGAAGAGCGCGGCCAGTCCGAGGCCATCGGCCGCAATCTATATGTTATGGCAGAGCTGAAAGTACCACTCATCTGTACGGTGATTGGCGAAGGCGGTTCAGGCGGGGCCCTGGCAATCGCAGTCGGAGATGCCGTCATGATGTTGCAGTACGCCACCTATTCAGTTATTTCGCCGGAAGGCTGCGCTTCAATCCTTTGGAAGAGCGCCGAGAAGGCGCCTGAGGCCGCCGAGACGATGGGCATCACAGCTACGCGCCTAAAAACGCTGGGCCTGGTGGACCGTGTTGTCAGTGAGCCTTTGGGGGGCGCCCACCGGAATCACCGGGTCATGGCACAGGCGCTGAAGAAGGCGCTGCAAGATGCCTTGCGACAAGTGTCGGATCTCTCCCCCACCGAGCTTGTCGAGCAGCGTTTCGAGCGCGTGCTCGGTTATGGCAAGTACAAGGAACAGCAGCCCGCCCGTTGATCTGCTCGCACGGGCCTCCGACTGCCTGGGGCGGTATGTGCGGTGCGGCGATCGACTGGCTGCCGCCCTGTCTGGCGGAGCCGATTCCGTCATTCTTCTGCATATCCTGCGCAAGTTGTCGGGAAGGCATGGATTCCATCTATCCGCACTGCATGTCAACCATGGCATCAGTCCGAATGCCGATCGCTGGCAGGTATTTTGCGAGCGCTTATGTGAAGCATGGGACATTCGGCTAGAAGTAAGCCGGGTCGTAGTGGAGTCCGGCGGCAAAGGCCTTGAAGCAGCGGCGCGTCAAGCCCGTTATGATATCTTCGCCAGGGTTTGTGCAGAATGGTTGGTGCTGGCACACCATCGTGACGATCAGGCAGAGACCCTTCTGCTCAACCTGCTAAGGGGTGCTGGCGTCGGCGGAGCCGCCGCCATGCCGACGGTGCGTGCATTCTCAGACCGCCCTGGACTCAGGGTTCTGCGTCCCCTGCTCGATATGTCGCGCGAGGAGATAGAAGACTGTGCTCGCTTGGAAGGCCTTTCGTGGATCGAGGACGAGAGCAACGCCGACATCCGCTTTTCCCGTAACTTCCTGAGGCATCGAATTTTCCCACTGTTACGAGAGCGGTTTCCTGGTTGTGATGCCGTTTTGGCGCGGGCCGCATCCCATTTTTCAGAGAGCGAGAGCTTGCTGCAAGAACTGGCTCGAGTCGATGCCGGGATGGCTGTGCGCGAAGGCCGGATCGTCTCATCGCAGTTGGCGAAAATGGATAGCGCGCGCGCGCGGAATCTTATGCGGCACGTCCTGCGATGTGAGGGAGTGACTCTCCCGGACAGCGCGCACTTGCACGAGATTGTGAGGCAGGTGTGTCATGCCGCACCCGACCGCCAGTTGAGCTTTGACCTAGGGGGCAAGGTGCTGCATCGTTATCGGGATGAAGTCTGGCTAATTCCGCATGGAGAAGCGGGTACGGAAGTTGAATGGCGTGGAGAGGACACGTTGAAATGGGGCAGCGCCATACTGCACTTCAAGGCAATGACAGGTGAGGGAATCAGCCGTGAAAAACTTGCCTGCTGTAGCGTAAAAATTGCCCCCCGGCGGGGCGGAGAACGCTTCCGTCCGGATGATGGGCGGCCACGCAGAGAACTGAAGAAGCTTCTTCAGGAACACGCTATGCCGCCATGGGAACGGGACAGGATGCCCTTGTTGTGGTGTGGCGATCACATGGTCTGGGCGCCCGACATCGGCATCGATTGCGCTTGGCAGTGTGCGCCAGCCGAACCCGGGATCTTGCCGGAATATCAGCCGGCCTTACTTTCGTCCTGAGAGCAGTTGTGCCAGTTCCACGGCCGATTTAACACCCATTTTTTCGAAGATGCGAGCCCGGTGCACCTCAACGGTACGCATGGCGATGTTCAGTTCGTCGGCAATCACTTTATTATATTTTCCTTCGAGAATGCATTCCATCACTTCTCGTTCTCTCGGCGTGATCTGCGACAGGCGCGACGTAAGCGTGGCTTGTCCTTCGTGCCGTTCCTGTCTCGAAGCACCGAACGCCAGTGCCAGGATGACCCGATCCACCAGTTCGTTGTCGTTGAAGGGCTTTTCGACGAAATCGAAAGCGCCCTTCTTGACCGCAGCGACGGCGAGAGGGATGTCGCCATGTCCGCTGAGGAAAATCACCGGTAACTGCGAGCCTCGTTCGGACAGGATATCGAACAATTCCAGCCCGCTCATGTCCCCCATGCGTACGTCAAGTACCATGCAACCGCGTAGAGTGTCCTGCCAGTCGGCAAGGAAGGCCTCGGCTGAAGGCCAGGCGCGGCTTGCCACTTGACGCGACTTGAATAACCAGGTTAGCGCATCGCGGATAGCCTCGTCGTCATCGACGATAAAAGCCGTCCCGGTCACCTTACCTCCTGCGGCAAGGTAAAGTTGAAGATGGTGCCTCCCTCCGGATTGGTCTCGACCCACATGCGCCCCTTGTGGAACTCGATAATGGAGCGGCAGATATTAAGGCCCATACCCATGCCCTCCGGTTTGGTTGAGAAGAACGGTTCAAACAGGTGTTCAGCCGCCTCTTGAGTGATCCCACTGCCATGATCGGTGACGCGGACCAATAGGCCACCTTCTGCAGGCGCGGTGCTGACGATGAGCCGTCGACGCTCGATTTCAGTTGTCTGCATGGCGTCCATGCCGTTGCGCATAAGATTGAGCAGAATCTGCTCTAGCATCACACGATCGGCCTGGATTGACGGCAGGCCACTGAAAAGGTCGGAAACGATATCCACGCCACGCTTGCGGGCATCGGCCTCGATAAGTCCAATGGCGTCCTCGATGATCTCGTTCATGTCGCAAGGCGCGCGCTGCGGTTCGCTACGACGCACGAAGTCATAGATACGCCGAATGACATGGCCTGCCCGCTTCGCCTGACTGGCCAATTTTCTGAGTGTCTCGCGCATTTCATCCCGCTGAAAATTGTCGGCATCGAGCCGATTGAGACAGCCTGTGGTGTAGCTGGCGATTGCCGAAAGCGGTTGGTTGAGTTCGTGGGCGAGGGTCGAGGCCATTTCGCCCATGGTGACCAATCGTGCTGTGAATTGCAGTTTCTCCTGTTGCTGTTGCGCCAACTCCTCTGCTCGCTTGCGCTCAGTGATATCGAGCACCGAACCCATCCATCCGGTATGTTGGCCCTCGGCATCGATGAGCGGTGCTTCGTATATCAGGGCGTCAAATCGTTCGCCGCCCTTGCGCTGAAGCCTGACCTCGACACCTTCGCTTGGCGCCTGTCCAGCCAACACCTTCTGATGAACAGCTAACGTCTTTTCGTGCTCTTCCGGGGCCCAGTAGGGCATGGGTGGCATGAGACCGACCAGCTCGGCGGCACTGTAGCCGGTCATTCGGCAGAAGGCAGGATTGACATAGATGATCCGCCCTTGAAGGTCGCGTGCCCGAAGCCCGGTGAACAGCGAATCCTCCATGGCCTTGCGGAAGGCGTATTCGTTGGAGAGCGCCTGTTCGGCATCGAGACGTTTCTGCATATGCCGGCGTTGCGCCCACAAGCTGGCCAGCACTCCGGCTCCCAGCCCGACGATGGCCAAGGCGAGCAGGTTGCGGGCCAGACTGGTTTCAGCCTTGTAGGCTGTGGCGACCAGCAACAGGCCGTAGCCTGGGGGGTCAAACGGGATGCGATGGCTAAGGGTTTCTTCGCCGGCCTCGACATTGGACTTCGAGCCGAGAATAACGCCATTGGAATCGGTCACGCTGATGCGGTACTTCTGAGCGAACCACCAGGGTACTTGTTCGGAGAGCAGTGTTTTGACGGAGTGGACGGCAACGATAGAGCCGAGGTGTTGCCCATCTCTGAAGTGCGGCACAATGAGATCGAATAGCCATTCGCTGCCGCTGGCATAACTGGCGCTGAAGACTTGATTGCCTGTCGAACGCGAAAGGCGGAAAGCCTGCTGGGATGGCTCTGGCCGCAATTTTTCCCCGACGATGGTTTCACCGATCGGCCCGGGACCTCCCCGAAGTACTCTACCGCCCTTGTCGAGGAGCAATAGCTGGGTGATGCCGGGATTATTGAGCAGAAGGCTCTTGAGGCGTGGTTCGAAGCGCCCGTCCGCCAAGTCTCCATTGAAGTAATCCTGCCCGAGCAACTGCAGTTGCTCCTGGCTGCGCGAGAGCTGAAAGTGCAGGATCTGCTCTACCCAAAGCATATCGCTGATCAGGCCGACGCGTTGCTCTTCCAATTCCTGCCGGTGCAGCAGCCAGAGCAGCGACACAACCGCCAGCACAAACAAACCAACCGCTATGCGCGGTGCGGTCAAATACCATGCCTGTACATTGTGCAGGCGCGAGATCGCGGCATTCATTGGGGAGATCTAGGCTTTCCTAGTAGGACATGTTACATCATGGCTGCGGATGGCAAGGCAGGGTTGCGGATAACCACAATTGCCGCAGGTTGCGCTTTCTCCCAGAATTCGTCACGCTAATCAGCGTCGGCCTATCTGGCCATTATCAACGAAGGAGGAGATCATGAGAATTCATTCCCTGCTGCTAAGCGCCATGGCGCTGGCTTTTTCGGCAACTGCTGTGGCCCAGCAACCGATCGTCATCAAGTTCAGTCATGTCGTCGCCGCCGACACCCCAAAGGGCAAGGCGTCGGAGTTCTTTGCCAAGAGAGCGGGAGAGTTGACCAATGGCAAGGTCAAGGTCGAGGTCTATGCCAATTCGACGCTGTACAAGGACAAGGAGGAAATGGAAGCGCTGCAGCTGGGCGCCGTGCAGATGCTGGCGCCCTCCCTGGCCAAGTTTGGCCCGCTCGGTGTCAAGGAGTTTGAGCTGTTCGATCTGCCCTACCTGTTTGACGACTACAAGGATTTGCACGCCGTGACTACCGGCCCAGTTGGCAAAGCCCTGCTGCAGAAGCTCGAAACCAGAGGTCTGGTCGGGCTCGCCTACTGGGACAATGGATTCAAGGTGATGAGCGCCAACAAGGCGATCAGGGTACCGGACGACTACAAGGGTCTGAAGATGCGCATCCAGTCATCCAATGTGCTCGACGCCCAGATGCGCGCACTAGGCTCGATCCCCCAGAAGATGGCCTTCTCCGAGGTGTATCAGGCGCTGCAAACCGGTGTGGTCGATGGCACCGAAAACCCGCCGTCGAACCTATATACGCAAAAGATGCACGAGGTGCAGAAGTTCGTGGCGGTCACCAACCATGGCTATCTCGGCTATGCTGTCATCACCAACAAGAAATTCTGGGATGGCTTGCCGGCGGACGTGCGGACGGCCCTGGATGCGGCGATGGTGGAAGCCACCAAGTACGCCAATTCGATTGCCAAGGATGACAACGACAAGGCCCTCGAGGAAGTTCGCAAGTCGGGCAAGAGCGAGATCCTGGTGCCGACTGCCGAGCAGAGGATGGCAATGAAGAAGGCCTTGGTCAAAGTGCACCAGCAGATGGCTGACCGCATCGGCAAGGATGTCATCGACACCGTCTACAAGGCTACCGGTTTCGATCCTTCCAAGATGTGATTGCATAGATCAACAGTGGGGGCTGCGGCCCCCACCGTTTTTCAGAGGCATAACGCCATGAAATATCTTGATCACCTGGAAGAATGGATCATCACCTTCCTCATCGGCGCGGCGACGCTGATCATCTTTGTTTCGGTCATGCATCGCTATGCGGCAGGAGTGTCCATACCGGGCGTTCAGGATTGGCTGATTAGTTTGAACCTGAGTTGGGCGCAGGAACTGTGCATCATCATGTTCGTCTGGATGGCGAAGTTTGGCGCCGCGTATGGCGTGCGCACCGGTATCCACGTTGGCGTCGATGTGCTGATCAACAGTCTGTCGGGCCGCATACGGGCCAAGTTCATCGTCTTCGGCCTGCTGGCCGGGGCATTATTCACCGGCATCATCGGCACACTGGGGGCGCACTTCGTCTGGGAGAACGGCGCCCACTACGCGTTCTTCAGCACGCTGGGCATCGCCGTCAAGGATATGTATCCCGGACCAACGACTCCCGATCTGGAATGGCCGACGTGGATCGTCTATTCCGCCATTCCGCTGGGCTCCTATCTGATGTGCTTCCGTTTCCTTCAGGTAACTAGGAGCTTCATCCGTACCGGTGAGCTGCCGCATCACGATCATGGTCATGTCGACGGCATCGAAGAAGGCGCAGTTTCGGTCGAAGTCAATCCCTACCAAATGGACGATGACCTGCACCCCCGCGACCTGAAGTACGGCAAGCGCCATCCCGAATCGAAAGTCAGCGCTGGCGGCACGGCAGCTGACAAGGGAGAGCAGAAATGAGCGCCCTGATCATCTTTGTGCTGCTCACCTTCCTGATGCTGTCGGGAATGCCGGTCTCCATCTCGCTGGGCTTGACGGTACTGACCTTCCTGTTCGCTTTCACGAATACGCCGCTCGAAGCGGTTGCCCTCAAGCTATTCACCGGCATCGAGAAGTTCGAAATCATGGCCATCCCGTTCTTCATCCTCGCCGGGAACTTCCTGACCCATGGCGGCGTGGCGAAGCGCATGATTTACTTTGCGACTTCGATGGTCGGCCATCTGCGCGGCGGCTTGGGCCTCAGTTCGGTGTTCGCCTGCGCCCTGTTTGCCGCCGTTTCCGGTTCATCGCCGGCGACCGTGGTGGCGATCGGCTCGATCCTGCTGCCGGCGATGGTCAGGGCGGGCTACCCGAAGAAGTTCGGCGTCGGCGTCATCGCGTCATCCGGGGGGCTGGGCATTCTGATCCCGCCATCGATCGTCATGGTGATGTACGCGGTGTCGACCAACAGTTCGATCGGTGCGCTGTTCATGGCGGGCGTGGTTCCCGGATTACTGCTGGCGTTGTTCCTCGGCTTCACGACCTGGTATGTGGCAAAGAAGGGCAACTACCCACGTGAGCAGCCTCGCTCTTGGAGCGAACGCTGGGATTCCTTTCGTAAAGCGATCTGGGGTTTGCTGCTGATCGTGGTGGTGATGGGCGGAATATACAGCGGCTTGTTTACCCCGACCGAGGCGGCGGCGATGAGCGCGGTGTATGCCTTCTTCATCGCGGTGTTCGTCTATAAGGACCTGGGGATGAAGGATGTACCCCGCGTTCTGCTCAACTCGGCGAACATGAGCGCGATGCTGCTCTACATCATTACCAATGCGGTGCTGTTCTCCTTCATCCTGACCAACGAGCAGATTCCGCAGGGCATTGCCGACTGGCTGACGAATTCGGGTGTCGGCGTGATTGGTTTCCTGATCGCAGTGAACATCCTGCTGCTGGTCATGGGCAGTTTCATGGAGCCCTCGTCGATCATCCTGATCACGGCACCGATCCTGTTCCCCATTGCCATGAAACTGGGTATTGATCCAATCCATTTCGGCGTGATGATTACGGTGAATATGGAGATCGGCATGATCACGCCCCCCGTTGGCCTGAATCTGTATGTTGCAAGTGGTGTCGCCAAGATGGGCCTTACCGACTGCTCCAAGGCGGTCTGGCCATGGTTGGTGACGATGCTGGTGTTCCTCATGGTGATCACCTATGTGCCGGCAGTTTCGACCTGGCTGCCGAAAACGTTGGGCATGATGTAGTGCAAGCCCAGTGTAAGACAAGCCCGGCCCAGGCCGGGCTTTTTGCTGGGCGGCATCTTTGCCGTGATAAGCTCACATTCCCCATCATTCCCGCAAATACATGTTCGAAGCCGCACTGCCGGCGGGTTCTGGATTTCGATCCTGCAAATCATCGCCATCGACATTCTGCTCGGTGGCGATAATGCCATCGTGATCGCGCTGGTCTGCCGGCGTCTGCCGGAGCAGCAGCGCAGGCAAGGCATTTTCTGGGGCGTGGTCGGAGCCATCGGACTGCGCGTGCTTCTTCTTTTTTGCCCTGCAACTGCTCGCCATCCCATTCTTAAAAATTGTCGGCGGCGCCCTGTTGCTGTGGATCGGGGTCAAGTTGCTGCAACCGGAGGACGATGGGGAGCACGGGTAGATCGAGGGCAGCGCCCATCTGTTTGGGGCGATCCGAACCATCATCATTGCCGACGCCGTGATGAGCCTCGACAACGTCATTGCCGTCGCTGCTGCTGCCAAGGGAGATTTAACCCTGGTGATTTTCGGCATTCTTGTCAGCATTCCCATCGTTGTCTGGGGCAGCATGCTTGAGCTCAAGCTGATGGATCGCAGGGGATATGCTGCTCGGCGATGCAATCGTCAAGCCGTTCCTGGAGGGACAGCCAGGGTGGCTGCATTACGTGGCCTCGATGGTGGGTGCGCTGCTGGTGGCGCCCGTTGGCACTTGGTATGCCCGGCGGGCGGTGCGCTCGAAACCGCTAGTGGAAGTGGCGTCGAATGTCATGCAGGGAGAGATGCGAGATGACTGGCAAGGATAAGCAGGTGACAGTACAGAAAGTGCTGGTGCCGGCTGACGGCTCCGCTTATTCGGATCGCGTCATCGAGCACCTGATTCGACAGCATGATGCTGAAGGGCAGATGGAACTGCACCTGCTCAATGTACAAATACCGGTCGACTCGGGCCACGCACGCATGTTCGTTGCGGCCGGGGACATCGAAGCCTATCACCGGGAAGAGGGGATGCTGGCACTGAAATCGGCCCGGGACAGACTTGATGCGGCCGGCGTGAAGTACAACTGGCATGTCGTGGTAGGGCACATTGCTGACACCATCATAAAGTTTGCGCGCGAGCATGCCATCGACCGTATCGTCATGGGCACGCACGGTCGCTCGGCCTTGACCCATCTTTTGCTCGGCTCTGTCGCAAGCGACGTTTCAAGGTCTGCGGGCATTCCTGTCACACTCCTCAAGTAAGCTGTGGTCTGCATTTCAGCTTATTTTCCAATCCGCCCTTGTTGTTAGCTGTGCAGCCATTCCGTGGCTGTTACCGCGCCAGCGGTCCCTGTTTCAGCTTCGTCCGCTCCCGGTATTCCGGTTCTTTTGATTTCACGGGTTCGTTGTGACGCTGAACGCGAGTTGTCCGCGTGCCGTGATCGTGTCCAAGGTCGGCAGCAGGGATTTGCCGATGTGGTGTCTGGGAGACGGCAACATGGGCTTGCGATGGACTTGATCGAGGCTCCTCTTGCCGAGGTAACGGGCGCATCGGCTCCTTGGCAGATGAATACGGTTCGGGCGGCGGATGGAGAACTGTGGCCGATTTGTCGATCCGAATTGCGGTTGTGGCTTGAACTGCGGGAGCGGCCGCTTCTCTCCTTGACGGCGATGATGTTTGATTGGCCGGGGCGGTGCCTGCGGAACGGGGCAAGGGGCCGGCTCTGAGGGGGGCTTGTGTCGGCGCTTCGCGGACAACCTGCGCTGAGGGAAGGCCGTCGGGCGGTGAGGTCGGGACGGGTTCGTTGCGAGTATTTGGACGGTAGGTTGGCGGGTAGGAATTGATCGGCATGGCCGATACAGGCGGCGCATCTCCAGAGGGAAGCCTGGATTTTTCCGGCCAGGCTGCACTCGCCTCTCGGTCACTTCTGTCACGGGTCCGGTTGAAATGCGGCGGCGAGGACGCAATGGGTGCCGACGAGAACGCATCCTTGTCACGGACAACAACCGCCGATCGATCAACCGGGGCGCCGGATGTGACTGTTTTCTCCGGCACCACCGTCACTGCTTCGTGCCGGTTGCGGTGGACATGCCGGTTGCCTTCCGCAGGAGTCGGCGTGATGGCGACAATCCTTGTGGGATTGCTGACATGGGTCACGTTGATGTTTCGCACGTGCCGCAGGCTGGATCGGTAGTACGGATAGTAAATCTCGCGCGGGCCGAGCGGGAACCAGCCGACGGCAGGAGCCGTGCCGATGGAGAAAGACATCTGCCAGCCCGGTTTTCCAAGCCAGACGATGAGGGCGGGGGCATAGATCGGCCTGACCACATAGGTACCGGGAACCCAGGCCCAATTGCCGCCGATGAGCATCCAGCGGCCGTAATGGAAAGGCGCGAACCCCCAGGGCGCATGGTCGACCCAGGTCCAACCCCAGGGTGAGACCCAGGCCCAGTGACCCCAGCGATAGGGTGCCCAGCCCAAAGGCATGCCTCGCGGAAACCAGACGGGGCCGAAATCATGTGTTGCACGCCAGTTGCCATGACGATCGAGTTCCTCATGGCCGGTCATCTCCGACGAGACAAACTGCGTACCCACCCCTGCATCGAGATGCTCCCGGGCGAGACTCCATTGCCTGAATGCATCGCTTGTGGTTTGACCGAGGATGTAATTGAGTTCGTGTCCGGCAAGGAACTCGATCCGCTCGCCTGCGCGCACGGTCAGCCCAATTTCTTCAATGTGCGCCGTGCCCTGGTAGGCCGAAAATGCGGTGGTGCCGGCGGTAACGTCGGCGCGATAGCTTCCCGCTGCGTCGAAGCGCAATCGTCCCTGAGGGGTGTCCAGCGCCATCTCGGCAGCGTGTTCGACGTTTCGGATGTTTAGGGCGACACTGCCGCGGTTCAGGCGGAGCCAGATCCGCGCGTCGTTCACTTCGACGAACTCCAGTGCCGTACCTCCATCAATGCGCAGGGCAGTGGAGCCGATACGTGCCTCGGCGCGCGCCCCGCTTGCAGTTTCGATCAGGGTGCCGGTGGTCACCGGCCAGTTGAGTGCCGCGACCCCGGCCGCGACGGCATCGCCAACGCGCAGGGACGTGCCCTCGCTCGCCAGGCTGACCCGCCCGACTCTTGCCGGCGGATCGGTTTCCGCGGCCAGCATCGGCACCGCGGCGAGGAGAGCGATGCCGAAGAACAGGTGACGCAAGGATCCGAACATAATAGGTTTCTCCGGTTACAGCCAGGACACGGGTTACTCAACGGATGCTTGGTTCGCACCGATGACCGCCGAAACACTTTGTTGCAAAAGAAGTGATGAATCAGGCTGATGAGGTTGGGGAACTTCCCTCCGACGCAATTCGCCAGCCGCGTTGGCGACAGTCCTGTTTTTGCTGTTAAAATAATGCGTTAAACGCACTTTTAGTTCCGGCATAACCTCAAGGTTATGCCTTCATGAAACTCTCGTTTTCAGTGTCATTTTTCAACTCTTTGATTTTGGAGCAATTAGATGGCTGTTGAACGTACCCTGTCGATCATCAAACCCGATGCTGTGGCCAAGAATTTGATCGGCAAGATTTACTCCCGCTTCGAGACAAATGGCCTGACGGTCGTTGCGGCCAGGATGAAGCACCTGTCACGCCAGGAGGCCGAGGGCTTCTATGCCGTGCACCGCGAGCGACCCTTCTTCAAGGATCTGGTCGAGTTCATGATTTCCGGTCCTGTGATGATCCAGGTGCTGCAGGGCGATGGCGCCATTGCCAAGAATCGCGACCTGATGGGCGCCACTGACCCGAAAAAGGCCGCGCCGGGAACCATTCGCGCCGATTTTGCCCAAAGCATTGACGCCAATGCGGTGCATGGCTCCGACGCGCCCGAAACGGCTGCCGCCGAGATCGCCTATTTTTTTCCGACAATGGAAGTCTATTCCCGCTAAATGAAGCAGAACCTGCTCGAATTCGATGCTGCCGGTCTGACAGCCTGGTTCGCCGGGATGGGCGAAAAACCCTTCCGCGCCAAGCAGGTGTTGCGCTGGCTGCACCAGTTCGGGGAGGACGACATCAAACGCATGAGCGATGTCGCAAAATCTCTGCGCGGTCGCCTCGCCGATCTGGCCGAGGTGCGCGTGCCGCAGGTGCTGCGCGATTCGACTGCCACGGACGGCACGCGCAAGTGGCTGCTGGATGTCGGCGACGGCAATGCCGTGGAATGCGTCTTCATTCCGGAAGAGAACCGGGGCACGCTGTGCATCTCCACCCAGGCGGGCTGCGCCCTCGACTGCGCCTTCTGCTCGACGGGCAAGCAGGGCTTCAATCGCAACCTGACGACGGGCGAGATCATCGGCCAACTGTGGTGGGCAAAGAAGGCGTTGGGTGACTTCCGGGACGCCGGCAGTGGGGAAGCCAATCGCCGTACTGGGGAGACTGACTTTTCTGCGGATCGCATCATCAGCAATGTCGTCCTGATGGGCATGGGCGAGCCGCTGGCCAACTTCGAGAATGTCGTCACCGCCTTGCATCTGATGCTCGACGACAATGCCTACGGTCTGTCTCGACGTCGCCTGACGGTGTCGACTTCAGGCATCCTGCCGGCCATGGACCGGCTGCGTGTTGAATGCCCGGTGGCGCTGGCGGTTTCGCTGCACGCGCCGAACGATGCGCTACGCGACAGTCTGGTGCCGATCAACCAGAAGTATCCCTTGGTCGAACTGATGGCGGCCTGCCGGCGCTATCTGGAAATGGCGCCGCGTGATTTCATCACATTTGAGTACGTGATGCTGGATGGTGTGAATGATTCTGAAGAGCATGCGCGCGAGCTGGTTCGGCTGGTGCGGGACGTGCCATGCAAGTTCAATCTGATTCCATTCAATCCCTTCCCGGCTTCCGGGTTCAAGCGCTCGCCGGCCTTGCGGGTACGCCGCTTCGCCGAGATTCTGATACAGGCTCAAATCGTAACGACGACGCGCAAGACCCGGGGAGAAGACATCGATGCCGCCTGCGGTCAGTTGGCCGGGCAGGTGCGTGATCGCACGCAGCGCCGGGAAAAACGCACTATTACCATTGCGGAGGCAGTATCCCGATGAAACGAGCCATTTTGCTTTGTTCCGCCGCATTAATTGCCGGCTGTGCCGGTACAAACATGAGCCCCGGTACAGGCCCCGGCTCCGGCCCCTCGGCCGGTCCGGTGTCCGAGCAGGCGCCGTCCGGTTTGGCAGAGAAGAGCGCCAAGACGCATACCGAACTGGGCGCCTTGTATTTGCAGTCGGGCAATCTCTCAGTTGCCTTGGAGGAGGCGCGCATTGCTGCTGCGACCGATCCCACTTACGCTCCGGCCCTCAACCTGCTGGGTCTCGTGCACCTCATGTTGAACGAAACACCCCAGGCTCGGGCCGCCTTCGAGCGGGCCATCCAATTGGCCCCTGGCGATCCGCAGATTGCCAACGACTATGGGTGGTTTCTCTGCCAGAGCGGACGGGAGCAGGAGGCATTCAAATATTTTGAAGCCTCGGCCAGGAACCCGCTCTACAGGACGCCGACACGCCCCTATACCAACGCCGGGCTGTGCTATCTGAGGGTCAAGGATGAGAAGGCTGCCGAGACGAATTTCCAGCGCGCCGTCATGGTGGATGGCTCGAACGCGCAGGCGATCTATCACCTGGCCAGCCTGTATTACCAGCGCGGGGATTTCATCAATGCCAGGAAACTCCTCGGCGACTTGCACCGGCAGATAGAGCCCAACGCCGGATCGCTGTGGCTGGGCGTTCGCATTGAACGCAAACTCGGCGATCGCCAGGCCGAAGCAAGCTATTCGTCGCAGTTGCGACGAAAGTTTGCCGGTACGCCTGAGCATCAAGCCCTGCTAGAAGGAAAATACGAGTGAGTGAGATGGCTACTCCCGCGATCGAAGCACAGGTGGAGCCGGGTCCCGGCGCCATGCTGCGCATGGCGCGGGAGGCGCGCGGGACGACGATCGCGGAGGTGGCTGCTGCGCTCAAGATGAGCCCGCGGCAAATTGAAGCGATTGAAGGCGAGGATTTCTCCCGCCTGTCCGGTGCGACGTTTATCCGGGGGTTTATCCGCAATTATGCCAAGCTGCTCAAGATCGATGTCGTGCCGGTGCTGGCCGCCCTCGCAGAAAATACCGCGCTGCCGCAAATCGAGTTGAATGCTCCGATTGATGTGGGGGTGAAAATGCCGACTTCCAGCGGTCGGCATGGCAAAGGTTTACTGGGCGCCACTGTTTTGGCGCTGGCCCTGCTCGGTATCGCACTCGTTCTGTATTTCGACGTCATTGATCTGGGCGTATTCCTGAAGCTGCAGGGCAGTCCGACTGCCACCAGGCCGGCGGGGCAGCCTCAGGTTGTGCAGCCTTTGCCTCAACCTGTTATGTCCTCCACTTCGACGGTGGGGGCGGCTGCCGAGGCAAAACCTGTCGGTTCGGCCGAGCAGCCGGTCGCGGCAGCCGGGATGCATCAGCTGCTATTCAGCTTCGACGGCAGTTCCTGGGTGGAAGTGAAGGATGCGGCAGGGCGTACCATATTTTCGCAAATGAATGCCAAGGGCACGACGCAAATGGTCGAGGGTCGCCCACCATTTCAGCTGGTGGTAGGTAATGCGTCTCATGTCCGGCTGCTGTACAACGATCAGCCAGTCGACCTTATGCCGCACACGCGCGTTGAAGTAGCGCGGCTTACCCTCGACTAAAAAACCGGATGGATATGGCAGTTGAACAGAAAGACGGGCTTTTAGCCCGCCGCCAGACGCGTATCGTCAGGGTCGGTGGCGTGGCGATCGGCGGAGGGTATCCGGTCGTTGTGCAATCGATGACCAATACCGACTCTGCGGACGACGTAGCCACCGCCATCCAGGTATCGCAGCTTGCTCGCGCAGGATCGGAAATCGTCCGCATCACGGTGAATACGCAGGAAGCAGCGCGCGCTGTGCCGAGGATCCGCGAGCGCCTGCTCGCCATGAATCTCGACGTGCCGCTGGTGGGCGACTTTCATTTCAACGGGCACAGGCTGCTGGCGGACAATCCCGCCTGCGCCGAAGCGCTCGACAAGCTGCGCATTAATCCCGGCAACGTCGGCCGCGGCGCGAAGCGTGATGACCAATTCGCCCAGCTAATCGAGCTGGCCTGCAGATACGAGAAGCCGGTGCGGATCGGCGTCAATTGGGGCAGCCTGGATCCGGCGCTGATGGCGCGCATCATGGACGACAACGCCCGGCGGCTGCAGCCCAAGGACACGACGCAGATCATGCGCGAAGCGATGGTTGCCTCGGCGCTTGAGAGCGCGTCCAAGGCAGAGGAACTCGGCTTGCCCGGTGACGCGATTGTGCTCTCATGCAAAGTGAGCGGCGTGCAGGATCTGATCGCCATTTATCGCGATCTGGCTATCCGCTGTGATTACCCTTTACACCTCGGGTTGACCGAAGCCGGCATGGGTTCAAAAGGCATTGTGGCTTCGACAGCCGCCCTGTCGGTTCTGTTGCAGGAAGGCATCGGAGACACCATCCGAGTGTCGCTGACGCCGGAGCCCAATGGCGACCGCACGCAGGAAGTCGTGGTTGCCCAGGAAATCCTGCAGACAATGGGCCTGCGCGCCTTCACACCGCTGGTGGCAGCCTGCCCGGGCTGCGGGCGCACCACCAGCACGGTGTTCCAGGAACTGGCACAGGAAATCCAGTCTCATGTGCGAACGCGCATGCCGGTATGGCGGCTGGAATACGAGGGGGTCGAGAACATGACTCTCGCCGTCATGGGTTGTGTGGTGAATGGCCCCGGCGAAAGCAAGCACGCCAACATCGGCATCAGCCTGCCGGGCACCGGCGAGACGCCAGTGGCGCCGGTGTACGTTGACGGCGAGAAGACCGTCACGCTGAAAGGGGACGACATTGCCTGTGAGTTCAAGGCGATCGTCGACGATTACGTGATGCGAAAGTACCCGCGCAGATCGACAAGCTGATTTTCAATGAGCCAAACGATTCAAGCGATTCGCGGGATGAACGACATCCTGCCAGACGAGGCGGAACTGTGGGAGCGCTTCGACGAAGCCGCGCGTGGCTGGCTGCGCGCCTACGGCTACCGGCCGATCCGCATGCCGGTCGTCGAGCCGACGCCGCTCTTCACCCGTGCCATCGGCGAGGTGACCGACATCGTCGAGAAGGAGATGTATTCTTTCGTCGACGCGCTCAATGGCGAGGCCCTCACGCTGCGGCCGGAAGGTACAGCCTCCTGCGTGCGTGCCGTGCTGCAGAGCAGCCTGCTGCATGCCGGTCCGCAGCGATTGTGGTACGCCGGCCCGATGTTCCGCCACGAGCGGCCGCAAAAGGGGCGCTATCGCCAGTTCCACCAGTTCGGCGTCGAAGCCTTCGGCTATGCCGGCCCGGACATCGACGCTGAGCAGATTGTCATGTGCGCACGGCTGTGGGACGAACTGGCGCTTACCGGCATTCGGCTGGAGATCAACTCGCTGGGAAGCGCGGAGGAGCGGCTGCGCCACCGTGCAGGACTGATTACCTACCTGGAATGCCATCGCGAGGTACTGGATGCCGACGCCCAGCGCCGATTGCATTCCAACCCGCTGCGCATCCTCGACAGCAAGAATCCGCATATGCAGGAACTCATCGAGGGCGCGCCGAGGCTGATGGATTTTCTTGGCGAGGCCTCTCTCGAGCATTTCGGCGGCGTGCAGGCGCTGCTGAAAGAAGCCTGCATTCCCTATCGCATCAATCCGCGTCTGGTACGAGGCCTGGATTACTACAACCTGACGGTATTTGAGTGGATCACCGAAAAGCTCGGTGCGCAGGGCACGGTGTGCGCCGGCGGCCGCTACGACGGACTGATCGAACAACTCGGCGGCAAGTCGGCGCCGGCTTGCGGCTTCGCCATGGGCGTCGAGCGCCTGATTGCCCTGCTGAAGGAAGAGCATGGCGCCGAGGCGGAACAGGCGGCGCGCTGCGCACCTGACGTCTATGTAGTGCATCAGGGAGAAATGGCGCAGCAGCCGGCGTTTCGCGCGGCAGAAGCCTTGCGCGGCGCCGGCTACGATGTTCTGTTCCACTGCGGCGGCGGCAGCTTCAAGTCGCAGATGAAGCGTGCCGATGCTTCCGGCGCACAGGTCGCCGTGATCATCGGCGACGACGAGGCGCGCGAGGGCAGCGCCAGCCTGAAACTCATGCGCGAGGATGTGCCGCAGAAACGCATCCCGCTGGACCAACTGGCCGACGAGATCGGTAATTATCTTTTTGGGGACGACAACGATGGCAACCTATGACCTGGAAGAGCAGGAACAGATATCGGAGCTGAAAACCTGGTGGAAGATGTACGGCAACCTGGTGACGGCCGTGCTGCTGGCTGTTTCCGCGGGTGTGGTCGGCTGGCAGAGCTGGAACTGGTACCAGCGCAACCAGACTGCCGAGGCGTCTGTCATCTACTCGGCCGTGCAGAAGGCCGCCATGGAAAAGGATGCCAAGCGCGTGCGTGACGCCGCCGGGGAACTCACCGAGAAGTATCCCGGTACGGTCTACGCCGCGATGGCCGCACTCACCTCTGCCCGGATGCAATTCGATGCCGGGGACCTGAAAACCGCCAGGGCGCAACTGCAATGGGTCGCCGACAAGGCGCGCGACAAGGACTTGCGCGATCTCGGGCGTTTGCGTCTGGCGCATGTCCTGTTCGACGACAAGGCGCTGGACGAAGCGCTCAAGATGCTTGGCGAGGAGCCATCGCCGACTTTCGCGGCACGCTTCGGCGAGCTGAAGGGCGACATCCTGGCAGTACAGGGGAAGAAGGCCGATGCTCGAGCTGCCTATCAGGCTGCCCTGGTTAAATATGATGCTGTCGATAAAGCAGAGCGCAGTCAGGGTGGGCGTGAAACCCAGTACCGCGACCTGCTGCAGGTCAAATTAGATTCGCTCGGAGACAAGTGATGCGTGCTGTTTTCGCCCTGTCACTCGCCGCCATACTGGCGGCCGGCTGCTCCACGATGGAAAGAATGAACCCGGTGAACTGGTTTTCCAGCTCACCGAAAATAAAGCCCGCCGAACTTGAGGCGATCAATCCGAGTGCGACGCTGGCAGCCCTCTGGCAGGCCAGCGTAGGCAGTGCCGGAGGCTATGTGCTGACGCCGGCGGTGGTTGGTTCAAGCGTTTACGCCGCCGCCCAGGATGGCACGCTGGCGCGATTCGACAACGGCGGCCAGGTTTGGCGCATCAATGCGGGTCAACCGATATCAGGCGGTGTCGGTGCGGATGGCCACCTGGTGGTGGTTGCTACGGCGAAAGGTGGCGTGTTGGCATTCGACAATACGGGCAAGACGCTATGGTCGGCACGTGTCACATCGGAAGTGTTGGCCGCGCCACAGATTGCGGAGGGGCTGGTGCTGGTGCGCAGCGGCGACAGCCGTATCTTTGGTCTCGATGCGGCGGACGGCAAGCGCAAATGGGTGTACCAGCGCAGTACGCCGGCACTTTCGCTGCGCAGCAACGTTGGTGTAACGGTGGCTGGAAAGGCAGCGTTGGCTGGCTTCCCTGGAGGCAAGCTGGTGGCCATTGCGCTCAACAATGGTGCAGCCATATGGGAGGCCACGGTGGCGTTGCCCAAGGGGGCAACAGAACTCGAGCGGGTTTCCGACGTCACCAGCGCCCCTGTTGTTGCGGGGCGTGAAGTGTGCGCAGCGGCCTATCAGGGGCGGATTGCCTGCTTCGATCTGGCGTCGGGCAACCACCTGTGGTCGCGCGACATGTCTTCTGCCGCCGGCATCGATATGGATGACCGCAGTGTTTATGTCACGGACGATAAAGGCGCGGTGCATGCGCTGGACCGAGCCAATGGCGCGACCGTGTGGAAACAGGACAAGCTTTTCATGCGCCAGGTGAGCCGGCCGATCGCGCTGAGCAGTCATGTCGCTGTGGGCGATTACCAGGGCGTTGTGCATCTGCTGCGCCGCGAGAGCGGCGCTTTCGCGTCTCGCTACACAACGGATAGCAGCGGCATCGCGGCGGAGCCGCAACGGGTCGAGCGTGGCTTCCTGATGCAGACGCGCAACGGTGGCCTGTATGCACTGAAGGTCAACTGAACGGCATGGTTGATCCCGTCGCGTTTTCCACAGTGATTGCGCGCAAGCCAGCAACTGACTTGCAATGAAACCTACACTCGTTATTGTCGGCCGGCCCAACGTCGGCAAGTCCACCCTGTTCAACCGGCTTACCCGGTCGCGCGACGCCTTGGTGGCGGATATACCGGGCCTGACCCGCGACCGCCATTACGGCCATGGTCGCGTTGGTGAACGTCCCTACTTGGTGGTGGATACCGGGGGCTTCGAGCCGAATGCGAAAGAGGGCATCCTGGCTGAAATGGCGCAGCAGGCAGAAGCGGCGATCGCCGAGGCTGACATGTTGCTGTTCATCGTCGATGGACGCGCCGGCCTGGCCCCCCAGGACAAGACGATTGCCGAGCGGCTGCGCCGCACCGGGCGGCCGTTGCTGCTGGTGGTGAACAAGGCTGAGGGCATGGAGCGCGCCCTGGTCAGCGCTGAATTTCACGAACTGGCCTGCGGCGAGCCGCTGGTCATCTCCGCCGCCCACGGCGACGGGGTGAGGGAACTGATCGATGAGGCGCTGGAACCGTTTCCGCAAGCCGAGGAGGCCTTGGAGCAAAGTCAGTCTCCGCGCATCGCCGTGGTGGGGCGCCCCAACGTCGGCAAGTCAACCCTCATCAATGCCCTGCTCGGTGAAGAGCGCGTCATCGCCTTTGACCAGCCCGGCACCACACGTGACTCAATCTCTGTGCCTTTCCAGCGCAAGGGCAAGGATTACACCCTGATCGACACGGCAGGCCTGCGACGCAAGGGCAAGGTTTTCGAGACCATCGAAAAGTTTTCCGTCATCAAGACGCTGCAATCGATCGAGGAGTCCAACGTTGTGGTGTTGGTGCTCGACGCCAGCCAGGATATCTCCGACCAGGACGCGCATATTGCCGGCTTCTGCGTCGAGGCCGGCCGGGCCATGGTCATCGCGGTGAACAAGTGGGATTGCGCCGATGACTACCGGCGCGACCGGATCAAGACAGACATGATGCGAAAGCTCAACTTCCTCGGTTTTGCCAATGCGCATTTCATCTGCGCTCTGAAGGGAGATGGCATCAACCCGCTGATGGCTTCGGTCGATGCGGCCTTCGCGGCCTCGATGATGAAAATGCCTACGCCTAAGCTCACCCGCTTGCTACAGGCCGCTGTCGAGAAGCAGACGCCGCCGCGTCACGGCATTTTCCGGCCCAAACTGCGCTACGCGCACCAGGGCGGCAACAATCCCCCAATCATCATCATCCACGGCAACGCGCTGGATCACGTTCCGGACTCTTACCGTCGCTATCTTGAGCGCACCTTCATGGAAGCTTTCAAGCTGAAGGGTACTCCGCTCAGGGTCGAGTTCCGGACGACGCGAAATCCCTACGAAAATAAAGCACGCTAATGCGCATTTGGCATCCGCCCTGTGGCGGAAGGTAATAAAATCCGGTAAAGTGCCGTTTCAAAAAACAATTTTTTACGTGGGGCCACACCATGAGCAATAAAGGGCAACTGTTACAAGACCCGTTCCTCAACACACTGCGCCGGGAGCATATTCCGGTGTCCATCTACCTGGTGAACGGCATCAAGCTGCAGGGGCAGGTCGAGTCCTTCGATCAATATGTCGTCCTGCTCAAGAACACCGTGACGCAAATGGTGTACAAGCACGCCATTTCCACCATCGTCCCGGCGCGTCCTGTCAATATCCCGCATGAGCACAGCGAGAGCGAGAGTTGATGAGCGGTTGTTCCGGCAGGGCAGTCGCCCGCCGATCATAGATATCTCATGTTCGAACGCCCTGGCGGCGGCGAGAGCGCAGTCCTCGTCCAGTTGAATTTCGGCCAGGGCGATGTCGTCGAGCGGCTCGAAGAATTGAAGCTGCTCACCGCTTCGGCTGGCGCCACAACAGTTGCCGTCGTGCAGGGTCGCCGCGAACGTCCGGATCCCGCGCTTTTCGCCGGCAAGGGCAAAGTGGCCGAAGTGGCGGATGCCATCCGTGATGCAGGCGCCGACATCGCCATTTTCAATCACGAACTTTCCGCGGCGCAACAGCGCAATCTGGAAAAGGAACTGGACTGCCGTGTCGTCGACCGCGCCAGCCTGATCCTCGACATCTTCGCCCAGCGCGCCAAGAGCCATGAGGGCAAACTGCAGGTGGAACTGGCGCAACTGCAGCATATGGCGACCCGCCTGGTGCGCGGCTGGACCCACCTGGAGCGTCAGAAAGGCGGCATCGGCTTGCGCGGACCGGGCGAAACCCAGCTGGAAACCGATCGGCGCCTGCTCGGCAAACGGGTCAAGGTGCTGAAGGAACGCCTGAAGCTGCTTGAGCGCCAGCGCGCAGTGCGCCGCCGCGCGCGGACACGACGGGAGATGCTGGCGGTTTCGCTGGTTGGTTACACCAACGCCGGCAAGTCGACGCTCTTCAATGCCCTCACCAAGGCCGGGGCCTATGTAGCCGACCAGTTGTTCGCGACCCTGGACACCACCTCACGACGGCTCTATCTGGATGGGCCTGGGCAGGTTGTCATCTCCGATACGGTGGGTTTCATCCGCGATCTGCCGCACTCCCTCGTTGCTGCCTTTCACGCCACTCTGGAAGAGACGGCTTCGGCTGATCTGCTCCTGCACGTGGTCGATTCGGCCAGTGGCGACCGCGATGCGCAAATAGAGGCAGTGAATGGTGTTCTGGATGAAATTGGCGCCGCACAGGTGCCGCAAATCCTGGTGTGGAACAAGATCGACGCCACGAGTGTCGAACCAGCAGTCGAGCGCGATGCCTATGGTAAAATCATCCGTGTTCGTGTCAGTGCTAGAACTGGTGCCGGGCTGGATCTGCTGCGGCAGGCGCTGGCCGAAACGGCGCTGGGGCATACCGAACCCACATTACCCGTCGTCAACGCCGCCTAACCAAGAATTGAACCCAATGATAACTGGCATTCTGATGTCCCTGAACGATCCCCAGTGGGGCAATCGGCCGAACCAGGGCCCGCCCGATCTTGAAGATCTGTGGCGCGATTTCAATCGCCGCCTGTCCGGCCTGTTCGGCAAGAAAGGCGGAGGCGGCGATGGCGGCAATGGCAGCGATGGCCCCCCCCGCCCGCCGATGAACCTCAAGGCCTTTGGCGGCGGCATAGGCGCGCTGGTCGTGCTGGTGCTGCTGGTCTGGCTGGCCAGTGGCTTCTACATCGTTGATGCGTCGCAGCGCGGCGTCGTGCTGACATTCGGCAGGTATTCCGAGACGACAGAACCGGGCCTACGCTGGCGCCTGCCCTATCCCATCCAGGCGAACGAAATCGTCCGCCTGTCCGATGTGCGCGTGGTCGAAGTGGGTTATCGCGGCTCGGACAAGAACCGGGTGCTCAAGGAAGCGCTGATGCTGACCGACGATGAAAACATCATCAACATTCAGTTTGCGGTCCAGTGGTTCCTGAAGGATCCACAGGAATATCTCTTCAACAACCGCAATCCGGACGACTCCGTCCTGCAGGCGGCCGAGACGGCCATGCGTGAGGTGATCGGCAAGAGCAAGATGGACTTCGCACTCTACGAAGGCCGGGAGCAGGTTGCTGCCCAGGCCGGCAAGATCATGCAGGACATTCTCGATCGCTATAAAACCGGCATCATCGTTTCCAAGCTGACCCTGCAGAACGTGCAGCCGCCGGAACAGGTTCAGGCGGCATTCGACGATGCAGTGAAGGCCGGGCAGGACCGCGACCGGCATATCAATGAGGGCCAGGCCTACGCCAACGACGTGATCCCCAGGGCGCGCGGCAACGCCGCGCGATTGATGGAGGAGTCCAACGGCTACAAGGGCCGCGTAGTGGCCAATGCCGAGGGCGAGGCGAGTCGTTTCAAACAGATTCTGACCGAATACAACAAGGCGCCAGAAGTGACGCGACAAAGGATGTACATCGATACCGTGCAACAGATGCTCACGAATACGAGCAAGATCATGCTCGACACAAAGGGGTCGGGAAACCTGCTCTATTTGCCGCTCGACAAGCTGATGCAGGCCGCCGCGGCGGTTCCGGCGACCGCAGTGAGCGGCGAGCCGGCGGCAGTGCCGTTGCGAGGGCTGCCGAACCTGTCGACCGAGGTTCCGCCGCAACTGGATTCGGCGACGCGTTCCCGCGACGCTCTGCGTTCGCGCGAAAGGGGGGAGCGGTAATGCGACATAGTTTGCCTTTCGTTGCTGCTGCCGTTCTCGGCATTCTGGTTGCTGCGGCCATGTCGATCTTCACTGTCGATCAGCGTCAATTTGCGATCGTCCTTCAGTTGGGTGAAATCAAGAGCGTGATTGCCGAGCCGGGACTGTATTTCAAGTGGCCGATGATCCAGAACGTGCGCTATTTCGAGAAGCGCATCCTTACCTACGATGCGCCCGACCCGGAACGCTTCATCACGTCGGAGAAAAAACCGGTGCTGGTCGATGCGTTCGTCAAATGGCGCATCATCGATGCCAAACAGTATTACATCTCGGTGCAGGGCGATGAGACGCGCGCCCACATCCGCCTGTCCCAGACGGTGAACGCCGGCTTGCGCGAAGAGTTCGGCAAGCGCACCGTTCATGAAGTCGTGTCCGGTGAGCGCGAAAAAATCATGGATGAAGTCCGCACCAAGGCAGATGCCGATGCGCGCGCCATTGGCGTGCAAATCGTGGACGTACGGCTGAAGCGTGTCGACTTGCCGCAGGAAGTGTCCGAGTCGGTTTATCGGCGCATGGAGACGGAGCGCAAGCGCGTTGCCAATGAACTGCGTTCGAAGGGTGCGGCCGAGTCTGAAAAAATTCGAGCCGATGCCGACAGACAGCGTGAAATCATCATCGCCGAGGCGTACCGGGACGCGCAGCGCATCAAGGGCGAGGGTGACGCCAAGGCCACGTCGCTCTACGCGCAGGCGTTCGGACAAAGTCCGGAGTTCTATTCCTTCTATCGTAGCCTGGAAGCGTATCGCGCCAGCTTCCGCAGTAAGAATGACGTGCTGGTGATCGAGCCCAACTCTGAGTTCTTCAAGTACCTGAAGAGCACCGGAAAAGGGAAGTGATGTGGCCCACGCTGCTGATGGCTTTTGCCCTCATGCTCGTGCTCGAGGGTCTGTTGCCGTTCGTCGCACCCAAGGCCTGGCGCGAGACATTCCGGCGCATCACTGAGCTTTCAGATGGACAGATCCGTTTTCTCGGGCTGTCCTCGATCCTCGTCGGAGTCGTTCTCCTGTTCATCTTGAAGTGACCATGCGCCGCTGGCTGCTGCCTGAATCCATCGAGGACATTCTGCCGCCGGAAGCGCGCCGGGTGGAGGCGCTGCGACGCGCTTTACTGGACGAATTCGGCTTGCACGGCTACGAATTGGTGATGCCGCCGCTGCTCGAGTACATCGAGTCCCTGCTGACTGGCAGCGGACGCGACATGGATCTGCGCACTTTCAAGCTGGTCGACCAGCTTTCGGGCCGCACCATGGGATTGAGGGCCGACATTACGCCGCAGGTGGCTCGCATCGATGCACACCTGCTTAATCGCAAGGGGGTGGCACGGCTGTGTTATTGCGGCAGTGTGCTGCACACGCTGCCGTCGGGGCTGACTGCCACCCGCGAACCGCTGCAGATCGGCGCCGAACTCTACGGCCATGCAGGCATCGAGGCCGATGTCGAGGTGATCCGTTTGCTGGCGAAGACGTTGGAGATCGCCGGCGTGAAAGCATCCCGCATTGATCTCGGTCATGTGAACGTGTTCCGCGCCTTGTCTGCGCGCGGCGGGTTGGAGACGGAACTGGAACAGGAATTGTTTTCAGTGCTGCAGTCAAAGGATATTCCCGACCTGCGCTTCCTGGTGAAAGATATCGCCGAGCCGATCCGTTCGGCCTTGTTGTCCCTGCCCGAATGCTATGGCGGCTTGGAAGTGCTGGAGCGTGCACTCAAGCTGCTGCCGGGAGATGCCGAAATCGCCCAGGCAGTCAATGACCTCAGGAAACTGGCAGCCAAACTGGCTGATCTCCCGGTGAGTTTCGACCTGGCAGATTTGCGCGGCTACCATTATCACAGCGGCGTGGTATTTGCCGCCTATTGCGTGGGCCATCCTGGCGCAATCGCCCTGGGTGGGCGCTACGACAAAGTGGGCAAGGCCTATGGACGCGGGCGATCAGCGACCGGCTTTAGCATGGATCTGCGCGAACTATCCCGGCTCGATGGGGCGTCGTCCGTTCCGCGGGCGATCTTGGCGCCTTCCGAGGAAGAGAAAGGCCTGCGCGAACTCGTTACGGACCTGCGCGCCAAGGGGGAGGTCGTCATCGAGGCGCTGCCCGGCCATGACGGGACCTGGGTCGAGGCTGGCTGCGATCGTCAGATTGCGCAGCGTGCAGGTAAATGGACTATCGAGAAAATTCAGGGAGAAGCTTAGAAAATGGCAAAAAACGTCGTCGTCATCGGCACCCAGTGGGGTGACGAAGGCAAAGGCAAGATTGTCGATTGGCTGACCGATCACGCCCAAGGCGTAGTGCGCTTCCAAGGGGGGCATAATGCCGGCCATACGCTAGTCATCGGCGGCATAAAGACCGTGCTGCACCTGGTGCCCTCCGGCATCCTGCGCGAAGGTGTTATCTGTTACATCGGCAACGGCGTGGTGCTCTCGCCCGATGCCTTGATGCATGAACTGGACGAACTCCAGACGGCGGGTGTCGACGCCGAGTCGCGATTGAAGATCTCCGAAGCCTGCCCCCTGATTCTGCCCTACCATCAGGCGCTCGATGTGGCGCGCGAGGCAGCCAAGGGCGCCAAGAAAATCGGCACTACCGGCCGTGGCATCGGCCCGGCCTACGAAGACAAAGTGGCGCGGCGCGGCTTGCGCGTTCAGGATCTACTGCGGCCGAAGCCCTTCGCCGAAAAACTGGCGGAAATCCTCGATTATCACAACTTCGTGTTGAAGAACTACCTCGGTGCCGAAGTCGTCGATTTCCAGCAGGTGCTGGATGGTGCGATGGCCATCGCACCTCGTCTGACACGCATGATCGCAGACGTGCCGCGCGCGCTCTACGACGCTAACAAAGCCGGCGCCAACCTGCTCTTCGAGGGCGCGCAGGGTACGCTGCTCGATATCGACCACGGTACTTTTCCCTACGTTACTTCGTCGAACTGCGTGGCCGGCGCGGCAGCGGCGGGCGCCGGCGTCGGCCCGGGCATGCTGCACTACGTGCTGGGCATCACCAAGGCCTACACCACGCGCGTCGGCGGCGGTCCGTTCCCGACAGAACTCTACGACGCAGTGGGCAAACTTGATCCGATAGGCAAGCATATGGCCACTCGCGGCCATGAGTTCGGCGCTACGACGGGGCGCGCGCGCCGCTGCGGCTGGTTCGATGCCGCGGCGCTGAAGCGCTCTATCCAGATCAACGGCGTCTCCGGCCTGTGCATGACCAAGCTCGACGTGCTAGACGGCATCGAGGAAATGAAGATATGTACCGGCTACCGCATCGATGGCCGCCTCAGCGACATCCTGCCGGTCGGAGCCGACGATCTCGAACGCTGTGAGCCGGTGTACGAATCGCTTCCGGGCTGGAAGGAAAGCACTGTCGGCGTGAAGCGATTCGAGGCGCTACCGACGGCGGCGCAGGCTTACCTGAAACGGATGGAGGCGCTCTGCGGCGTGCCGGTGGATATGATATCGACTGGCCCGGATCGCGAAGAGACCATTGTGTTGCGGCACCCGTTCAAGTAATGGACGTAAAAAAAGCCGGTCAGCGACCGGCTTTTTCCTTTGCATCTGGTGCCCAGAAGAGGACTCGAACCTCCACAGTGTTGCCACCGCTAGGACCTGAACCTAGTGCGTCTACCAATTCCGCCATCTGGGCAAAGAGGGCGCAATTTTAAAGGAAAGAACTATTTTGTCAAACAAACCGAGCAAGACGCGCAAGCTCGATCCGCACTATGAGCGCGAAGCCGGGAAATACGAGAATCCCCTGCCGAGCAGGGAGTACGTGCTCTCCACGCTAACCGAGCGCGGCGTGCCGCTGTCCTTCGACGAACTGGCCGCGCTGTTAGAGATCAGGGCGCAGGAGTTCGACGCCTTCGCGCGTCGCCTCGGCGCGATGGGGCGCGAAGGCCAGATCATGCAGAACCGTCGCGGCGACTATCTCATTCCGGACAAGGCCGACCTCATCCGCGGTCGCGTCGAAGGCCATCCGGATGGCTACGGCTTCATGGTGCGCGACGAGGAGGGGCCGGACCTGTTTCTCGGTCCGAAGGAAATGGACAAGGCCCTGCACGGCGATCGCGTCATGGCGCGCATTGTCGGCATGGATCGCCGCGGTCGGCCCGAGGGCAAAATCGTCGAGGTGCTGGAACGCGCCAATCACCGCGTCGTCGGGCGCGTGCTTAACGAACATGGCGTGTTGTTCGTGGTGGCCGAGAATCGGCGCATCAGCCAGGATATTCTGCTTGCTCCCGGTGGCAAGCTCAAGGTCGTGGCGGGACAGGTGGTGGTGGTCGAGATCATCGAGCAGCCCTCCAAGCACGCTCAACCGATTGGCAAGGTGGTCGAGGTGCTCGGTAACTACGCCGATCCGGGCATGGAAATCGAGATCGCACTGAGGAAGCATGAATTGCCCTTCGAGTTTTCCCGCGAAAGCCTTGCTGAGGCGAAGAAGCTACCGGACACAGTGCGCAAGAGTGACTGGAAATGGGAAGGCGGCGTTCGTGAAGACATCCGCAGCCTGCCACTGGTGACCATTGACGGCGAGACAGCGAAGGATTTCGATGATGCCGTCTATTGCGAACGCCAGGGCAAGGATGGCAAGGGCGGCTTCCGCCTGATCGTCGCCATTGCCGACGTCAGCCACTACGTGCAGGCGGAGCGGTCTCTCGATCGAGACGCTTTTGACCGTGGCAATTCGGTTTATTTCCCTCGCCGCGTGATCCCGATGCTGCCGGAGAAGATATCCAACGGCCTGTGCTCGCTCAACCCGCAGGTTGAGCGACTGTGCATGGTGTGCGACATGGCTATCGCGGCCAACGGTGTCATCAAGCGCTTCCGTTTTTACCCGGCGGTGATGTTCTCTCACGCTCGGCTCACCTACAATGAAGTGGCGGCCGCCCTCTACGAAAACGATCCAGCGTCAACGGAGAAGCTCAAGGGGCTGCTGCCGCACCTGCGCCAGCTCGACGATCTCTACCGCGTGCTGGTGAAGGCGCGCGCGGCACGCGGCGCCATCGACTTCGAAACGGTCGAAACGCAGATGGTCTTCGACGAACAGGGCAAGATTTCACGCATCGTCCCGGTAAGCCGCAACGACGCCCACCGTATCATCGAAGAGTGCATGTTGGCGGCCAACGTCTGCGCCTCGGACTTCCTGCACGGGAACGAACATGCCGCGCTATATCGCATCCACGAGGGGCCGACACCGGAGAAACTGGAGAAACTGCGTGAGTTCCTCAAGGAGTTCGGTCTCAGTCTGAGCGGCGGCGATACCCCGCACGCCAAGGACTACGCCCGCCTATTGGAGAAAATCAAGGGCCGGCCAGACATGCAACTCCTGCAGACTGTGATGCTGCGGTCCCTGCAGCAGGCGGTCTATAGCCCGGACAACGTCGGCCATTTCGGCCTTGCCTACGAGTCGTACACCCATTTCACTTCGCCCATTCGGCGCTATCCCGACCTCGTTATCCACCGCGCCATCAAGGCAGTGCTGCAGGGCGATAAATATCGACCGGGCAACTGGGACGAGATCGGCATCCACTGTTCGCAAACCGAACGGCGCGCCGACGAAGCTACGCGCGACGTCGAGTCCTGGCTGAAGTGCTATTACATGCGCGATCGCATCGGTGAGGAATTCTCCGGCAGCGTTTCCGCCGTCAAGTCATTCGGCGTCTTCGTTGCGCTGGACGATGTATTCGTCGAGGGGCTGGTGCATATCTCCGAGCTCGGCAGCGATTACTTTCACTACGATGATGCCAAGCACCAGTTGGTCGGCGAGCGCAGCGGCAGACGCTTCCGCCTGGCCGACCGCGTGCGTGTGCAGCTGGTGCGGGTGGACATGGAGAGTAGCAAGATTGATTTCCGACTGGCTGAGGAAGACAGCGGGAAAGGCCGACGCAGTGGCTGATGTCCACTTCATCTATGGCTTTCACGCTATCAATGCCCGGCTGCGGCAAAGCGCCGGCAGCGTGCAAGAAATTTACCTTGCCGCTGGACGGCAGGATGGCCGCACGCGCGATCTCGTCAAGCTGGCCGAGGCGCATGGCGTGCGCGTCATTGCCACCGATCCGGCGCGTCTCGACGGCATGGCCGGCGCTAACGGCAGGACGGCCCGCCATCAGGGCGTGGTGGCGCGCGTCACCGCCGGGCAGCGCCACGTCACACTGGACGACGTGCTTGATACTCTCGCCGAGCCGGCCTTGTTGCTGGTGCTGGACGGGGTGCAGGACCCGCATAATCTCGGCGCCTGCTTGCGCGTGGCCGACGCGGCCGGAGCGCATGCCGTGGTTGCACCGAAGGATAGAGCGGTTGGGCTCAACGCCACGGCTATCAAAGTGGCTTGCGGCGCTGCCGACAGCGTGCCTTACGTTACCGTGACCAACCTGGCGCGCTCGCTGCGCGAGATGCGGGAACGCGGCATCTGGACGGTCGGCGCCGATGCTGAGGCCGACAAGGACATTTACGGGGCCGATCTCAAGGGGCCACTGGCACTGGTGCTGGGTGCCGAAGGCGACGGCCTGCGCCGCCTGACGCGGGAGACCTGCGATGCCCTGGTGAAAATACCCATGCATGGCAGCGTGGAAAGCCTTAATGTCTCCGTTGCCAGCGGCATCTGCCTGTTTGAAGTACGACGCCAAAGAAGCCTGACGTAAAACGGGCGCATCGACTGCAAGGCTGAATCGCTACAAGCGCTTGATTTTCCGCGCCTGTTTAGCTAAAATGCTCGGCTTCTCAAACCTTGCCCCACCGCAACGCATGGCGGGGGTATAACCCATAAGGAGATTGCATGCGACATTACGAAATTGTTTTCATCGTCCACCCGGATCAAAGCGAGCAGGTGCCCGCGATGATCGAGCGCTACAAGGTGCTCGTTACCGGCCGCGCCGGTCAGATCCACCGCCTCGAGGATTGGGGCCGCCGCCAGCTGGCCTATCCGATCCAGAAAATGCACAAGGCGCACTACGTGCTCATGAACATCGAGTGCGACGCCGAGACGCTCACCGAACTGGAGCACGCTTTCAAGTTCAACGACGCCGTGCTGCGCCACCTCACCGTCAAGATGCGCCAAGCCGTGATGACGCCCTCCCCGATGATGAAGGACGAGAAGGCCAAGTCGCTGACGCAGCCTGCAGAGGGTGTCAGGGTGGAAGAGGTCAAGCCCGCAGTGGAAGAGGCAACGTCCGCCGATCAGCCTGCGGCCTGAGGTGACAGCGCCGCAAAACGAGCTGACGATCACGGGGTGCATCATAGAACTGGCGCAACTGCGCCATACCCCGGCAGGCGTGCCGGTGCTGAATTTCAGAATCGCCCACGCCTCGGAACAGATCGAAGCCGGACTGCCGCGCAAGGTCGAATGTGAACTGCAGGCCGTGTCGCTGGGACAAGCGGCAATTCTGCTGAGGGGAGCCAAACCGGGTGATGGCGTCAAGCTGACCGGATTCCTCGCGGCGAAAAGCACCCAGTCCAAGCAGCCGGTGCTGCATGTGGAACGAATCGAATTTTTGGAAGGAATGAATCATGGCGTTTAAACCGAGAAATGCGAAGGACGCAAAGAAGCGCAAGGACGACAAGGGCTCGCGCGGCATGTTCAAGCGGCGCAAGTTCTGCCGCTTCACCGTCGAGAAGATTGTGGAAATCGACTATAAGGACGTCGAGATCCTGAAAGACTTTATCACCGAGAACGGCAAGATCATGCCGGCGCGCATCACCGGGACCAAGACCGGCTACCAGCGTCAGCTGTCCACCGCCATCAAGCGTGCGCGCTATCTGGCGCTGATGCCCTACACCGACCTGCACTGAGAGAGGAAACGACCATGCAAGTGATTTTGATGGAAAAGGTGGTCAACCTCGGCAATCTGGGCGATGTCGTCAGGGTGCGCGAAGGTTATGCACGCAACTTCCTCATCCCCCAGGGTAAGGCCAAGCGTGTTACGCCGGAGAATCTGGCCGAGTTCGAGAAGCGCCGCGTGGAACTCGAGGGCCAGCAGGTCGAGAAATTGTCTGCCGCCCATGAGAAGGCTGCCAAGCTGGAAGGCCTGATGGTGCAGATCACCCGCAAGGCGGGCGTCGATGGCCGTCTGTTCGGTTCTGTCACCAACTTCGACATTGTCGATGCGCTGAAGATGCAGGGCTTCGAGGTGGAGAGGGCCGATATCCGCCTGCCTGAGGGCCCGCTAAAGCTGATTGGCGATGTCCAAGTGCAGATTGCCTTGCATAGTGACGTGGTGGTCAACATTACCGTCTCGGTGCTGGGCGAGCACTAAGACGCACGAAAATTCCGCATCAAGGAAAAGGGCCGCTGAAAAGCGGCCCTTTTTCGTTGGTGCGCCAGGCATGGCGCGTTGCGCGCAAGCGCAACTTGGTTGGCTGTGGTGGCCAACTGAGTGACTTGGAGGTGGAAGTCCTCTACACACCCGGCAAGGGGAAGTGTTAGCTGAACGGCAAGGGTGTCCGTCGCGAGGCGGAATCTGAAGGAAGCTGAAGGCAAAATGCTGGCCTGACGAACAGGAAGCGGATTAGGCGGTGCAGCGGGGTGAGGCGGCCAATATCGTCAAAGCCCAATACTTGCACGGGACGCTACGACGTAGATCCGACAGGCATAAGCATGAAGGTCGCGCGAATTACCCTGGGAGATCTGTCATCCTGCCTTGTGCTACTGACATCGTAAGGTGTTGGGATGGGATGGCAGAAGTCAGCAGAGGTCGTAGTAGCCACTGAAGCCGGAGTGGTGAAGGGCTGAACCTGACATGAGTGGATAGTCACGCGTGATCTCTGCGCGTACAGGGCAGAAGCCTCTGGCAACGGAGGGCCTGCGGTTAGACTGGAGGGGCCGGAAGCCCCGAAGGTGACCGTAGGTGTCTATTGGACGACAGGCGACACGATGCACGAAACGAAGCTCGCTGGGGCAGTTTGCCCAGTAGTCAGGAACCGCCGGATGCGGAACCGCACGTCCGGTGGTGTGGGAGGACGGCGGGGGTGACCCCGCCTCCTACCCGATACCCGCGTGGGGCGGGGAAACCTGGCGGAGAGAGAGGGATTCGAACCCTCGATACGTTTTACCGTATACACACTTTCCAGGCGTGCGCCTTCGACCACTCGGCCATCTCTCCGGAAGGGGCGCATTCTAGCAGAAAGGGTTTGATAGTGCAGTGCAGCAATTGTCCTGATAAAGCAAGCAGGCGTGTGGAGCGGAAAAGCCCAATTCCAACTGGAGTCAAACAGTCGCAAAAAAATGAAGCGACCGGTCAAGAGTACTTTGCCTGCACCTTGAATTGGCCTATAGTTCCATCAAGCGCATATATGCAATGAATAACACAATGTGCGCTACGCGGCCGGAATCTGCCGGCCCGACGCAGCGTCCAAACCGTGAAAAAAACCAAAGGAGGCGTCATGCAGAAGTCGTTGCACATCGATCCGAACAAGTGCACCGGTTGTCTCCAGTGCGAGATGGCCTGTTCCTACGAGAACTACGGTTCCTTCAACATCGCGAAATCGCGCATCAAGGTTTTCAATTTCGAATCAGCCGGACGCAAGGTGCCCTATACCTGCACCCAGTGCGCCGAAGCGTGGTGCATGCATGCTTGTCCGGTGGACGCCATTCGCATCGATGCCGCCACCGGCGCCAAGGTGGTTCACGAGAACGTCTGCGTTGGCTGCAAGGTGTGCACCATTGCCTGCCCCTTCGGCACGGTGAATTACGTTGCCGATACCGGCAAGGTGCAGAAGTGCGACCTGTGCGGTGGCCAGCCGGCCTGCGCCGAGGCCTGTCCGACGGGCGCCATCACCTTCGTCGAATCCGACTGGACCGGCCTGGGCAAGATGCGCCAGTGGGCCGAGAAGACCGATACCCAACCGCGCGCCTGAGAGGAGAGACAACATGGCATGGGCTAAAAAAATCCTGCGCGTGAACCTGACCAAGGGCACCTGCGAATCCGAACCGCTCAATATGGAGTGGGCACAACAGTATCTGGGCCAACGTGGCCTGGCGACGAAGTATCTAGTGGCCGAAACGGATCCCAAGGTCGATCCGCTCTCGCCCGAGAACAAGCTGATCATGACTACCGGTCCGCTCACAGGAACGATGGCCTCGACCGGCGGGCGCTACTCCGTCGTCACCAAGGGACCGCTTACCGGCGCCATCGCCTGCTCCAACTCGGGCGGCTATTTTGGCGCTGAACTGAAGATGGCCGGCTGGGACATGATCATTTTCGAAGGCAAGTCGCCGAAGCCCGTCTATCTCTGGCTGGAGAACGACAAGGCCGAACTGCGCGATGCCTCCCACCTCTGGGGCACCACCACTTGGCACACCGAGGAAACCATCAAGGCGGCTCACCAGGATCCGCAGATCCGCGTTGCCTCGATCGGGCGCGCCGGCGAGAACCAGGTGCTCTTTGCCTGCGTGGTCAACGACCTGCACCGTGCCGCAGGTCGCTCGGGCGTTGGCGCCGTGATGGGTTCGAAGAACCTCAAGGCGGTTGCCTTGCGCGGCACGGTCGGGGTCTCCGGCATTCGCGACTTCAAGGCCTTCCTCAAGGCCGCCACGGCAGCCAAGAAGGTGCTGGCCGATAACGCCGTTACCGGCCAGGGCCTGCCCAAGTTCGGCACCCAGGTGCTGATGAATGTCATCAATGAAGTCGGCGCACTGCCGACGCGCAATGCCCAGGATGTGCAGTTCGAGGGCGCGCGCAACATCTCGGCCGAAGCCATGCACGAGAAGCGGCCCAGCGACGGCAAGGCCAACCTCATCACCAATTCAGCCTGCTTTGGCTGCACCATCGCCTGCGGCCGCGTCTCGCAGGTGGACAAGAATCACTGGAGCGTGGTGAACAGTCCAAAATACTGGGGCGCCACCGGCGGCCTCGAGTACGAGAACGCCTGGTCGCTCGGCGCCGCCAACGGCGTGGACGACCTCGACGCCCTGACGGTTGCCAACATGATCTGCAACGAGGACGGCATGGATCCGATCACCTTCGGCGCCACCGTCGGCGCGGTCATGGAGATGTACCAGATGGGCGTGCTGAAGAAGGAGCAGATCGGTATCGAATCGCCTTTCGGTTCCGCCCAGGCGTTGCTCGAAATGGCGCACATGACGGCGGAAGGGCGCGGCTTTGGCAAGGAATTGGCCTTGGGTTCGGCGCGGCTGACCAAGAAATACGGTCATCCGGAGTTGTCCATGTCGGTGAAGGGGCAGGAATTCCCGGCCTACGATCCGCGCGGCATACAGGGCATGGGCCTGACCTACGCCACGTCCAACCGCGGCGCCTGCCATCTGCGCAGCTACACCGTGGCCTCGGAGATCCTCGGCGTGCCGGTGAAGACCGACCCGCTAGTCACGGAAGGCAAGCCCGATCTGGTCAAGGCCTTCCAGGACGCGACGGCGGCCTTCGACTCCTCCGGCACCTGCATTTTCACCACCTTTGCGTGGACACTGGGGGATCTCGCTCCGCAACTGGATGCCGCTTGCGAGGGCGGCTGGACGCTGGAGCGCCTGGCCGAGGTGGGCGAGCGCATCTGGAACATGGAGCGCCAGTACAACCTTGCGGCGGGCCTGACAGCCAAGGACGACGACCTGCCCAAGCGCGTGAAGACCGAACCGGCGAAGAGCGGTCCGGCCAAGGGCCTCGTTTCCGGCATCGACAAGATGCTGCCGGAGTACTACAAGGTGCGCGGCTGGACGGCTGAAGGCGTGCCGACCAAGGATACGACCAAGCGTCTGGGGCTGTAAGTTTCCTCCATACCGCCAAGGCGACCGGTACTGCCGGCGTCTTGGCGTTTTTGTCTGAGGTGCCATATGTACCCTCACGCTCACATCCGTTCGCTGCCCCCCAAGGGGGCGCATGCCGCCCTCGGGGCGGCCCTTCAGGAGGCATGACTATGAAACACGTCATCATCGGAAACGGTCCCGCCGGCGTGGTCGCCGCGGAAACATTGAGAAAGGCGGATCCCAAGGCTGAGATCACCCTGGTCGGCGACGAGCCGGAACCGCCGTACTCGCGCATGGCGATTCCCTATTTCCTCATTGGCAGCATCGGCGAGGAGGGTACGCATCTGCGCAAGGACAAGGGGCATTTCGAGGGGCTCGGCATCAAACTGGTGGTCGGACGCGCCGCCGGGATAGACGCCAAGGCACGCAAGGTCAAGCTGGCCGATGGCAAGAGCCTCGATTTCGACCGCCTGCTCATCGCCACCGGATCGCATCCGCTCAAGCCGCCCATCGCCGGCTTGGACGCACCCAATGTGCACACCTGCTGGACGCTGGAGGATGCCCGTTCGATCGTCAAACTGGCGAAATCCGGCTCGCGCGTGCTGCAGATCGGCGCAGGCTTCATTGGTTGCATCATCATGGAATCACTCGCCGCGCGCGGCACGCAGCTTACCGTGGTCGAGATGGGAGACCGCATGGTGCCGCGTATGATGACCGAGAAGGCCGGCGGCATGATCCGCCAGTGGTGCGAGAAACAGGGCGTGCGCGTGCATACCGGTGCCAAGGTCGAATCCCTGGAGGCCGGCGCCAAGAAGGGCGAACTCGTCGCGAAACTCAGCAATGGCCAGGAAGTGGCCGCCGACCTGGTCATCTGCGCCGCCGGGGTCGCGCCCAACATCGCTTTCCTCAAGGACAGCGGCATTGCCATCGAGCGCGGCATCCTGGTCGACGCCGGCATGCAAAGCAGCGTCCCCGGCATCTATGCGGCGGGAGACGTGACGGAGGCGGCGGACTTCATCAGCGGCAAGCGCACGCTCAATGCCATCCAGCCCAACGCCGCGGACCAGGCGCGCATCGCGGCGATCAACATGGCGGGCGGGCAGGCGACGCAGCCGGGCAGCCTGGCCATCAACGTGCTCGACACGCTCGGGCTGATCTCGACGTCCTTCGGCCAGTGGTGGGGCGAGTCAGGCGGCGAATCGGTCGAGCGGACGGACGAGAAGGACTTCAAGTACATCAGTCTTCAGTTCAAGGACGATGTCCTGATCGGCGCCACCAGCATTGGCCTGACGGATCACGTCGGCGTGCTGCGGGGGCTGACTATGGGGCGCGTGCGCCTTGGCGAGTGGAAGGAACGCCTGCTTGCCGACCCGACCCGCGTCATGGAGGCCTACCTCGCCTGCGCCCAGGGCAGTGAAACGCGCTACTTGGGGACGCGGCCGATCTGATGCGAGTCACCTTCAAGCTCTACGCCATGCTGTCTGACTACCTGCCGGACGAAGCGCGCAAGACGAACGCGCTGACGATGGATGTGCCCTCTGGACGCACGGTCGGGCAGGTGATCGACGAATTCAACCTGCCGCCGAAGCTGGTGCATCTCGTCCTGGTCAATGGCAACTACATCCCGCCGGCGGATCGCACGGGGCGGGCGCTGGTCGAGGGCGACGTCCTCGCCATCTGGCCGCCGATTGCCGGTGGCTGACTTTGTTGTCCAGCGCGATTGCGAGATGACGATTTCGCAGTCGGAGTTCCTGCGCCTGCTGCCCGCCGCCGTCGCCGGCGTGCCTTTCATTGCGGAGGACAGGGTGTTCACGCACGGCGATGCCGACCGCGGCTGGCGCATCGCTCTGACGCCGTTGCCGGACCTGGTGCATGGCCTGATTCGTCTGACGCGCCAGCGCGCTGTGTTTGCCTTCAAGAGCTATTCCGCTGGGGAAATCACCGCCTTTTTCCAGCGCTTCGACCTATATTTCGCCCGGGGGGGTGGGTGAATTACGGTAAAATGCAGTGCGGCGGGTCTCCCCGCATTGCAAGGTGGTGAATCTGGTCAGGTCCGGAAGGAAGCAGCCACAGCCATTGACTGCAAGTGCCGGGGGTCAGGCTCGCCGCCCCAGATTTACCTCGCGCGAAGCGCCACGAAGTTCCCCTCTCCAGCTTGCGGGAGAGGGGCTAGGGGAGAGGGCAGCATCCTCCGGGCCGACGACCTCGTCTGATAAAATTCCACCATGAGCTATCAGGTCCTCGCGCGCAAGTGGCGGCCGAAGTCTTTCGAGACGTTGGTCGGGCAGGAGCACGTCGTGCGCGCCCTGACCCACGCGCTGGATCAGCAGCGGCTGCACCACGCCTACCTGTTTACCGGCACGCGCGGTGTCGGCAAGACGACCATCGCGCGCATCCTCGCCAAGGCCCTCAACTGCGAGAGCGGCATCACCTCGACGCCCTGCGGCGCCTGCAGCTCCTGCCTGGAGATCGACAGTGGACGTTTCGTCGACCTCATCGAAGTGGATGCGGCGACCAACACCAAGGTCGACCAGATGCGCGAACTGCTCGACAACGCCGTCTACTCGCCGACGCGCGGCCGCTACAAGGTCTTCGTCATTGACGAAGTGCATATGCTCTCCAACAACGCCTTCAACGCCATGCTGAAGACGCTGGAGGAGCCGCCCGAGCACATCAAGTTCATTCTCGCCACCACCGACCCGCAGAAAATCCCGGTGACGGTGCTCTCGCGCTGCCTGCAGTTCAACCTCAAGCAGATGCCGATGGGCCACATCGTCGAGCACCTTGCGCGTATCCTCGATGCGGAGCAGGTGGCCTTCGAGCCGCCCGCGCTGCGCCATATCGCCAAGGGGGCGGCGGGCAGTATGCGCGACGCACTGTCCCTGCTCGACCAGGCCATCGCACACGGCGCCGGCCGCATCGAGGAGGCCGGCGTGCGCGACATGCTCGGCACGGTGGGGGAGGACCACCTCTTCGCGCTGCTCGACGGCTTGGCTGCGCGCGACGTGCAGGCCATGCTGGCCGTCGCCGAGCAGATGGACGCGCGCAGCCTGTCCTTCGATTCGGCCCTGCAGGAACTGGCCACGCAACTGCATCGCATCGCGCTGGTCCAGTTCGCGCCCGAGGCCATCGTGGATGAGACCGAGCGCGCCCGCCTGGCCGGCTATGCCCAGCACCTCGATGCGGAATTCCTCCAGCTCTGCTACCAGATCGCCATCAACGGCCGCAGCGACCTGTCACTGGCGCCGGACGAATACGCCGGCTTCCTCATGACGCTGCTGCGCCTGGTGGCCTTCAACCCGGAAACGCCGCCCGCGCTCGGCGTCGGCTCGCCTTCCGAGCCTGTACCCCAAACTCAGAATCGGGCACCCGTCGCGCGCAGCGTTGCGCCGCCGGCAGCCAGGGCAGAACAGGCCGTACCTGCAACCCAGCCGCGCTCCGCTCCCGCGGCGCCTGCGAACGGCAGCGATGCCCCGCAAAGCCCTTTGGGGGATTGGCACGGCCTGCTGGAGCGCCTCAAACTCGGCGGCATGGTGCGGGAACTGGCCCACCATTGCGAAGTTGCGGAACAGACCGAGAGCGCCATCAAGCTGCGCCTGAATCCGGTGCACAAGTCGCTGCTGATGAACAAGGCGACGCAGGATAAATTGCAGGCCGCGCTGGCCACGCACTTCGGCAAGAGCGTCAAGCTTGCCATCGAGATCGGCGACTTGTCCGGGGAGACACCGGCGCAGCGTGCCGAGGTCGCCCGCAACGAACGGCAGAATCGTGCCATCGAGTCGCTCGAGCAGGACGCCTTCGTGCGCGACATGATCGAGACTTTCGACGCTACCCTCAACGAACAATCCATCAAGCCACTGAACTGAAGCGGAGATCGACATGATGAAAAACGGACTGGCAGGCCTGATGAAGCAGGCCCAGCAGATGCAGGAGAACATGCAGAAAGCGCAGGAGCAACTGGCGACCATCGAGGTCGAGGGACAGTCCGGCGCAGGGCTGGTCAAGGTGGTCATGACCTGCAAGCACGACGTGCGCCGCGTCAGCATCGACCCCTCGCTGCTGGCCGACGACAAGGACATGCTGGAGGACCTCATTGCCGCCGCAATGAACGACGCCGTGCGCCGCGTCGAAACCACGGTGCAGGAGAAAATGAGCGGCTTCGCCAGCGGACTCAACCTGCCGCCGGGGATGAAGCTGCCCTTTTGAATCGTCGGGCTTCAGCCCGACATGTCGGCCTTAAGGCCGACCTACACCATGGCGACCCCATCCTCCCTTGAAGAACTGATTGAGGCCCTGCGCTGCCTGCCCGGCGTCGGGCCCAAGTCGGCACAGCGCATGGCCTACCATCTGCTGCAGCGCGACCAGAAGGGCGCGCAGCGTCTTGCCCGGGCGCTGGAGCATGCCGTGCAGGTGCTGCGCCACTGCAGCCGCTGCAATGCCTTCAGCGAGGACGAGGTGTGCGAGCGTTGTGCCTCTGCGCGGCGGGATGCCGCCCTGTTGTGCGTGGTGGAGATGCCGGCCGACCTCAACATGATGGAACAGACCCACGCCTTCAAAGGCATGTACTACGTGCTCATGGGCCACCTCTCGCCCCTGGACGGCATCGGGCCGAAGGAACTGCACCTGGAGCGGCTGCTCGCGCGCGCCTGCGACGGCGTGGTGCAGGAAGTCATCCTGGCCACCAACTTCACCAACGAGGGCGAGGCCACCGCCCACTACCTGGGTGAAGTGCTGCGGGCGCGCAACCTGAAGGTTTCCCGCATTGCCCGCGGCCTGCCGGTGGGCGGCGAAATCGAGTACACCGACGCCGGAACCATCGCCCAGGCCCTGATCGAGCGCCGTCCCGTTTGATACGCTGCAAAATGCTGCAAGTCATTGCTGTACATGGGTTTTTCATGGCCGGCCGGGCCAAATCCGAACTGGGCGCAGTCGAGCGGCCATTGTTGCCCGGAAACCCAGTACTGGCGCGGTTTTCCGAGGTTTTGCTTCCATTTCCCCTTGATTATTCTGTATAATCCTGCGGTTTTTAGCCACGCCTTGAGTCTGCTTGCAGCGGACAAGGGCCGGAGCTGAACTTGATTCAGGATTCGCGTTCATTTTCTTCAGGAAGTCGAGGCCATGAGCAGTGACAAGAAAGTAGATTGCAGCCGGCGGAACCTGGTTTTCGCCACTGCAGCCGTGGGAGGCGTGGCGACGGTCGCGACCGCGGTGCCCTTCGTAGCCAGCATGCTCCCCTCCGAGCGCGCCAAGGCGGCAGGCGCCCCCGTGGAAGCCGATATAAGCAAACTCGTTCCCGGCGAGATGATGCGCGTCGAATGGCGCGGCAAGCCTGTGTGGATCATTCACCGCACCCAGGAAATGCTCGCGTCCCTTCAGACGGTTGCCGAGAAGGTCAGTGACGCCGAGTCGAAGCGCCCCAACCAGCCCGCGTACGCCAAGAACGAGGCCCGCTCGATCAAGCCGGAATACCTCATTGTGGTGGGCATTTGCACCCATCTCGGCTGCTCGCCGACCGACAAGTTCAAGACTGGCGCCGAGTCCGGCATCGACGCCAACTGGCCCGGCGGTTTTCTCTGCCCCTGCCATGGTTCGTTTTTCGATCTTGCCGGACGCGTCTACAGGAACATGCCTGCGCCGGACAACCTTGAAGTGCCGCCGCATTACTACATGTCGGATACGCGCATCCTGATCGGCGAAGACAAGAAAGCATAAGGGGAGCGCATAAATGGCAAGCAGCAACTTCGAGAAACACAAATCCGACGGCTCGCTGATGGGCAACGTCATGGAGTGGGTCGATGCCCGCTTTCCCGCCACCTCGCTGTGGAAGGAGCACCTGTCCGAATACTACGCGCCGAAGAACTTCAACTTCTGGTACTTCTTCGGTTCGCTCGCCCTGCTGGTGCTGGTGATGCAGATCGTCACCGGCATCTTCCTGACGATGCACTACAAGCCGGACGCCTCGCTCAACGCCGCCGGCGTGCCGGTGGCTTTCGCCAGCGTCGAGTACATCATGCGCGACGTGCCGTGGGGCTGGCTGATCCGCTACATGCATTCGACGGGCGCCTCGGCCTTCTTCGTCGTGGTCTACCTGCACATGTTCCGCGCCATGCTCTACGGTTCCTACCGCAAGCCGCGCGAACTGCTGTGGATCTTCGGCGTGCTGATTTACCTGTGCCTGATGGCGGAAGCCTTCGCCGGCTACCTGCTGCCCTGGGGCCAGATGTCCTTCTGGGGCGCCCAGGTGATTCTCAGCCTGTTCTCGGCCATCCCGCTGATCGGCAACGACCTCGCCACCTGGATTCGCGGCGATTACGTCATCGCCGACGCCACCCTGAACCGCATGTTCGCCTTCCACGTCATCGCCATCCCCCTGGCGCTGCTTGGCCTTGTCGCCGCGCACATCCTGGCCCTGCACGAAGTCGGTTCGAACAACCCGGACGGCATCGAGATCAAGAAGAACAAGGATCCGAAGACCGGCATCCCGCTCGACGGCATTCCCTTCCACCCGTACTACACGGTGAAGGACATCGTCGGCGTGGTGGTTTTCCTGATGGTGTTTTCCGCCATCGTCTTCTTCGCGCCGGAGATGGGCGGTTACTTCCTGGAGTACAACAATTACATCCCGGCCGACCCGCTGGTGACGCCGCCGCACATTGCGCCGGTGTGGTATTTCACGCCGTTCTATTCGATCCTGCGCGCCAATACGGTGAATTTCTTCTGGATCGACGCCAAGCTGTGGGGCGTGATCTTCATGGGACTGGGCGTGATGATCCTGTTCTTCCTGCCCTGGCTCGACCGCAGCCCGGCCAAGTCGATTCGCTATCGCGGCCCGATCTACAAGTCCGCACTGGGCGTGTTCATCGTCGCCTTCTTCATCCTCGGCTACCTCGGCATGCTGGCGCCGACGCCTGGCCGCACGATAGTCGCGCAGATTTGCACGATCATCTATTTCCTGTTCTTCCTGCTCATGCCCTGGTACTCCCGCATCGATAAATGCAAGCCGGAGCCGGAAAGGGTGACCCAATGAGAACCGCCATGCTGAAGAAATACGTATTTGCGCTGCTGTTTGCGCCGGTTGTCGCGTTTTCCGCTGACACGTCCATCAAGCTCGACCGCGCGCCCGACCGCGGCACAGACAATGCAGCATTGCAGAATGGCGCCAAACTGTTCGTGAACTACTGCCTCAACTGCCACGGCGCCAGCTTCGTCCGTTACAACCGCCTCACGGAGATCGGCCTGACCGAACAGCAGATCAAGGACAACCTGATGTTCACCGCCGACAAGATCGGCGAACCGATGGGCATCTCGATGTCGCGCAAGGATTCCAAGGAATTCTTCGGCGCCTGGCCGCCAGATCTGTCGCTGATTGCGCGCGCGCGCTCGTCCGGCGACGGCAGCGGCGCGGACTGGCTGTACACCTACCTGCGCGGGTTCTACCGCGACGAGAAGCGGCCGACCGGCTGGAACAACGTTGCATTCGATAGCGTCGGCATGCCGCATGTGCTGTGGGAACTGCAGGGCGAGCAGGTCATGGGCGCCGACCACAAACTCACGCTGGCCAAGCCGGGCAAACTCACGCCCAAGGAATACGATGACGCCGTCGGCGATCTGGTCGCTTTCATGGGTTGGATGGCCGAGCCGAAGGCGGAGTTCCGCAAGCAACTCGGCATCGTCGTACTGCTTTTCCTCGGCGTGTTCTTCGTCGTGGCCTATGCCATGAAGCGCGCGTTCTGGAAAGACATCCACTAACCTACTGCAAGGACAAGCCATGCAGTTTCTCGGCCATCGTGATTTCAACTCGCCGCGCGTTCGCCGCGTGGTGCGCGATGCCGATTATTCCTGGAGCGGGAATACCATGATGACTTTGTATTCGGGCACGACCTGCCCGTTCAGCCACCGCTGCCGGATCGTCCTCTACGAGAAGGGGATGGACTTCCAGGTGATCGACGTCGATCTCTTCAACAAGCCCGAGGATATCGCGGTCATCAACCCCTACAACCGCGTGCCCGTGCTGGTCGATCGCGACCTCGTGCTCTACGAGGCCAACATCATCAACGAGTACATCGACGAGCGCTTCCCGCATCCGCAACTGATGCCGCCGGATCCGATCATGCGCGCCCGCGCCCGGCAGTTGCTGTTTACCTTCGAGCAGGAGTTGTTTACCCACATCGAGGCGCTGGAAAAGAATCTGAAAGCCGCCGAGAAGGCCCGCATGCACGTGCGCGACCGCCTCTCCGAGCTGGCGCCGGTGTTCAACAAGCAGAAGTTCATGCTGGGCGACGAGTTTTCCATGCTCGATGTCGCCATTGCCCCGCTGCTGTGGCGCCTCGACCACTACGGCATCGAGCTGTCGAAGACCGCTGTGCCGCTGATGAAGTACGCCGAGCGCATCTTCAGCCGGCAGGGGTTCATCGACGCGCTGACCCCCTCCGAAAAGATTATGCGGCGATAGCGGGATCAACGCGCCCCAGCGGCGCGGTTTCCCGTTGCTCCTCCGCGCCTGTGACATGTCTTCCGTCGTATCCACCAAGCCTTACCTGCTGCGCGCCCTTTTCGAATGGTGCCTGGACCAGGGCTTCACGCCCTATATCTCCGTGCAAGTCGATGCCCACACTCTGGTGCCGCGCCAGTTCGTGCGCGACGGCCAGATCGTGCTCAATCTCGGCGGCGATGCCGTGCAGAACCTGCACATGGGCAACGACCTCATCACCTGCCAGGCCCGCTTCGGCGGCGTTGCGCAGTCGCTTTCCATCCCCGTCGGCAATGTCGCCGCCATCTACGCGCGCGAGAACGGGCAGGGCATGGCCTTTGAAGTCGGCGAGCAGACCGCCGAACCGGCTGTCGAGACGGAAGCGGGCGCGCCCGAGCCGCCCGAACCCCCGCCTACCGATGCGCCGACCCGGCCACATCTGACTCGCGTCAAGTAGTTTTCCCGCATCCGCCGTCCCGTCCGGGAGGGTTGCGCCGCTTCGCCTTAAAACAAAACATAATCAAGCAGTTCTCTGACAATCAATGTCGGCGTGGTTATGCCTTAAGTAATATTTCATGCTTAGAGACAACAACTTGTAGTATGTCATTAGAGAAAAGATAGTGGCCTGACTATAAGCATTCGTGAAATATTCACGTTTCCAGAACGTGAAAGCATGCTCTAATACCTCACCCATATAGCATGCAGACCGGCCCAAGCCGGCAGTCCAGGGAGAGGTCGGGTGGCGACGGAGTCGCGCTTCGAAGGGGCAGATTTGCTATGGCTTCTGGGCAGCCTGTGCCAGATCGGCCGCGTGCCTTTCGACGCCGCCCTTGTCGCCCAGGAATTTCCCCCGCCGCACTCCGTCGTCACCCTGCATGAAGCTGCCCGCGCCCTGGGCTTCAAGACCGGCGAACGCCGCGTCACTGCCGCCGTATTACCCGGACTGACTTTTCCCTGCATCGCCTTCCTGCGCGCGGCGCCAGCCGCTGAACACGCACCCATTCCCGCCACCCCGACACAGCTTCACGTCGTGCGCGAAGGCGAGGACGCGGCAGAAATATCAGAAACCGTTCCCGCCGCTGACCGCAGGAAATCCCCGAGGGACGAGCCGCCATTGCGCCCGGCGCTGCTCATCCGCGCCGACGCCAGGCAGTTGCTCTTCTTCCGTGCCGGCAGCGATCAGTCCGAAACCCTGCCGATCGCCGAATTCGACCTCTATTTCGAACCCACGGTCATCCTCGCCGCCCGCGAATCCACACCCCTCTCCCCGCCGGGGAGAGGGGCAGGGGGAGAGGGGGCAGCGGTTTCAGAAACCACCCCCGCCAAATTCGGCTTCCGCTGGTTCATCCCCGAACTCCTCAAGCACAAGCGCATCTGGCGCGACGTGTTGCTCGCCTCCTTCTCCATCCAGCTCGTCGGTCTCGCCACGCCGGTGTTCACCCAGGTCATCATCGACAAGGTGGTGGTGCACCAGACACAATCCACACTGATCGTCATTGGTGTGGCGCTGATTCTGTTCATGATCTTCACCAGCGCCATGACCTGGCTACGACAGTATCTGGTGCTGCACACCGGCAACCGCATCGACGCCGTGCTCGGCAGCCAGGTCTTCCGCCACCTGCTGCGCCTGCCGCTGCCCTTCTTCGAGCACCGCACCACCGGCGTGCTGGTGGCGCGCCTGCACGGCGTGGAAACCATCCGCGAGTTCGTCGCAGGCAGCGCGGTGAGCCTGATCCTCGACTTTCCCTTCCTGCTGATCTTTTTGACGGTGATGTTCTGGTACTCCTGGCAGCTCTCGCTTATTGCCGTGGTGCTGCTGGGCCTGATCGGCCTCATCAGCTTCGCCGTTGCCCCCGTCTTCCGCGACAAACTCAACCGGCAGTTCCTGCTCGGCGCGAGGAACCAGTCCTTCCTCACCGAATACGTCTCCGGCATCGCCACCGTCAAGTCCCTGCAGATGGAGCCGCACCTGGAGCAGAAATACGGCGGCCTTCTGGCCGACTACCTCGCTGCCGGCTTCACCACGCGGCAGGTCAGCAACACCTACAACGTGCTCGCCAACGGCCTCGAGCAGGCGATGACGCTGTCCATCCTCGTCGTCGGCGCCTTGCTGGTCATGCAGAACGACGGCTTCACCGTCGGCATGCTCGTCGCCTTCCAGATGTTCGCCAGCCGCATGAGCCAGCCCATGCTGCGCCTGGTCGGCCTGTGGCAGGAATTCCAGCAGGCCAACATCGCGGTGAAGCGCCTCGGCGACCTGATGGACGCGCCCGCCGAACCGCACGCCCTCATCCCGCACCGCGAAGCCGGCGGCGCCGGGCGCATCGACCTCAGACAGGTGAGCTTCCGCTATTCCGAGCAGCACCCCTTCCTCTACCGCAACCTCAACCTCACGCTGAAGCCGGGCCGGCTCTCCGTGCTGATGGGCCCCTCCGGCTGCGGCAAGAGCACGCTGGCGAAACTGCTGCAGGGCTTCTACCCGCCCAGCGATGGGCAGATCCTCCTCGACGGGCGCGACATCCGGCATCTGGCCGCCAACGAGCTGCGCCAGACCTACGGCGTCGTGCCGCAGGAGACCGTGCTCTTCGCCGGCACCATTTACGACAACCTCGTCATGGCCCACCCGCACGCCGGCTTCGACGATGTCATCAAGGCCGCCAAGCTCGCCGAGATCCACGACGTCATCGAGCAACTGCCGCAGGGCTACCAGACCGAGATCGGCGAACACGGCGTCGGCCTCTCCGGCGGCCAGCGCCAGCGCCTCGCCATCGCCCGCGCGCTGCTCAAGCGCCCGAAGATCCTCATCTTCGACGAAGCCGTCTCCAATCTCGACCAGGCCACCGCCGAGCATTTCGCCCAGACCATCAACCGCCTGAAAGGGCAGGTGACGATGCTCTTCATCACGCACCAGATACCGAAGGGGCTGCAGGTGGATGAGGTGTTCAGTTTTGGGGGGAAGGCGGCGGGGGTGCAAACGGCGATTGCAGAAACGGAGCGGGAATCATGATGGCCCCGCCGATTCGAACCGCCGCGGATACGAACAATTCAGGCGAAAGTCAGTCGCCAGAGTACGGCGACATAATCCGGTGCGGCAACGTCGACCGCATGTTGGCCGCTTGCGCGTCATTGTCAGGCCGCGTTCAATTCCTCGCGCAATACCTTGCGCAGCGTGCCGATGGTCACGGGGGCATTGTTCTGCCCGAGCGATGCGCCCAAGGCCTCGTTGATCAGTGTCTGGTAGCCCTTGCCCTCCTTTTCCGCGCGATGGCGAAAAGCTTCCAGAATCGCATCGTCGATATAAATCGTGATGCGCGTCTTTCCCGCAGGGGAAAGCACGGCGCCACGCTTGGCCTTCGTCATGTCGTAGTTAGCTTTCATAGCATTTCCTTTCATGGGCAGTCGCCAATCGGGCCGAAATCAGTCGGACGGCTTCACCCCGTTCGGTCCAGCATACAAGCAAGACCCTGCCGAGCGCGCCCATGCCTACCGTCAGGTAGCGCGCCTCACCGGCGGCGTCGGCATCTTCCCGCGTCAGCGCCTGTGGGTCATATAACACCGGCTCGGCTTCAGCGAACGAGACGCCATGCTTGCGAAAGTTCGCCGCTGCTTTCTTCGGGTCGAATTCGAGGCTCACGCGCCTATAATACATACAATATATGCATTGATCAAGTCATGGGTTATCGCCTCGCCTCCCGGTGTGCGATTGAACTCAACCCCGTGCGCGCCGACATGGTTGCCGACCCCGGTGAATACCGCTGGTCAAGCTATCGGCACCATGCCTTCGGCCAGACGGACAAGCTCGTTACACCGCATCCGCTCTACCTCGCCCTGGGGCGAGATGACGCCAGCCGACAGGCTGCCTACCGTGCGCTCTTCCGCAGCCAGCTTGACGAAGCGGCGCTCGACGACATACGCCTTGCCATCGCACAGGGTCAGCCGCTCGGCAATGATCGGTTCAAGGAAGCCGTCTGCGCCGCTACGGGTGTGCGACGCAAGCAGGCGCGCCGTGGCAGGCCGCAGGGAACGGGTGAAGAGGCGGGAGTGAGGGAAGAACAAGCGGACTTCGGGTTTTGAATGGGAGGAGAGATGAAAGCTAATGTGATGCTGAGCCTTTTAGCTATGACGTTGGTTGCTGACGAAAGTCAGTCTGCGCAGGACGGCGAACGTTGTCGGCCGCAGGGTGGCACCGGGGCTGCACGAATGCGAAGGCGGGTGGGCGCGATTGCAGCGCCGGTTGCGGCGAACGATATCTACGGGAGGGTCGGGGGATGATTGGCTTGGGCATATGGATTTTGCTGGGGCTGTACATCGGTTTGTTCGTGCTTGTCTGGAAGAAGGTCGAGACATGGCCCGGTCGCGCGATGGTGTGGACGATCTTGCTCATTCCCGTGGTCTGGAAAACCTGGGACATGGCGGTCGGCCACTACAAGTTCAAGCAGGCCTGCGCAGCGGAGGCGGGGGTCAAGGTCTATGAGAAAGACCTGCTGCCGGCGAAACGATTGCGATTCGAGGGATACATGTTCATTACTGGCCATGCCATGGGGACGCGGCGAAGGCTGCGGCCCAAGCGAGCGTGAAACGGAAATTCTGATCAATTTGATTGCATCGAATAAGTAGCTCACTCAGGGGAGGCGACATGCTGAATACGACACAACTCAAGGAGTACGCCCAGCTTACCCAGGCGACTTACGCTTGGACTAAAGGGACTAAACTGAAGTTCCGCCTGATCGAACCCAAGTTTTTACGCTGATTCAATAAGTTGCCATTGAATCGTGGTTTGGTTTTCTGACTACGGACGAATCGTCTGAATCAGCGCAAGCGCGTGTTGGTGCTTCGGGTTGGCGTTG
>CAMTUN010000007.1:0-65533 GCA_947084915.1 uncultured beta proteobacterium | reverse complement strand
ATCAAGCCGCCAAAGCCAATCCTGAATCTCGATTGAGCGCCTTCCCCGCCTAGATACACACCGATTTCGGCCTCCTCGCCGAATGCCTTGCGCCATGCGGCTTTCCGAGGAGCGTGTTACTTGGCGGTGTCAAAGTCAGGCAAACCGGCGACGACCCCACGCCCGGACCGATATGCGCCATTTAAGGTGGCGCATATCGGTTCTATTTGGCGCAATAGCACCAAAATGCGCCAAATAACCCTCAGGAGCGGCTCGGACCAATGTATTTGAAAAGATTGTGTTATCGTAGTTTGACTACGATAATTGTTCTCTACTTAATTCATACTGGTTTCAGATTATTAATTTAGCGCGTATAATCGTAGTATGACTACGACTTCTACAAGCAAGCTAAATACCCTCTATACCCGTCTGCCTACGGGCTCCCCGATCACCTCGGCACAACTCGCCGCGCTCGGGGTCTCGGCCGATCTCGCGGTCCACTATGCCCGCTCTGGTTGGCTCAAGCGACTGGGCCGGGGGGTCTATTGCCGCCCCGGTGAAGCCCTGTTGCTGCACCCCAGCCTCGTCGTGCTCCAGCAGCAAATCACCGGACTTCATGTCGGCGGCAAGACGGCGCTGGAGTGGTACGGCGTGCGCCAATACGTCTCGCAACAGGCTGCATTGCATCTATACGGCTGGGATACTGCGCGTCTGCCTGATTGGTTCGGTCAGCATTTCCCGGGTGAGTATCACCGCAAGCGGCTGTTCACCGAGGAGCCCGAGCAGATGCCCGGTGTGGGTCGTTTCGAAAACCACGACGGCGCGCCGCTGGTCTCGACACCGGAACGGGCGCTGCTCGAATTGCTGGACGAGGTCGGTGTCCGGCAGCCGCTGCAGGAAGCGAAGGAAATCGCCGAGGGCACCTACAGCCTGCGCGCCGGGGTGCTGATGGATCTTCTCAAGCGCTGCACGAGCGTCAAGACGGTCCGGCTCTGCCTGCGCCTCGGACGCGAGCTCGCCCTGCCGTGGTTCGGCAAGCTCGATGCGGCCGTGCTGCCCAAGGGCAGCGCCCGACCGTGGATATCGAAGTCCAAGGACGGGTTGCTGGTGCTCAAACCATGAATCAGGTCTATCTCGATACCGCGCGGCTGATGATCCAGGTCGCGCCGCTGGTGTTCGCCGACAACGTGTTTGCCCTGAAGGGCGGAACCGCGATCAATCTTTTCGTGCGGGACATGCCACGCCTGTCAGTGGACCTTGATCTGGTGTTTGTCGATCACCGCCTCGGCCGGGACGAGGCGCTTGCCAGGATCAGCGACGCGATCCGGAATAGTGTGGATCGCCTCAAGAAACGCGGGTTCCAAACCCACGCAGCGATCGTAGCCGACGCCGGCGAAACAAAACTCTTCGTGCGCCGCGACAAGCTCGAAGTGAAGGTGGAAGTGAATTTCGTGCTTCGCGGGACGGTGCACCCGATTTGCTCGACATCGCTCACTCCGAAGGCGAAAGAGACGCTGCTCGCCGACCTGGAATTGCCCGTCGTCTCGCTCGCGGACCTCTACGGCGGAAAGCTTGTCGCCGCGCTGGATCGACAACACCCGCGGGACCTGTTCGACGTGATGGAGCTTTTTCTCCACGGCGGAATCACGCCGGAAATCAGGCGCAGCTTTGTGGTCTATCTCGCATCTCACAACCGGCCGATACATGAAGTGCTTTTCCCGAACCTTCGGGACATCTCCGGTGAATATGAAAGCACGTTCAAGGGAATGACGACAGAGCCGGTGGCGTTGAAGGCCCTCGTATCCGCACGCGAGCGCATGATCGCCGAACTGAAAGCGGGCCTCGATGCCGCTGAGCGGGAGTTCCTGTTATCGCTCGCCCGCAATGAGCCCAGTTGGGATTTGCTTGGCATCGAACACCTTGAGCAACTCCCCGGCATCCGATGGAAACTCGAAAATCTCGGCCGCCTGGCGAAGGCCAACCCGAAAAAGCTCAAGGAGCAAGCCCATGAGCTGGAACGGTTGCTTGGGAAGACCGCTTGACGTTGGTGGTGTGCGGATGATCCTGGTCATGAGTATGAGCATCTGCGTCACGCAGCAACCGTAATGCCCGCCACATGCGCGCGGCGAGCCGGTTTTACAGTTATCTCGACCTGCTGGTCGAACGACACCAGCGCCTGCATCAGGCGTTCAAGCGAAATATTCTGGAGTTTGTAGCGACCAACCTGCGATACCTTGGGCTGTGTCATGCCTGTGATCGCGGCGGCCTCGGTCTGACTGAGCCCCCGGCTCCGGATGAGTTCGTTGAGCTTGACGGCGAGGATGGCCTTCGCGGACAGTTCTTCCGCGTCGTCGAACCCAAGGTCGGTCAACACATTGTCAGTGCTCTTGTGTGTGTCTTTGCGTCGCATCATCATCTCCCGCTCAACCCATGCCGGGCAAGCACAGCCTTCAACCGCTTCCCGATCAAGTGCACATCCGGCTGCGGTGTGCTGATGCCGGACTTCGATTTCTTCTGAAACGCATGCAGCACATGGATCGCATCTCCGACGCGCACCGTGTAGACCGCGCGAAAGGTGTCGCCCCGGTGATCTTCCACCAACTCGTAGACGCCGGAACCAAGACCTTTCCACGGCTTCGACGAATCGGGCGTTCGACCCAACTGGACCACGAAGAGCGCAACACCCATGTCCTTCTGGACTGGGATGGGGAACTCCTTGAAATCCTTCTTCGAGGAACCTTCCCAGAACAGCGGTCTGCGCATCTCAGTCATGCATTATACCCGTTCGTATATAAGTTGCAAGCATCAGAATTGATTAGATAAGCAGCTACTCTTCGCATTTCATTGTAATTATTGAGCGATCTCTAATCACCGGCGGTTGCCGCCAGGCAATCGTTCCTGTTCAGGGAAAACCCAGGCACCGCTGCGGTTCTGCATTGAGAAGATCACGCGGCGCGCAGAGACACGACTTTGTTTGCGGTCAGCGCCTCAAGATAATCCGCCCACTTCTGCAGCCATACCCGTGCCTCGGCGTCGTAGCGATGCCGATCATAGATGGCGCTTACCGAACTATCGACGTGATTGAGGATGCGGTCCTGAACGACGCGTGGGCAACCGAGCTTCGCCAGTCCCGTGGCCGCCGTGCGGCGCAAATCATGAACCGTCCACGCTACCTCAATCGGGTCGGCCCGCGGTTCATCCTTGGTTTCCTTACGCGCCTCGTATTGCGCGAGTCCGAGCGCTTTCTGCCCCACATGCTGTTCGCCCATTGGCGAGGAAAAAACGAAGACGTCGTGCAACGCTCTGCGCGCCTTCAATAGCTCAATAGCATGGCTCGGAAGCATCACGGCATGGGGCTCACCGTTCTTTGTCTCGCGGATCGTCCAGACCGCGCGCTCAAGATCGATATCGCGCCAGAGCGCAGCGACCACTTCGCCCGAGCGGCAGCCGGTGAACAGCACCAAGGCCAGCGCATCGCGCACGGTACGGCTGTAGGGGCTGCGTGGCAGCCAGCGGATGAACGTCGCGAGCTCGGCATCGGTAAAAGCGCGCTTCCTGCGCACCTGGGGTGCGCCTTTGATGCCCAGCGTCGGAATTGCGAAGTCGTCGGGAATCCGCCCTTGTTCTGCGGCATGGGCATAGGCGCAACGGATGCGCGAAAGCAGATAGGTGCCGCCGCGCGGCGCACGTTTCAACATGGGCCGGATGACTTCATCCTGTAGTTCGCGCCGTGTTAATCCGGCGGCAGCGCGATCCCCGAGTTTTGGAAGCAAGTCGCGTCGCAACAGCCGCGCGCCCTCCGCACCCCTCTTCTGTTTGCTCAGTTTCTCTGCAACGAAATCCTCAACCAGTTTCTCGACCGTATAGCGCGCCAGTTTCTCGGCTTCACGCTGCCGCCGTGCTTCGGTGCGTACCTGCTGCTTCTGCAATTGCGGATCGACACCCCGTTCGCGTTCGAGTTTGAGCCTTCCCAATGCCTTCCGCGCCTCCGCCAGTGTCATGGGACCAAACTCGCCGAGCTTGATCTCGCGCAGTGCGCCATCACTTGCCCGGTAGCGGTAGAAGAACACTCGGGCTGCATTCGTGCGGCGCACCCGCAGTCCCGGGTGATCGGGATCGGCGCACTCGTCACCAGCGCGCATGTCGGCGATAATGCGAGGGGTGAGCATTGGGGGCGGTTTTTTCATTTCGCGATTTGTTTGATCTCGCACTGAGCCTAAACCTATACCGCCACCTATACCAAACCGCCTGACAAGGCTGGGCAAGAATGGTCAAGTCTGCACTCGCGGTGCAGTAAGAAAATTGGATTTAGCGCCATTGGTACAAATGGTTACGAGCGGTTTTCGCAGGGAAGACAGCAACTTGAAAGACCCCGGTTTGAGCAACCATACGCCGATGATGCAGCAGTACCTGCGCCTCAAGGCGCAGTACCCGGAACTGCTGCTGTTCTACCGCATGGGGGATTTCTACGAGCTGTTCTTCGAGGACGCTGAAAAAGCCGCTCGCCTGCTCGACATCACGCTGACCACACGCGGCCAGTCGGCCGGCCAGCCGATCCGCATGGCCGGCGTGCCCTACCATGCCGTCGAGCCGTATCTGGCGCGACTGGTGAAACTGGGCGAATCGGTGGTGATCTGCGAGCAGATCGGCGACCCGGCCGCCTCGAAGGGGCCGGTCGAGCGCGCCGTGTCGCGTATCGTCACGCCGGGCACGCTGACCGACTCGGCGCTGCTCGACGACAAGTCCGACAGCCTGCTGCTGGCGCTGGCGCCGGAAAAAAATCTGGTCGGCCTGGCCTGGCTGAACCTCGCCAATGGCGATTTCCGCCTGCTCGAAATCGGCCCCGGCGCCCTCGCCGCCCAGCTGGAGCGCCTGCGTCCGGCGGAAATCCTGGTGCCGGACGTCGCGCCAGCAAGCTTTACGGAAAATGCAACCGCCCCGGTCAAGCGTCTGCCCGACTGGCATTTCGACCGCGACGCCGCCTCGCGGGAACTGACTTTGCATTTCGGTACGCGCGACCTCGCCGCTTTCCTGCCTGAGTCGGATACGGAGGCGCCGACTGCCGCGCTGCGCGCCGCCGGCGCCCTCTACCAGTACGCCATGACAACGCAGAACCAGGCACTGGCCCATATCACCACGCTCACTGTCGAGCGCGAGAGCGCCTGGCTGCGTCTGGATGCCGCCACGCGGCGCAACCTGGAACTGACCGAAACGCTGCGCGGCGAGCCCGCGCCCACCCTGCTCTCCCTGCTCGACGACTGCCGCACGTCGATGGGCTCGCGCTGGCTGCGCCATTGCCTGCATCACCCGCTGGCCGAGCGCGAAGCTGCTGCCACGCGCCACGCCGCCGTGGCGGAGCTGTCGGGGGAGGCCGGCAAGGGACCCTTCGCCGCTGCGCAACAGGCGCTGCGCGGCTTCGCCGACGTCGAACGCATCACCGCACGCATCGCGCTCAGGAGCGCCCGACCGCGTGACCTATCGGGCCTGCGCGACAGCTTGTCCGGGCTGGAGAAGCTGAGAACACCGCTGACGGCGGAATCGGATTGCCTGTCCGCCATCCGCGCCGATCTTGCCACGCCAACCGACTCTCTCGACCTGCTCGCCCGCGCCGTCGCGCCGGAACCGTCCGTCGTACTGCGCGACGGCGGCGTCATCGCCGAGGGATACGACGACGAACTGGACGAGTTGCGCGCCATCCAGCAGAACTGCGGCGCCTTCCTGCTGCAACTGGAGGCGCGCGAGCGGCAACGCAGCGGCATCGCCAGCCTGCGCGTCGAATACAACCGGGTGCATGGCTTCTACATCGAAGTCACGCATGCCAACGCCGGCAAAGTGCCCGATGACTACCGCCGCCGCCAAACGCTGAAGAATACAGAGCGATACATCACGCCCGAGCTGAAGGCTTTCGAGGACAAGGCGCTCTCTGCACAGGAGCGCGCCCTCGCGCGCGAGAAGCTGCTCTACGAGGAACTGCTGACGCGGCTCGCCGACGATATTCCGCGGCTGCAGCGCATCGCCCGCGCCATCGCACTGCTCGACGGCCTGTGTGCCTTCGCCGCCATTTCGGTGCGCCACGACTGGTGCCGGCCGCAATTCACGGAAACGGCTTCGATTGAGATCGAGGCCGGTCGCCATCCCGTGGTAGAGGGACAGGTGGGCAGCTTCATTGCCAACGACTGCCGCTTCGATCCGTCGCGGCGCATGTTGCTGATCACCGGCCCGAATATGGGCGGCAAGTCGACCTACATGCGACAGGTGGCGTTGATCGTGCTGCTCGCCCATTGCGGCGCCTTCGTGCCTGCCCGGGCGGCGCGCCTCGGCCCCATCGACGCCATCTACACCCGCATCGGCGCCTCGGACGACCTCGCCTCGGGCCGCTCCACCTTCATGGTCGAGATGACCGAGGCGGCCTCGATCCTGCACGGCGCGACGCAGAACAGCCTGGTGCTGATGGATGAGGTCGGTCGCGGCACATCGACTTTCGACGGCATGGCGCTGGCCTTCGCCATTGCCCGCCATCTGCTGGAGAAGAACCGCGGCTATGTGCTGTTCTCGACGCACTACTTCGAACTGACGCGGCTTTCCGAAGACTACACGGAGTGCGCCAACGTGCACCTGGATGCTGTCGAGCACGGCCACAGCATCGTTTTCCTCCACGCGGTCGAGGAAGGCCCCGCCAGCCAGAGCTACGGCATCCAGGTGGCGGCCTTGGCCGGCATCCCCGGCAGTGTCATCCGCGACGCCAAGCGCCGCCTGCGCCAGTTGGAGAATCGTGAGGTCAATGCAGGTCCGCAGGCCGATCTTTTCGCCGCGGCGCCGGAACCGGCGGAAGCGGAGCCGCATCCGGCGCTCGATGCGCTGCGCGCGCTCGATCCGGACGGGCTCAGCCCGCGCGAGGCATTGGAAAAGCTCTACGAATTGAAGCGCGCCGCCAAATAGTCAGGCGGCAAGGCGCGCTCAGCGGGGCTCAATGATGGTGATGGCCCTCGGGGCCGTGCACATGGCCGTGCGAGAGTTCCTCGGCTGTCGCCGCACGAACGTCGGCAATGGTGCAGTTGAAGATCAGCGCGGTGCCCGCCAGCGGATGGTTCCCGTCCACCACCACCTTGTCACCCTCGATGTCGGTAATGGTATAGACGATCTCGTCCTCACCGTCTTCGGTCGCCCGCTCGAACTGCATGCCGACCTGGATGCTTTCCGGGAACATGGAAAGGGCCTCAACGCGCACGAGCTCGGCATCGTAGACGCCAAAGGCATCCTCGGGCTGCAGCTTGACCTCCAGCTGCTCGCCGACCGACTTGCCATGCAACTCCTCCTCGAGCCGGGCAAAGATGCCATCGTAGCCGCCATGAAGGTAGACCAGCGGGCGCTGCCCGTCGTCAATCATGTTGCCGTCGGAATCGGTGACGCGATAATTCAGCGTGACCACGGTGTCCTTGGCGATCTGCATGGTGCTTCCTTTCAATCCAGTTGCTTGACCAGTGCCAGCACCTCGAGCGCATGGCCTTTCGGGTTGACGCCATACAATGCGTGACGCAATACGCCTTTCCTGTCGATGATGAAAGTCGAGCGCACGATGCCCGGCTTTTTCACGCCGTCCTTTTCCTTCATCTGCCAGACGCCGTAGCGCTTGCTGACTTCGCATTCCGTATCGGCCAGCAGGCGCACGGTCAGGCCGTGTTTGTCGCGGAATTCTGCATGGCTGATGCAATCGTCGCGCGAAACGCCCAGTACGACGCAACCATACCGCGCGAACTTGTCTTCATGGTCGGTGAAGCCGATGGCCTCGATGGTGCAGCCAGGCGTGTCGTCCTTGGGATAGAAATACAGGACAGCATGCTTCTTGCCGCGCAGTTCCGACAGTTCGAAGGATTCCATGTCGGCATCGGGCAGCGCGAAAGCAGGCGCAGCTTGTCCGGCTTGCAGCATGTGATCTCCTGCCAGCGATTGAATGAAAGCAAGTTTAACATCGGTTACCTGCGTGAAAGCAAGCCCGGTTTTCAACAGGGACTTCATGTAAAGTAGCAGCACTCAATCAGGCTTGATGATCTGCCAAGGAACAACGATGCTGATTAAATTTCTTGTCCTGTTCTGTCTTTCTGCCGCCCCTGTCCTTGCCCAGACGCAAGAGCGTTGGGACATTCCACTCGATCCGCGCGACTGGAAGCTCGCCGCCGAAAACCGGGAGGGACGCCTCACCGAGCGCATTTATGTCGCCCCTGGCGAAAGCGAATATTTCTGGAACGAGAAAATCGTCATCGGCCACCAGCGTCTCGCCTTCTCGCCGGACGACTACCTCACCGGCTTCATCGAGCACCTGAACGAACACTGCCGCCCGTACAAAATGAAACCGCTCGAACAGGATCAGAACGCGGCTTTCCTGCAGTGGGAAGGCGACTGTCGCATCACCGGCCAGCAATTCGAGTACCGCCGCGTCCTCGTGGCCAAGGATGGCGTGCATATCCTCGCCTATGCCGCCAAGACCAACCGCCTCTCCGAACCGAAACGGCAGGCCTGGCTGGGCATCCTGCGCGACGCCAAGCTGAAGTAAGGCCTTCCTTGAAGATGTCCGATCGTCTGCAAGTCGTCGCGGACGACATCACCCGCCTCACCGTGGACGCCATCGTGAATGCTGCCAACGAGTCGTTGCTCGGCGGCGGCGGCGTGGATGGCGCCATCCATCGCGCCGCCGGGCCGGAATTGGTGGCCTTCTGCCAAACCCTGAAAGGCTGTCCGACCGGGCAGGCGAAGATCACTCCTGGGTTTCGCTTGCCGGCGAGGCACGTCATCCACACCGTCGGGCCGGTCTGGCACGGCGGCGGGCGCGGCGAGCCGGCGCTGCTGGCGTCCTGCTATCGCAACAGCTTTCGCCTGGCGAGGGAACACGGCCTGCGCAGTCTCGCCTTTCCGGCCATCAGTTGCGGCGTGTACGGTTATCCGCATGCGGCGGCAGCCAGCATTGCAGTGGCTGAATGCCGCAACGCCCTGGCGGACAATGCCGTGCTGGAGAAAGTCCTGCTGGTGGCCTTCGACGAGACGATGGCAGGCGTGCTGAGAACGGCATCACAGTCCTCATAGCCGTCGGCTATACTTTGCATTTTCCCCACCCGAGAGAGCCCATGAAACTGGAAACCCTCGCCGTGCACGGCGGCTACAGCCCGGAACCCACCACCAAGGCCGTGGCGGTACCCATCTACCAGACAACCTCCTACGCCTTCGACAACACGCAGCACGGAGCGGACCTGTTCGATCTCAAGGTGGCGGGCAACATCTACACCCGCATCATGAACCCGACGCAGGACGTGCTGGAAAAGCGCGTGGCGGCCATGGAAGGCGGCATCGCGGGGCTGGCGCTGGCCTCGGGCCAGTCGGCCATCACCTACGCGATCCAGACCATCACGGAAGCCGGCGACAATCTCATCTCGGCCAGCACCCTCTACGGCGGCACCTACAACCTGTTCGCCCATACCCTGCCGCAGTTCGGTATCGAGGTGCGCTTCGCGGATTACCGCGACCCGCAGGCCTTCGAGAAACTGATCGACGGACGCACCAAGGCGATCTTCTGCGAATCGATCGGCAACCCGCTCGGCAATATCACCGATTTCGATCGCCTCGCCGACATTGCCCACCGCCACGGCATCCCGCTCATCGTGGACAACACCGTGCCAACGCCCTACCTGTGCCGCCCCATCGAACATGGGGCCGACATCGTCGTGCATTCGCTCACCAAGTATCTCGGCGGCCACGGCAACTCCATCGGCGGCATCATCGTGGATTCGGGTAAATTCCCCTGGGCCGAGCACAAGCAGAAGTTCAAGCGTCTGAACGAGCCGGACGTTTCCTACCACGGCGTGGTCTATACAGAAGCACTTGGTCCGGCGGCATTCATCGGCCGCGCCCGCGTCGTGCCGCTGCGCAACATGGGTGCGGCAATCAGCCCCTTCAACGCCTTCCTCATCCTGCAGGGCATCGAAACGGTGACCCTGCGCATGGACCGCATCTGCGAAAACACGCAGAAAGTCGCGCAGTTCCTCAAGGATCATGCCAAGGTGTCGTGGGTGAATTACGCCGGTCTGCCGGACCACAAGGACCACAGCCTGGTGCAGAAATACATGGGCGGACGCGCCTCCGGCATCCTCACTTTCGGCGTCAAGGGCGGTAGCGAAGGCGGCGCGCGCTTCCAGGATGCCTTGCAACTGGTCGTCAGGCTGGTCAACATCGGCGACTGCAAGTCGCTCGCCTGCCATCCGGCCTCGACCACGCACCGACAACTCTCACCAGAGGAAATGGCCAAAGCCGGCGTCTCGGTGGATATGGTGCGCCTGTCGATCGGCATCGAGCACATCGACGACATCCTCGCCGACCTCGACCAGGCGCTCAAGGTCGCCTAGGTCTTTTCTTCAGAAACGCGGCGAATTCTCCGGCAGGCACTGGCAGCATAGGCGGCCCCCCCAGTAGCCCAGTGCGCTTTCGCGCCGATCCACCCGCCACAGGTAAAAGAAAACCTGATTACCAATGAAACTCAGCCATAGTTGGAGACCTCTGCAACATGTCTTCCCCCCTTTGAAAAAGGGGGGCGAGGGGGGCTTTGCACTTCCTTCGGTCGCACCCCAAGGGTATTTCCTGCGGGGCAGATTTTGCAGCCGTAGGTGTGCAGATCACCGCAATCCTACGGGCACCCCAAGGGTATTTCCTGCGGGGCAGCTTTGCACTTCCTTCGGTCGCACCCCAAGGGTATTTCCTGCAGGGCAGATTTCCTTCGGTCATAAATCCCCCTTGTTCCCCCTTTTCCAAAGGGGGAGACCTGCTAACTGGCTCCAGCGCCGGGAAACCGGCGTCGTTCAGCCAAAGTTGGCTGAGGATCATTGGTAATCAGGAAAGAAAATCCCTGCCAGCACGGCATTGCCGATGATGGCGTTGATGACGGCGGTCTGGATCGGAAGGTTGAACATGGTCGATTCCGTTGCGTTCTACATGCCTGCGTGTACGGGCATTCCCGGGCAATTCCTAAACACGCTGCCGGTGACGGGTCGCTGCGACTCGAATACAATTCCAGATCATTCCAGTCATCCGGGAATATCCATGAGCGACATCCTGATCCGCCGCAGCCACAGCATGAGCCCCAAGGCGGCTCGCAAGGCCGCCGAGCAGATTGCCAGTCAGCTCGACGAGGAGTTCGACCTGTCCTACGAGTGGGAGGACAACGTCCTCAACTTCACGCGCAGCGGCGTCAGCGGAGAACTGGTCGTGGAAAAAAAGGAAGTGCACATCCGCGTCCGGCTCGGTTTTCTCCTGTTCGCGATCAAACCCCGCGTCGAAGAGGAAATCCACCGGTTTTTCGACGAGAACTTCGGGCCGGATGCCGGCCCGAAGGTTTGATCACCCCTTCAACGAATCGATCAGGGCAATGTAGCGCTGCATGGCGTCGTCCTTGCCAGTGCCCTTGATCTCCGCCCATGCATCGTACTTGGCGCGGCCGATCATGTCCGTGAAGCCGGGACGCTTGCCCTCGACATCTCCGGCCGTGGCCTGTTTGTACAGGGCATAAATCTGCAGCAGCGTGCTGTTGTCCGGCCGCTCGCTCAGCGTTTTCGAGGCTGCTACCGCCGCCTTGAAGCTTGCCTGAAGATTCGCCATTTTCCCTCCCTTGAAGTTCGCGACGGCCGAGCCCGTGCAGCCGTCCTCCGGTATTATAAGTGAATCGTCCCGACCACCTTGACGGCCCTGACACTCCTATGAGCAAACGCGAGCATATCTCCCCGGTCGACACCGCCTGGCTGCGCATGGATCGTCCGACAAACCTGATGATGATCGTCGGCATCATGATGTTCGACGGTCCGATGGATTACGCCCGCCTGCGACACACCCTGGAAACACGGCTACTGTCCTACCGCCGCTTCCGTCAGAAAGTCGTGCACGACGCCGCCGGCGCCTGGTGGGAGGACGACGTGGACTTCGACCTCGACCGTCACCTCCACCACGCCGCCCTGCCCGCCGGCGAACACAAGACGGAACTTCAGAATATGGCGGCTGACCTGATGTCCATTCCGCTCGATCCCAATCGCCCGCTGTGGAGCTTCCACCTGGTCGACAACTATGACGGCGGCTCGGCGCTGATCGTGCGCATCCACCATTGCATTGCCGACGGGATTGCACTGGTCGGCGTCGTGCTCTCGCTCACCGACGAAACGCCCGATGCGCCCGACCCGATCCGGTCCGAGCCGCCAGCAATGGAAGAGGATGAGGACAATCCCTGGCACCGCATCATCGAGCCCGTCAGCCAAGGCATGGATTCGGCAATCACCCTGGGCACCCACTTCTGGCTCAAGTGCTTCGAGCTCCTGGCGAACCCGGACCGGGCCGTCAGGCTCGGCAAGCAGGGCATCGGCATTGCCAACGAACTGCTTGACCTGTTGTTGCTGCCAGCAGACTCACCCACCCGATTCAAGGGCAAGCCCGGCGGCACCAAGGCCGTGGCCTGGTCCGAGCCGATGCCGCTCGGCGAAATCAAGGCGGTGGGGAAGGCCCTCGGCTGCTCGGTGAACGACCTGCTGCTCTCCTCCGTCGCCGGCGCCCTGCGCGCCTACTTGCTTGAAAAGGGCGACGAAGTCGATGGGGTCTGGGTGCGCGCCCTGGTGCCGGTCAACATGCGCTCCAGGGCCGACGAAGGCAAGCTCGGCAACCGCTTCGGCCTGGTCACCCTGCTGCTGCCGGTCTGCATCGAGAATCCCTTCGAACGGGTGTTCGAGGTCAAGCGGCGCATGGAGGCGCTGAAAGGCTCCTATCAGCCCATCGTCGCCCTCGGCGTGCTGGCCGCCACCGGCCTGGTGCCGAAGTTCGTGCAGGAGATCGTGCTCAATATGCTGGCGGCGAAGGCCAGCGCCGTCATGACCAACGTGCCCGGCCCGACCATGCAGCGCTACATGGCCGGCGCCCGGCTCGTGCAGCAGATGGTCTGGGTGCCGCAAAGCGGTGACATCGGCATCGGCGTCTCCATCCTCAGCTATAACGGCAACGTCCAATTCGGCCTGGTCACCGACCGGCACTTCGTCGCCAATCCGGAGCGGATCGTCGCGCGTTTCCGGCCGGAGTTCGAGAAACTGCTCTATGCCCTGCTGCTCGAGCCCTGGAAAGAGGTGCGCACGCCGGAGGAAATCGAGCGGAGCCTGGAAGAAGAACTGGCCGTGGCAGAACCTCTTTCAACGCAGAGATCGCGGAGACGCAGAAGACGCGGAGAAAAACAGAGGAAAAACTCCGCGACCTCTGCGCAGGACGCGGCGCCGTCCTCCACGGACTGACTTTCCCCGAAGAGGACCCTACTCCTTCAGCTCCGCCTTCGCCGCCTCGACGTCGAGCCGCTCCATGGCGTCCATCGCCTTGGCGGCGGCGGCTTCCTCGTAGAACTTTCCCGCCTGCTTCATCTTCGCCTGGCCGAACAGCATCACCAGGCCGTTGGCGTATTCCAGGCGGGCGATGGCGGAGTCGGGATTGAGCTTGATCGCCTGCTCGAAATGCTCGACGCCGGCGTCCTTCTTCACGCCGTAGGCAAGCCCCCCGACCGTGGCGCCGACCTTGTTGATCACCTCGGCATGGAATACCCCCAGCGCGATGTGCGCGTCGGCATGGCCGGGATCCAGCTTGAGCGCCTGGGTCAGGCTGTCCCGCACCCTGGCGCCGAGGCCCTGCGCCAGCGCCTTCGACACCGGGATGCCCTGGCTGTAGCGGCCCAGTGCCAGGGCGTGGAAATAATGGGCGTTGGGATGCTTCGGCATCTTCGTCATCTGTTCCTCGGCGCGCGCCGCCGCTTCTTGGAACAGGGCCAGTTTCCTGTTCCCGTTTTCCTCCAGGTACGTTGCGTAGATCACCGCCGCCTTGTTCGCCGCCGCATAGCCGGCCAAACCCAGGCTCAGCCCCAGCTCGTGGGCCTGCTGGAACGCGCCCTGATGGTAGAGCCGCCAGGTTTCCTGCACCTGCTCGTCCTCGGAGAACGGCTCGCGGTCGCCGCGGTGCAGCCGCTCCCAGTTCTTCTTAAGCGCCGCGCCGGCGTAAACGTAGGCTTTATCCGCATGGGGAAACTTTTTCCAGCCGCCCTTGGCCATTCCGGTCTCCTGCTGCTTATTGAGCAACGTATTCCTTCGAAAGCTGCTGCAGATGCTCGCGCGAGTCTCCTTGCAGGAACGGCGCCAGCATCGACATCACCTGATACACGCCTCTCCCGAGCCCGCTTTCCGCGTCGCGCCGGCGCGGATCGCGTGCATATTCGAAGGGCAGCCAGTAGGTGGCGACGACTGCCATGTTGGTCGCCAGCGCCTGTACCTCGCCGGGGCCGGCCTTCATCTCGCCGGTCGCCACGAGCCCGTCGCACAACACGGTCGCCGTCTTCACCTTGTGCGCCAAAATCCGCTTGAAATGCATCTCCAGCAGCCGGTTGCGCGAGAGCAGGTCGTCCAGATCGCGGTAGAGAAAGCGGTATTTCCAGATTTCCTCGAACAGCAGGTGCAGGAACAGCCACATGTCCTCGACGTTGGGCGAGCGGCGCATCGGCGCCGCCAGGGTCTCGCTGATCTCCCGTTCGAATGCGGCGAACAACTCGTTGACGATCTCGTCCTTGCTGTGGAAATGGTAGTAGAGGTTGCCCGGGCTGATATTCAAATCGTCGGCGATCACCGTGGTGGTGACGTTCGGCTCGCCGAAGTCGTTGAACAGCCGGAGACTCGCTTCGAGAATGCGTTCGCGCGTGCGCCTTTTCGGTTTCTTTTCCATGACCCGCCAAGAATAACACCCCGCCAGGCGGGGCAAAACCCGGGGAGCGTCAGGACGCCTTGTGCGCCGCTTCCTGCCTGTGCTTCAGCCAGCGCTCCAGTTCTGCCAGCGAATCCCCCAGTCGATGGCTTGTCGCCAGAAGGGTATTTTCCTTCTCGGCATGGTCGCCGATGTCGTGATGGGTCAGGGAGCGCTTTTCCTTGAGTCCCTCGATCCGGATGTGGATGCCGTGCCGGGCCATGATCGGCGCCAGCTCGTGGCGCCGCCGATAGAGCTCGATGCGCGTCTTCTGGTAGGCATGTTCACACAGATGGCGCCGGCTGGCGTAGCTGAACATGTTGGTGAAGAACATCTCGGCATCGTCGCTGTTCGGCTCGAACAGCACGACGTCGGCGTTCTTGTAATCGACGCTGTACTTGGCCATGCCCACCTGCATGCGCGAGTGGATGATCGAGCGGAAGGTCTGCGCCAGCACCACCGGCAGGCCGCCATCCACGAGCTTGTGGCGCTTGCCGGCGCCGCGCTTGACCGCCAGTTCCGAATCGAAGGGCACCAGCGGATTGACGCATAGCACCAGGTTGGCGCCTTCCTTCAGCGCCACCGAGGCATGCAGGGTCTTGCGCAGCGCCCCATCCACATAATGGCGGCCGTCGACTTCCACCGGGGGAAACAATCCCGGCAGCGCGGCGCTTGCCTGCACCGCGGTGGATATCGGCACATGGTCCTGCCCGGGCGCGCCGAAAACCACCGATTTGCCGGAATCGAGATCGGTCGCCACCAGGAACAGGCGTCGCCCGAGCTGACGGAAATCGTTGCTGCGGCCCGGCGCGGTAAAGATGCGGCTGAGAAACTGGTCAATGCCGGCACTGTTGAAAATGCCGGTCGGAATGGCCTGGGACAGGCGCTGGAACGATTCGAAGAAACTCTGGCTCCAGGGGTTGGCCAGGTAATTCCAGATCGAGGCCAGCAGCAGGGGGGGCACCGACATCGCCCGCATGGCATACTCGCGAAAGGCAGGCTTGAGCAGCAGCTCCGGCTCGAAGGGCTCCTCGGCTGTGTCGCTCTCGATGAACATGTGGCGCATGCGCTCGGGCGTCAGCCCGTTCGCGAGCCCGGCGGCGATGAAACCGCCCGAGCTCACGCCGACATAGACGTCCAGATCATTGAAGTCGACACCCTCGAGCGACTCCGACAACGCCATCAGCGCGCCGAGTTCGTAAATGCCGCCCAACGGCCCGCCGCCGGCAAGTGCCAAGCCGATGCGGGAACCTGACGCCTTCACCCCTTTGACCGCTTTCGAAGCCTTGGCCGGCGAGCGGGACGTTCGTGTCCCATCGGCGTTGCGCGAAGCGCTACGCCCGCCGCCGGCAAGTGCCAAGCCAATGCGGGAAACGCCCCGACCGTCATTCCCGCGCAAGCGGGAATCCAGTGATTTACGCACGGCGCGGGATCCCCGCTTGCGCGGGGATGACACCCCTTTCACCATGATCGCCCCCTCGCCGAGGGACGCTTATTTCTTCGCGGCGCGACGACGCGGAGCAGGCTTCGCTCCATCCAGCTTCTGCACAACCTCGGTCAGCTCGGCCACACGCTTGGACAGCTTCTCGATGTCCTTCTTGGTGGGCACGCCGAGGCTCGACAGCGAGCGTGCGACGCGATCCTCGAACACCTGCTCCAGCTTGTCCCAGGTTCCGCTCGCCTTGCCGGCCATCTCGGCAACCTTGTCGCCGGCGACCTTGCGCACGAACGACTGGCGGGTCTCGCCTTCCTTCACCAAGGCGTCGAACATCTTCGCGCCCTCGGCTTGAAGCTTCGTGCCGCTTGCCTGGGCCTTGGCGAACGCGCCCAAGCCGGCCAACCAGATCTGCTGCGCCGAATCGCGGACCGTCTGCGCGAATTCGCTTTCCCCCGACGCCCCGCCTGCCAATGCCTTGAGTTTCTTGACCATGATGCCGTCTCCTATGCAAAGTTAAAATTCATCCTGATTACCCACGAAACTCAGCCGTAGTTAGCAACATCGGCGGCATGTCTCCCCCCCCTTTGGAAAAGGGGGGCAGGGGGGATTTCGCGGCCGCTCGTGCGCTGCCACCCCCGTCCCACGGGGCTTTGCACTTCCTTCGGCCGCACCCCAAGGGTATTTCCTTCTGGGCAGATTTCCTTCGGTCATAAATCCCCCTTGTTCCCCCTTTTACAAAGGGGGAGACCCTATGCAAAGTCGGCTGAGGATCATTGGTAATCAGGAAATTCATTGCCGTATGGATGCTTGCCCTACGATGACAATCTAACCGGAAAAATTAGGCAAGGCACACTAAAAAGCTGGGCGGATCACTCAATTGCAATATGTCCTGCCCTGCGCCGTGCCGGGTATCGCGTGTATGATATTTGACTCTACCAGGAGGAAGTTCGCATGGACTATTTCGTCACCGGTGCTACCGGCTTCATCGGCAGGCGCCTCGTCAGGAAACTGCTGTCCCGTCCCGGCGCCAAAGTCCATTTCCTGACGCGCTCGAAGGCTCCGGAAAAGCTCGCAGCCCTGTACGCTTTCTGGGGCGTGGACAAGACGCGCGCGATTCCCGTCGTCGGCGACCTGGAGGATTCCCTTCTCGGCGTTTCCGCCGCCGCGCGGAAGAAGCTGAAGGGCCGCATCGCCCACTTCTTTCACCTCGCCGCGGTGTACGACCTCAAGGCGAGCGCCAAGGAGGACGAGGCTGCCAACATCACCGGCACGCGCAATGCCGTTGCCCTGGCAGAGGCGATCGAGGCGGGCTGCTTCCAGCACATGAGCTCGATCGCCGCGGCCGGCATGTTCGAGGGCGTCTTCCGCGAGGACATGTTCGACGAGGCGGAAAATCTCGATCACCCCTACTTCCGCACCAAGCACGAGGCTGAAGGCATCGTGCGCAAGGAGTGCAAGGTGCCTTGGCGCATCTATCGACCCGGCAGCGTCGTCGGCGACTCGCAGACCGGGGAGATGGACAAGATCGACGGCCCCTACTACTTTTTCAAGCTGATCAAGATGATGCGCCAGGTCCTGCCGCAGTGGCTGCCGACCCTCGGCATCGAGGGCGGACGCATCAACATCGTGCCGGTGGATTTCGTGGTCGACGCCATGGACCATATCGCCCACCAGCAGGGGCTGGACGGCAAGTGCTTCCACCTCGTCGACCCGCAGCCGCACCGCGTCGGCGACATCCTGACCCTTTTCGCCAAGGCGGCGCATGCACCGGACATGGGCATGCGCATCAATGCCGCGCTGTTCGACATCATACCCAAGGGGGTGGGCAAGAGCCTGATGGCGCTGGCGCCGGTGCGGCGCCTCAGCTCGGCCGTGATGAAGGACCTCGGCCTGCCCGGGGCCATCATGGACTTCATCAACTACCCGACCCGCTTCGACAGCCGCCAGGCCGAGAAGGCGCTGGCCGGCAGCGGCATTGCCGTGCCGCCGCTGGAGACCTACGCCTGGCGGCTGTGGGATTACTGGGAGCGCCATCTCGATCCCGATCTTTTCGTCGATCGCACGCTGATGGGCCGGTTCAAGGACGACCTCGCGTCGATGGCCGATGAATCTTCCGGCACTGGCAGGACCACCGCCTACAGGCTGGCCGAGGCCGGCGCCGTCACCCTCGCCGGCTACGCCACGCCGTTGTGGGACAAATGGGGGCGCCGTCTCTTTCCGGATCTATTCATCGAACACACGCTGAAGGGCCGGGTCAAGGGCAGGGTCGCGCTGGTGACCGGGGGATCTTCCGGCATCGGCAAGGCCACCGCTTTCAAGCTGGCCGAGGCCGGCGCCATCACCATCATCGTCGCCCGCGACGAGGAAAAGCTGGCCGAAACCATGCGCGAGTTCGAAGCCGCCGGCCTGAAGCTGATCGCCTACTCGGCCGACATCAGCGACTACGCCGAGTGTGACGAGTTCGTGCGGCAGGTCATCGAGGAATACGGCGGCGTCGACATCCTGGTGAACAACGCCGGCCGTTCCATACGCCGCGCCATCGAGAACTCCTTCGAGCGCTTCCACGATTACGAGCGCTGCATGCAGCTCAATTATTTCGCCGCGGTGCGGCTGACCATGGGCTTCCTGCCCCGGATGCTCGAGAAGCGCGCGGGCCACATCATCAACATCTCCTCCATCGGCGTGCTCACCAACGCCCCGCGCTTCTCCGCCTATGTGGCGTCGAAGTCGGCCCTGGAAGCCTTTTCGCGCTGCGCCGGCGCGGAGTTCGTCGACCGCGGCATCGATTTCACCATCCTCAACATGCCGCTGGTGAAGACGCCCATGATCGCGCCGACCAAGCTTTACCGTAACGTGCCGACGCTCTCGCCCGAGGAAGCGGCCGACCTGGTGGCGGACGCCATCGTCAGCAAGCCGGTGCGCATCGCCACGCCGCTCGGGATCTTCGGCCAGGTGGTGCATGCCGTCGCGCCGAAGGCGGCGCAGATCATCATGAACACCAGCTTCCGCATGTTCCCGGATTCGGCCGCAGCCGTCGGCAGCAAGGAAGGCGCGCCGGCGCAGCCGACCGCCGATCAGATCGCCTTCAGCCAGTTGATGCGCGGCATACATTTCTGAGGAGAACGGCATCAGACTCAGGCCCGGCGATCCCGCCCCAGACTTTTCCTGCCCCGCAAGCGACGGCAGCACCATCAAACTGAAGGATTTCCGCGGCAGAAAGCTCGTGCTTTATTTCTATCCGATGGACGACACGCCGGGCTGCACGGCGCAAGCCTGCAGCCTGCGCGACGTCAACCACGACATCGCCGCCAAGGGCGCGGCCATCCTTGGCGTTTCCTCGCAGAACGAGGAATCGCACCGGAAGTTCACCTCCAAGTACAAGCTGAATTTCCCGCTGCTCGCCGATACCGACCGGGAAATGGCGAAGGCCTACGGCGTGGCGGGTTCCGGCCTGTTCGGGGTGGCGCGTGCGCTGGCGGGGATGAACGAGCGGGTGACCTTCATCATCGACAAGAAGGGCAAGATCGCCCACGTCCTCGACGATCCGAACTGCCCCAATCATGGGGAGGAAGTGCTGAAGCTGCTCTGATTTTTCAGTCTGCAGCGACGCGCAGGCCGAGATGGCGTGCGAAGGAATCGTAATCCCGGTCATCGTGCAGCAAATGGATGCGCCGCTCGATGCAGAAGGTGGCGACCAGACAATCGATAGTCGAGCGCACCGTGACGCCTTTGGCCCGTAAAAATCTGTAGTTGTGGGCCGACTTGACCGCCAGCGTCCGCCCTCCGATATCCACGGTCTCGATCAGATCGAAGGCCGCCACGGCCTCCCGCGCCTGTTTCTCGGAACGAAAGCCCTGCAATACCTCTGCGACGATGAGATCGCCCGTCGCAATTTCGACACCACCGGTATCAATCTGGCGGGCAAGGAACTCACTCTTGCGTGTGGCGGTGCCGCGAAAGTAATCGATCCAGACGCTGGAATCGACCAGGATCAACGGACCCTTCCCCGGCGAAGAGACTTGTAATCGTAGTCGGCATCCCAATCGACCTTGCCACGCAATGCCCCAAGTCGGGCACAGGCCTGACGCTGACGCGTCAGGACTTGAAGCGCCGCCTCGACGGTTTCCTTCTTGGTGCGGAATCCTCCGGCCTTCATGGCTGCATCCATGAGTGCCTCGTCGATGTCGATATTGGTACGCACGCTATTGCTCCTGATGTGTATGAATTAGTCGATTATACACATTCGTTCAGCTATCGCCCAGCTCCGCCAGCAACAACCGCTCGATCTCCGGCGAGAAAGCCATCTCGAGATGCCCGATGCCGGCCAGCGGCACGATCTTCGCCCCATCCAGCAGGGAACTGTCCTGCGGCATGACGTAATTGTCGTGGCAGCTGTAGATCGATACCGTCTGCGGCAGCGGCACGGCGCCCGGCGTATTGAGCGCGGCAAGCCATGCACTGCCCGGCACCATCTGGCGGCCGTTCTCGCCCAGGCCGAGCTTCGCCAGCACGCTGCCGTGGTGCGGCGAACCCAGGGTGACGAGTTTCGCCACACGGCCACTGCCGAAACGGCGCAGGTAGGCGCGCGCCACCAGTCCGCCCATGCTGTGGCCGACCAGCATCACCTGCGCGGCGCCGGTGGCGGCGCAGATGTCCTCGATGCGCCGCGACACCTGCTCGACGTAGCCATCGATGTCGTTGAACACCGGATCCAGGCTGATCGTGGCCACCTGCCAGCCGGCGCGCTCCAGCCTGTTGCGTTGCCACAGCCAGAAACCGCGATTGCACTGGTAGCCGTGGATCAGCAGCAGGGGCAGACGTCCGCCCTCGCCGCGGACAAGGCGGTCGGCGCCCAGGAAGAAGCGCTCGAAGGGGATGACCATGGTGAATAGCAGGGAGAAGGCCGCCAGTTCGCGCAGGGCCATGGCGATCGCCCGCCCGGCGCCGATGCGCTGCGCCTCGGGCGTCGGCGCCGCATAGGCGCGCGCGAAAGCGTAGGTGACGCCAATGATGAAGGTCCGGCCGGCCACCATGAGAATCAGCGCAAGCCCGACGGCCTGTCCGGCGGACCACGCGCACTGGCCGACGAGCAGCATGCCCAGCAGCAGGTAGAAAACGAATTCTCCTGCCAGTATCAAACGGTACAGCGTCGTGGCTGCCATCTCTTTCCTTTCATGCAAGCGCCGGAGCGGGCTGCCTGGTCAGTTCTTCGGCGAGCCGGCTGGCATTGCGTGCCGCCAGTCCGTAAATCGATTGTTGCGGGTTGGCGCCGATGCTGGTGGGGAACAGCGAACCGTCGCACACCGTCACGTTGTCGAGCTGGCGGTAGCGCCCCCAGGTGTCGGTGACGCCGCGCTTCTCGTCCGCCGCCATGCCGCAACCGCCCATCACGTGTGCGCTGACGACGCGCGCCAGTTGATTCTTCAGCGGCAGCGTCTCGATGCCGGCACGCGCCTCGTCCATCGTGGCATAGCCGTTGCATTGCTCGTGCACTATATACACGCGCTTCGCGCCTGCCGCGAACTGCATCTCCGCCATGACCAGCCAGGAACGCTTCACGCCCTGCCAGACGAAATCGGTGATCGGGTAGTCCAGCACCGGCGTGCCGTCGTCGCGCAGTTGCACGCTGCCGCCGGGGCTGTCCGGGTGGAAGCCGTCGCGCAGCAGCGCCAACAGGGCGTGGGTGTTGGCGAATTCACTCATCAAGTTCTTGTGCACCTCGCCGAAGCCCTGCAGCGTCGTGCCGAACAGCACCGGGTGCATCGGCGGCACCTCCAGCTTGAAGCCGATCGGCCCGCTCACCGGCACATTGTCGAGGAACTGGTCCGAGTAGATCGTCTGCGGCGCGCCGGCATAGCCGTTGATCGCATGCGGCATGAGCGCCGCCGCCACGGTGGTCGGATGCAGGAAGGTGCGCTTGCCGAGCAGTTTGTGCGGGTCCGGCGCGTCGCTGCGCAGGAGCAGGCCCGGCGTGCCGATGGCGCCCCCCGCCAGCACGAAATGCTTCGCGCGCACCTTCACCCGGTAGGCGGCCGGATGGATGCCTGCCGGCGTCATCGCCGTGCAGTCGAGCGCCTCGGCCCGCCCGTTCGCCAGCACCAGCCGTTCCGCGCGCAGGTGGTACACCAGGATCGCCCCGGCCGCCAGCGCCGCCGGGATGGTCGTCACCAGCATCGACTGCTTGGCGTTGGTCGGGCAACCCACGCCGCAATAGCCCAGATTCCAGCAGTCTTTCACATTGCGCCGCATCGACGCCACCGGAATGCCCAGCGCCCGGCCGGCCTGGCGCAGTGCATCGTTGTTGGCGTTCGGGCTCAGGTCCCAGTAGCGGATGTTGAGGCGCCGATCGACCGCATCGAACCATGGCGACAGATTCTCGGCCGTCAGGTCCTTCAGGCCGAATTCGCGCTGCCAGTGCGCCAGGGTCGTCGTCGGCGTGCGAAAGCAGCTCGTCCAGTTCACCGTCGTCGAGCCGCCGACGGTGCGCCCCTGCAGGATGTTGATGGCCTTGTCCTTGGTCTTGCGCGCCGCCGACTCCTGGTAGAGCTGCGGATAGGCGTCGGCTTCGAGCATCTTGAAGTCGCTGCTCGTCTTCAGCGGCCCCTCCTCGATGAGGACCACCTTCAGGCCGGCCCTGCTCAGGATTTCCGCGGCGATGCCGCCACCGGCGCCGCTGCCGACGATGGCCACGTCGGCCTCCAGCGCGCGGTCCGCCACCAGCTTGGCGGCGTCGATCACCTGCCAGCCGCCATTGATTCCTTCCAAAAAGCGATCGCGAATCGTCATAGCATCTCCGGCGGGCCGGGGTAGCCGATGGCATCCCAGGTATCCGGGTTGCCGTACCAGGCGCCCAGCACCAGGTCGTGCAGGGCGGCGTAGGCGCTGCGCAGCAGTTCCAGGCGGCTCATGCGCCAGCCCTGCAGGAAAGCGGCGACCTCGGCAGGCGTGGCCTCCTCCCAGCGCGGCCACACACCCGCCAGCAGCATGCGCGCGGGCGCCACACTCAACAGCGTGAAAAGTTCGGCCAGTTCCTTCTGCGAAGCGGCGGACAAACCGGCGATGGCGATGCCGACGCCGTCGACCGTCTGCGCGATGGCCTTGCTGCGCGCCTCGCCCGATTCGGGCAGCGCGCCGGCCAGGATGGCGGGCACGATGGCGGCGATGATCGGCCGGTTCTCCAAAGTCAGTCCCGGCGAGACGGCGGCAACGGGCGCCTCCTTCAGGCCGCGCGAATAAAAGAGGCCAACGGCCGTCAGCGCGGCGCCGCCGATCAGTCCTGTCTTGATGAATTGTCGTCGGGTGATCATGGGTTCGTCATTCCCGCGCCCTGAAGGGCCAGCGAAGCTGCCCTGAGGAAGTACTCCCGGGGTACGGAAGCGGGAATCCAGCCCGTCATTCCCGCGGAAGCGGGAATCCAGCCCGTCATTCCCGCGGAAGCGGGAATCCAGGAGTTCGCGCAAGCCCCCTGGATCCCCGCGTTCGCGGGGATGACGACATGTTTCTTCATTGTCCGCGCCACACCGATCACCGCAACAGCAGCTTCACCATGCGCTCGAACAGCTTGCCGTAGGGCGGCTTGAACAGCCCCATGCCGTTGATGCGCGACTGGAAGAACACCGCCTTCTTTTTGGAGAACGCCTCGAAGCCCTCGAAGCCGTGGTAATGGCCCTTGCCGCTCTCGCCGACGCCGCCGAAGGGCAGGCTGTCCTGGGCGATGTGCAGGAGGGTGTCGTTGATGGTGACGCCGCCGGACAGCGTTTGTTCCAGCACATGCTCGATGCGGCTGCGGTCCCGGTCGAAGTAATACAGCGCCAGCGGGTTCGGCCGCGCATTCACATAGCGGATCGCCTCATCCAGATCGCGGTAAGGCACGATCGGCAGGATCGGCCCGAAGATCTCCTCCTGCATCGCCTGCATGCCGTCCGTGACGTTGAGCAGCGCCACCGGCGGAATGCGCCGCGTGGCGGCATCCGGCCCGGCAGCCGAGGACAGCGGCACGACTTCCGCGCCCTGGGCGCGGGCATCCTCGATCAGGCCGGTGAGGCGGTTGAAGTGGCGCTCGCTGATGATCGACGAATAGTCCGGCGTGCGCAGGATGTCCGGGTAGCAGTCGGCCATCACCTTCTGCGCGGCGGCGATGAACTCGCGCGCGCGCCCTGCCGGCACCAGCACGTAGTCCGGCGCGATGCAGGTCTGGCCGGCGTTCATGGTTTTGCCGACCATGACGCGCTCGACGAATTTCTCCAGCGGATAATCCGGCCCGAGGATGGCCGGCGACTTGCCGCCCAGCTCCAGCGTCACCGGCGTCAGGTTTTCGGCGGCGGCGCGCAACACGCTGTAGCCGACCTTGGTCGAACCGGTGAACAACAGGTGGCCGAACGGCAGTTGCGCAAAAGCCTGCGCCATCCCGGCGTCGCCCTCTATCACCACCACTTCTTCTTCGGAAAAGTATTTCGAGATCAGACTGGCGAACAACTCTGACGTGGCCGGCGTGTACTCGGACATCTTCACCATGACGCGGTTGCCGGCGGCCAGCGCCGCCACCAGCGGCCCCACCGCCAGCAGCAGCGGATAGTTCCACGGCACAATGATGCCGACCACGCCGAGCGGCTGGTGCATCACACGGGCGCGGCCCGGCAGGAACCACATCGACACGGCACGGCGCTCCGGCCGCATCCACGACTTCAAGTGGCGGCGCGCATGGCGTATGGCTTCGAAGCTGGGAAAGAGTTCAAGCAACTGCGTTTCGTGCAGCGAGCGGTTGCCGAAGTCGGCACTGATCGCTTGCGCGATGGCCGCTGCGTTCTCGCGAATCAGCCGCTCCAGTGAATCCAGCAGGGCGGCCCGGCTGTGCCAGTCCGGATGCGGATCGCGCACCGCCGCCTCGCGCAGGCGGGCATGGATCGGGGCCAGGACGCCGCCCGCGATATCCGACTCATTGGTGCCCATCGCATTTCCTTCGCGCTGTGGGGATGGTTCAGTGTAGCCGAGCGGCATTGCCGCGGGTTAGGCAAAACGTTCTAAACCCTTTTGCCGCAAGACCATGCGCAGGATAATGAAGCAAAGCCATCGGCGTTTCATGCGGGCACCGCCGCAATGTACTCCCTCTCCCGCTTGCGGGAGAGGGCTGGGGAGAGGGCGAATCGGCCGCCTGCCCCTCTCCCTAACCCTCTCCCCGTGTACGGGGAGAGGGGATCAATAATCGCCGCGACTAACACGAAAGCCAGAAGAAGCATCAGACAATGAGTTCTGAAGAAAAGGAATATTGGGTCGCGCAGCTCAGGCAGCACCTGGGCCGCGCCAAGGCATTGCGCGCCGAGGCCAACGCCGATCCGCGCATGGCCGATGATCGCTTGCGCCTGCGCACCTGGCAGGCCGACCGTCTCGCCGCCACCTACCGCGATCTGCTCGACTCCGAGCGCTACTGCGACGCGGCGCGCTTCTTCCTCACCGACCTCTACGGCCCCAAGGATTTCAGCGAACGCGACGACGAACTCGAACGCATCCTGCCCACACTCGCCGCCACCCTGCACGCGGCCGGCATCCACACCATCGCCCTGGCGATCGAAGTCGATGCCCTCTCGGAAGAACTCGATGCCGCGATGGTGCTGGAACTGCGCCGCAGCCGCGCCGCATCGAAAATCATGGAAAAAAACTACGCCGAAGCCTACCGCCGCTGCGGCCACCGCGCGCAGCGCGAACTGCAGCTGCGCCTCATCCGCGAAGTCGGCGAGGCGCTCGACGCGCTCACGCGCAAGCCCCTCGTGCACGCCGCCCTGCGCCTCATGCGCATGCCGGCGAAGCTCGCCGGCCTGGCCGAGCTGCACGCCTTCCTCGAACATGGCTACAACGCCTTCCACCGGATGGGCGACTCAACGGAATTCCTCGCCACCATCGTCTCGCGCGAGACGGCGATCCTGCGGCAGCTTTATGAAGGTGCGGTGCGGCCGTTCGAGATTCCAAACAACGGATGAGCCTTTAACCCGAACGTCACGCAGCGACTCACAACGCGCCCCGCAGGAAGTACCCTTGGGGTGCTCCCCTCGCCCGCTTGCGGGAGAGGGGTTGGGGGAGAGGGAAACGGGCATGGCGCACATTGACATGTGTGGATCGATGCGTATAGATTATGCGCATCGATATGTTGGAGCCCAGCCATGCAACCCACCCACAACGTCCACGCTCAGAAAAAGGCAACGAACCTCAGCATCAACGAGGACCTGCTGGCCAGGGCCAGGGAGCTGAACATCAACCTCTCCGCAACCCTGGAACAGGCCCTGGGTGAAGCCCTCAGGCAGCAGCAAAGAACGCAATGGCTGTCAGAGAACAAGGAGGCCATGGAGGCCTATAACGCGCACGTCGAAAAGCACGGCGTGTTCAGCGACGGGCTGAGGAGCTTCTGATGGCCCAGTTCGGCGTTCACCGTAATCCCAATCCGCAGACCAAGGCACTCATGCCCTACCTGCTCGATGTGCAGAGCGACCTGCTGGCCGACCTCGGCACGCGCGTCGTCGTGCCGCTCTGCCCCGCATCGGCGATGAAGGGCAAGCTCGTCAAGACACTGATGCCGGTATTCCAGATAGACAGCAAGTCCTACGCGATGCTGACACCGCAGCTTGCCGGCGTCGAAAGGAAAAGGATCGGCCCGGAAGTCGTCAATTTTTCAGTAAAGCGCAACGAGATCATTGCCGCGCTCGATCTGTTGCTGACGGGGATCTAGCCTGGGTCGTTCTCTGTTTCGACGATAACCATCCACAAGGGGGACTCCCCGAGACTCCCGTGGCGGGTTTGAGGCGGGAAGATGAATTAGCTACAGTTACTGTCTCAAACTCGGCCGAAGCGGACGTCCGTAGGCTGGAACAATTGACTATTCGGAAAACCCCGTCGATCAGAGAAGTGCTGTTTCCAACCGCTGTTTGCGTTTTTCCCAATCTGGCATTACCTGCCCCAGCAGACGGAAGAAACTTGCATCGTGATTACGGTATCTGAGGTGGCACAGTTCATGGGCCACCACATACTCGATGCATGCTCGTGGCGCGCGAATCAGATTGGCATTCAGCGTCATCGTGCCGGCCTGCGACAGACTGCCCCAGCGTGACTGCATTGCCCGCACGATCAGGCGTGGCCGCCGGTTCCCCTTGAAACGGGACAGGAACCCATCCAGCACATCCATGAAAACCTGCCGGGCATGGTCGAGGTACCAGCGGTGCAGCAGCGCCTTCACCCGGTCGGGATCAGCCTTGCCCGGCAGTCTCAGTACCAGATGGCCGCGGATCATTTTCACCGTTGCCTGCTTTTCAGCCAGAACCTCGCCGGCCACGACCTTCAGCCGAAACTGTCGCCCGAGGTAAAGATGCGTCTCCCCGCTCACATACTGTCGTGTCGGCGTTCTTGGGCTGTAGCGCTGAAAGTTGGTCAGTTGCTTGCTGATCCAGGGCGCGCGTTTGCCCACTCTGGCCTGGATGATGCCGGGATCGCAACCGGCCGGGGCGCGAACGACCACGGACAGGTCGGGATGCACCTCGATCCCGAGCGTGCGCCGCGTCGTCAGGAATCGAATTTCGTAGCCAATGGTTTCAGTGCCGAAGACAATCTCTTGCCGCATGGTTTTCAAGCCGGTATCCGGTGTCTGGCCAATTGCATCGAGCGGTCGATGATTTCATCCATCTCCTCGGTGGTCAGGGGGATGCCGCGCTCACCCCGGATATCGTCGTAGAGGAAGTCGTCCATCTCGTTCATTGCCCGTCGTTGCGCATCCAGGTTGTCCCAGAATCCCACTACCCTGTTTCGCTCGACAATGCCCCAGATGCTGGCCGCCGCCTCTGCCGCAACCGCCTTCGCCTGCGTGCCGTCCACAATGTGGCGGCCGAAATAGGGTTCCAGGATACCGAAACAGGCAATCGCATGGCCGTTACCGAGCAGGATGCCCGGCACGTCATCGGTCTTGCGGTTGACCACTGCATCCTTGATCGCGCTCGCCTGCTTGAGATACTCCAGATCGGAAATCCGCCCGGCACGGTAATCGTCGATTGCCTGCTGGATCAGCTTGGAGAATTTCTCGAAGAAGGCCGGATCTTCGTCCAGATGTTCGGTGATCGTGCGCTTGGTGTGGTGGGCAATCATGTCGGCCTTGGCGGCAGTCGGCTTGCCGTGTCCCTGTTCCTCCAGTACTTGCCGGAAGGCGGCGACGTCGAAAATATTCACCGGCTCGTTGAGCTTGAGCACCTCGTTGGCCGAGATGTGGGTGTCGAGCAGTTTCTGTATCTTCGGTTCATAGTCGCGGTAGTCGATCGACTCGGCGTAGCGCAGTTTCACCGCGGCCTTCAAATTTGTGAAGCGCTTGAGGTCGGCCTTGTAGCCCTTGAGGCGGTTCTCCGGGGTTGCGGTGATGAATGCCTCGGAGGACATCGCGATGGCCAGCGTCCTGGCGTAGGCCGACAGCCGCTCGTAGAAGTTCTCGCGGATTTTTTCGTCGGCCAGCAGTTGCTCGAAGGCTTCCTCGTCCTTCCGGTTGGCAACGGTCTTGAACACGTCCCACAGCTCGGCGTGGCGCTGCGGCAACTGGCGCACCTCGTCGTTGATGCTCGCCAGCGCTCCCGAGAGGTCGCCCTCCTCGAAGCCCTCTAGCGCGCTGTAGGTGGTCAGCGCCTGATCGAGTTCGCCGAGAATGCCGGCGTAGTCGATGATGTAGCCGAACTCCTTGGGTTTGGTTCCATCGTCGTCGTCGTAGAGCCGATTCACCCGCGCAATGGCTTGCAGCAGGGTGTGTTCCTTGAGGCTGCGCGCAAGGTAGAGCACCGTGTTGCGCGGCGCATCGAAGCCGGTCAGCAATTTGCTGACCACAATCAGGATTTCCGGCTCGCTGCCATGTTTGAAGCCATTGACGATCTGCGTCTCGTAGGACTCGGCATCGCCATAGCGCTTCATCATGCGTTGCCAGAAAGCGACCACTTCATCCGTGGATTCTTCGTCGTCCACGTCATCAAAGCCTTCCCGCTCGTCCGGCGCCGAAATGACCACTTCGCTCGTCACTTCGCCGATGTCGTCGAGAAAGGCCTTGTACTTCAGCGCCGCCACCTTGGAAGGCGCCACCAGTTGCGCCTTGAATCCCGTGCCCTGCCAGTTCTGGCGGAAGTGCGCGCTGATGTCGAAGGCCCGCATATAGATAACTTGGTCGGCCTTGTTGAGCATTTCGGCCCGCGCGTACTTCTTCTTCAGGTCGGCCTTCTGCGCCGGCGTCAGCCCCTGGGTGTGGCGCTCGAACCAGACATCGATCGCCGCCTTGTTCTGCTCGATCTCCACCAGCCGCCCCTCGTAGAGTAGCGGCACGATGGCGCCATCGGCCACCGCCTGGTTGATGGCGTAGGTGTGGATGATGCCGCCGAAGCGCATCACGTCGCTCTTCTCGCGCTTGAGCAGGGGCGTGCCAGTGAAGCCGATGTAGCAGGCATTGGGGAACATCTGCCGCATGCGCGCGGCGAACATGCCCAGTTGCGTGCGCTGGGTTTCATCCACCAGCACGAAAATCTCGCTGGACGGGTCCTGGAATTTGCGCGTGGACAGCGCCTTGTCGAACTTGTTGATCAGCGTGGTCACAATGTGCGCCTTGTTGTCGGCCACCAGTTCCACCAGATGCCGCCCCGATTCGGCCCGATCCGGCGTCAGGCCACAGGCCGCGAAAGTATTGCCGAGCTGCTTGTCGAGATCGACCCGGTCGGTGACCAGCACGATGCGCGGGGTACGGATGTCGAGATCGAGCACCAGCGCCTTGGCCAGCATCACCATGGTCAGCGACTTGCCCGAGCCCTGGGTGTGCCAGACGATGCCGCCGGCGCGTCGCCCGGCTTCGTCGCGCTCCTTCACTCTCCCGAGGATACGTTCGACCGCGAAGAACTGCTGGTAGCGGGCAATCTTGCGCCGCCCGCCATCGAACACCGTGAACAGAAGCGCCATGCGCAGCAGGCGCTCGGGCCGGCACAGGGCGTAAATCGTGCGGTCCTGTTCGGTCAGCGCCCGGCGCACCAGGTATTCGGCATCGGGTTCGCGCACGCCGAAGCCTTCGGCCAGCAACTCATAGAGCCCGGCCTTGGCCTCCTGCGGCAGGGGTCGGTCCAGCACTGCGCGCAAGGCCGCGCCGTCTTCGTCCTTTTCCTCCCGTTCCTCGCGCCACACCGACCAATACTTGGCCGCCGTGCCCACGGTGGCGTACTTGCAGTGGTTCTTGTTGCTGCCGATCACCAGTTGCGCGTAGGTGTACAGCGTCGGGATGTACTCGTCGCGCTGGTTGCGGATCATCTGCGATACGGCCTGGTCCACCTCGGTCTTCGGTGACTTGCACTCGATCACCGCGAAGGGGATGCCGTTGATGAAGATCACGATGTCCGGCCGCGCCGTCTCGTGGCTGCGGGTGCGTTCCACCGCAAATTCGGCGGTGACGTGATAGACGTTGTTCTGCGGATTCTTCCAGTCGATGTAATTGAGCGTGAAGCTGCGCACCGCCCCTTCCACCGACTGCTCCAGCGCCACGCCCAGGGTCAGCAGGTCATAAACGACTTCATTGGTCTTCAGCAGGCCGTCGTACTTGACGTTCTTCAGCCGCTGGATGGCGCTCTGGAGGTTTTCCTCGCTGAAGAGGTACTGGTCGCCCTTGTGCTGGATGCGGTTGATGCGCTTCAGGCTGTCGCGCAAGACCTCTTCCAGCAGCACGTTGGAAAGCCGCCCGCCGCGCATTGCGAGCGCTTCGGCCGGCGTCAGATAGCGAAAGCCAAGGTTGGCCAGCAGTTGCAGGGCGGGGATTTGCGAGAGGTGTTTCTCGTCGAAACGGAAGCTGCTCATGCGGTTACCGCCTTGCTTTTTACCGGCACGCGCCACTGGCCGGTGAGGAGCTTTTGCATCAGGCCGCGTTTTTGTTTCTTGAATATGGTTGCTTGATCGCGAAGCAGCGCGAGTTCTCGTTCTCCCTCGTCGAGCACGGTCGCGATGGCCTGCTGTTCCGAGACAAGCGGGAATGGAAGCTTGATCGAGCAGAAATCCTGAAAGCTGACTTGCTTGCCATCGCGGATGCCGATGACCGCCACCGACAGGCGTTTGATGAAGTCCGCTGACCTGAAGTAATGGCGAAAAAAGCGTGCATCGATTTCTCTCGTCGCGCGAAGTACCGTGTAAGCGGGGCTGACAAGACCACGATAGTCCGAATGCTCTAGACCGCCCTGAAACGAGCGCAGACTGATAACGAAGTTTCCGGGCTCAACCAGTTTGAAAGAGGTTGTTTCACCCGATGGCATTGTGACCCGCGCGGCGAGCATGTCACGGGGAATGACCCCTTGGTTTTGGGTAACAGACAGCAATGGCTCTGAACCAAAGCCTTTGAGAGACACGCTGTCGAAAATCTTGTCGGCGCGGAGTAGCCCCCAAGTGTTAGAAAATCCATTGAGTCGTTGCCGCGCTGTGAGAAGCTGATGTTCTATAGCTTTAAGGAGTATGTCCTTCGCTGCAATCAGCTGCTCGGTTTTCTCAATGGCGGAGTCCCAATTTGTAAGTAGCTCGGCCACATAATCTTGCTCTGCCCGTGAGGGGAGTGGAAAGCCAATTTCACGGATTAACCCCGCGTTCAAATTTTCTTGGCTGCCAGTATTGCTAAGTGCGCGAATAGCTTTGTAACGAAACAATAGTTGCTGAAAAACGTAGTCCCGGCTGACTTCCGCATCAAGTTCGATTGCAGCACAGGCCTGGTTTACCGTTGCGTCCAGGTCAAGAATGGCAACCTGCCCTCTGGTTTTTCCTTGCCCGTACATGGCCATTAGAATGGTGCCTTTTGGAACCATCTTTGCAGCAGAGTGTTTCAATCCATCTTGGGTAATCCATTCATCAACATCACCCGAATGAATCAAGCAGTTCTGAATTTGCGTGGTTTTTACCCAAGGAATATCGCCGCCCCAATACGATGGAGTGTCTCTATCTGGCGTACCTCCAGACGAAATTTTTGCAATCTTTCCCAATACGACGGTCGAAGAACTCATTTCTTCTTCTCCGGCTTCGCCATTGCCTCGGGCATGGTGCCGCCCAACTCGTCGATAGTCTGGCGAACTTTGGCGGCTACACGTTTGCGGGTCTTGGGTTTGTCCGCCGTGGATGCCGCCAGCGCTTCAGTCTGTGTTTCAACGAAAGCCGTGACGGCGATTTCTGCCGAAGTCGCAGCGGGTGAAGCCAGATAATTCTGTCGGCTGACCACCGGCACGCCGGTCTTGGCTTCCAGTTCCTTGCGGGCATTGCCGGCGACGGTGCCGCCTTCCTTGGCGGCGTTGCGGTTGCCGACGAACCCTTGGGCATTTTTGCGACGCGCAATCTCGGTGGTTCCGGCTTCGCCGAGCATGGTGAAGATCAGTTCCAGGTCGGTCATGTGGTCGCGCAGGTTGGCGGTTTTCGCCTGCGCCAGCCCTTTGAGCCTCTTATGGTCGCCGGGAGTGACGCCAAAGGTGGCGCGAGCGATTTCGGCGGTGAGGATTGAGTACTCGCGGCCTTCGGCGACACCGCGCGCTTTCCATTCGTCGGTCAGTGCGCCGCGGATGGCGATAGCGCGCATGCGCTTTTCGATCCAGTCTTTGGGGTAGCCCTTGGTTTGGTAGAGTTCGCGGGCGCGGGCGCTAGCCAGCTCCGGGTCTTCGATTTCCTTGACGCGCTCATAGCCGACCTGCGCCAGCCAGCGCTTGAAGGGTTCGGCCTTGGGTGAGGGAATGGACTGGATGATGCGGAAAATGCCTTCGGTGTTGGCGCAGTTGAGCTGCTGAATACCGCCCTCGGTCTCGACTCGAAGGGGGGTGGCAATCTGCCCCCACCCTTTGGCTAACTCTTTGTCACGACGACGTAAATCCTTGACGTAGCCCTCGGGTTGAACGGAATCCGTAAGTACCGCGACAACATCAACGATAGCGAACCACCATTCTTCCTTGTGCCAGGATCGACGTATAGATTTTTCCTGAAAGACGACGATACGATCCTCGGTACGGCGTTTCGGCGCTGTAGCTTTATTGCTCATTTCGGATATCCCATTCTGCTGTGCGAAGGCACCTGTCCGGAAATTCCAGAAAGTTGAACAGCTTCGATTCTGGAAACAGTCGCCTCGCGAGTGAGTGCAATGCCGTAGATTTCCCTGAAACTGTAAGGGACTGTCATGAGTTCAATACCGTTTGAATTAACCGTCACGGTCTGTGGGCTAGGCTGGAGCGATTGCGCGTTCGGCATCTTCAAACCTCGTATGCACCAGCTCGATCCGATCCGAGAAAGTCATGCGTCCGGTCGTCTTGCGATCAGTCCAGTATTCCGCCGTGAGAGTCGCCGGTTTCGATTTTGATGGGCCGTGAGTATCCAGAACTATGGCTCCAAGATGCATGCTGCTCTTCCCTCCGCGCAGATGGACATTGGGCTTATTCGTGTAGACGCCAACGATCTGGTATCCATTTTCGCTGGGCGACGGGCGAATGCTGTGGGCCACGAACCACGACTCTGACTCTGGAGTCATCAGGTGCATTTGAAGGGTGGAAAGTGTTTGTTCCACGCCCATAAAGCATTCAATCGAAGGAATAGGCAGGCTGGTCTGTGGGTCGATCCAATCAGACTGCAGGGTGACTTTCCATGTTCCGCGTAGATCAGGGCGCGCGACAAACCAACGATGTAGAAACGGCAGATGCCAGAGCAAGTGCTCGAGTGCCAATGCCGAGACGGCGAGCACGCCAACAACGGTTCCAAATGGGGCGAGGTGTTGGACGCTTAGAGGTACGCCCTGAATGAGAAGCACGGCACCCCAGAACAGCGCTGAGAACCCAAGGAAAATACTAATGTGCAGGCGTGTAAATGTCATTTATCGAACTCCCACGTATGACCACGCGGCCTCAATGAACGCATGAGCTTCCTGTAGCTTCGAACTTGGAGATCCACGAAAAATGTATTTCAGTTCGCTGACCTCGCGCCATTCTTCACAGGTATCAATGGATCTCGTGTTAGACCAAACGTGGAGCAGTGCTGCTTGAACATTTTCGTCCCAAGTGGAGTGCATGAGCTTCGAGTTCGGGACGTTCCAGACGAGACATTCGACCAGGAATCCTGGGACTGGTTTTGCAGCTGCGATTCCTTTGTCGGCAAGTTCATACCTCAGCTTCTTCAGAATTCGGACTACTCCCTTATATCCGCGCGAAGTAGCTGTGTTCTTCGCGACACCATTCTCGTAGTGCTGATCAGGCCAATTCGCAGCGTCGTACAAGCGTTCCGGCCAGTTGATGATTCTTTCCCCCTTGTCGGAGAACAGTTGAACGCCACATATATAAGAACCATCGTCGTGGTAGCGCCGATGAATGAACATCGGAACTACGTCTGCATCGATCCGATAGGTGTTCGCGTGAACATCGAATGCTTTATTCGAACGAGTGACTGACGCTCGTCCGAAGCGATTGACGAGTGCAGGTTCGATTGCGTTCTTGAAGGCGGCATACGTGTAGTCGCCATCGATATTTCCGAAGTCATTGTTCGTCTTGCCGTCTGGATAATCAGGATAGAAGGTATTTCCTGTGTATAGGACGCTGATGTCAACGTCGCTTTCTTGACGCACGTTTACACGATTTCGGTACGAGCCCTGAACGTACACCTTGGTGTTCGAGGCCAAGAAATCATCGGCGTCCAGCGCATTGCGAATGGCCGATATGGCGTTCTCTATCCGATCGGTCTCGGTCTGACCAGGTGGTTGTGCCCACACCGTGAATCTTTCCTCCCAATCGACACTCATCCCACTCTCCTCGAATGCTGCTGATGACGAATGACCGTGCTTCTGAACTCGTTGCTCATACGCCCAGCTCCTTGAGGTAGGTTTTCATCTTTACCCGCACTTCGGCCAGTTCGCCTTCGAGGCGCTCGATTTCCTTTTCCACGGCGGCGACGTCGATTTCTTCCTCTTCCTCGAAGGTATCCACGTAGCGCGGAATGTTGAGGTTGAAGTCGTTCTCGGCGATCTCGGCCAGGGTGGCAACGTAGGCGTACTTGTCCACGTTCTGGCGCGCGTCGAAGCTGGCGACGATCTTGTCGAGGTGCGAGTCGAACAGGGCGTTCTGCGTCTTGGCGGCCTGGAAGTCGCGGCTGGCGTCGATGAACAGCACGTCGCGGCAGGCCTCGCGTTCGCCGCCCTTTTCCCGCGCTCGGTCGAAGACCAGCACAGCGACCGGAATGGAGGTAGTGGGAAAGAGGTTGGCCGGCAGGCCGATGACGGCATCGAGCAGGTTGTCCTCGATCAGCATCTGCCGGATGCGGCCTTCGGCGCCGCCGCGGAACAGCACGCCGTGGGGCACCACCACCGCAACGCGACCGGCTTGGGGCAGGGCGGTTTCGACCATGTGGGAGATGAAGGCATAGTCGCCCTTGGACTTGGGCGGCACGCCGCGCCAGAAGCGGTTGAAGCGATCCGACTCGGCATGCTCTGAGCCCCATTTATCGAGGCTGAAGGGCGGATTGGCCACTACCACGTCGAAACGCATCAGGCGGTCGGCTTCGACCAGCGCCGGGCTGTTGAGGGTGTCACCCCACTCGATGCGAGCGGAATCCTTGCCGTGCAGGAACATGTTCATGCGCGCCAGTGCCCAGGTGCTGCCGTTCACCTCCTGGCCGAAGAGGGCGAAATCGCGGCTGCCGGTTTCTTCCACCAGCGCCGCTGCCTCGATCAGCAGGCCGGCTGAACCACAGGCTGGGTCGCAGATGCGGTTGCCGGGTTTGGGCTTGGCCAGTCGGGCGAGCAGTCGAGAGACCTGCTTGGGGGTGTAGAACTCGCCGGCCTTCTTGCCGGCATCGGAGGCGAAGCGCTCGATCAGGTAGATGTAGGCGTTTCCGATTACGTCCTCCGAAACGCGGGAGGGCCGCAGATCGAGCTTGGCGAAATCTTCCAGCAGATTTTTCAGGCGACGGTTGCGATCTTTGGTCTGGCCGAGGTTGGCTTCGGAGTTGAAGTCGATGTTGCGGAAGACGCGGTCGAGTTTGGCCTTGTTGGCATCCTCGATACCATCGAGCACGATGTTGATCAGCTCGCCGATGTTGGCGGCGTTGCGTCGCTCGTACAGGCTGTTGAAATTGCCGGCAAAGCGCTCTATGACCTTGTCAGTTTTTTCTTCCTTGAACTCGACGAAGGGCAGCGTAAAGCGCTCGCGATCCAGCTTGCGCCGGATGCGCTCGTCGTCGTCGCCGTATTGCTGGCGATAGGCGTCGTAATGGTCTTGCCACAGGTCGCTGATGTATTTAAGGAACAGCATCACCAGGATGTAGTCCTTGTACTGTGCGGGATCGACAACGCCACGGAAGGTGTCGCAGGCGGCCCAGGCGGTGCTGTTGACTTCCTGTTGAGTAACTTGGTCGTTCATCTTGTTTCCCCTGGTTTCATGATCCGGGACAAATGTCCCGGATCATTTGGCACGTTTATCGATCACCGCAAGGTGGATTGAACTGGGCACGCAATTCCTGCTCAATCCGCATGCGGTCGCTCTCGTTGCAGTAATAAGCTGCGTAGGAAAGGCGAGCATGCCGTTGCCTTTTCCAGCAATCGCTGCGGTCATGATTCATGACGCGAGACCTGACCTGATCGGACTCACCGACATCGACCACCTTCCACGGACTCGATCCATCGCCGCCGAGAATTGCATAGACGCCGGACTGATCGCGAAGCGACGAAGCGTCCGCGTAAGGACCTTCAAAGTTGTACTTTCCAATTTGTATTGCCATAATGGCTTCTCCTTCATAGGTGGTGCTGCTGCTTATGAATTGGCGGCAGGAGTGTTCCTAGCACTCCTGCCGCCACCCTAACCCGGTGTTCGCCGGGTATCCCTTGCGTACCGCATCAAGACCCCATCCGCGAGACGCTTTCTTTCTCCTGCAATCCGCTCCAGCAGCCCTTGCTCCGCCGCTGCCAGCTCCGACACCTCGACAATCAATTGTTGCTTGCGCCGAGCCGGCACTGGCATCTCCAATGCCTCCAGCGCCGCCTTGCTGATCATTCGTACCGACGTGCCCTCGGCCTGGGCAGCCAAAGTAGCCTGGGTTGCCGGCAGATTGATGTACCAGAGCAGGTAGGCGGGCAGCACTTCGATGGGGCGAATCAACAGCATCGGCGCGGCCAGGACCGCCGGCCCCACGTCTGCCGAAACCAGCGCCACCGAGTTTGTCCGCCCGCGAGAGCGGAATACCAGGTCGCCCTTCCTAATCAGGTGATGATCTTTGACATCAGCCAGATCCACGCGGACCGCATTTTCAACGTGCAGCAAGCTGGCGTCGTCAATGTCTTTCATCTGCACAACGGCAATGGTTCCTGTCGCGTCGTGCTCAAGGCGCGAACGGAACGGGTAACCCATGCGGATGCTTGCCACCTGGCCCAACTTCGTCATATCAGTAGAAAAAGCTTTTCTGGTAATGTTTGAATTCTAAGCAGCAAGGTTGATGATGTCAATAGTCGTAATGACTTTTCTGCTTGATAATGCAATTCTCAAAGCCTGCTTAGCCATCAACGCGGCAAAATCGCAACGTTGCGTAAATGTATTGTAAATATAAGAAACGTTGCTACAATAGAATCTCATCGTTGCGAGGATTCTGCCATGAACGAACAAGAATCAACCATCAACCCAATCGAGCTGGGCCGACACCTCATGCAGGTTCGGGAACGCGGCGGCATCAAACAGGCCGACCTGGCCAAGCGGGTGGCACTTAGCCCGGCAGTGCTGTCGCGCATCGAGAGCGGAGAGCGGCCGGTGACTCTCCAGGAGGTTCAGGACATTCTGACCCAGCTTGCAACGCCGGAGGCTGCCGAACTCAATAGAGCACTCCAGAGGACTTGGCGCGTGCTGCCGCGGCCGCCCCTCGACCACCCCGACCAGGACATGCTCTGGGAGGCTGAGCAAGTTGCTGGCGAACTGGTTGCCCTGCGCGACAAGCCTGACACGCCGCATGCGTTCGAGCGCAGGCTGACTGAATACATCGAGGAACTTAAGCGCAGCGCCGGCCTGCTGCTAAAGCGGGATCACCAGGTTGCGTTCATTGGAAGCATTGGCGTGGGCAAGTCGACAGCGATCTGTCGGATGACCGGCCTTGAAACCCCGAAAGAAGATGGCGCCCTCGTGCCGGTGCTGGAGGTTGGTGGCGGAGGCATCACTGTCTGCGAAGTACACCTGCGCACAGGCCCCGGCTATGGGCTGATCATCGAGCCGCGCAGTGACGACGAGATTCGTCAGGATGTCGCTGACCTCGCCGATCATGTCCTGAGAGGGAACATGCAGGTCGAAGATGAAGGGCCGGGCGCATCCGAATCCCAGGGAATCTCCAAGGAGGTTGCCCGCGCGCTGCGCAACATGGCTAGTTTGGCCGTGCTGCGTTCAAAAGGCCCGGACGGCAAGCGTGCAATCGTCGACCCGGCCAAAGCCCTGGCGGAAAACTTTCCGACGCAACGCGAGTTCATGGTCGAGGTACTCACTCGGATGGAGTTGCATCGCCGGGACCGGCGCGACGTCTGGTACGACAGCGCCTCCGGCAAATCCCCGAAGGCGTGGCTCCGCGACACCTTCGCAGCCATCAACAACGGCCGGCATCCCGAGTTCACGCTTCCAAAGCGTATCGAGGTAGTGGTTCCTGAGCAACTGCTCAAGGATTCCGATCTGACGGTGCGCATCATCGATACCAAGGGGATCGACCGGAACGCAGCTCGCGAGGACATCGAGGTACATCTCAACGACCCGCACACGCTGGCCGTGCTGTGTTCGAGTTTTCTCAACGCCCCTGCAGCAGAAGCACGGCTGCTGCTTGAACGAGCCAAGGAGGCTGGCGTTCGCGCACTCGACGTAAACGCAACACTTCTGGTGCTCCCTCGACCTGGCGAAGCATTGGCCATGAAAGACGATGCGACCAGCACACCGGTTGAGACGGCGGAAGAAGGCTACGAGCTCAAGGCAGAACAGACCGCCATGGCATTGGAGCCCCTTGGCTTGCAAAAACTCGCAATAGGGTTCTACAACGCAGCCGAAGACCCGGCGGCCCGCGCACAGGAGTTCTTCGTCGAACGCCTGCACCACGCCCGCAATTCTTTCCGTGACCGTATCCGGGACGCCGCGAAAGGCGCACGCACTCTGCTGAAGAATCACGGTGAAGAACGGATTCGCGCGGTGCAGCGTGACGCTGGAGAAAGCCTGCGCACGTGGGCCTCGCTGAACGCTAGCGTGCCGCCCGTGCAGGCGCACGTGCAGGAAAGCCTGCTCGCGCAAATCCAGGTGGCCTACGCTGCCACTGTTCGGGCCGCAGTCCGACGCGAAGGCGAGTGGCTACAGTTGAGCTACTCCTACCATATTGGCTACGGCGCGCGACGGCTTGCCGTGCTTGCGCTTGGCAAGGCCGTCGATGAGTTCGCTGGTCATTGCAGGATTCTGGCGGCTACGCCGCGATATGCGGAAGCCGCCGACCTTATCGCCCAGGCCGAGCGGGTACTGGCCGCCTCTTACGAGGACCTGCTGCGCAAGGTTCAGTTGATGGGGCAAACCGTGTTCAAGGAGGCGCTGAAGGCCGACTCGGCTTTCTGGCAAGCGTGCATGGCTGAATGGGGCCAAGGACCCGGCTACAAGAGCCGCGTCGCAGGACACAACCGAGAGTGGTTCGACGATGAAAGCCGCCGCAGACTCGAAGAGGAGTTGAAGGGACTCGTCGGGCGCGAATGGGCGCGAGCGTTGCAGAGCGTGACTGAACTCTTGGAGCCAGTAGCGTGAGATGCATCAAGCTGACCTTGGACAAAGCTAAAGTGCATCAACGAGCGCACACAGGTGGGGAACTGATCCTGGCCAGGCGGGAGTACTTGCCCGATCCCTGCAAGCAGTCGCTGGACCTGGAGTATGACTTGGTGACCGACTTCCGCTTCGGCCGAATTTGAGACGCTGATCACCCATTGCCTAGCCGTGCCGCTCCAAGCCATTCGCAACCCACATATTCCACTTGCCTCGCCGTATCCTGGAGACTGACTTTCCCTGACGTTTCTCAGGCAGTACTCCAGACGGAGATCAGCCCTTCCCCTCTCCCGGCCGCGTCATCGCCTCCGGCTGCACCCAGCGTTCGAAATCCGCTTCGCTCACATAACCCAGCGCCAGCGCCGCCTGCTTGAGCGTGCTGCCCTCGGCATGCGCGCGCTTGGCGATTTCCGCTGCGCGGTCGTAGCCGATGTGCGGCGCGAGCGCCGTCACCAGCATCAGCGAGCGCGCCATCAGGTCGGCGATGCGTTCTGGGTTGGCTTCGATGCCGCGCACGCAGTGCGCCTCGAAGCTGGCCATGCCGTCGGCGAGCAGGCGCACGCTCTGCAGGAAGTTGTGGGCGATGAGCGGCTTGTACACGTTCAGTTCGAAGTTGCCCGAGGCGCCGCCGAAGTTGAGGGCGACGTCGTTGCCGAAAACCTGGCAGCAGATCATGGTGAGGGCTTCGCACTGCGTCGGGTTCACCTTGCCCGGCATGATGGAGCTGCCCGGCTCGTTCTCCGGCAGGCTGAGTTCGCCCAGGCCGCTGCGCGGCCCCGAGGCCAGCCAGCGGATGTCGTTGGCGATCTTCATCAGCGCCGCGGCGAGCGTCTTCAGCGCGCCGTGCGCCGCCACCAGGGCATCGTGCGCCGCCAGCGCGGCGAACTTGTTGGCGGCGCTGGCGTAGGGCACGCCGCGCCGGCGCGACAGTTCCGCCGCCACGCGTGCGCCGAATTCGGCGTGGGTGTTGAGGCCCGTGCCGACCGCCGTGCCGCCGACGGCCAGCGCCTGCAGCGGCGGCAGTGAAGCGACGATGAGCGACTCGGCCAGCTCCAGTTGTGCCACGTAGCCGGAAAACTCCTGGCCCAGCGTCAGCGGCGTGGCGTCCTGCAGGTGGGTGCGGCCGATCTTGACGATGCCGGAGAAGGCGGCGGATTTCTCCGCCAGGCGTTCGCGCAAGGCGCGCAAGGCCGGCAGCAGGTGCTCGACTATTCCTGTGCAGGCCGCCACGTGCATCGCCGTCGGGAAGATGTCGTTGGAGGACTGGCCGAGATTGACCGCGTCGTTTGCATGGACAAGGCGGCCTTCGCCGCGCGTGCCGCCGAGCAGCTCCGAGGCGCGGTTGGCCAGCACCTCGTTCATGTTCATGTTGGTCTGCGTGCCCGAGCCGGTCTGCCAGACGCTCAGGGGGAATTCGCCGTCGTGCTGGCCGGCGAGCACCTCGTCGGCCGCTGCCGCGATGGCCTCCGCCTTGGCCTTGTCGAGCAGGCCGAGGTCGCGGTTGGCCACGGCGCAGGCGCGCTTGACGGCGGCGAGCGCCAACAGGAGCTCGCGCGGCATGCGCTCGGTGGAGATGGCGAAATGCTGCAGCGAGCGCTGCGTCTGCGCGCCCCACAGCCTGTCGGCGGGCACCTCGATGGCGCCGAATGAATCGCGTTCCGTGCGTGTCATTCCCATGGAGTATCCTTTCATTTGAACGCAGGCCGGCAGGCGCGGTCTCAAATTGTGATTCGTACGGCTTCGATGTACCCCCTCTCCCGCACCCCGAAGGAAGTACCCTTGGGGTGCTGGAGAGGGGATAAATGCTCGCGACTGCCCGCACGAAAATGCGGATGAACATTCATGGAGGTACCCAATGCCCAACAACCCCTTCAGCACGCTGCAGGACCTCGATGCGAAATCCGGCGCCATCGGCAAATTCCATTCCATTATCGCGCTGGAAGAGGCCGGCTTGGGAAAAGTTTCGCGCCTGCCGGTGTCGATCCGCATCGTCCTCGAATCCGTCCTGCGCAATTGCGACGGCAAGCGCATCACCGAGGAACACGTGCGCCAGCTCGCCGGCTGGCAGCCGAAGGCGGCGCGCAGCGAGGAGATTCCCTTCGTCGTCGCGCGCATCGTTCTGCAGGACTTCACCGGCGTGCCGCTGCTCGCCGACCTGGCGGCGATGCGCGACGCGGCGCAGCGCCAGGGCAAGGACCCGAAGATCATCGAGCCGCTGGTGCCGGTGGATCTGGTGGTCGACCACTCCGTGCAGGTCGACCATTACGCTGCCGCCAATGCGCTCGACCTCAACATGAAGCTCGAATTCAGCCGCAACGCGGAGCGCTACAAGTTCATCAAGTGGGGCATGCAGGCTTTCGACACCTTCAAGGTGGTGCCGCCCGGCATCGGCATCGTGCACCAGGTCAACCTCGAGTACCTGGCGCGCGGCGTGCTGCACAAGGACGGCGTGTATTACCCCGACACGCTGGTCGGCACCGATTCACACACCACCATGATCAACGCCCTCGGCGTGGTCGGCTGGGGCGTCGGCGGCATCGAGGCCGAGGCCGGCATGCTCGGCCAGCCGGTGTATTTCCTCACGCCGGACGTGGTCGGCGTGCATCTGGCCGGCCGCTTGAGCGAGGGCGTCACCGCCACCGACCTGGTGCTCACCGTGACCGAGCGGCTGCGCGCGGCCAAGGTCGTCGGCAAGTTCGTCGAGTTCTTCGGCGAGGGCGCGGCCTCGCTGACCCTGCCCGACCGCGCCACGCTCGCCAACATGGCGCCGGAGTACGGCGCCACCATGGGCTTCTTCCCGGTCGACGAGAAGACGGTCGATTACCTGAATGCCACCGGCCGCACGGCGGAGGAAGTCGCCGCCTTCCGCGCCTACTTCACGGCGCAGGGGCTGTTCGGCATGCCGCGCACGGGCGACATCGATTACAGCACTGTGCTGGAGATCGACCTCGCCGCCATCGAGCCGAGCGTGGCCGGGCCGAAGCGGCCGCAGGACCGCATCGCGCTGCCCGCCATGAAAACCCGCTTCGACGCACTGCTGGCCGGCGCGGCCGACCAGGGCGGCTACGCCAAGACGCCGGCCGACATCGCCGCGCGCCATCCGGTCAAGCTGCCCGCCGGCGAAACGGATGTGGGCAACGGCGACGTGCTGATCGCCGCCATCACCTCCTGCACCAACACTTCCAACCCCGGCGTGATGCTCGCCGCCGGGCTGCTGGCGAAGAACGCCGTGTCGCGGGGGCTGACTATTGGGCCGAAGGTGAAGACCTCGCTCGCGCCCGGCTCGCGCGTGGTGACGGAATACCTGACGCAGGCCGGCCTGCTGCCCCCGCTGGAACAGCTCGGCTTCCAGGTCGTTGCCTACGGCTGCACCACCTGCATCGGCAACGCCGGGCCGCTCGATGCGCAACTGGAGAAAACCATCACCGACAAGCAGCTCGTCTGCGCGTCGGTGCTCTCCGGCAATCGCAACTTCGAGGCGCGCATCCATGCCGCCATCAAGGGCAACTTCCTCATGAGCCCGCCGCTGGTTGTCGCCTTCGCCATCGCCGGCCGCGTGGACATCGACCTGACGCGCGAGCCGCTCGGCCAGGGCAAGGACGGCAAGCCGGTATTTCTCAAGGACATCTGGCCGACGCAGGACGACGTCGCCCAGGCCCTGCACTTCGCCACCGACCCCGAGACCTATCGCCGACTCTACCGCGACTTCGTCAAGGGCAATCCGCTCTGGAACGCCATTCCGTCGAGCGCCGGACAGACCTATGCGTGGGAGCAATCGACCTACATCGCCGAGCCGCCTTTCTTCGGCGACTTCGGCCCGCAGCCGGGCAAGGCGGTCGATGTCACCGGCGCACGCGCGCTGGCGCTTTTCGGCAACTCGGTGACGACCGACCACATCAGCCCGGCCGGATCGATCAAGCCGGATTCGCCGGCCGGCCGCTACCTGCAGGAACACGGCGTCGGCGTGGCCGACTTCAACAGCTACGGCTCGCGGCGCGGCAACCACGAGGTGATGATGCGCGGCACCTTCGCCAACGTGCGCATCCGCAACCTCATGCTGCCGCCGGATGCCGGCGGCGCGCAGCCGGAGGGCGGGCGCACCCTGTTCCAGCCCGGCGGCGAAGAGATGTCCATCTACGACGCGGCCATGCGCTACATCGAAGCGGGCACGCCGACCGTCATTTTCGCCGGCGAAGAATACGGCACCGGTTCGAGCCGCGACTGGGCGGCCAAGGGCACGCAACTGCTCGGCGTCAAGGCGGTGGTGGCGAAGAGCTTCGAGCGCATCCACCGCTCGAACCTGGTCGGCATGGGCGTGCTGCCGCTGCAGTTCAAGGGCGAGGACAGCGGCGCCGGCCTGAAACTGCGCGGCGACGAGACCTTCGACATCACGGGGCTGAAGGACGGCATCACGCCGCAGCAGGATGTCACGCTGACGATCCATCGCGCCGACGGCAATAGCCGGAAGGTGACGCTGCGCCTGCGCATCGACACGCCGGTCGAGGTGGATTACCTCCTCCACGGCGGCATCCTGCCTTACGTGCTGAGGCAGCTTCTCGCCGGAAACGCTAGCGGCTGAAGCTGTAGTCTTCGGCCCGGTGCAACTGCCACTCGCCGTCGCCGCACAGTTCCAGCACCTGCTTGTGAAACTTCAGTACGGATAAAGCAGCTGGCTGCGCAGGGCGCCCAGGATCATGTAGGGCTGCTGCGGCAGGAACAACATGTCCTGGGGCGGAGGGCGCACGATCCTGCCGTCGCCGCAATACCACAGGCCTGCGATGGCGCGCAGCAGCGAACTCTTGCCGCTGCCGCTCTCGCCGACGATCATCAGCCCCTCGCCCGGGCCGACTTCCAGCGAGAGGTTCTTCACCAGGGTGCGCTCGCCCCCCGGCGTCATCAAAGTGACCTGCTCCAGCGCGAGGCGGTCTCCCTGCGCCGACTTGATCAGGTTGGAACTGCGCGCCCGGCCGGCCGGCGCCACGGCCAACACCCGCGAAAAGGTATTCAGGCGGTCCACCCCCGCCGCGAAGCGGCTCAGCCCCTCGAAGTTTTCCACGATCACCGATATGGCGCTCAGCAGACGGTTGTAGTTGTCGAAGGCCGCGGCAAAGCGCCGCCTGACCTGTTGCGACTCCTGCGCCTCCCCGCGGTAGAAGGCGATCGACTCGGCGTTCTCGCGGATGCGCACCATGCCAAAGCGGAAGTCCGCCTCTCTCCTGAGCTGCATGAAGTTGAGGCCGAGCAGCACCTTGCCGAACACCGCCAGCGTCACGAAGGTCCCAAAAAACGCGTAGAAAACCAGGAAGTAAACCAGCTCCCTGGAGATCGACCAGAGCACGTTGCTGAAGGCCGCCAGCTGCAGGATCGCCCCGATGAGGATGAGCAGGAAAAACAGCGACCGCTGGGTGAAGGTGTTGATGTCCTCGGCGATCCGCTGGTCGGGGTTGTCGATGCCGGCATTGGCATTCAGTTCGTAGTAGTGCCGCTGCGTGAAATAGCTGTCGAGAAAGCGCCCTGTCAGCCAGCGCCGCCAGTGGATGCCGAGCTTGTCCCGCACGAAGTAATAGAAGGCATTTCTCTTCATGGCGCCAGTAAGGCGACGCGATGGCCCAGAACCGCTGCCACAAATGACGGTCGATGGTCTTCTTCATGTTATATCGGCTTCAAGCAGCCCTGGGATGGGGCAGAGCCATAAATCACCGGAGGAAAGCGTCATTCTAAGTCGGCCTCATGGCGCGAGCATGTCATTCAAGGCAGCCTGATCAGCATGCCCGATCAGGCCGTCACCAAACCCTGCTCGCAAGCGACTCCAGGAATTGCTCTGGGGCAATGATGGAGCATAGCCTCCATTTCGAAAGGCTCAACAAATCCTGATCGCCGGTGACCAGGAAGTCGGCCTTGCCCGTGACTGCAAGCTGGAGAAAAGGCACATCGAACTGATCGCGGCACATCGGCGTCCTTGGCGGCTTGGCCGGAATGGTGACGACCGTGCAATAAGGCAGATAGTCGGCCAGCAACTCCAACTGCTCGACGGGCGTGAGCTTGAATTTCGGATAGTCCAGAACCCGTATCAGCTCACCCGCGGTCGCCCTGGATACCAGCGGCTGGCAACGTGCCTGCTGCCATGCGAGACGCAGCGGAACCAGCCGGCCCTGCGCGAATACCAGGGCCGACAGCACGATGTTCGTGTCGAACACCACGCGAGGCGGGGGCGTCATTTCCGGGTTTTGCCCGCAGGCCGGCGCGCCCAGGAAACGGCATCGGCGATGTCCTGCTCATTGAGATCGAGTTCAGCCAGCTTGGCGCGCACCGCATCCGCGCGCTGAATGCGCACGGGCGTGAGAATGATGCAACCGTCCCGGGTTTCGACCTCGAAATACTCCGCCGGACCGACGGCATTGGTCGCCGCCTTGGGCAGGGTCAACTGGTTCTTGGCCGTGATTTTGGCGAGCATGGCGGTCTCCATTTATTTCGGAAAGTAAGGATTCCTTACTTTACCAGCCTGCTCACCCAGTTTCAAGCCGCCCTCTGCAGCCGTTCAAACAAACAACCAGGTCACGACGGAAAGCCCCGTCGTCGCCCAGAACACCACAGTATCGGGATTCATCATGCCTCCTGATGGGCCGCGCCCAGAAGGGCTGGCGAAGCCGCCCTGAAGAAGTACTCCTGGGGTGCCCCGAAGGGGACATGCGCCCCCTCGGGGGGCAGCGAACGTAAGTGAGCGTGGGGGTTCATGTTTCCTCCTTGTCCATGCCATGCAGGATAAGGAGAGGCAGGCTCAGGGCGTGAGCCCGGCCCTCTCCCCCTGCCCCTCTCCCGCAAACGGGCGAGGGGAGGAGGCGGTCAGTACTGGTCGAGCGCCTTTTGCAGTTGCGCCGCGACGTCCTTGCGCAGCGCGGCCGGGCCCAGCACCTCGACGCCGGCGCCCTGCTTGAGGATGTCCATCACCAGTTTGCGGCTGTCCGAGAAAGGGACTTCCAGCAGATAGCTGCCGTCCTTGTCGAAGCGCGCCTTTTGCCGCGGGTGCCACTGTTCCAGCGACACCCAGCGCGCCCGCTCCGGCGTGAAGCGCAGCTTGGCCCAGGTGATTTTCCGTCCGGAGAAGATGCCGTAGCCGGCGCCGAGCACGGAATCGAGCGTCTTTTCCGGGATGTTGCGCGCCGGCTGCTCGATGATCTCGGTGCGGCGGATGGCGTCCACCGCGAAGCTGCGCAGGTCGTTGCGCAGGTGGCACCAGGCGTCGAGATACCAGTTGTCGCGGTAATGCACCAGCCGCTGCGGCGACACCTCGCGCTCGATGGTCTCGTCGCGCGCCCGCACGTAATGCGAAATCAGCAGTCTTTTACGCCGCAGCAGGGCCGAGCCGACCACCGCAAAGTGGTCCAGCGCCATGCGCCGCGAGGCCATGCCGAGGATGCGGATGCGCTTGTGGATTTCCTCTGTGGTGTCGTCCGTCGTGCCGAGCAGCGCGCGCAGGCGCGCCAGCAGCGGGGCGATGTGCGGCCCGAGCAGGCCGCCGGTGTCGAGGCCCATGAGCAGGTGCTGCATGGTCAGCAGCGCATGCACCTCCTGCGCCGAGAACCACATGCCGGGCAGTTCGTACTGCGCCGCGCCGCCCTCGCGCCCGGCGAAGCGGTAGCCGCCCTCCTCGCGGTCCCACACGATCGGCGCGTTGAGGCGGTTGCGCATGTATTCGAGGTCGCGCTTGATCGTCGCGCGGGAGACTTCCAGCTTCTCGACCAGGACCGAGAAGGGAACGATCTTTTTATCGTTGAGCAGCTGGTCAATGCGGTAGAAACGCTCGGTGCGGTCCATCGTGCAGGCTCCGGTGGCTCACGGGATGAGCCAGATTATGCCTCAAGCGCCCACAAACCGCTCCTTTGCTCCCTGTAGGAGCCGGCTTGCCGGCGATACGTCCGTCAAATCGCCAGCAAGCTGGCTCCTACAGGAAGGACGACGATGTTTCTCAGGAAAGCGGTTTGCCCTGCGCGTCCGCGTAGCGCGCCTGCTCGAAGAGCGAGGCGATGGTCACCTTGGCGATGCGCTTGTCGTCCGGCGCCACGTAGAGCACCGGCGTGAGCATCTCCTCGAAAATCCCCCGCAGGCTGCGCGCCCCCACCTTGTACTCGATGGCCAGTTCGGCGATCTGCTCGAACACCAGCGGCGCGATCGTCAGCTCGACGCCCTCGTCCTGCAGGATCTCGCGGAACTGCCGGTAGATCGCGTTGCGCGGCACCGTCATGATGCGCACCAGCATCTCCCGGTTGAGGTCCTGGAAGCTGGCGACGATGGGCAAGCGTCCGGCGAATTCGGGAACGAGGCCGAACTCGAAGAGGTCGGTCGGCTTGACGCGCGCATTGAGCCGGTCGAGGATGTGCTGGTCGTCGCCCCCCGTGGCGGAGATGAAGCCGAAGGCGTGCGTCTTGGCCTGGATGCTGTTCAGCCCGACGAAGGCGCCGCCGCAGATGAAGAGGATGTTGCTGGTGTCGATGTACTGCCCGTGCTTCAGGCGCACCGGCGAGCCTTCCATGATCTTCAGCAGCGCGTGCTGCACGCTCTCGCCCGAGGCGCCGCGCGCCTGGCCGCTGATCGCCCGCAGCTTGTCCACCTCGTCGATGAAGACGATACCGCACTGCGCCCGCGCGACGTCGCCGTCCGCCTTCTCCAGCAGGCGCTGCAGGATCGCGTCGATCTCTTCGTTGACGTACTCCGTCTGCGCCAGCGAAGTCGCGTCCGCCGTGACGAACGGCAGCTTCAGAGCGCGCGCCAGCGTCTCGCACAGCAGCGTCTTGCCGGTGCCGGTGGAGCCGACCAGCAGGATGTTGCTCTTGGCGATCTCGACGGTGTCGCTCTTCGCCTTGGCGACCTTCTTGTAGTGGGAATAGACGGCGACGGCGAGGATCTTCTTGGCCTCATCCTGGCCGACGACGTACTGGTCGAAATACTTGACGATGGCGCTGGGGGTCATGCGCTGGGCCTCACTGGGCTGAAGAGCCGAACCGCATTATGCCCGATGGCCGCGGCCATGCCGGCTACATGGACAATTGACGCCGGTTCCGCGGACGGGGATACTTCACCGCGCGCAGTTGATTGTCCTGGCAAGCATCCCCGAAGGAAGCACCCCGGAAACCGGGCCAACCGAAGGACTACCTCCCCGCGGTGACCGGCTACTACACCGACACCCAGGGCAACATGCTGTCGATGCCTTTCAACAGCTCGAGCGCCATTTTCTACATCAACAAGGACGCCTTCAAGAAGGCCAGGCTCGACCCGAACCATGCGCCAAAGACCTGGAAGGAATTCACCGTCGCCGCCGAGAAGCTGAAGGCCGCCGGCCAGTCCTGCGTATACACCACCGGCTGGCCCTCCTGGGTGCACGTCGAGAATTTCAGCGCCTGGCACAACCTGCCGATTGGCACCAAGGAAAACGGCATGGCCGGCCTCGACACCGAGTTCCGCGTGAATACCCCGGCCCACATCCAGCATATCGCCACGCTCGGCTACTACGCCAAGCAGGGCTGGTTCACCTACTCCGGCCGCAGGCAGGAGGGCGAGGACCGCTTCATCAGTGGCGACTGCGCCATGCTGACGTCCAGTTCCTCCGCCATCGGCAAGATCCGCAAGGGCGCCAAGTTCGACTTCTCCGCCCACTTCCTGCCCTACCACGACGACATGCCGGGCGCGCCGCAGAATTCCATCATCGGCGGCGCCACGCTGTGGGTTCTCTCCGGCAAGCCGGCCGGAGACTACAAGGGCGTGGCGAAGTTCTTCTCCTACCTGTCGCGCCCGGAAGTGCAGATGGACTGGCATACCAGCACCGGTTATGTGCCGATCACCCTGGCCGCCTATGAGATGACGAAGAAGTCCGGCTACTACGAGAAGAACCCGGGCGTCGACGTCGCCATCCGCCAGTTGAACAACAAGGCGCCGACGGCCAATTCCAAGGGCCTGCGCTTTGGCGGCTTCGTGCAGGGCCGCGAGGTCTTCGAAGAGGAGATCGAGTCCGTCCTGCAGGGCAAGAAGACCGCCAAGGCGGCAATGGACGAAGCCGTCAAGCGCGGCAACGTGATCCTGCGCAAGTTCGAGGCCGCGAACAAGTAAAAGTCAGTCTCCGCAGCACGGGTAGGGCGTTACGAGTAACCATAGGCGGCGCCAGGCATCGTCATTCCCCGCGTCCCACAGGGACTTCCTTTGGTCGCAAGCGGGAATCCAGGAAGTCGCAGATATGCGACTGGGTCCCCGCTTCCGCGGGGACGACGAGCTTCGGTTAGAACCGCCCGGGGGATCACCGGGGAATGGAAAAGCGCGTCGTCTTCCGCTCGGCGTGGCTGCCTTATGCGCTGCTCGCGCCGCAGATAGCCGTCACCGTCATTTTCTTCTTCTGGCCGGCCGGCCAGGCGGTCTGGTATTCCTTCCAGCTGCAGGACGCCTTCGGCCTGAAAACCCAGTTCGTCGGCCTGGAAAACTTCCGCGCGCTCTTTGCCGACTCGCACTACCTCGCCTCCTTCAAGATCACCGCGCTCTTCAGCGCACTGGTGGCCAGCTCGGGCATCGTCATCGCACTCATGCTGGCGACGATGGTCGACCGCGTGGCGAAGGGCGCGCTCGCCTACAAGACCCTGCTCATCTGGCCCTACGCCGTGGCGCCGGCGGTGGCCGGCGTGCTGTGGGCCTTCCTCTTCGCGCCCTCCATCGGCATCGTCACCTATGTGCTGAAGAAGAACGGCGTCGACTGGAACTGGGTGCTGCAGGGCGACCAGGCCATGCTGCTGGTGGTGATGGCCTCGACCTGGAAACAGATCAGCTACAACTTCCTCTTTTTCCTTGCCGGCCTGCAGTCGATCCCGCGCTCGCTGATCGAGGCCGCCGCCATCGACGGCGCCGGACCGGCGCGGCGCTTCTGGACCATCATCTTCCCGCTACTCTCGCCCACCACCTTCTTCCTCATGGTGGTGAACATCGTGTACGCCTTCTTCGACACCTTCGGCGTGATCGACGCCACCACCCAGGGCGGGCCGGCCGGCGCAACGAACATCCTGGTCTACAAGGCCTATTACGACGGCGTCAAGGCAGCCGATCTGGGCGGCTCCTCGGCGCAATCGGCCATCCTCATGGCGATCGTCATCACGCTCACCGTAGTGCAGTTCCGTTTCGTCGAACGGAAGGTGCAATATTGAACAATACGCTGACGACTGCAAGGCTCTCCCCTCTCCCGCATGCGGGAGAGGGCCGGGGAGAGGGCAGGTTCACCTCCCCTTCAGCAACACCTCGCACAATTCCACAAACCCCGCCCCTGCCCGCGCTTGCGTCACGAACGCCGGCTTCACCTCCAGCCGATCCGCAAAGTCCATCACATTCGCCACGCCGACGGAATTCTGAAAAAAACCGAACATCGGCGCATCGTTCGGCGAATCGCCGACGAACACCCACCGCTCCCGCTCTTCAACCGAATCCAGCGACACGCCGAATTCCTCCTGCAGCATGCGCCGCGTCGTGGAGAGCTTGTCGTAATCGCCGAACCAGCCGTTCACATGGATGGAGTTCACCTTGGCGCGCATGCCCGCCGCCTCCTGTATTGAATCTGATCTCAGTATGCTCCCCACCTAGGCAGGCCGCAATTCCTTCGACATACTGAACTGCCGCTTCCGGCCGATACTGGCTTTACCGCTCTGTGCCTCGCCGTATCGCAGAGACTGACTTTCCCCGGCGAGCCCCTACTTGGCCCACATCCGAATATCATCTGCCATCCGGATCGCCTGCCCAAGGAGTTCCACTTGCCCCCGTCCTCCTGATCGGATGAGCCGGCGCTTGTGGCGTGTATATCGTTTTGATATAATGCGGGCATGCACATCATTTCGCTGAAGATGTTGCGTGACTTCTGGCACAAGCATCCTGAAGCCGAGCAGTCCTTGCGCAACTGGCACACCGTTGCCGAGCATTCGCGCTTTGCCGACTTTGCCGATCTGCGGCAGCGCTTTGGCAGTGCGGATTATGTTCCGCCCTATACGGTGTTCGACGTTGGCGGCAACAACTACCGGGTCGTTGTCGTCGTTCGCTACCGGGATGGCAAGATGTTCGTGCGTTGGGTAATGACTCATCGGGAATACGACAACTGGTGCAAGCTTTACAGGAAAGGCAAGGTGTAGGCATGACGACCGCTACCGCATCTCTCGACATCAAGGCGCTGCTAAAAACCTGGGCCGCTTTCGATCGCGTCGCCCATTTGCGGCCGATCCGCAGCAAGGGAGAATATGACCGTACCGTTGCGCTGATGAACTACCTGTTGAACGTGGTCGGCGACCAGGAGGATCACGCCTTGTCAGGGCTTCTTGATCTCGTCAGCGAACTGGTGGCGGACTATGACACCAGCCACTACGCCATCGAAGCTTCGGAGCCCAAGGAGGTTCTGCGCTACCTGATTGAATTGCGCGGCCTGAAGCAAGGCGATCTGGCGGAGATCGTGCCACAGAGCAACCTTTCAGCGATCCTCGCCGGCAAGCGCAAGATCAGCGCAACCCTGGCAGGGAAACTGGCCAGGTTCTTCAATATCAGTCCAGCGGTATTCGTGCCTGGCTGAAGATAGTCCCGAACCGCCAGGCCGCCGTGTCACGGGAACTGACTTTTCCTGGTCGAGCCTCCTCCTGGTCCATTACCTATTAGCATCCAGCGACAGGATCGTTTCACAAGGAGTTCCGCTTGCCCCCAGTCCGCCTGGCCCTACTCTTCATCGTGGCCGTCTTCCTGGTCACGGTCGTTCAACTCGGCATCCTGCAGTTCGCCTTCGACAAGCTCGGGCTGTCGGCGGATTCGGCGACGCTGCTGCTGATCGTCACGCTGCTGGGCAGCATGATCAACCTGCCGCTGTTCACCGTCGGCACCGATCCCGTCGAACAGGAGAAGCGCCTGCACGAACTGCCGCGCATGCTGTTGAAGCGCATCACAGTGATCCCGGGCAAGACGATCATCGCGGTGAATGTGGGCGGATGCGTGGTGCCGCTGGCCTTTTCGCTATATCTGTTCAACTTCAGCCAGCCGTCTTTCCTGCATGTGATCGCCGCTGTCGCGGCAGTGTCGATGGTGGCCTACGGCATCAGTTTTTCCGTGCCGCGCGTAGGCATCGCCATGCCGATCCTGATCGCGCCGGTCGCGGCGGCGCTGGTTGCGCTGACGCTCGACCCGGAGGGCGCGCCGGCGCTGGCCTACATCGGCGGCACGCTGGGAGTGCTGATCGGCGCCGATCTGCTGCGCATGAAGGACATCAGGAAGCTCGGCGAGCCGGTGGCGTCGATCGGCGGCGCCGGCAGCTTCGACGGGATATTCGTGACAGGGATTGTGGCGGTGATGCTGACTTGAGCACTGCTGGATTTCCGCATTTGCACCCCAGGAGTATTTCTTCAGGGCGGCTTCGCCGGCCCTGAAGAGCGCGGGAATGACTGGGCGCATGGACGCCCAGCGGTATGCGCGACGTGCGCGCTACTTGGGGAAAACGGCGGGAAGTTATTTGCAGCTTAAGACGGGACTGCCTGCCTGCATCCGGGGATCGCCCGGGCAGGAATTGCCTTACGCCACTTTTTTCTCTGCGCTAGCTTCTCGCTTCGCGCCGGGTTTCGGTCCGCGCGCAGGCGTTGGCACGTTACCGGACAGCCGGCAGCTGATGCCCTCGATCTTCTTGCCGTCGACGTAGCGCGTCACCTTGCAGCAGATCACTTCTCCCGCAGAGGAAAGTTGCGATATCTGAGTCTTCACCTGTGTCACCGGCAAATGCAGCGCCTTGGCGATTTCCAGGTCAAGCCCCTCACCGTTGGTTTTCAGATATTGCAGGATTAATGTGTGCATCCGGGTATCCCTACTCTGTTTCCAGTGTGAATTCTGGCCTGGCCCGGTCCGGGCCTGCAGAATGCCCACAAGTTCTTATTTTACCTGAAATTTTTCAATATTTGACGGGCAGACGCCCCTCAATGCGCTGCCAATCGACCCGAAACATGCCTGAAACCCAATAGGGGTGCGGGTTTCCGGAGATTCGGGTTTATTTTGCGGTGGGTTCGGTTGGGGCAGGCGGGGGGCCTTGGGGGAGCTGGGCGGCCTGCTTGAACTTGGCGACGGCCTCGTGCAGCGCCTTGCGCAGTTCGGCGGCGGAGTGCTTCTTGCCTTTCTCGTTTTGCATGCGTTCGAGGATGTTGCTGATATCCGAAGGACCATCAGAGCTGCCGGCCACTTCGGCGGGGGTGGTGACGGCGGCGCCGGCACGGACGGCTTCGTAGAGCAGTTCGGCGCGTTCGCGTCCGGCCTCGTTGCGCTTGGCGGTGATCACCAGCACTTCCGGCTTGCCTTTCTTGCCGCGCTGGGTCTTGATGGTCGAGACTTCGCTGTCATGCCGGTGCAGGGCGATACTGGCGAAGAGCGCCTTGCGCAGCGCATCGGTCGGCTTGCCCTCTGCTTGCGCCTGGCGCATTTTCTCGAGAATGTCGTTGATCTCCAGTGGCGCGGCGACGGACTTCACGGGCTCGCCGTAGGTTCCCGGCGGCGCCTTGACGGCCTTGGCGAATTCCTCCGAATTGGAAACCATCTTGGCGATGCGAAAGTTCTTGTGACGCATGGCCCAGGTCAGTGCGCTCTCGCCCCACTCGTTCTCCAGCTTGGGATCGGCGCCGGCTTCCATGAGCAGGCGGGCCAGGCTTTCCTGGCCCTCGCGGGCGGTCATCATCAGCGCGGTCGAATCGTTCGGCGTGCGGGCATTGATGTCGGCGCCCTTCTCCATCAGCAGGCGGGCAATCTCATCGTGGCCGGCGAAGGCGGCGTAATGCAGCGCGCCCCATTGCTTGTCGTTGCGATTCACCTCGGCGCCGCGTTCCAGCAGCCAGCGCACGGCATCGATATGTCCGCGCCAGGCGGCGAGCTGCAGCGCGCGCTCGCCGTAGCGGTTCATGAAGTTCACGTCGGCGCCGCGCGCGTGGAAGAGGCCCATGATTTCCAGGTTGCCGATCCATGCGCCGATCATCAGGCCGCTGCCAAAGCGGTCGCCGACGAAATCGGGCGGCAGTCCCGCCTCCAGCCATTTCTGCACGGCGATAGTGTTGCCCGCCTCGACGGCGACGCCGAACTCGAGCGGTGTGGGTGTGGTCGCAGGCGCCGCCGCCCAGACAGGACGCAGCATCAGGCAGGCGGAAACGGCTATCAGGAGAAGGCAGCGCAGGTATAACGGGGCTCTCATGGTTCATTTATCCCAGATTGTCCATTAGCCAATTTTCGTGAATTTGAGGCAAGCTGTGAGCCGTTGCGGGGCAATGCGGGTTCTAATGGATACCATTAGAAGAAGTCATTGTGGATCAGTGAGATAGGGGGTGGTCATGGCGGGCTCGGTGCTACAGGGGGAAGGGTTTTCGGTCAGTTTCAGCCACCGGGAGGTCACGGCCTGGGGCGGCTTGGCCCTGTTCAGGCAGATGCTTGACAGCATGGGGTTCCGGGAAGCGGCAGCGGGTTGGGGATTGCCCGAGCCGAAGTCGAACCGGGGCTATGCGCCGCTGCAACTGATCGAGCAGTTCATCGTCTCGATCTGGTGCGGCGCCTGTCGGTTCGCGCATGCCGAAACGGTGCGCATGGACGGCACGCTGGTGCGCCTGTTTGGCTGGACGAGGGCGGCCGGGCACAAGGCCATCATGCGCTTGTTCGGTCGCTTCGACATGCTGACCAACGAACGGGTGCAGGCCGAGGTCTATCGCTGGTTCTTCGGCAAGATCAGCGCACTCAAGCAGGTGACGCTGGACGTGGATTCCACGGTTGTCACCCGCAACGGCGAGCAGGAAGGTGCTGCGCGTGGCTACAACCCCAACCGGCACGGACGCGCCAGCCATCACCCGCTGCTGGCCTTTGTTGCGGAAGCGCGGATGGTGGCCAACTTCTGGCTGCGTCCCGGCAATGCGCACAGCGCCAACAACGTCCTGCAATTTCTCGAATCGACCCTGCACAACCTGGGCGACAAGGCGGTCGGCCTGTTGCGCGCCGACAGCGGCTTCTTCGATGAGACCATTCTGGCGGCCCTCGAGGGCAAGCGGATTCCCTACATCATCGCCGCCCGGCTGACGCAGCCGCTGCAACGGACGATCTATCAGGCCACCGGCTGGTGGGCGGTGGAGCCGGGGCTGGAACTGACCGAACTGCGTTATCAGGCCCATGGCTGGCAAACCGGGCGACGCCTGATCGTCGTGCGCCAGTCGGTCAAGCGCAAAACGGCTCCCGGCAAGACGCTGTCGCTGTTTGCGGACGACCCGGACATCCAGGGCTGGCGCTATGGCGCCTTTGTGACCACGCTCGACCTGCCGATGGTCGAGGTCTGGCGCACCTACCGGGGAAGGGCGGATTGTGAGAACCGGATCAAGGAACTGAAGGCGGATTTCGGTCTGGACGCATTCAACATGCGGGACTTCTGGGCCACGGAAGCGGCCTTGGGCTTTGCCATGCTCGCCTACAACTTGATGAGCCTGTTTCGTCAGGCCGTCTTGCGTTCCAGAATCCAGCATACGCTTTCCACCCTTCATGGCCTGATGCTGGCCGTTGGCGGCTCGTGGCACCAGGACGCCAGCCAGAACCGCCTGATGCTGTCCGTGCCCCGTCGCAAACGGGCCTGGTTCTCCGGTCTCTGGGCCAACGCTTCGGCTCCGCCGGTCATCCCAGGCTTGCATTCTGGCTAATGGACAATCTGGGTTTATAGCAAAATATGGCTTTCGAGGTCTTGATCCGGATTTGGAAACCTTGTATTCGCGCCGCTTTCTGCTCGCCCTGGCGGCATCCTTCGTTCTGCACCTTGCCCTGCTCGGCTCGGATGCGATCGCGCTTCTGCTGGGCGGGAAAGTCAGCCCCCGCAGCACGGCGGCGATCTTTGCGCGCCTGCTGCCGCCCGCCACGGTGCTGCCCAGAGAGGCGTTGCTGAAGGACACGCTGGCCGAGACGGAATCGGCGAAGGTCGTTCAGGCGGTGCCGAAGCCGATTGAGGGGAAAAACAGTATTCGCACGCCGCGCAGCCCGGAGGAAGCCGCCCGGCGCAAGCTGTCGGAAGTGCTGTTCTATCCACCCGAAGCAGTGGCGCGCGGCATCGAGGGCGAAGTGCGCTTGCTGCTGACGCTGGACAAGGCGGGCCGCGTGCTGGATGCGCAGCTTGCGGCCGGCAGCGGCCACAAGCTGCTCGACGATGCGGCGGTCAAGGCCGCCTTCGCCATGGGCAGCCTGCCGGAGGCCGGCGAACGAGAGGTCATTTTGCCGGTGGTGTTCCGGCTCAGGTAGTTTCAGCCTTTGATTGCGCGCGACAGTGGCGACTGCTCAATGTGCAGACGCTCGGCTGCACGGGCGAAATGTAGTTCTTCGGCAACAGCGATGAAGTATCTCAGGTGACGAAGCTCCACCCCTCCCCCCATTGTGTGTGCCCTTGAGATGAACGTCAGCAAGCTCTAGTTTGACGACTGGATCAATTCGATTCGGTAGTCATCTGGGTCCTCGATAAATGCAATTAACTCGGCTTATTATCGATCCGGGGACCTGTTGATGCGCACTGGAAACCAGCCAGTATTAGCGGGTTCTGCGCGCTGGAAATTGCCCAAAGTGATTGACGTCCGCCGCTCCATAGAGCGGACGGGGAAACAAAGGAGATGATCATCACGAGTATGCTAGGCAAGGTGCGACGGTTGCACCTTCGGGATGGGCTGTCGATCTCGGAGATTGATCGCAGGACGGGGCTGACGAGAAAGACGATCCGGAAGTGGCTGAAGGCGCCAGACGGTGTCGAGCCGAAGTACCGTCGTCGAAGCGACGACACCAAGACTGCCCCGTACGGCAAGCCCTCCTTTCAGTCTAAGTGGGTATTACATTTGCCCTGCGATGCCGTCCGGACGACGAGCGCATCCTGTCGACCATACGGCGTTCCCGTGCTGCTCTACGACGCGCCACCCCGGTCGGCTATCTTGAAGGCCCAATTACTGCCACGGTCTTCCCAGAACGCTATCTGGAGCCACAGCATTGCCATGGCTTCCAGATATCTGGCATTGCTAAGCGCACCACAATCCATCGGCCTGTAGCCGGTTGCCTCGATCACGGCTCGGGCAGTGTCCCGGGCGTCCTCGTGGTCGCCACAGTGGAAAACTTGGGCCGGCTCGCCGCTGAAGTATGGATCCGGGAAGTTATCGGCCGTGATCATGTTGAATGCCTTGACCACATGGGCGCCTGGAATCGCCTCCGCAATCAGCTCAGCGGCCGACGTTGTGCCGCCCACCGTAAGGTGGGAGATGTCAGGCGCCAGCGGGTTGGTCAGGTCGATGACGACCTTTCCGGACAGGGCTGCCGAATGGGGGCTCAGCAAAGGGAGCGTCGCGGCCCACGGTACGGCGGCAACGATGACATCCGAAGACCGGACTGCGTCTGAGTAAGTCCGTACCGCCACGTTCGGAAAGCCCGAGAACCGAGTCCCGGCTTCCGACGGCGCGCGCGATCCGAATATGACGCTGTAGCCAGACTGCGCAAGTCGGCGCCCGAGCGCTCCGCCCATCTTTCCTGTACCGAGAATCGAGATCTTCATGGCCATGAGTGTGTGACACTATTGAACAGCAGGTCGCGGCCTTTGGGCCCGCGCGTTTCCTTCCCCTCGGAATGTCTTCCTCCGCCTGTCATGGCGTTACCTGCCTTTCGCCATCGGCTGTCGAACCGAGGCTGGCGACCGCCTTTCGCCGAAGCGGTCCCGGTGGATGAAGTCGTCCAAAGGGCGTCGTTGCTGTCTCGGCAGATCCCGATTCGCGGACATTCCTAACGCTATCAGCATGGTGATGATGTAGTCCGGCGGAACCCCGAGAAACTTCCGAACACCGTCCGGATCGAAGCCGATCATCGGCAGTGTCGCGAGCCCTTCGGCATGGGCGGCCAGCATTAAGGTCATGGCGGCAAGCGAAGCTCCGCCGACTGCGTGTTCAATCTTTCTGGCCTCGTCCGGGTACACGACATCGACAGCGCCCATGTAGGCCTGCTTGGTCGCTTCATCGATGTAGCCGTTGTCCTGAAACTGCTGAAGGACTTGCTTGTCCCGCCGATGGGGATTCTTGTCGCCCAAGACAGCCACCACGGCCGCGCAATCGACAATTTGTTTTTGCCCCCAGCACAGCGGCAGGAGTTCCTCCTTACGGCGCTGATCGTCGACGATCACGAATTCCCACGGTTGGAAGTTAAATGAGGATGGACTCAAAGCAGTGAGTTCGAACAGGCGCTGCCACTGGGCGTCTTCGATCCCGGCGCCGGGCCGGAAGTAGTGCACTGACCGGCGGCTCCGGATGGCGTCCTCAAGGGACATAGTGTGAGTCTTCGTTCCTACGAATGCATCCATTTAACTTCTCCTTGGCGTGATAGTGGGCGACTTGATCTGCCCAGGGAATCGGAAGGCGTAGAATCCAACTCTAGCTCCAGCGCCAGCGCCAGCAGATATTTTATAAATAAACGTTCACTTAGTTTAAGTCTGTTGCTTTTCGTTGTCAACCGGCGAAAACGATTAACTTGGCTTGGCATATAATTCGTTATATTGCCAAAGTAATATAGACGTTACCGCTGTATCTGGTCTTATCAGGTCAGCCGTGTTGGGCTTGCGTGTAGATAGAAAATGAACATCCGCTTATTTGGGGTATCCGTAATCCATGATTGATTTGCCCCTTCCAGGCGGGCATGTCTGCCGCCTGTGAAAACGTATTTCGTGATTGACTCTGGCTGGGCGTCACGGTATAATAAACCCGTGATCCATGATTGATAGCGAGGTATGTGATGGGTGCCGTAAATCAACTGGACATGCCTATGTCCGGGACGGTCGTTCCTACCTCAGGACTTGAGCAATACATCATCGACCTCGCGCGCCAGCATGGCGTTTGCTACGCCGAAACAGCCGACGACGCCATAGCCGAAGTCATCACGCGACTGGCTGACGACGAGGTGAAAATGGATCAGGTTGAACTGCTTCTGCTCGCCTTGGAGCGTGCCGGAGTGGTCGCCAGTGAACACGTCGTACCGCTCCACATCAATTACCTGCGGGAAAAATTGAATGTTCGACCCGTTTGGCGATTTTGAGACGGAGGGATACCTGCGCAACAGGTATCGGGAGAAGGATTCCAGGATCATCAAACGGGTTGAGCATGAGGTTTTTACTCGTCAGTTGCCGAATGCGATTCGGTATTTGTCGAGCAAAAGCGTGATCGCCTATGAAGATTTTCTCGCGGTGCATCAGATTCTGTTCTCCGAGTTCTATGCGTGGGCTGGGCAGGATCGCTCGATCACGATGCCGAATGCTTTGGTATCCAAGGCCGGCATCCTCTTCTCTCACCCACAAGATGCCAAGCGAGCGGTAGACGAGGGGCTACGCCTTGGGCAGATCAAAGAGGTGATGAACACGAGGCCAGGTGAAATCATGGGCTTGTTCGCTTACGGCCACCCATTCCTTGACGGCAACGGACGAACCATGTTGCTTGTTCATCTTGAACTGGCCTATCGTGCCGGGTTCTCAATTGCTTGGGAGGATACGAACAAGGACGACTACCTGGCGGCGCTCAGTGAAGAGATCAGGACGCCGAATCACGGCATCCTTGACGCCTACCTGTCCAAATTAAAGGGCGAGCGCCTGGAGCGGAATGCATGGGGCAAGAACATCCTCACCATGAAAGGTCTGGATGGGCTTGATGATAACAATCAGGTTGATGGAGATTTATCCGATCCTGCGGTTGCCGACCGGTATCGCCAGTTTGAGCAGCGGCGTGGTTACACCTACGAGGATCACGATGAAGAGGCCGTTTGCAGCAAATGCCATGCGGCACCCTGTATATGCGGAAACAACAAGCCGCGAAGTTCGGGCTACTCAATGTAGCCACCGTGCCCACGAATATCCTGAACCTGCCGGCCTACACGGTTACGGCGTTCCAGCAGAACGATCACGACTACCATATCGACGCAGTAGCCAAGCAGGAGTCAACAGTCTGCCCGCATTGCCAGCATGACAAGCTGGAAGGGTTCGGCCGGCGTGAGCAGATGGTCAAAGACCTCCCTATGCACGGCAAGCGCGTGGGCATCTACATCGATACGCGCCGCTACCGGTGCAAGTCATGCGGCAAGACCTTCTATGAAACTCTGCCCGAGATCAACGAGAAGCGGCTGATGACTAACCGCCTGGTGGCCTGGATTGGCAAGCAGGCGGTTAAGAACACCTTCGCCAAGATCGCCGATGAGGTGGGGTGCGTCGAAGGCACCGTCCGCCTGATCTTCAAGGACTACGTGGCCGAGCTAGAGCAAACTGTTCGCTTCGAGACGCCGAAGTGGATGGGTATCGACGAAATTCACCTGATCCGGCCCCGCTGTGTCATTGCGAACATCGTCAATAACACCATCGTGGACATGCTCCACAACCGGAACAAGGATACGGTAGTCCGGTATCTGCACAACCTCGACGGCAAGGACCGCATCCAGTACGTGGCGATGGATATGTGGCAACCTTACCGGGATGCCTGTCATGCCGTGATCCCCGATGCCAAGGTGATCGTGGATAAGTTCCACGTCGTCAGGATGGCAAACGAGGCCATGGAGCGCGTCAGGAAGGGGCTGCGCGAGCGCCTGACGCTCAAGCAGAAGCGCGGCCTCATGCATGACCGTTGGGTGCTGCTCAAGCGTGAGCGCGATCTGACCGACGAAGACAGCCTGTTACTGTCGGGCTGGACCAAGAACTACCCGGAACTCTGCCTGGCATACCGGCTGAAAGAGAATTTCTTCGGCATCTACGATGCGGGGTCACCCGACGAAGCCCAAGGCAGGTTTCTGCAATGGAAGAGCCAAATCCCGCCGGAGATCGAGCCGGCCTTCCATGACCTGATTCGCGCCTGGGGCAACTGGAATCCTTGGATTCTGGAGTATTTCAACCACCCAATCACCAATGCCTACACGGAGAGCCTGAACAACCTGATCCGGGTGATGAACCGCCTGGGTAGGGGCTACAGCTTCGAGGCGCTGCGCGCCAAGATTCTCTTTGCGGAAGGCGCCCACAAAAGGAACAACAGCCGGCCGAAGTTCGAGAAGAAGAGCAAGGCGGATGCGCTCAGGGCGATACTGGACTGGAGGGGCGATGACGATCTGGAAGCTGGGCATATTGGCATGGCAGGCGTCAGGATGTTCGAGATGGCGCGGGTCACGCCGAAGCCCTCGCCGAAGACGCCATCAACACAACTGCCAGAGCCGCCGAAGAACTACGGGGTCGATATTTCAACACTGACGCGCATGCTGGAAAACGGCGAACTTTAGAACCGTTTCAATCATGGATTACGGATATCCCTTATTTGTTGAGTCTCTTGATCAAATGCAAGTCGATGGATGGCGGCACTCCCGCTGCGTCGGGGACCGATTCACCGTCTCAACCGGCTGTCGGATCGGCTGCACAAGCAGAAGGGTGCTACCTTGAAGGCACGACTCAAGGCAGACCAACGGCGCGCGCTGATTCTCAAACGCTCCAAGGGACTGTTCGCGCGGAAAGGAATGCACGGCGTCTCGGTCAACGAAATAGCCGACGAATGCCAAGTCAGTCCAGCCGTCCTGTATCAGCACTTCCGGTCCAAGGAGGCGCTGTATGATGAAGTGATCGATGCGACGGCATGCGCACGCGACGATTACGTCGAAGCCGTACTGTCGGGACCAACGGACTTCGCGAATGTCCTCTACCGAATGACGGTCGTGTTCGTCCGAAATAGGGTTGCTGATCCGGATTCAGTCCGGATTGAGCTTCGCACGCTAATCGACGGCGACGCGGCACGCGATAAGTTCTTCGCGAACCACTGGAAAGGCCTGATCGACTATGTTGCTATCGGGGTTCAGGAACTGCTGGATGCTGGAACGATCGCGGACATCGACGTCCGGGTGGCAGTACTGGCCTACGTCGCCTTGGTTCGCGAAGTCATAGTCGCACTAACCCTCGGGGATACCCCTGACGAAGAAGGTGGCCCCAGCCTGGAGTACTACGTCAAAGGTGCACTAGATATATACCTGCGCGGCCTGAAGTTGCCGTCGTTCGATTGGTAGCCATCGCAAACCATATTTCCTGGTGAACATGTAACGCAGGCCAGTGGGTTCCGAAGTAGAGGCCGGCTCAACGGAGCCATGATGGTGTTTTGCCACCATATGCCGTTCACATCTTCATGTAGTAATCGTCAGGTCGGGTTCAAGCACGGTTTCAGCCAACGATGTTCATGATCCGCCAGGTCCGCCCGGAGAAGATGATGCTGTGGCGGTAAAGCGACACTTCGGTGGCCTTCACCCGCTGGATGCTGCGGGTGGCGTGATCGCGTACTTCCACCGTTTCGTTGGCGCCCAGTTCGCGCCGCGTGACCGGGCCGCTGCTGCCTTCGGCCAGCAGCAGGAAGGTGCGCGAGCGCAGACCATAACGGGAGGAGCGGCCGGCTTCGCCGACGAGAAACGCGATGGAAGCCCGGACCAGATTGGCTTTGACGTTGTGCGCTTGCATGGCCGTCTCCTTGCAGTGATGTCGGAGACAGCTTAGCCAGCCGGGCGCTGGAAACTATTTCGGCAGCGTAAGCATGTGTAAGGATTTGTTGCGGAGGGATCAAATCCCCCCAACCCCCCTTTTTCAAAGGGGGGCTATGCTTTCCCCTGCTCCTGCTCCTTCTCCTGCAGCGCGCGCCACATGATCTTGCCGATGGCCGACTTGGGCAGGGCATCGACAAATTCGACGATGCGCGGCGCCTTGTAGGCGGCCATGCTGGCGTGCGCCCAGTCGATGATGTCCTGTTCGCTCAGCGTGCCGCGCTGTGCGTGCTTGATCACCACGATGGCCTTCACCGTCTCGCCGCGACGGGCATCCTTCGCGCCGATGACGCAAGCCTCCTGAATGGCCGGGTGCCGGTACATGAGCGATTCAACCTCGGCCGGCCACACCTTGTAGCCGGCGGCGTTGATCATGCGCTTGAGGCGGTCCACCATGAAGAAATAGCCGTCCTCGTCCACCTGGGCGATGTCGCCGGTACGCAGAAAACGCTTGCCGTCGATCTCGACGAAGGCTGCCTCGGTCGCCTGCGGAGCATTCCAGTAGCCGAGGAAGACCTGCGGCCCGCAAGTGACGATCTCGCCCGCCTCGCCCGGCGGCAATTCGCGAAAGTCAGCGTCCACGACACGGCTATCCACATCGTAGATGGGAATGCCGAGGCACTGCTTCTTGGCGCGGTCGGGCGGATTGACGTGCGTCGGCGCGATGGTCTCGGAGAGTCCGTAGCCCTCGACAAAGGTGATGCCCATGTCGAGCAGTTTCTGCGCGACCGCTTCCGGCATCGCCGCACCGCCGCCGCTCAGGCGCTTGATGCTGGACAGGTCGTACTCGCCAATGCGCGGATTGGCAAGGAAGTCGACCACCATGGTCGGGATGGCGGTCCACGCGCCGATCCTGTAGCGCTGGATCAGCTGCGCAGCGGCCTCGCGGTCCCAGCGCGGCAGCAGCACCAGCGTGGCGCCGGTGAACATCGGCCCGCTCATGCTGCCCTGCATGCCGGTGACGTGGAAGAACGGCAGCACGGCGAGGCGCACCGTGTCCGGCTTCATGGAGAACCAGTATTCGCCCGCCACCAGGGTGTGCATCACCGTGCGGTGGCTGTGCATGCAGCCCTTGGGCTGGCCTGTCGTGCCGGAGGTGTATGGCATCACGCAAAGATCGTCCGGGCCGGCCGTCATCGGGCCGGGGCGCAGGTCGCGCGCGAGAATGTCGCACCATAGCGAAACGCCGGCATCGTTGATGGCCTGGCGCGGTGCGGCGATCAACTCCGGCACCTTGAGGTCGGTCGGCCGCTTGAGGTAATCCGAATAGGCGGCGACGACGATGTGCTCGAGACCCTCCGCCAGCAGCGGCTGCATCTGCGCGTAGAGTTCCTGCGCGACGACGGCCACCGTGGCGCCGCTGTCCTTCACATAGTGGCGCAGCTCGTGGGTGAGGTTCATCGGATTCACCGGCACCACCACGGCGTCGGCGCGCAGGATGCCGTAGTAGCCGATGACGTACTGCGGGCAGTTCTGCATGAAGATCAGCACGCGGTCGCCCTTCTTCACGCCGCACTCGCGCTGCAGCCAGCCGGCGAAGCGCTCGGCTTCAAGGCGGAATTCGGCGAAGCTGACCGGCGTGTCGTAGAAGATCAGGTAGGGCTTGTCCGGATAGCGTGCCGCCGAGACTTCCGCGTTGTAGAACACGGAAGTCGCCGGGATGCTCATCGTGCGCGGCTGGCCTTTCGGCCAGAAGGCGAAATGGCGGTCAGACATCAGATCATGCGTCGTCCCCGCGAAAGCGGGGACCCAGGGTCTTTGTGCAAATGCACTGGATTCCCGCCTTCGCGGGAATGACGGAGCAGGAGCGCAGCGTCATGTTCTGCTCTCACATCTGTCCGGTTGATTTCATAACAAAATCATCTGGTTATCGGCGGGGTCATCCGGAAAGTGCGATACGGCATCGAAAACAAGCTTATCCAATTGGATTTTCTCAAACATATTGACCTCGAAGAGGTTGAGCAAGAGT